>JAXMOL010000023.1:0-108900 GCA_034669905.1 Candidatus Hydrogenedentota bacterium
CGTAAAGAAAAAAACTGAAAAACACAACCCTGGTACAGTTCCTCCCTCCTCCGGAGGAGGGAGGAACTGTATAAACAAGAGAGACCAGAAACATCAGCCAATTGCAGAACTTGCGTTACACGACTATGCCGGCGGAACGCCGGTGCTTCATAGGCGCCGCTGGGCTGCGGTATGGTGCCGCTTCGCGGCTGATTCCCGCGACGGTGTCGCAGCATGCCGGCGGGCCGCTGGCGCTCCATAGGCTCCACTTGCTCCCAAGCTCTGCTGGGAACGAGGGAAACTTTGCGCCGGAAATGCGGCGTATGGATCGCTGCACCGCGACTTGCCCCTGCCGACTCCAATCTCGATGGGCATCAGAGCTTCCCTTTTTTAGTCGCGAAGGGGCGACATAAACACATTGCAGCCCCGATCCTCCGCTTCCGTCAACTACCCGCACACCGCACGCTACCCCCGTAAACGTTCGAATTTTCAGTCGCGAAGCGGCGACATATCGTAGCCCAGCGGCGAGCGAAGCGAGTCCTGGGTCAAGGGCCTACCTCCCACCCCGTGAGTCCCGAAGGGGCGACATAAACACGTTGTGGAATATCCCCGGCAGTCCTCGATAAACTCCTTCAAGAACACTAACACACTACGGCAGTCAACAAGGGAGGCCACCATGTCACAAACACACTGCAACCTCATCTACCACCTCGTCTTTTCTACCAAGGGACGCCAACGTTTTCTCAGACCTGACGTGCGTCCAGAAGTTCATCGCTACCTCGCGGGCGCGGTACAGGGTGTGGATGGCATACCGCTGATCATCAATGGCACGGAAGACCATGTTCATCTGCTGGTGAAGCTGAGCCAGAACCACGCCCTCAAGAATGTGTTGTCCGAAATAAAATCCAACAGCTCCGGCTGGATACACCGACAACACAGCAGCCTCGCCGACTTCGCCTGGCAGGCGGGCTATGGCGCCTTCACCGTGAGTGCGAGCCAAAAGGAACGGGTTTATCGCTATGTAAAAAACCAGGAGACACACCATGCCAAATACGCGTTTCAGGCGGAGTATCTGGGCTTGTTGAAGGCCCACGAGGTGGAATACGACGAACGGTATATATGGGACTGATGGGGTGCCGGGCTTGTGTCGCCCCGTTGGGACTTGGTTTCAGAGGGCACATGATACCCAGGACTCGCTGCGCTCGCCGCTGGGCTACGATATATCGCCGCTTCGCGACTGGTTGGAGCGCTGGACATTGAATTACAAGGCTCCAAAGTAACCCACGCTACACGCCCCTATTTCAGCTCGTTCCCAAGCAGAGCTTGGGAACGAGAGGATCAGGCACAAAAAACTGCCGGACCCGAAGGCCCGGCAGCGCATGCTGAATTCACTATTCGCTATTCTTCTTACTTCGCGGCTTGCGTGATTCCGCCAAGGGGCTGACCGTCAGTGGTCCGCAGTCGTGCCGTGGCACCCCAGTCGCCGCCGTGCTGGTAGATGGCGCAGACGAGGGTGTTCTCTCCGGCCTTCAACGAAACGGGCAGGCGATCCTGGTTGGGGTTCAGGGGACGGCCCACGTTGAGTTCGTGGATGAGTTCGCCATTCCACCAGACCTTGCAGCCGTCATTGCTGCCGAATTCGAGGATGGCATCTTTCGCCGCGTCGGAAGTAATCGTCGTGCGGAGGTAGGCCACCCGCTGCACGCCACCGAGGCCCCGTGCGAGGGAGACAATCCACGGACGGTTCCGGTCGAGGCCCATGGGCATGATGGACCACGTGGTATTCGCCGGGTCGGTCTCGGCTTCGAACTGCATTTCGAAGAGCGCCGAAGCCGGTTTACCTTCCTTGAAGTACGGACCGGCGAACTGCCAGGCGGTGAGGTAGTCTTCCAGACCACCGATACTGTCGAGGACGTTCTGGGCCTGCTTCTTCACCGTCTCGGGCGTGTCCTGCTGGATATAGGCATTCATGCGTCGGGCCACTTCATCGCGATAAGCACCACTGATGCCTCCCGCAATGCGGATGACGGCCTGGGTCGCTTCGGCGGCCACGGCCGGGTCCTGCTGGCGGGCTTCCACATATTCCAGTGCTTCCAGGGAGGGCACTTCGGAAAGTCCGGCCACGACCAGCTTTTTCTCCTGGTCGTTTTTCGCGAGCTTGTCGGCCGCCTTATAGGCTTCCAACTTCGCAGCGGCATTCACCGACTTGGCTGCACGCAACTGACGGATGAAGCCCGCGAAGGCTACACTGCGTGCCCCTTCATCAGATGCATCAGCCGCGATGGATTTGAGGTCGCTGAGGGGCCGGGCATCGGGCCAGGCCGCCAGGGCGTTTACAGCGGCCAGCTTCAACGTGCCGTTGTCGGACTGGACCTGCTGGCGCACGACCTTCAGGGCGTCATCCGTCGCGATTTTACCGAGGACGCCGATAAGGGCCGCCTTGGTGGCTTCCCCTTCGGACTCGGCCAGGGCGCCACGCACGAGGGCTGTTTTCGCACCTTCGTTGCGAATACGGCCGGCCAGTTCCACGATGGCCTGCGACACGTTCTTACGCTGGGCCTCATCGGGAGCGTTTTCCAGGAGGGCCAAGAGAGCCCCCATGTCTTCTTCCCCGGCGAGGATGCGAAGGGACTGGAGGGACGCGGCGCGCACGGCCCCATCTTCGCTGGCGGCCAGATCAAGCAGGGCAGGCACCGTGCGAATCGCGCGCCGTCCCGACAAGGCGTCGATGGCTTCCAATTGCTTGGCACCGGTAGCCTTCTGGGCAATCTTGAGGATGGCCACATTCACCTGCTGACCGGGGATGGTCTTCAGGCTGGCGCGGGCGGTGCGCTGCACTTCCCCGTCGCTCGTGGCGGCCAGGCCCAACAGCACGTCCGCCGTGTCGGCATTCCCGAGGCGCCCAAGGGCACTCAGGGCCGCCAACTGCACGTCGGCGTCGTCACTCTTCGCCGCGTTGCTTATAGCACCCAGCGCAGCCGTATCGCCCCGGTAGGCCAGTGCTTCGATGATGAGGATCTTGCTCTGCTTCGGCGCATCGGCCACCATGCCTGCGAAGGTCTTGGTGGCTTCTTCGCCTTCCAACTCACGGATGAAGCCGGAGGCTACCAACACCAGGTCGGGGTCGGCGTCGGCAATGGCCTCTACGACGAGCGCTTCCGCCTGTTCCGGCTTGAGGCGCACGAGGCCACTCAGGGCCGCCGCGCGAATGTGTCCGGCGTTGTCGCCCTGGTAGAGGGCTTCATAGATCGCCAGGGCATCCGCACTGCGGCTCGCTGGCATCCACTCGCCACACTGGAGACAGGCATCGGCCAACACGGCGTCGGCCTTTCCATCACGGGCTTTCAGGGCCGCCATCAGCGGGGCACATCCGGCACCACCAATGCTGCCCAGGGCCGCCGTGGCCGCCTGCGCAATGGCCTTGTCGGGGCTGTCCATCAAGGCAACCAATCCATCCACCGCGCCTTCGGCACCACGACGGGCGAGGCCATGAATGGCGTTCACCCGCTGGGTCTGGGGACCTTCTTTGGCCGCCGTCAACAATGCCTGAAGGGCCGCGTCGTCCGGAATAGCCACAAGCGCCCAGATGGCGTAGTCCGCCAAGTGGTCATCGGCAATCAGTCCCGCCAGTGTTTCCACACTCGCGCCCGTGCCCATGGCTTCCAGCTGGCGACAAACGAAGCGCTTTGCGTCCACCGAGGCATCACTGCCAAGGAGGGCCACGAAAGCGGGCTCCAGTTCTTGCGTTACGGCGTCGTCATGGCGTGCGTTGATGGCGGCTTCTTCCACCACCCCGAGCGCCAGGCGCGAATCGCCGAATTTATAAGTCTTCAACCCTTCAAGGGCTTCATCCAGGGTCTGGGCCTGCGCTGCGATGCTCGCCAGGGCGATGAACGCGCCGCACACAACCCCGCGAATCGAGAACATTCGAATCATGCTACGTGCTCCTTTTCAATGGGGGGGTTAGACGTGCCAGGGGCCACGAAGGGACGGAATCATCATACGGTTCGCTTCATCATCGTTGGTGAAACGTTCCGTATCGGGATCCCACTGCAATTTCTTACCACGGCGCATGGCGATATTGGCCATGTGACACATGGTGGCCGTATGGTGACCCACATAGGCCGGGGCTTTCGGCTCGCCACGGGTCAGCACACAGTTTACGAAGTCCTCGTGGTGACTGCGGCTACGGCCCAGGTGGAGTTCGTCCGGCCCGATGACTTCCTTGAGCAGGGAGTCCTGGCTGGCTTCGAGATCGCCGCCGTGGACGTGAATAAAGATCCAGCCGTCGTCGCCCTCAAATTTGAGGCCCCGGGGTCCAATACTCTCACCGAGCAACTGGACGCCATCGGCATATTCAAATTTGAAGCTGTAACCCATGGCCGTGTTGAAGAGGCCGTCCTTGGGGAAGTCCCCCGTGCCTTCCACCGAAATGGGCGTGGTGTGATCGGTGCCGTGACCGAGCTGGGCCAGGTCGAGGATGTGGGCACCCCGGTCCGTCATTTCGCCGCCGCTGTAATCGAGGATATAGCGGAACCAGAAGTGACAGCGTTTTTCCGTATAGGGATTGCTGGGCGCCGGTCCAAGCCAGAAGTTGTAGTCGAAGCCTTCCGGAATCGGCATCTCGGGCTGGGGACCAATGGGGCCGTGGTTGTCGATGGGCATGTTGACGCGGATGGTGTGCAACTTGCCAATGCGGCCATTGCGCACCAATTCGGCAGCATAGCGCGCATTGTCCCGGGAGCGCTCATGGCTACCGGTCTGGAGTACGCGACGGTACTTGGTCACCGCATCCAGAATGGCGCGGCTTTCGGGAATCGAGTTGGCCAGGGGCTTTTCGCAGTAGATATCTTTGCCTGCCTTGGCCGCGGCCACACTGATGACACCGTGCCAGAAGTCCGGCGTGGCGCACATGATGGCGTCGATGTCGTCGCGGGCCAGCACTTCCCGGAAGTCATTGTAGGTCGCGCAGCCCGTGTAGTCCTTTTCGGTCTTGGCGGCGTAGAAGTCTTCCACCATTTTCTTGGCGGCGTTGCGGTGGTTCGTGTCCACATCACACACGGCGACAACCTGGGCTTCGGGCACATTCATCAAGCCACGGGTGTCGTGGCTACCCTGCCCACCCACGCCGATGGAGGCGATGGTGACCCGGTTGCTCGGTGCCACGGCACCGTCTAGCCCGAGGGCGGACGATGGAATGATATAAGGAAACCCGACCACGCCCGCCGAAGCGGCGAGGGTGTTGCGCAGGAAGCGCCTCCGGGTTAAGGGTATTTTCTTGGCCATGTTGCTCTCTCCAACTGGTTAAAAAAAGATACATTGATCTCGCTATACTGACGTATTCGAAACCCTGCGTCAAGCCGACGAAACGCCGTACTTAGACACCCATGATGTGGGCCATGACGGCCATCTCGAGGGCTTCGTAGTCGCGGGCTTCAATCAACTGCTTTTCGAGATTCTTGTCGAAGCTACGGACCTTATCCACCAGGTGCAGGAAAATCTTCTTGCTGTTTTCCAGGTGGGCCGTGACGCATTCGCCTTTTTGCGTGCGCATGGCCTTGATGTCGAGGCCGATGAATCGCTTTGTGTCGGCGTAGTTGGCCTGTTCCAGCACACGGACCTGGTTGTAGGCCATGCGGAGGTTGGCGGCGCCGAAGGATTTGTCCTGGTCAAACTTGAGGCCATTCTGGTCATTCAGGTGGACGCTCAGCAACTTCCCGGCCGCGAGGGCGAAGGCCATTTCGTCGGAGGGGTCGAGCCCGGCGAGGATGGCGTGGGCCGTTTCAATGAGACCACCCACACGCTTGGGATCGTTGCTCATGCCGGAAAGGGCCAGGGCATGTCCGATGGTAGGAATGTAGGCGTGATCCATGGGTTCATTGGGCTTGGGCTCAATGGCGATCTCGATGCCGCTGTCGTAGTCCAACAAGGTGTTGACCAATTCCAGCAGGCGCTGGTTCGCGACGATGGCATCCTTCGATTCACGGATGTAGGTGCCTTCACGAGCCAGCCACAACACGATCATGTTGGTGTCCATGGCGCGCGCAATGTCGGCGCACTTCTTCGCCCGGTCAAAGGCCCACTCGCGGACCTTCGGATCGTTGGCCGTGAAGCCGCCGTCGATGCCGCGCTCATCTTCCCAAAGGCGGGGCGCGATGAATTCACAAACCAGCCCTTCCCCATCGAGGACGGACTTCATCTCCGCCGCCTTGGCCGTCAACTGCTCGGGGCTTAGGCCTTCGAGATCGGGGACCGCGTCGTCATCGTGAAACTGGACGCCTTCAAAGCCGAGGGCCTTGTAGCGGCCAATTTTCTTGGCGAAGGGAAGGGTCGGGCGGACGGTGGGTCCGAACGGGTCGTTGCCTTCGTTGATATTCCAGGGGCCAAAGGAAAAACGGTAGCCCTTGTTGTCGTCGCTCATGAATAAGCCTTTCGTCGTGCTTCGCGCAGTACCCGGGACGGACCCGTGGCCTGCGAATGATTAGAACCCAAAATACGCCTCTCGCGAGGCAACAGCAGGCTAACGCTAACAGATCATGACACCGGTGTCAAGAATGGGACAGGGAGGGGACCTAAACGACGGAAAGGACGTTACCTTTCCGGGCAATCTGCGGGTGCCACCCACCTGCGGCGCGTCGTGGACCCTCAAGCAGAGGAGCGAAGCGGGGGAAGCTTGTGGCTGATCGTATGCAAAGGGTAACGGTCTGCACGTTAGGCACGAAGACGGTTATCCCGGTTCACGGCGCGACGAAATCAAGCCCCTTTTCCCCGTCACTCTTCGCATGGTGTAAGGTGCCACGACACATCTTCTCCGCCGTCTTCGGCCCCTTGGCCACGAGAAACAAATCGGGAGCAATGCCGACAATGCCCAACGACGCAGAAAACTCATAGCGCCCCAGCATGTTGAAGTCGGCGTCCGTCTTGAGGAGGATATTGGGACTTCCGTAGCAGCCAAACCACCAGGCCCCGTCGTGCCAGGTGGTTGACTGAATGCCTACGTTGGTCCACCCACTCTTCACGATGTGTTTCTTGATGAATTTGAAGTCGCCATCATATTCGTAGACATAGTTTTCTTCGATGCCCTTGGGCAATCCACCCACAACGTAGAATTTCCCATCGCGCACACCAATACCCCCTGCGCCATGAAAGACTTCGGGCACATGGTGCTTGGCGATAACTTCCAGGGACTCGGGGTCATAGACATACACCCAGGAATCGGCCTTGCCCTCGGGGTTATTGAACTGCCCCAAATTGACGGCCACATAGACTTTGCCGTCATAGAAACAGAGGTCTCCATGATGATTGTCGGCGGGTACCTTTTTGATAATCTTTCCCGCGTGGTCGGTCTTCACCATGACCGTGGTAAAGGACCAGAAAATCGCGTCCTTTTCGTTGGTGCAGACCCCTTGCAGGTGTCCTTTGTATTCCCCTTCACATTCGATGTTCTGGGGATATTCGGGCGCAGCGACGGCGGGCAGGGCGGCGAGTGCGGCAAACAGAAAGAGGGCCGGGAACACGACCCGGGTGGAAACGAGTTTAGTTTTTTGATAGGTCGACATTATTTTTTCCTTCTGAGGGTGGTCTAGTTTTCTTCTACTACAGGTTAACTAAAAAAAAGGGGATCTAAGGGACGTAGCGCGGCCTTTGGCCGCAACCAAAGGCCAGTATCGTCATCCCCGCGAAGGCGGGGACCCAGTGCGTTTCCAACATGTCTGCGGGCGAAGTCTGGATCCCCGCCTTCGCGGGGATGACGGGTAACTCTCGGCCGGCGGGTGAATTACGTGGCACATCGCAAAAAAGGCAAAACTTTTACAAAATCTTTTCCAGAACACATGTAAAGGACCCATATCAGATTACTCCGCCGACAAACTGGATTCGTTGGAGAGACTCCGATGTTTCTGATAGGCCCTTACGCACTGCGTCAAACCATCCAGGGCGGCCGATTGTTCCTCCACGGGAAGAGTCTGCAATACCCGCAAATAGTTTCGTGCAGCGGGCGCGTCTGTACCTTCTATGAGACTCAAGGCCTTCATCGCCGCCGCGATCCGCTCCGGCTCCGTGTTGTCTGTATAGTTGACACTGCCCAAAATGAACGCGGGGTCTTCCCGCCACCTCGCGAGCGACGCCCGGCTGTCCTGTGGCAAGGCTGACTCCAGGTTGAATTTTTCGATTCCCTGCGCAGCATAACGGGCGGTGCTGTCATCCTTACTTTTAAGCGCCTCAAAAAAGACCATAGGACTTACGGGCGCGTCCAGTTGCAGCATTCGATGCGTGGCATGGCGCTGCGCTTCACCGGACAACGCATTGTGGTGCTCCAGGATGTAGGAGACCCCGTGCTCATTGTCCATTCGTTGCAATGCGTCTTGATCGCCATTGTGAAACCGCTGCGCGAGCACATCCGCGACCGCATCAGGAAAGTGCTTTTCGAGGAGCTCTAGCGCTTTGTTCTGCATCAGCAATCGGTCAGGCCCTGATTCGGTATAGACCTTGTCGCCAACGGCATACTCGGATAGCAACGCCAACGCGGTAGTGCCCGCGCCGCTGTTCCTTCCTGTGTCTAAGGCCACTATGTACCAAGCAAGCGCTTCCTTGCGAATCGAGGCATCTTCATTCCGGTCGTTAATAATCGCCGCGAGCTCCTGGGCGTATCTTCCGCAATGCTTCTCCAACCATTCTCCCGCCCGCTTGCCGTATCCCGTATTGTCGAAATCCATATAGCGCGTTTCGGCGGCCATAAGTTGCTCACGCAATGTCGTCGGCTCGGGGGGTGGAAGGTCCGAAATTCGTCCATCGAGTATGAAATCGCGATCGATAACAAAATTAGCCCGGTGCTCACTCCACCATGTCTTCCATTTCTCAGTATCTTCCGCCCAACGCTCTCGGGGCAAGGTCCACTTCGGCCCATAAAGCTGCTTGGTGCACATCTGCAATCGCTGAATAAGTAGCTCAGGCCCTTTATCCGGGAGACGGTCCAAGGCACTGACCATCGCATCAATCCCGGTCTTATCCCCCAACGCCGTCACTGCCTTAGCTACCAAGGCGTAGTGGCCTAGAAACGCAACTTCGGGCCGTTCCCTTCTTAACTCCAACGAAACACGCCCTTCGAGAGCCTGCATATAGCGCAGCAACACAGGTATGGCCCGTGAATCACCAAGCCGAGCGAGGGCCATCGCACAGGTAGCGCGAAACTGTGCGAGATTCCGGTCGAAGTATCTGTCCCAAGCCTCCGTCGTGTGGCCGATGGAACCCCGGATCAAGTCTTCCTCAAGCACGGCGGGCAAGGGGGATTCGATACGCTCTATTAGCAGGGGAACGGCACGAAGTGAGCCCAATTCCGCCAACTTCGTTGAAACCGCACCGTAGGCCTGCCAGCGCCGGTTGAAGTCAATACGCCCATCCGGAGGGAGGCCGTTTTTCAGGTACCCCAGTAGACTGGCCTCATCTTTCTGGAGATTTCGTCCGGATAGTACGCCGTCTGCCGTTTCACGCATACTCCCGTTGGCACCTCCCGACACGAGGAAGAATAGGATGGTGAATCCGAAGGTGCACAAGACACACCTACGTTGGTTTAGTTTCCAGGTCATACTTGAAGCGCCTCCGATTTCGTTGCCGCAATTACTTTACGTAACCAATCGCAATTCGTATATGCTACTCCGCCTTCAGTCGCTCGGAAAAGCGGCCCAGCACGGCCATGTTATCGGGATGGGCCTCGAAATTCCATGCTTCGTGGACGTCGATGCCATCGAAGCCGTGCTTCCGTGTGGTGTCGGCCCAGAATTCCATTTTGCTTTCCAGCGCTTTCGGGTCTCCGGGCAGCCATTCGGAGAAAAGATAAAGTTTGGTCTTGCCCTTGCAGTATTCCTGATACTCCCGGGCCGCCCAGCCGAAGAGGTCCTCCCCCTCCTTCCGCACGATGTCGGGCTTGGCGCTCCAGTAGGCGTGGTCGGGGCTGGCCATGATTTCGTAATCCCCCACGATAAAGGCGTCGGCAATATCCTCGTCGACCAATTGCTTCCAGTGGTTGGTGTAACGGACCACCACGTTCGTGCTGAAATGAGGGTCCACGGCGAACTGGGTGTACTTCCCAAGCTGCAAGCCCACCCAGAGTTCCTTTTCCTGGCCATGACACAGCGCCGCAAGTTCACGATAGAGCTGGACCATGGCATCGCCCTTGAGGTCGTGCCAGGCCTCCTTGTCGAAGTCTTCCGCCGTGCGGATGTCCACGCCGTGCTTCGCCTGATAGGCATCCACGATGGGTTGGCTGTAGCCGTAGAAATCTTCTTCGTGGGTGTTGGGCAGATGGCGGGTATGGCTGCTCGTCGAACACAGGATGCCGTCGGCGCCCCACGCGAGGAGTTCCCTGGCCTGCTTCACCCGAAAGGCGCGGGACTCGGGCCAGGCGTAGTCGGTGAGCCCTTCGAAATAGGTGGTGCCATCTTTCCCCACCCACTGGAGGTGGGGATTCTCATCGAGAAACTTGGAGCGAAAGCCGGGGTACATGTCGTCGAAGAGGTCAATCCACGCGATAACCCGCATCCCTTCCTCGTGACCCGCTTGAATGAACACCTCGGGCGGATTGAAGTCGGCAATCACCTGGGCGTACTTCTTGTTCCACATCGTGCGCTGTGCGATGTACGCCTCCATGTCTTTGAGTTCCGCCGTGGGATGGGCACGGGCGTGTTCGGCATCAAACCCCATGGGATAGGAGAGGTCGGTCTGATAGGGCAACAAGCCCAGACACCCGGCGCGCACAATGAGCGTGTCGCAGCCGTTGGCCTTGAGTTGCTTGACGAGAGTCTTTACGTCCTCCACCGTCATGGGCTCCGGCCGGAGCCACACCTCGTCGTTCACGTCAATGTCCACGATGTGTTCCGGAGCGGCGGCGGCGAAGGTCGTGATGAGAAGGGCGCATAGTGTGGCCAGGGCAAACTGCGACAATTTTTTCATCTAAGGGCTATCTCTCTTGAAGGTTTTTATGTGGACTTAGTGGACGATGTGGACTGGGTGGACAGTATTGGATACTCAGCAATGTCCACCTCGTCCACATCGTCAACTGATTTCCAACAGGCTCACGGTGTGAGTGCTAACGCTAGCAAAATCCCGTTGCCACCACAAGGTCCTGTTTTTTTCCTTGACAGAAACGCTCGCTTGGGATATTGTATCGATACACCAACACACAGGACACACAACTTCCAGCATTTCATAATTGTATTGCTTGCTCAACACAACCATACACAAAGGAGGGTGGCGGTGCTTCACATAAACCTGAGCCAGAGCGATGGGGTGCCCCTCTATCTCCAGCTCGAACGGCAGATCAAACAGCTTATCGCCACGGGACGGCTCACCGCCGAGGATGAATTACCCCCGGTGCGGGTGCTGGCCCAGCAGTTGGTGGTGAACCCCCAAACCGTGGTGCGGGCCTATCGGGAGCTGGAAATGGCGGGCCTCATCTATAAGCGGCGGGGCGCGGGCACTTATGTCTCTGCCGAGGGCACGCCCTACACCGAAACGGAATGCCGACGCCTTCTCGCCGAGCGGGCCAACAGCCTTCTCGTGGAAGCGCGCAATCTCGGCTTTGACCTCGAAAAAACCCTCGCACTGGTGCGGGAATGCAGTATTGAATTGGATCGACAGAAGGAGGGCTCAGAATGAACGACGCTACGCCATCGAAGCATGTCATTGAGGTACAGGGACTCTCCCGTCACTTTGGCAAAAAGGAGGCCCTCCGGGACATCAACCTCACGGTACGTCCGGGCCAGGTCTTTGGGCTGGTGGGTGAGAATGGTGCCGGTAAGACCACCCTCATTCGCCATCTCCTCGGTGCCTACAGCGCGAAGACGGGCTCAGTCCGCGTCTTTGGCTTCGACCCCGTGGCCAATCCCGTGGCCGTACTCGGGCGCACCGGCTATCTCTCGGAGGATCGGGACCTGCCCCTGTGGATGAAGGTTCGGGAACTCATGGCCTACACGGCGGCCTTCTACCCCGACTGGGACCAGCCCTTTGCGGAGGAGCTGCGAAAGCGCTTCGGCCTCTCCCTAGACTCCAAGATAAAAGCCCTCTCACGGGGCGAGAAAGCCAAGGCGGGACTCCTCATGGCCCTGGCCCACCGTCCCGATTTACTCCTCCTCGACGAACCATCCTCCGGATTGGACGCCGTGGCGCGGAAGGACATCCTGGGCGAAGTCATCCGCTCGGTGGCGGAAGAAGGCCGAACGGTTATCTTCTCTTCCCACCTGCTGGACGAGGTGGAGCGGGTATCGGACCATGTCGCCATGATTCACGACGGGGCCGTCACGTTGGACATGTCGATGGACGAACTCAAAGAAGGGCATCACCGCTTTGTCGTTCGCTTTTCCGAAGGACGAGACGGGTTTCCTGACGTACCGGGGCTGTTGCACGTGGAAGGTAGCGGAAGAGAATGGCGGGTGCTGTGCACCGGGGCATTGGATGAATTAAACGGGCTGCTGCAGAAAACGGACGGGCACATCATCGAAACCATGACACCCACCTTGGATGAGATCTTCGTGGCACGGGCCACGGGCATTCCCTCCAAAACGATGGCGATATAGGGGCCTATGATGAACACTAAAATTCGTGCCCTCTTGTGGGAAGAATTTCGCACCGGCGGCGTTATCACGGCGGGCTGCGCCCTGGCCGCGACGCTGGTTATGCTCTATCTCCGGATTTTCGAAACGGGCGACACCCCCTGGAGCTATCATGCCCCCCCCGCCATTGGGCTGAGCTTGGGCGCTCCCCTCCTCCTCTCATTGCTTTTGCTCTTCCGTCGAAATAACGAAGGGGGCCTAAGCGGGGGCTATTCTCGTCGTCTCCTCTTACTGCCGGTGGAGACGCGCTATCTCGTGGCATGCAGTCTATTCTCCCGCACCCTTTTTGTCGGCCTGCTAACTGTTCTGATGATTGGGCTGTGTCACGCTCTCTATGGCCATGGCCCCTCCTGGGTTCTGGCCTTCCTCTTACCGGCCCTCTATGTGTTCATACAAGGTCTTGACTGGCTCTATCGTCCCGCGCCGTGGCTTACCTGGTGCGTGGCGATTGTCACCCCCATTCTCGTTACGATTGAATGCATGGTATCCGAAATCGGACTCGGCGATATGGACGAAGTAACACTCTCCGTGAGCAGCGGGGCATTCACCCTAATCGTCGCTCTCGCCGTGGTCTTTGCGGTATCCTGCCGCTCCGTCGGGTGGACCCGTAAGGGCGCAATACTCAACACAAAAAACGGTATCTCCCTGCCCGCCGCTCTTCCCCTGCCGGGTTGGTCGGAGCGCATCACCCATCATTCACCGCGTTGGGCCTATCTCTGGCATTTCCTTCGAAAAGACGGGGCCTATTTGCCCATTATCGCGATACTGTTGGGGTGCCTCCTGGTAGGCGCACTCATCGCGATAGTAATCGTTATCGAAGGTTTTGATAGTACTTTCACCCTTTTCCTTCTGGGCTGGTTTATCTGGCCGCTGTTCGTTCTGCTGGTGGGGCTGTGGGCCATGCTCCGTGGGGGCGGTGCCCTCCAGCGGGGCATTCGCAACCCCCTGACCGAATTCCTCTATCCCCTTCGAACGGCGGATATGGTCACTACCCGGCTGCTGGGTCAGGGCCTCGTGCTGGCCATCACCTGGATCTTCTTCCTGGCCATCAGTACGGCGACCCTCCTCTTTGCGGAAGACGGTCTGACCTGGCGCATCTACACCGACGCGTGGCAGGCGGGGGAACTGAGCCTCCGAGAGATTTCGAACCTCCAGTTGCTCGTCCCTCTGCTGGCCCTGTTGGTTGCCTGGTGGGCCATGGCCCTGCGAACGCGCCTCATGGCCTGCTTCTTCGGGGCTCTGGTCATCCTCGGGAGCCTCCTGGGCTTGTGTGATGCGGCTACCTACCCCGTTGTGGACCCCGACGATTTCGCCATGACGCTCGTTCTCCTCTGGGTGGCATCCCTGCTTGTGCTGGGATACAGCATCTGGAAACTGCGCAAGCAATCTAAGTGGCTCATCCGCATCGCCGCAGTCGTGACCATCATCTTGTCGGCCCTCGCCCTGACCGCCACCGATCGTTCTTTCGAACAGGTCGTAACGTGGGCCCTACTGCTCCTCCTGGTAACGACCGCAAGTGCCAGTGTGGGCTGGGCTTGGTGGCGGGGCATCATGTCGACCAAGCACCTTTGGGGCACCTTGGTGGCCGGGATACTGGTCACCCTCTTTAGTTACCCATTTGGACATTGGATCTATTCTGGCATCGACCCGGATGGCCTCCTCTTTGCCCTTGCGGCCGGTGCCCTTGCCGTCTTTCCCTATCCCGCGCTCCTGCTGGACCTCCACCGGCAACGGCATGACGAAGATTCGACGGTCCGCACCGAAAGCCCGGATGCCCCCACCTCATGGAAGCTCTCTCCGGCACAACGGGCACTGACGGTGGGTATGGCCAGTGCGCTGGGGGGCTGGGCCCTTTGGTATTCCTGGCCCGCCGAGCCCGCCTACCGCGAAGCCCTCCGCCGTCAGGGGCAACCGGCCACCCTGGCGGAACTGGCAGCCAGTTATCAACCCGGCCCACCGGAAATAGACGCGGCCCCCCACTATCTCGCGTTGATGAAGGACCAGAACGAGCGAGAAAAAGAATGGGCGCGCATCGCCAAAGAAAACATGCGGAATACGACCCCAGAGATCGCGTATGCGTACAGCAAATACAACCGTATTGCCTTTGGTGAAGTAACCGTTAATCCAGGACAACCCGTTATGCTCCACGATTGGACTGCCGCACAGCAACGCTATGCCACGGTGGAAGCCCCTATTTCCCAAGCACTCGCAAAACTTACCGATACCGATTTTGAGCAATGTCACTTCGCCATCGATTTTGGATTGGAGTTTCAAATGGGTATGTATCACCTGAGTCCGCTACGCAAATTGGCCCGCGTGCAGGCCTACAGCATCTGGATGGCGGCCATGGAAGACCGGAGCGAGGACATCGTGAAGACCCTACGCACCATAGGGCCCCTTTCGGACGCCCTGCGGGAGGAGCCCCTCCTCATGTCTCAGTTGGTACGTTCGGCCATGTTTCAAATCACAGCCGATGCCATGGAGCAAGCCCTCAATCGCACTAGCTTTTCCGAAGCCGAACTGGCGGAAATTCAATCCCTCTTCACCAACTACCTGCCCGATGAGGACCCGAATTCCTTAACCAGGACGGGCATGGTGGGCGAGCGGGTCCTTCAAACTTCTTTTGAGCAGTCCATTCGCCGAAGTGACTCTTACCCCTTCAAGGTCATCACCCGTTACCTCTTCGCCTTTACAGGCCCCACCCAATTGCGCTCAATAGACGAAGCCAACCCCGCCGCGTCCAGACCCTTTTACTCGGAAGCGGGTCTACGTGATGACATCGAAGCCTCCCATAACTTGCTCTATGGGCTCCCCGTAGGCTTCGCGCCGCACTATAAAAACACTTACGAAGCCGAATGGCGCGCTCATGTTAAAAACGCTCTCGTCGCGACGGCCTGTGCGGTAGAACGTTTTCGTCTCGCCGAAGGCACCCTTCCCCCGAATCTGGAATCCCTTGTGCCGCGATTCCTGGAAAAAATTCACGTGGACCCATTCCGGCCTGGAGGCGGTCCCCTCTCTTATCGTCTAAAAGAGGACGGCGCCTATGTGCTCTACAGTTGGTCGAAAGACCGCCAGGATGACGGCGGTGCCGAGCACCCCTTCTATACGCTTCCGGACAATTCGGAGGAACGGGTGAGGAGCTGGCGGGAAGGTGACCTGACCTTTTCGGTAGCCCCCCTCGCCTTTCGGAATGGTCCCCAAGTCACCGATACCCCCCCAAGCGTCGTGATGCCCAAAATACTCCCGGACCGAGGTCGCGATTCGGGAGGATTCCGAAAAAGCCTGGGCCGCGCGAGGAGATAGCAACTGGGCACGACGGAACCCCTACATGGAAAGTCCGCTGTCGGTGACCGTAGCCGCGGAGTCGCGCACCACGAGGCTCGTCGTCATCTCGATACGGGTGTCTTCCGCCTCTTCCCCGTTGATCCGTTGAATCAAGGCCTCGGTCACCCGGGCGGCCAACTCAATCGTAGGCTGGCGGATGGTGGTCAGGGGCGGTGACAACCGACAGGCCAGAGCGCTGTCATCGAAACCCACCACCGACAACTCATCGGGCACGCGAAGTCCAAGCTCATAGGCCGCCTGAATCACCCCAGCCGCCATTTCGTCGTTGCTCGCGAAGATGGCCGTCGGCAGGATGGCCGCGCCCAACAGGGCACGTCCCTGTGCGAGCCCCGATTCAAAGGTGTAATCCCCCGCGACCACCAGCGCCTTCTCGAAGGCAACTTCGGCGTCTTCTAACGCGGCCTTGAAGCCATCCAAACGCTCCCAACTGCCACTGTAATCCTCGGGCCCCAGAATAAAGCCAATGCGGCGGTGGCCCAGTGAGAGCAGGTAGGCCGTCATATCATAGGCCCCTTGCCGGTTGGTAATGGTGGCCACGGGCCAGGGTAAATCGGGGTCGGAAGGCTCGATGGAGGCCATGGGCATGCCGCCTTCAAAGAGCCGCTGGTTAAAGGCCGTCTTACTGCCAAAGGGGGGCAGCAGGATAAGCCCGTCGGTACCCCCCCGGGTAACCAGTGCCTGAAGGGACTTCTGAGACGCTTGCTCCTCCACTTCACAGGGGTGGATGACCACCTCGTACCCGTGGCGGGCGGAGGTCTGCACGATGCCCTGAATCACGTGGGTCAGCCAACCGGGTGGCTCTTCGGCCTGATAGACGAGGGTCAGCACGTAGGAGCGATTGCTGGCCAGGCGCCGTGCGGAGACATTGGGCACATAGCCCAGCTCCGCGATGGCCGTCTCCACCTTTTGTGCCGTCTGCTCGGTGACGTAGTCTTCCCCGTTGATGACCCGGGACACGGTTTTCTTGGAGACACCCGCCTTCGCCGCCACATCCTGGATGGTGGCGCCGTTGTTTCCGAAACGGGGTGGGGTCATGTGGGGCTCTCTCCTCAGGAATCCGGGTGATAGGGCTAAGTATAAGAGATCCTTGGCAGGCCTTCCAAGAAAAGGACTAAAAGGACGGAAAAGACCTAAAGGACGCAGCATTCCACGTGGACCGGGATGCCCTACGTGGCCCCCTAACGGGTAGCCACTCACCATGGCCTTTTCTGCGATTCCTCAGGCCTCGCTCAAGGGCAAGGCGCTCCCTCTCTTTTAGCTCCTTTACGTCCTTCAGGTCCTTGAAACACCGCGCCACCACATTGACTCCCCCGCACCAACGCACTACCATAACCCCACGTAATCTTAGAACCCTCATCAAGGAAAACCAATGCTCAAACACACCCTCGCGCTCGCCCTCTGCGGACTCTTCACGATCACGGCCCACCCGGTAGCCTTTCAGGTCGAAGACAACGAAAAAGTCATCACCGTCATTGAAAACGGTACGCCCGTCTTTGTCTATAACTACAAGTGGGTCGAACCGCCGGAAGGCGTGAAGCCCATGTTTCGCCGAACCGCCTATATCCACCCCCTCTATGGACTCGACGGGGAGGTACTCACCGAGGACTACCCCAGTGACCACTATCACCACCGCGGCGTATTCTGGGGGTGGCCCCGGGGCGAATGGAAGGGCAAGCGCCTCGACACCTGGGGCCTCTCCAATTCTCGGCAGGTTCACGTCTCCATAGCGCCCTTCAGCGAAAGTGCGGACGGTCCAATTATCAGCGGGGAAAACCATTGGGTGCTCGATGAATCTCCGGACACCCCCATCGTGTCCGAGACCTACCGCATCGAAGTCCACCCATCCACCGAGGTCGGGCGCGCCATCGATTTCACCATCACGCTGAAAAACATCACCGACGCGCCCGTCGAACTGAAAGGGGCCATCGAGCAAAACAAGGGTTACGGTGGCTTCAATTTCCGACCCGACGCGGCGCGGAAGCCCATGCACTTCACCACGGCCCTGGGTGTGCAAGCGGAAGACACCTTCATCGCCGAGTCCCCCTGGGTGGACGTGAGCTACGCCGTCGAACCCGGCGGCGACAAGTTATCCGGCGCGGCCATTTTCCAACACCCCGACAACCCCGGCTACCCACACCCCCATTATCTCATCCGGCACTACGCGTTTTTAGGCCACGCCTGGCCCGGTAACACGCCCTATACCATCACACCGGGAAAAGACGTAACGGTGAAGTATCGCTTATACACCCACAGGGGCAACGCAGAAGAGGGCAAGGTGGCCGAAGCCTGGGCGGCGTACGTGGAAGAGCAGAAGTAGATGAGCGGATTTTCAGTCCTTTGTGATTTTTCTCCCCCCTGTCCTAGGCCGTTGGCCCAGGCGGGTATGCGGTTGCGCCGTTGGCGCGGAGGAAAATCATCTGAGTGGAATTACGGAAACCTGGTCCCGGCACATTGCGGATGCCAACAACGGGCACACGTCGGGTTGGATACCCAAGCTGGAATACTGTTGCGCCCTTCGCGCAGAGGAAAATCATCCGAGTGAAATTACGGAGACCTGGCCCCTGCACATTGCGGGTTCCAACAACGGGCACACGTCGGGATGGATACCCGAGCTGGAATACTGTTGCGCCCTTCGCGCAGAGGAAAACCATCCGAGTGAAATTACGGAGACCTGGCCCCTGCACATTGGGGTGCCAACAACGAGCACTCGCCGCGATGGAAACCAGGGCCAATTACACATCTTCGCAACCCAATAGGTCGCACAGATAGCGCCAAGGGCGCGACAACATACCAGCCTGGGGCAACGCCCCAGGAAACCTTAGAGGCATTCTGTTCAAGGGCTGAAAGCCCGCTCCATAGATAAATTAATGGATGCGGTTGCCGCAGTGATACTGCGAAAACGAAAGGGGGCGAAAATTGCCACAATCATTGAGCTTTGTTGTCATTCACGTGATCTTCAGTACGAAAGACCGCCGTCCCGTTATTAACGACGCGCACGCCGAGAAGGCCTACGCCTATATGGCCGGTGTGGCACGTAACACAGGGTGTGAATGCTATCGTGTCGGTGGTATGGCGGATCATGTCCACCTTGCAATCCGACTATCACGTACGATCACCATCGCCAGTCTGGTCGAGGAATTGAAGACATCGTCATCCCGCTGGATGAAGGCGGCGCCAGCCAACCTGACAGACTTCGCCTGGCAACGGGGCTACGGCTGCTTCTCCGTGGGCCCTCAGGACCTGGATGCGCTGATCGCATACATTGACGACCAGCAGAAACATCATGAGACCCGCACTTTCCAAGATGAATTTCGTATGTTCCTCAAGAAATACGGTGTGGATTTCAACGAAGCCTATGTCTGGGATTAATATGGTGCGGACTTTCAGCCCTTCACGATTCTCTACCCCCTGTCCTGGGCCGTTGGCCCAGGCTGGTATGCGGTTGCGCCGTTGGCGCGGAGAAAATTCATCCGAGTGGAATTACGGAGACCTGGCCCCTGCACATTGCGGATGCCAACAAGGGGAACACATCGGGATGGATACCCAAGCTGGAATACTGTTGCGCCCTTCGCGCAGAGGAAAATCATCCGAGTGAAATTACGGAGACCTGGCCCCTGCACATTGCGGATGCCAACAACGGGAACACATCGGGATGGAAACCAAGGCCAACTACACATGTTCGCAACCCAATAGGTCGCACAGATAGCGCCAACGGCGCGACAACATACCAGCCTGGGGCAACGCCCCAGGAAACCTTAGAGGCATTCTGTTCAAGGGCTGAAAGCCCGCTCCATTCCATGGTGAATATACCCACTTGTACAATTTCCCGTCGGGCTTCGCAACTCCTGGTATTCACAGAACGGTAGCACCAAGTTCAACGCTATCCAAACCCCGAGAACATATCCCATGACCGACACCTCCCCCATCCTCATGTTTAACGCACTCTGGTTCAAACCCGATGGCGGCGCCGAAAAATACCATGAATATATGCGCGCGGCCTTTCCCATCATGCAACGGCATGGCGGCATCAAACGCACCGGCGGAATCCCGGAGAAGTCCCTCATTGGCAGCTTTGACGCCGACCTCATTTTTTTCATCGAATGGCCCAGCGAATCGGCCTTTCAGGCCTTCCTGAAGGACCCCGATTTCCCCGCCGCGCAACAGCTTCGGGAAGCGGCGATTCGTGATTCACTCTTGATTCGTTGTGCACCCGTGTAATGTGTAAGAATCGTTCCGCCACATCTTGCGAAAAAAACAATTCTCTATAACGGATATTCCCATGAAGGAAAAACTACACGAAGCCCTGGCCCTCTCCCCCGCGGAACTCTTTGCCCTGCTCCCGCCCAACCGGGTAGGCGAAACGGACCGACGCTATATGAACGAGGTCCTCGACGCCGGCTTCCGGAATACCATCGACCCGGCAGGCATCCATCAACGTCTGGAGGCCGCCTTCGCTCAGCGCTTTGGGACGGGCTATGCCATTCAACATAATTCCGGCACGGGCACGATGCACACCTGCCTGTTGGCGGCGGGCATTGGCCCCGGTGATGAGGTTATTGTGCCGCCCCTTACGGCGGTGTCCACTGCCGTGGTCGTGGTCCAGTGTGGCGCGGTGCCGGTCTTCGCCGATATCGATCCCAAAACCTACAACATGGACCCGTCCGACGTCGCCCGCAAGATTACGCCCTATACCCGGGCCATCATCCCCGTGAGCCTTTATGGCCTTCCGCCGGACTACGATCCCATCATGGCCCTGGCCGAGACCCACGGCCTGGCGGTCATTGAGGACAATGCGGAGTGCTTTCTGTCCACCTACAAAGGGCGGATGGTGGGCACCATCGGCCACGCGGCGAGCTACAGCTTTCAGGCGTCCAAGCATATGACCTCGGGCGGCGATGGCGGCATGGTCATCACCAACGACAAGGAATACGCGAAGAACATCCGCAAGCGGGGCGCTTTGGGTTTTCGCACACTGGGGGCTACGCCGGGCGATACCTTCGTGCCCCGGGATGTGCGGCAGGATTACGAATTCGAGCGCCACGATGTGATGGGCTACAACTACCGCATGTCGGCGGTGCAGGCGGCCTTGGCGCTGGCTCAACTCGAACGGCTCAATGCTCTGGTGGCGGCCCGTATCTATATTGCCGGCCAATACGCCCAGGTCATCGAAGAGGAAGGGTGTGACTGGCTCGTTCCCCCCTTCGTGCCCGAAGGCTCCACCCACAGCTATTGGACCTATGTCTGTCGCCTCGACCCAGCGCGGGCGGGCGTCAGCTGGCGAGACTTCCGCAGCGCCTTCATCGAAAATGGCGGCGACGGACTCTACTCCGCGTGGCGGCCGGTGCACCTGGAGCCGGTCTTCCGGGACCTCGCCTTCTATGGCCGCCCCGAGCAGGCACCCAACTTCGACCCGCGCTATGAAGGCAAGGTGAAAAGCTACCAGGCAGGCGATTGCCCCGTGTGTGAGGCCGTCCAGCCCTTCCTCTGTCAGTTCAAGACCAGCATGCAGACCCTCGAGCGGGTCGAGGGGCAGGTCGAGGCGTTGCGGAAGACAATTCGTCAAGTAGCCTCTCGTTAATGGGTTGGAGAATTAATCCCTCCATATGGGCACCCCACTGCTTTGATCGTGCCACGCGATCCGGCCCCGCCGGTTCGTGTGTACGTAAGCGGCTGGACTTCGCCCCGTACGGAACAAACTGAAGATTTCCCTCGTGCAATAACGGTGCACTCCGATCGCCAGAGAACGGCTGAATCCTGTATGCTGGAGCATTATTGACTCCATTCACACGAACCGGCGGGGCCGGATCGCGTGGCACGTTGGTTGTAGTTAGGCCGCTTCCGAATTGTTAAAACATTTTTATCGTTATCGACGTCCTCAAGTGCTCAAAAAGGATTTCTTTTGATGTTTTCAGGCTCATTTCGCAATGTATTATTCCATGTGGCGTTTTGCGCCGTGCTGGTATCGAGCATCGGCGCCACCGCCCAAGAGCTCACCGTGATGGTGGACCCTGTCACGCGCCACTTCACCATCAAGTACCCCGTCCCGGCAAACGCGCCCGACGCCGTCGATGTCGTCTGCTCGGTCTCCCCGGCGGGCGCGAACGAATGGCAGCCAGCCCCCGTAATGCCCGCCGTGTCGGAAACCGCCATGGTCATGCTCCCCGCAGACGCCTGGGCGCAATGGCAGACCGGTCACATCACCGAACGTCGGGCGGCGGGTCTGGACCGAACCCTCGTGTTTAACCCGTACCCCCACTTCCAGCACGATGGCCGCGTCGATGCGGATTTTCGCATCGTGATTCGCGGCGAGGGCGATGCCGAGCTTGCCACCTACACCACCCATCTTGAGGCCGAGAATTCCGATGTGGTCTACATCGAGGACTGGTCCCAGGTCTTCCAACAGGACCAACTTCAAGAAGAAGAGGGCGAAGATGCCCAGAAGTGGCAATGGCGCACAGGGTGGGATGAAAAACTCGGCATGTCGCAGGGCAACAGCCTCCATGCCGGTGCCGGCTTGGATACGCCCATTCCGCCCCTTTCCTACCCCCTCGACCTGCGCGGTTGGTATGCCATCTATGTCCATGTGCCCGGGGTCATCCGCCTCCGCCTTACGGGCGAAGAGCGGACCGACTACTTATCATCTCGTCGGGGCGAAGAGGTCCTATGGAAGTGGGCCAAACTCGACCACCAGAACCTCGTGCTGGAGCAGTCCCACAACTACAAGGGCTACGTCCCCGCGACCATTGACTACGTAAAGCTCGTCCCGCTGACCGATGAACAACACGCGGCCTTGGAAGCCCCCTTCACCGCGCCCCACGACAAGTTCATCGCGGGCTACTGGGAACCCTACTCCTATGCCTTCCATGACCGCGTGGAAAACACCCTCTGGCATCGGGAATACCTCACGGCGTACCCGGAAGCCAACATCGATCTCGTGGACATGCAAATCGGGCGCATGGGTATGAAGGTCGTTTACGAATCCCGAATCGCCGAGAACCTCTACTACGCCACCATCGGCGATCCCATCGGCAATGTGTCCCGTCCCACCACCGACAATGTGGGCCGAATGCAGCAATACACCAACACCCTCCAGACGTCGGTGCGCCACGCGAAAGAACTCGGCGTGAAGCTCCATGCCAATTTTGGCGCGAGCAATTGCTATCCCGGCTCGCCGTTACAGGGTCAGTTTTCCAAAGACCACCCCGAATGGATGCGGGGCTCCACCTTGCGCTATGAGGTGCCCGAAGTGCGCGCCTTCGCCCTGAGTCTTTTCCGCGAATCCCTGGAGTTGGGGGCCGGGGGTATCTCCATCGATTACTGTCGCTACCCCGGCACCATCGACGTGCCCGAGACGGGCAACCTCTTCCAAAAAGAGCTCCGGGCCCTCGCCGATGAATTTTCCGCCGCACGGGGTGAGGCGGTGCCCATCCTCGTGCGCTTCCCCGTCCATGGGGCCGACCGCAGCGATAACTTTGACTACGTCACCTGGGCCAAGGAAGGCTGGGTGGACTACCTCTGTCCCAGCAACATCCAGGGCCGCCACAATCACTTCGACATCGCGCCCTACCTGGAAGCGGTGGCCGGAACGAAGACGACCCTGCTCCCGTCGATGGACGGCCTCGCCTGGGGCAATCCTCTGCCGGGGCCCTTTCTCTGGCGGGCGAAGCAACTTTACGATGGGGGCGCGCCGGGAACCTACATCTACCAGGCCGACTCCCGTGTGTTGGGCAAGCCCGTTGATCGCCGCACTATGCGCATGCTGGTAAGCAGCCGCGCAATTAACTCCTACTGGCAGCAAGATTCCGTAGAGCGTCCCAACCGCAGCAAGGGCATTTACATCACCAACAATATGCAGGTCGAAGGCTGGCACGGCTGGCAGCGGCTCCGCGTCTGGCTCGAGGGCATCCCCTTCGGCACGGTGGAGTATTACCTGGACGGCGAACTCGTGGACACCGATTCCGGGCCACCCTACCTGCTGGGCACGGAAGACCGTGAATCCGACGGCATCATCCCATCGGGAGAACACGAGCTGAAGATTCGCGCCCAGGACGGCGATGGGTGGCTGGAGGAGACCTTTACGATCAAGGGCGCCTGAGGCCGAAATCCTTGACACCAGAGCATCGCCCCGGTGAATTGATGTTCATGACACCAGGAGACGCCCATGAAACGACTTCGGATGCCCATCGCACTTTCCCTCAGTCTGGCGCTGCTCATTGCCCTCTCCCTTTCGGCGAGCTGGGGCTATCGCGGACTCCATCGACGGGCTCTCGCCAGCGCGACCTATGCACCACCCCCCTCTGGCATGGTCCTGATTCCGGCGGGCACATTTATACGAGGCAATGCCGATCCCGCCGCGCCGCCCGACGAAGGGCCGCTGCGCACCGACTTTCTACCGGCTTTTTACATCGACACCTATGAAGTAACCCATGAACAATACAAGGCCTTTGACCCGGCCCACATAATCCCCACGGGAAAAGCAGCCTATCCGCTGACCGGCCTCTCTCTGGAGGAGGCACGGGCCTATGCGGCGGCGATTGGAAAACGCCTCCCCACCGCTGCCGAGTGGGAAAAGGCCGCCCGGGGCACCGATGGACGGGTCTATCCCTGGGGGGACTCCTATCAACCCGAGTATGCCAATCTCGGCGGAAAGCCCGGCCTCATGGCCGTCGGTTCTTTTCCAAAGGGCCAGAGCCCCTTTGGCACCCACGACATGGCGGGAAACGCGTGGGAGTGGGTGGACACCCCCTACATACAGCGAAGCTGGTTCAGCGCGTCGTCCTATGAAACGGAAATCATTAAGGGCGGCGCCTTCTCCTATGCGCCATTCCAGGGGCGGGCCAGCTACAACGGCTTTGAAGGCATCGGCGGCACCTGCAACGATGTGGGCTTTCGCTGCGTGATCGACGCATCCCCCATTCCTTCCCCCTAGTTCTCTTGGGGGGCGCTTCTGCACCTGAGACATCCTTTTCCGTTGTACTCAATGGTCATTTTTGCTAGGCTGACAGAAGGCCCATCAGGTGCCTGCCCCCTGATGGAAGAAAAATCTTCGGGAGTTAATGTGCCATGGCAGATTTCTGTAATACCACTCCACGGATAGCCCAATTCGCCCGTTGCGCTTGTCCGGCCCGTCTCGCTGTCCCCTTAATACTTCTGCTCGTAGTTAACGCGGTGCTGAGTCCCGCGGCGGGGGCAGAAGAACGCCCGCTCCAGGTCGGCGTGCTCTATTGGTCCATGAATATTCCCGGACAAGTCGCGATGCGTCAGGGGCTCGAGGAGGAATTAAAGCGTATCAATCAGGCGGTGACCAAGAATAATGGTCCGACCCTGGCCCTTACGGCCCATGTCGCCGGAGATGATGAATCCGGCATTGAACGTCAAATTGAACAGATGAACGAACTGGTCGACGCCGGCATGGATATCATCATTGTGCAACCTACGGACAATGCCGCCCTCACGGGGCCACTCCGCCGCGCCAATGCGCGCAACATCCCGGTTATTGCCTATGACCAGTACATCAGCGGAGGCAAGCTAACGGCATATCTCACTTCTGACAACTATCAGGCAGGTTATCTCGACGGCGAATACATCGCGCACATCTTCGAAGACTCCAAGACCATTAAGCTCATTCTCGTGGAATACCCCCACGTTTCTTCTACCGTGGAGCGGGTAAATGGTTTCCTGGATGCACTGGGAGAACGCAAACAACCCTACACCATTCTTCGCACCTATAACGCCGTGGAGCCCGTGTCTGGCAAACGGGCGGGCGAAGCCATTCTGAAAGACTTTCCCGACAAGCACTCGGTGGATGTTGTCTTCACCGTAAATGATGGCGGCGGCCTGGCGGTCGTTGACGTGCTGGCAGGAGCAGGCCGTCAGGAAGTCACCGTTGCAACCATAGACGGCGATCCGGCTTCGATCAAGAACATTGAATCGGGCCGCCTGACCCGCATCGATTCCGCCCAATTCTGCGGCGCGCTTGGCGCCGAGGCCATGAAGACCGCCTATCGCGTATTGCAAGGTAAAGACGTGCCTGCCCACACGCTGATTCCCGTTTTTCCGATTACCCGGGAGACCCGCAACCGTTACCCCGGGTGGATGGGCGACATTCCAGCCCCCTTTGAGAAACCGTGGCCCAGCAGAACACCTACGTGGGTCGGCGCCCCACGGGCAGCCACCGCCCGTGAATAGCCCCCCCCATGAGTCCCTGGAATTATGGGAAGATGAAACGGCGGTTTCTCTTTCGCGCTTTGACCGACGTCTTGCAGCGGGCTTCGGGGCGCTCGTGCTGCTCCTGATGATCGTCGTGTCCCTTGTGGCCACCTATTCCAACCGTCAGATAGCCCAGACCCATGAGGAAGTCTTGTCTTCCGCGTTGACAGGCATTCTGGCAGAATCCATTAATCGCTCCAGCTTTTCAGGCCGCTATCACACCCGACGACTTCTCGAAGAAATCACCGCCCACCACCCCCAACTGCGCTACGTCTATGTGGCCGACGGAGCGCTTACCATTGTTGCGCACAGTGACCCTGCGCAGAACGATCAGACCATTCCTCCGCGCCTGGTCCACGAGTTAGAATCTGTCATGCGTGACCACGCCCCACGGTTTTCGCGCCAGCAGACTTCCACCGGCATGGTGCAGGAGATTGTCATGCCCTATTACTCCGGCTATGAGCGGGAAATCACCGGCGTCATCGTGGTGGGCATCTCCCTGCGCGATATTCGAAGTCAGGCCACCAACTACTGGATTCGCCTCGTCCTCCTTATTGCCCTACTCACCATTATTTCGCTCGTCGCTACCTTCGGCCTCAGCCGCTATCTCGCAAACCCCGTGCGGCAGATGGCCCATACCCTTCAGGGAATTTTGCGGCATGCACCAGTCTATATCGGTCTCTTTCGCAACCCCAACCGGGTCGAACAGGTAAGCGACTCCACCCTTCCCCTCCTCCGTCTAACCGGTACGGCCGGGAAATGGCCTTTTTACGCCGCCGACGACACGGCACAACACCCAGTCACCTCCCCAACGGTAGGGGAAGTGCCCTTTCAGCAGGATGACGATACCCGGACGGCGGCAGTCACCACCTTTTCCGTAGAACCCAACGCAGACGTCGATGCCCCGCTGCTCTGTTCCATTGCCATGGATATTACGGAACAGCGTCGTGCAGAAGCGGCGCTACGTGAGCACCGGGATCAGTTGGAAGCCACCGTGCAAGAACGCACCGGGGAGCTCGAAGAAGCCTACACCTTACTACGGCAACGTGAGCGTGAAATCATCACCTTAAGCAATCTGCGGGGTGCCCTTCTACGGGGCGGCTCCTTTGCGGAGCAATGCCAGGCCATTACCGACACCACGGCGACCTTGCTTGGCTCCCGCATGGTACTCATCTGGGAAGTTGCCCATACCCCTACTATCGAAACCGCGCCCGCAAACGCCGACGAGGACGACACGCTCCGTCTGGCCGCACAAACTTCGGCCGTTCCCATTGACGCAAGTACGGTGCTGCAGTCCGACCCGATAGTCACCTTTCTCAGCCAGCAGACGCACCATGTCGTCACCGAGGGGCCCTTCGACGACTGGACTTCCGAACAGGACATTACGGCGCTATACATGTCCCGTCTTGTCGACCCCTCCGGTGCCCTGATCGGGCTCCTTTCCGTCTACGCAACCCGGCCCTTCACCCCCCGACACCTCGCCATCCTGGAGGATATAACGACCACCTCCACCTACATAATCCAGGCCCAGCGAGCGCTCATGGATCTTCAACACGCCAATAAAAGCCTCATCAAACAGGAACGGCTCGCCACACTTGGCGAATTGACCGCCACGGTCAGCCACGAATTGCGCAATCCACTGGGGATAATTTCGGCCTCCTTCTTTTCCATCCAACGGGAGTTGGCCGATTCCGATGACCTTCGGGTAAAACGCATGCTGGAGCGGGGCAGTCGTGGCGTTCAACGGTGCGACCGCATCATTGAGGAACTGTTGTCCTTCACCCGCGCCACCACGCTCAGACCAGAGCGCACGATGATGGATAGGTGGCTTCGGGAAGAACTGGCGACCTACGCGTTTGACGAAGATATTCTCGTGGTAACGGACCTCCAACCGGACGTTCAGGTGGCCGTGGACCGTCAAGCACTCTACCAATGCCTGGTCAATTTACTTAACAACGCCTGCGATGCGCTCCGCGAATCCGATTCGGAAAACAAACGCATCCGAATTGTGCTCAAACGCGAAAACACCGCAATCCTGCTCTCCATCCATGACTCGGGCCCGGGCATCGACTCCGACACCCAAAAACAACTTTTCGAACCCCTCTTCAGCACCAAGGGTTTTGGCACCGGTCTGGGGCTGGCCCTGGTCCAGAAGCTCATCACGCTCCATGGCGGCCGTATCGCTATCACAAGCGAGCCGGGCAAGGGAACCACCGCGACGTTGACAATTCCCGCAACGGATCAGGGGCTGTAACCCTCCGCACCTCCCCTTACTTGGGGCTGTAATCGGGACACTTTACGGCATTGGGGCGTTGCGGCCGGGTACAGGCCGTGCCGTAGTCCAATTGGCAATTGTCACACAAGAATTCGGTGGGGCAACGAAAACGAAGCCACCAGGCCCGAATCCGCTCACGTATACTGCGCTGAGTACTCATAAGCCTTTCCCATGGTTTTTTCGGTAGACCGTCGGGGTCACCCCCTCAATCTTCTTGAATAGCTTGGCAAAATTACTCTGGTCGGCAATACCCACACGGTGGGCCACTTCGGTCGTCGTAAGTTTACTTCGTCGAAAAAGCTGCTTGGCCCGATCCACACGAATCCGTGCAACATATTCCGAATAACTCATTCCAAATTTTCGGCGCAGGCGATGGCTGATATTGGTCGGCGATTCTCCCAGCTCCCGGGCAACCGCCTCCAAGGTAATCCCCTCCACCAAACGCGCATTTACCAGGGCGTACAAGGCCGGGTAGTCGGGCAACCCTTCACTCCGCTTCTCACGCACCGATTTCTTGCGAAGGAAGGAAAAGACACTGATGGCCCCTTCCAGCAAATCCGTGTCCGTATCCAGCTGCTGGACCTTGTTGGTGAATTGCCCGTAATTCACCCACCCGGAATCTATAGGAAGTCCGCTCCGCAGCAGCGCTTCCAAGGTCGCGGCCGTCAGGGCGACAACACGGGCTCGACGCACATCGACACGTCGCGCCCCCCCATCCCCCAACTCATCCAGATGCCCCTGAAACAACACCCGAGCCTGCGCCGGATTGTCGGCGCCAAGTGCGGCCGCGGCTTCCCGGGCAAGAACCAGGAATCGTTCTGCAGGCCCCACACCCACCGTGGATTTTTTCGCTTGCCGTACGGGCGACCCCGCATCATCGTCGTCGCTATCGGTATCCAAGTGGGCTTCGTGGGCGCGCCACCGCTCACCCAGCACTTCCTGAAGCCAGCCAGCAACGGCCGGAACCGATGCGGCCGGCGCGCGATGAACGTCATCCAGCGAAAAGGGCAATTCGGAAAGCGACTCCCCTACCAGTGCGCCATAGCCCGCCTGCACATCTTCCTCCAGCGAGCGCTGCTCCTCCATCGGACAAAAGGGCCCGAAGGTTACAACGTACCCCTCGTCTCTAAAGGGCGCCATGGCAACACACGCAAAACCCAGGTGGCATAGGTAGGAAATCGGACGTTGCTGCTGCACCGCCATGGCGGAGGCCGTCGTCCGAGAGAGCCGACAGGCCCGTTTTCCCTCGGATGTGGACGACACCAGCCGGCAGGCCCCACATTCACCCCAACCGCAAACCCTTGGCCCCTCCTGGTTCCGCTTTACATAGTGAATACTCACCGGCGTACCCGCTGCTACCGAAGCACGCTCCAGAAGTCGGGCCGTTTCATCGTCGCGGAGGAACTCCAGGTGGGTCATGGACTACGCACCTCAAACAAGGGAGTGGGCGCATCCTGGGTCGCGAGAAACATGGACGCCTGGTGGGCTTTCAATACGCCCCGGACCCGCTCCTTAACCAACTCCACCGAATTATTATTCTCACTGATATGCACCAGAATAACATGCTGCAACGCATCGTGGAGGAGGGCGTGTAGCAGTGAGCACATGTCTTCATTAGAAAGGTGCCCCTGTCGTCCCCGAATCCGCTGTTGAATCTTGGGCGGATAGTCGCCCTTGCGTAGCATATCTGGGCAATGGTTGGACTCAATAACCAGGGCATGGGAACCCGCCAGCCGGTTCCTCACCAGATGGGAAACATGGCCCAAATCGGTGGCCAGGCCAAATTGGGCCCCTTCGGAACGGACTGTAAAGCCCACGGGGTCGGCAGCGTCGTGGGACACGCTGAAACTTCGGACGAGCATATCGCCAATCTGCAGGTGCTCCCCGGCCTCGAAGAACTCGACCTCCGGCAAAACGCCCAAATTCGGAGAGAGATTTTCAAAGGTGCCGCGGGTCATATAAACGGGCACCGGCATTTTGCGCGTGAGCACCCCCAGCCCCTGCACGTGATCCCCATGCTCATGGGTCACAAGGACTCCGGCCAGGTCTTCGAGGGAGACCCCGATGGCGGCCGCACGGAGAGAGAGCTGCTTAAAACTAAGGCCGTTGTCTATTAATATCTTGGTACCCGCAGACTGGAGAAGAATGGCGTTGCCACTGCTGCCACTACCAAGGAGGCTGAATTGAAGCACGAAACGGGGTATCCTTAAAACGGGCTAACTGCTTACCCTGTAGGCAAGTATAGCAGTCTTGGCCCGTGTCATCAATTGACTGACTCGCCCGACAATGATATAATGGCATGTGTTTTGCTTGGAAGGGTAGCGCGAAACGATGATGCACATGGAACACAGGCTGGTCCAAACCCAGCGCCAACAGCTGATTCTCACGCAGAAAATGCAGCAGGCGTTGCATATTCTGCAATTGAATGGTGTGGAATTAGAGCAATTCGTGCAACAGGAATTGGAGGCCAATCCATTCCTGGAGCAAAAGCAGAAGGCCGTCGAACAGGTCCCGACGAAAGAAGCCCCTGCCGCAACCGGCAATGAAGATGGCTTCGACGAGCCCTTTGATTTGGATGCCCACAATGACAAATGGGACATCCGCCATAAGGAAGGCCGGGATCTCAGCCACAATGCGGACCTCCATGCCCGGCGCCAATTTTACGAAGATTCCATCACCCAGGAAACTTCGCTCCGGGCCCATCTCCTCTCCCAACTTGCGATCATGACCAAGACCGAGCAAGAGTATCTGATCGGAGAGCGGATTATCATCGGAGACATCGATCCCCGCGGCTATTTCATCGGGAATGAGGCGGAAATCGCCGAAGAACTCTCGGTGCCTGAGCATGCGGTGGACCGCATCCTGCACAAGATTCAACGCTTCGAACCCACCGGGGTCGGGGCCCACGACGTTGTCGAATGCCTCCTGCTCCAGATTCAGGCGGAGTTCCCCGACAACAACCAGTTGGTTGTGTTGGTCAGTGAGCACCTGGATGACCTGAAGAACCGTCAGATTCCCAAAATTGCCAAGGCGATGAATATATCGCCGGAAGAAGTGGAGAATCTGAAGAAGCTCCTCGCCACCCTCAACCCCTGGCCCGGGCACGAGTTCAGCTCAGAGCCCCCCCTCTATATCGCCGCCGAAGTCGTCGTCGAAAAGGTGGAAGGCGAGTATATTGTCCGGCTGGCCGACGAGCGCCTTCCCGATCTCAACATCAATTCGGAATACCACAAAGTGGTGAAAAAGTCTGGGCTGACCAAAGACGACAAGGACTATGTGCGGAGCAAGATTGAAGCGGCCAAGTGGCTTCAACGAAACATCGAACAGCGCCAAGAAACGATCCTGAAAGTCTCCCAGGCCATCGTCAATGTGCAACGCGAATTCCTGGAGAAGGGCGTCGAGTTCATGAAGCCCCTCACCCTCCAGGTCATTGCCGATGAAATTGGCGTCCACGAGTCGACCGTCGCACGTACGACCCGGGGCAAGTATATTCAGACCCCGCAGGGCCTGTTTGAACTCAAGTATTTCTTCTCCTCCGGGGTCACCACCGACTCGGGCGACAATCAGTCTTCGAAGAGCGTCCAGTTCCGCATTCAGAAGATTGTGGAAGAAGAAGACCCCTACAAGCCCCTGAGTGATCAGAAGATCGCGGACCTCCTCAAGAAGGAGGGCACCAATGTGGCGCGTCGCACGGTGACCAAGTATCGCGAAGCCTTGAACATCCCCGCTACGACCAAGCGAAAGCAGTACAAGTAAGTACACGTCGGGGGAAGCGCCAACCGGCACCTCCCCCGCTTCTGCTAAGCCGCTTCGTCCGATTCCCTGGCGGGTCCCGGCACGCGCATCAATGGGCGTCCCCGCACAATCAGCGAATCCCCCTGCACTTTCAGTTCGAAACCCCTTCTCGGTGTTTCGACATGGACCGTGTCACCCTCGAAGCGCCAGGTGCCTTCAAATCGATCATTGATAATCAATTTACCATCGGCTTCAAAACGAAGTTGAAAACGGTCTCCAATTGACCACGTGGTCCCGGTCAGGTAGGCTTCGGTGAGGTCTTTTCCAAATCCCGGCCATTGGTCAGGATTCAAGTCGGCGGGCTGGAAGTCTTCTGCCCGATAGGGCTGACTATAGCCTACATAGCCGATGAACATTTCTTCGTGGGTCTGTTCACCGAAGCGCACGCTCTTCGTGGGGTCGGGGTTCCGCGGATTCTGGGCGGAGTTATCAAAGGCCCCTTCACATTGGATGCGGGTCCCCCCGGCAACCTTCACCGGCGTATCGAAGAAGTACATGGGCTGCCAGTCAAACTCATACCAGGGCACGGAAAGCAGGGTCTCTTTTGAGGCATCGGGATACTGGGCCTCAAAAGTAAAACGACTTCCCCGATAATGCATATGGGGCGAAAGCCCGTAAACGGTAGCATCTTCATCAAAACGATAGGTGGCCCGAGTGGCAAAATCCGTGGCACCCGCGGGAATCTCAAAATCGGTCTCCGCCGCGCCCTTGATGTGAAACACCTGCTCTGGGGGCCCATCCCTGAAATGAAGCCCCATGCGCGTCTGATCTACTTCGGGCTTTCCCGTCGCATTGTAGTGCATTTGAAAGACGAAGGAAGAACCGGCCGGCACGAACTGGGCCGTTCCCTCCGGGAAGGGTTGCAGGTTTCCGCTGGGAAGGTAGCTTGCAAAAAATCCATTGAGTCCCCCCTTGGCGTCTGGCTCGAGATGGCGATACTGGGGCGGGTACATGATGAAAATGAGGGCATGGTGCACCACTTCCATGGCCGTCGGAAGCACCTCCACCCCCGTCATCCATTTATCCTCCGTCAGGCCCGACGGCACGGTAATGTAGCGATAGTCAAAAATGCCTTCTGCGGGGAGATGCTGGGCCTCCGGAAGCTGAACAATATGGTCCGGAGTGCCCAGGGTCCACTCGGACAAATCCTCTAACGTGAGTTCCGCCAGCGGATCAGCTTCCCCTTCCTCCTGCCTGGCACCCTGTTCAATCCAGGTCAAAAGGATACGCCGCTCTTCGGAAGTGATATCAATCGAGTTGTGGAAGGACTTGTAGGCCGGATCCGCATGCCAGGGAGGCATCCGCTTTGTACGAAGGGTTTCCCGAATCATGTCGGACCACCCCTTGACCTTTTTGTAGTTCGTCATGGCAAAGGGCCCCACCCCGCCTTTCCGGTGGCAGGTTACACAATTGGAAGCAAGGATCGGTGCCACATCCTTCGCGTAGGAAAGGGACTTGTCTTCTACATACCCAATGAGGCACCCCTTGGTTTCTTCCCGATGGGGAACTACCGGCTTGCCCGAAAGTTTCGCCTGCAAGACGTCTTCCAACCAACGGTGGGTGGCCTCCTCTTTCTGCGTTCCGTAATCGAAGCGATCATCGACCGGTCCCCGATAGAGCACCGTCCAATCCGCCTGGGGATCCAGCACCAAGACCTCCGCCGTCCGCGTGCTACCCAAGGCATGGACGATTCGCTGGGTCGGGTCTTTCAATATCGGGAAGGTGATCCCGTATTCCTCGGCCTCTTCCGCCAGGTCAGTCCGGCTATCCTGACTGTTGGCGTTCAACATGAAGAAGACCACCCCTTGCTCCCCGTACTTCTTCTGGAGCCGATTCAATTCCGGGATACTGCGCCGTACGACGGGGCACCCCACCCCATGGGTGTAGAGCACCACGGCAGGCGCCTCGGACGAACGGTAGAGTTCGATGGAGCGACCGGTATGGTCGATGAGGCGAAAATTTTCTACCTGGCTCCCGTCGGGGACGGTCAACGCACCTTTTTCCCCCGCACTGGCGAGGGAGCCTGCCATACAGCAGAACGTGCAAAAAAGCAGCGAACACAATTTCATGACGTATATCTCCTTGCCTGTAAATACGCGCTACTTTGACTGTCGTTCCGTCCCCCCGGTTTTGACCAATAGGAGTACCCAGCCCAACACACGGGCGCCCTCCCACGTGAGCCCCCGGCATCTGACCCCGCCGCCACAAAAAAAGCCGACCCCGGAGGGTCGGCAAAATGTGATTACTACTAAATGGCTCGGTCTTAACTGACCAGCGACGAAAGCTGAAGAATCGGCATGAAGAGGGCAATTACGATACCGCCTACGACCACGCCCATCATTCCAATCAGAATGGGTTCAATCAGACTGGTCAGACTGTCCACCATGGCCTTTACTTCCGCATCATAGAAGTCGGCAATCTTCGCCAACATGATCTCCAGGGCACCTGTCTTTTCACCGACACCGATCATGCGGGTCACCATGGCCGGGAAGACTTCGCTTCGCATCAGGGGGTCGGCCAGCGTATCACCATTACGCACGCTGTCGGCAGCCTCACGAACGGCCCGGGCAAAAACCTCGTTGCCCGCCGTACGTTCCGTAATTTCCAGCGCCTGAAGAATGGCCACGCCACTCCGGGTCAGCGTGCTGAGCGTACGGGTAAAGCGGCTGATGGCAACCTTACGCAAAAGGTTACCAAAGATGGGCAACCGCAAGCGCAATTTGTCGAGGTTATATTTGCCGGTCTCCGTGGCACCATACATGCGGACTGCAAAGAATATGGCCACCGAAACGATAATAATGGTGGGAATGGCATACCAGGAACGGAGGAAATTACTGACCATAATGAGAATCTGGGTCGGGGCGGGAAGATCCCGTCCGAAACTCCCGAATATCTCCGCGAACTGGGGCACGACGAAAACAATCAAGCCACCGGCAATCAGGATAATCATACCGAAGGCAACGACAGGGTAGGTCATGGCGGATTTGATACGGCGCTTCAGTTCTTCGGATGCTTCCAGATAGTCGGCCAACTGAAGCAGCACGCCATCGAGATCACCACTGGCCTCACCGGAGCGCACCATGCTCACAAAAAGGTCGGGAAAGGCTTTGGGAAACTTGCGCAGGGCATCGGAAAAGGTTTCACCCGATTCGACTTCCTGGGCAATTGCGTCGATGACGGCACCAAAATTAGGATCATCGGTCTGATCCGCCAAAATGTCTAAGCCCTGGAGGAGGGGCAGACCGGCGCTCACGATGGTCGAGAGCTGACGGGTAAACACGAGCAGCTCCGCCGTCTTGACGCGCTTGTTCAATTTTGCCGCGCCGCCGCCCATGCTGAGGCCGCCGCCCTTCTCCGTCAACTTATCGGCGATAAGCCCCTTTTGCTGCAGCATCTGAGTAGCCGCCTGACGTGTATTGGCGGTAAGGGTCCCCTGCTTTTTGGTACCGTTTTGCGCGCGCGCTGTATAGGCATACGTCGGCATCAGCGACAATCTCCTCGTTGGCCAGGCAGCGATATCACCCCATCCGGGCATCTCGAATCCACTGCACCCACGTCGATAGACTTCGTGCCCCCCACGTAAGGGGGTACGTTACAACATATAAAGAGTATAAGCACTTCTAACGGAGAAGACAAGTAATTTCTTGGTAAACTCTTTACACCTGCGGGACGCAAGCACCTCGTTTCCCCCCGGAAGCCCGGCGTCCTTCGGCGTTTGGACACAAAAAAATAGGTAAAGAAAGCGACCCACAATGTTGGCTACCAATCGGCGCATCGACAGGATGCTCGACCGTAACCCGGGCTTGGTGGCAGCGTCAACATTGTTACATGTCTAGCCTGACACTGCGGGCTGCTTTCGCTTACCCATGACTATACAAAGCAAGAGTCAGGCCAAAACGCACCATTCAGGAAAAACAACCTCAAACACCTGTAAAATAACAGTTTAGCATTGCCGACCTGCGACGACCTTTAGTAGGAATGCGTCAATAGTTTGCCGCCGTGACAAACCTTTGACTGTCGGACCGACAAATCGTCAGTTTCGACCACAGTGAGCCAACACCCGCCGGACGCCCCGTCTGTACGAAAACCGTACAACCCAATCCTACCTCCCGGGAGCCCCTACCGGATGGTAGAAATTCCACAATCGAAGAACCACTACAGCGAAGGCGATGCAAACCGCGATCCCGACCACGAAGGCTATCAGGAGCCCGCGCCACCCAAAACCGCTCGCCCCTTCCGAGGGACCCTTGAGCTTCTTAAAGAATTGGGATGTATTTTCTTCCATCGATGCGCGGAACATCTTGATCCAAATCATGAACGCAACTATCCCCACGATGATGAGGATCTCTTTAAATCCTATCGTTATCAATGCCCGTCCTCAAGGTAAAGCTTCTACGCAGAAATACTGGTCCGCATCATAGCAAAAAGCAGGGTCTACACGCCTATGCCCGCCGCTCCACGTCCCGATTCCACTTTTCCTGCCCCGGTCCAGGCTGCTGCCCTGCCAGAACGTGCAACGCCTCGCATACACGTTATACGTATGCTAAGGTAGCCCTTCCGATACCCATTGAGATTTCATACCCAAACTGGCCCGGCGGTGGTCAAGAAAAGGATGTCCCCGTTTCCATGTCACGCTCTACACTGACACTCTCCCTGCTCCTTTCTGTGCTCCTATGCCCCTTCCACATGGCAGTGGCATCAGAAAACAGGATTCCCGTGGTCCCCGACAATTCCACGGTATATCTCTCCGATATGACCCGTTGTCTTCCGGCGAGCGCCCATTCCGCCGCCAGCAGCCCCACCCAGTGGCGGGCCATACCCTATGAGTCGGCCGAGGTTCGTGGAACCCTGCTCTATGCCCCCTCGTTTGTGAACGCGCCTGAAATCGAAGTGCCACTCGACGCTACGGGCTGGCACCACATCCGAATCGGGATCTGGCAGCCCGCCTTCGCCTACGACGGAGACACACGACTCCGGGTCAAGCTGAGTGGCGACCCCGCTTTCCGCCGAATCCAGCCCCCTAAAACGGCAGACAACCAGAAGAACACCTTTATCCGGGAGCTCTACCTCCGGGCCGCCGACCTGACCGAGCAAGCGCTGATTATTCGAAAGATGAATGGTATCGTGGGACGTGCGGCCGCCGTTGCCTATGTACGGCTCGACCCCATCCCGGCCGACGAGGTGGCACGCATTGAAGCCGACCGAGCCCAACAGGAGACCCGCAATCTGGTCGCTACCATCGATGGCGTCAGCTACCTGCACTACGGCGAGTATTCCGAGCCCGCCGACGTGTTGGACCAGATAGAACTCTATCGCCATTCGGATGTGGCGAAGGTGTTGTGGGCGGTCAATTATGGCGATCGGACGAATTATCCGACCTCGGTTCCGGGGGCCCTCTTTCTCGGCGAACATGGCCGAACGAAAAACATCACCCAGTACGGCACAAACGACTACGTCCGTGGCGAGCAGCAGGCCCATAAGGCCTTCCGTGATTTCGCGGCCGCAGGCCAGATACCGCAGGTCATTGCCGCCGAACACGCCCATTCGATGGGCCTGAAATTCGATGTCATGTTTCGCCTTGGCATACTCGGCGACCTCGGCTTCGTCGATTTAGGGGGCAAAGGTTTTTTTGAGGAATACCCCCACTGTCGACAGGTCCTGGCCGATGGGACGGTGGTCGACAAAGCGAGCTATGCTTTTCCCGAAACCCAGGACTTCACCCTGGCACTCATGCGGGAGACTTTGGCGCAGGTCGATGCCGACGGTATCAACCTGTGCTTCGTCCGGGGCCCCCACGCCCTTCAATACGAGACCCCAGTCCTCGAACGCTTCGAGGACACCTATAAAGAAGACGCGCGAAAGGTCCCTGCCGACGATCCACGCCTCCAGGCGGTCCGAATTTCCTTCATGAACGAATACCTGGAAAAGGTCCACAGGCTCACCGAAGAAATCGCTGCCCAGCGAGGCCGCGCCTTAAACCTCTCGGTCTGGGTCTGGCCCAGTGAACAGGGCGTTTGGCTTGGTGGTACGCCGGAAGCCGAAGGCCTCGACGTAAAGCACTGGATTAAACAAGGCTGGCTCGATAGCGTCATCTGCCAGGAGGGCGTAGATGAAGAATACATCGCGCTCGGAAAAGAAACCGGCTGTGAGTTTGTGTTGTTCACCGGGTACCGCGGTGAGAAAGCCATGAGCCCCGCCAGCGTCACCGCCGCCTACGCCCAGGGCGTGACGCAATTCGCCTATTGGGATATGGATGCCGTGCAGAACATGCCCGACCCCTGGAACTGGCTCCGTCGCATTGGCCACCGGGAAGAAATGGCCAACTGGGAGAATTACAAGCCGAATGGTCGGCTCCTCCCGCTGGAACGCGTGGGTGGGGTCGACGTAGCCCGTGGCCTGGTGGACGCCGTCTACTCGGGCGGCTGACCCAGCATACATTCATGCCGTAATCGGAGCGAAGCAGCTACTCCAATAACATTGACACCCTACGGTGGGGCGCATGGCGCTCCACCGTTTTTACCAGAACTCCGCACGGTACCTGCCATTCCGGCCAACGCCCTAGTCCAAGAGGTCGCGCAGTGCCCCCTCCAGTTCGGGAAACTGGAACGTGTAATCCGTCGAGACCAGTCGCTCCGGTTTGATGCGCATGCTGGCCAGTAGCATCTCATCAGCCATCTCCCCCAGTACCGTGCGCAATACCGGCGTGGGCGCCGGCAAAAAGGTGGGACGCCCCAAAACCTTACCCAACGTTTTCGTGAAGGTCTTATTGGTCACGGGCGAAGGGGCCACGCCATTAACGGGACCCACGAGTTCGGCCGTATTGATGGCATGCACGATAGCCCCCACCAAATCATTCAAATGAATCCAACTCATCCACGGCTTGCCACCACCCAGAGTCCCCCCCAGGCCGCACTTGAAGGGGGGCAACATCTTGGCCAATGCACCACCAGCGCCGCTCAAGACCAGGCCGATACGAAGGTTTACGACACGTATACCCGCCTCCTTCGCAGACGCGGTGCTTTCTTCCCAGGCCTGACACACTTCCGCCAGAAAGCCACTGCCTACAGCACTGTCCTCTGTGAGCACCTCATCGCCCCGACTCCCGTAATAGCCCATGGCCGAGGCGGCGATAAGTGTCGTGGGGGGCGTTTTGCAGGCGGCCAGGCGCTCGCAAAGCAACTGGGTCCCCATGACACGGCTGTCACGAATACGGGCTTTGCGCTCGGGCGTCCAACGGCCTGCGGCAATGGGTTCCCCTGCCAGGTGAACCACCGCATCGAACCCTTCCAAATCATCGGGCGACAGAATGCCTTTGGCCGGGTCCCAGTAAACTGCCTCCGAGGAATGGGGGCTGGCATTGCGCACCATCCGCCGAACGACATGTTCATCCGCTTCCAATCGCTGAGACAGGGCGCTACCTACCAGTCCTGTGGCTCCACTTACGAGTATATTCATGGGTGTGCCTCCTTTGTGAATGTCATCGCCCCATCCTATCACGTCTGCTCGGATGACACGAGCCAAGCGGATGGGTTCTTTCGCCCTATCTGGCACGAGGCCCCCGCTCCATTTACGGTATCCAGCTGAACTCGCAGCGAGTACGCCGGTATTGGGCTTCCTCCCTGCCACCTCCCATGTGGTTAGAGTGCCCCAGACCCAATTAGTTGACATGAATAAATATTCCATATAACATAAATTTCTGTAACACCAAAAGGAAGTCTACATGACACCAAGTCGCCTGCAGAAAGCACTAAAGAAGAAGCTGCCCTTCGATTCCCCGGAACACGAAGCAAACCTCAATATTCTACGTACCAGCGACCAGTTCGAGATTCGAATTGCCAGACTCTTACGCGAATATGATCTCACCGCGTCCCAATATAACGTACTGCGAATCCTACGGGGTTCGGGGCAACCGCTGCCTTCCTCGGAGATTGCGGAACGACTGCTACAAGTCGTACCCGCTATCACCGGCCTGATCGACCGACTTGAAAAGCAGGGCCTCGTATCCAGGCAACGCTGCACCAAGGATCGGCGGGTTATCTATGTTGAAGCCACGGAAAAAGCACTTAACATCATCGAGCAAGTCGACGCACCATTGGCTAACTTGCACCACCAACTGATTGGGCACCTGTCCAGGGAAGAACTTGAGGAGTTGTCGCGTCTGCTGGAGAAAGCCCGACGCTCTGTGGAGAACAACGAAATATGAACAACAACGCGGAAAGAATATCCATGGAAGATATCACCCTCTCGAAACGCCACTCACGCAGCCTCAGAATCGGACGAGCGTTGCTTATCTTCGGCGTCTCAGTCGCTTGTATGGGAACACCGAACGCCACGGCCTCTTCCGAAGAGAAAGACGCTCCAGAGAAACCACACCATGTCGCTACCGAGGGCACCTGGACACCGTTATTCAACGGGGTAAATCTTGATAACTGGGATCGTGTAATCGGAAGGCAGGGACCCCTTCGCCTGAATGAGGACCCCGATCGGATATTCCAGGTCCATGACGGGATGGTGCACATGTACAAGGATACGGAAGACAAATCCGTGGTCCAATATGGATACATCCTGACCAAGAAAAGCTACTCTCACTATCACCTCCGATTCGAATTCAAGTGGGGAACGAAGAAGTTTAAGCCACGCCTGGAAATGCCGCGAGATGCGGGCGTGCTCTATCACATTGCCGGGGACAAGGTGGTCTGGCCTCGGAGTCTCGAGCTTCAGGTGGAAGAAAAGGGTGTCGGTGATTTCCTCACGGTTTATGGTACCCAGGCCAAGACCACGGTTGACCCCGAATCGATAGACAAACAACGGGTGGGAAACGCACGCTTCCGGGAACCTGCCCAGGGAGGCGTTCCGTTCGTGTCGGGTGGGCCGAACGTATACTGGGTCTACCGCCATCCGGATGCGGAGCAGGAAGGATGGAACACGGTAGAATTAATTGTTCATGGTGCCGAGAGCGCCATACACAAGGTGAACGGCCAGGTTGTGAACCGCCTTACCGACCTGCGTCAACTCGGCGCGGACGGCAAGTCCTGGATACCGCTCGTGGAGGGAAAGATCCTCTTCCAGGCCGAAGCTGCGGAGGTTTTTTACCGGAACATCGAGATAATGGAGTTGTAGGCTTGCAGGGCCAATCCAGCCCTCCAACCCACGCCCAGGAAAAACTTCCCCGTGCAAAGTACAATGACGTGGGTGTTTGAAAAGGCCCGCCCCTCCAACGGAAAGGACGTTATGAAACAGAGTCGCCCCAACGGCAGCATCATTGATGCCGTTATCCCGCGAGTAACCGGTGCAGGTTCTGCCTCGGCCCTGCGAATCTATGCCGTGTCCGCCCTCTTTCTGGGAATCGTTGTCGCCCAACTGACCCATGGCGCAGACAGCCCCCCCTTTGAAGCTGGGGCGAGTGCCGTTGATATTTCCCCGCCGAACTATCCCGTGCGGGTCAACGGAATGTTCAACGAGCGCAGTGCCGACAGCGCCTTGGATTCCCTCTATGCGCGGGCATTCGCCCTGAGCCAAGGTGATGAGCACATTCTCTTCTGCATTGTCGATACCTGCATGATGGAACAATCGCTCATCGACACGGCGAAACAATCGGCGTCGAATGCGACGGGGATTGCACCTGACCGCATGATGGTATCGGCGACCCACACCCATAGCGCCCCCTCGGCCATGCAGTGCCTCGGTAGTCGGCAGGATCCGGACTACGCAGCGTGGCTACCAGGCAAGATCAGCGAGGCCCTGGTGGCCGCTGTTCAAAACCTGGAGGCGGCCCAAGTCGGCTGGGCGTCGGTGGATGACTGGGCGCACACCCACAACCGCCGTTGGATTCGGCGGGCGGACAAGACCTTCGATGACCCCTTCGGCAACCTGAACGTCCGCGCCCATATGCACCCCGGCTACGAAAGTGGCGATGTCATTGGACCGTCGGGACCTGTGGACCCGGGATTGAGCTTGCTCGCGGCGCGCCGTCCGGATGGCACGCCCATTGCCTTACTCGCTAACTACTCCCAACATTACTACGGCTCCCCCCTCCTCTCCGCCGACTACTACGGTGCCTTTGCCCGCGACATGGCCCGGCGACTTGACCAACCCTCCAGCGAGGGCCCCTTTGTGGCCATGATGTCCCAGGGGACCAGCGGGGATCTCATGTGGATGGACTATGGGGCACCCAAAAAGGATGGTAATTTCGAACAGTATGCCGAGGAAGTAGCTGCCCGTGCCATGGAAGCCTACCGCTCCATTTCCTGGAAAGACGACGTGCCCCTCGGGATGGTCGAAAAGACCTTGACCTTGAAATGGCGCGTTCCCGATGCCGAGCGCCTTACGTGGGCCCAGAAACGAATCGAAGCCCTCGACGGGGCCCTGCCTGTCCAGCGCCCGGACATCTACGCCCAGGAGGCCCTCTTTCTCCATGAGCGTCAGCAGACTGAACTGAAGGTGCAGGCCATCCGCATTGGCGATCTCAGTATTGCCACCCTGCCCAATGAGGTCTATGCGATCACTGGCCTCAAGCTGAAAGGCCAGTCGCCGTTGGACACCCATTTCAACATCGAGTTAGCCAATGGTTCGGTGGGGTACATACCACCACCCGAGCAACACGCGCTGGGCGGCTACACCACATGGCCAGCACGGACCGCCGGCCTGGAAGTTCAGGCCGAACCCATCATTGTCGAAACCCTGCTGCAGTCCCTGGAAGAAGTGACCGGCCAATCCCGTAGCCCCCTCGCACATAAACCGGGTGCCTACACCGAAGCCGTCCTGGCTCGGAATCCCCTGGCCTACTGGCGGCTCGACGAAATCGAGGGGCGGGTAGCCCACAACGCGGTGGATGGTGGCCCGGAGGGTGAACTTACTGGTGGCGTCGCCCTCTATCTCCCCGGCGCGGGCAGTGGCTCAGGCAGTGGCCCCCAGGAAGCACTCCGCCCCTCCGCTTTCTCCAGCCCGAATCAAATCAATCGGGCCATGCATTTCGTTTCGGATGGCCACTTAGCGGCAACCGGGACTGGCCTGAGCGAAGACTTCTCTATCGCATTCTGGTTCTGGTTGGGCGAACGCAGTGGCGTCAGTGCCCGTAGCGGCGACCTGCTCCAGCTCCCGAATGGCGAACGCGTACACTATTCCATGGACGAGACAGGCATCAGCCATCTTCTTTTATCGGGGGTAATTGACACCGCCCTTCCCACGCCCGGCCAAACGGCCCTCGCGCCCGGCACCTGGCACTTTGCCGTGCTCACCCAAAAGGATGAGACCCTGTCGCTCTTCGTCAATGGTGGGGATAATCCGGACGTACCCGCCTTGACCATTGCCCCATTGGAAGGCGCCGACCTCCGTTTCGGCAATGGACTCGAAGGAAAACTCGATGAAATCGCTGTGTTCCCCGCCGCCCTGAGTAGGGAAGAACAAGGGGCGCTCTGGGAAGCATCGGGCATGGACGAGATGCAACGGCAAGCCCGTGCCCGTGCCCGCAAGGCCGACGAAGCATTGGCGGCACTTTCCGCCCCTCCCCAATTCCCCGACACCTATTCGAAACGCATCACCGACCTGAAGCCCCGTATCTACGCCCCGCTGAACGGGCCCGCCACGGAACTCGTTCCCGAGGGGAGCACCAGGCTCAGTGCGACTGGCTATGCGGCCATTCAGGCAGGCCGCATCCGCAGCAGTGCCCCCGAGCTCGGTGAAACCTACAGTGTGGCCTTCTGGTTCAAGAACACCATCGATAACGCCCTGCGTCCCGTGACTGCCTACCTCTTTTCTCGCGGCCCCCAAGGTGACGCCGAGGCACCTGGTGACCACCTGGGAATCGGTGGTCACCACCGGGACCAGTCAGGACATCTCATCCTCTTCAACGGAAACGACAAGGGCGACGTAACGGTCGGCACCACGACGATTCCGCCCAACACCTGGAATCATGTGGTCTTGGTACGGGACGGAAGGAAAATCCGGGCCTGGCTGAACGGTGTGCCGGAACTCGAAGGGGAAATTGAAGCTACTGCAGCGGACAGCGCCGACATATTCCTAGGCGCCCGCAGTGATAAATTCGCTCCCCTCGTGGGCTATATGGCCGAGTTTTCCCTCTTCGATCGGGCCCTGACGCCGGACGAAGCCCTGGTACTCCACGAAGCCTCTGGACAGCCCATGGGCGCGATTGGCTCCGAAGCGAGCACCCAGACAGCCCAACTCTCCGCCCCACCCCTCGCACCGGATGAAGCACGTAAGGCCATCCACGTACCTGAAGGGTTCACCGTCGATCTGGTGGCTTCCGAGCCCCAACTCCTCGACCCCGTGGCCTTTGACTGGGATGCGGACGGCAGGCTCTGGGTGGTCGAAATGGCGGACTATCCCCTCGGCCTCGATGACACGGGGGCCGCTGGTGGAAGGGTCCGGGTGTTGGAAGATAAGGACCAGGATGGCACCTATGAATCCAGCGCGCTATTCGCCGAAGGCCTCAACTTTCCCACCGGCATATTGACCTGGCGCGATGGCGTGATCGTCACCGCTGCACCGGACGTCTTGCTCCTGCGTGACACCACGGGTGACGGCCGGGCCGATGTACGGGAAGTCCTCCTCACCGGTTTGAGTGAAGGCAACCAGCAATTGCGGGCCAATGGCCTTCGCTGGGGCTTGGACAACTGGGTCTATGTGGCGGCGGGGGGCCACCATGGCAAGTATGCCCTCGAGACCAAGTTGCGCTCGACACGAGCGGGCACGGACACGCAAATCGGCAGCCGGGACTTTCGCTTTAACCCCGACACCGGTGTCGTCGAACCCCAAAGCGGTCCCACCCAATTTGGCCGAAACCGGGATGACTGGGGCCACTGGTTTGGCACACAGAATTCTCGCCCGCTGTGGCACTACGCCCTGCCCGACCACTACCTGCAACGCAATCCCTATTATGCGGCCCCCGATGGGCAGGTTCAGGTACTCGGGGAAGTGGGCGCCCCGGTGTACCCCGCCAGTGCGCTCCAAAAACGCTTTCACGACTTCAAGGCTTCCGGGCGCTTTACCTCGGCGTGCAGTGGCATGATCTATCGGGATGGTCTGCTCTTCCCCGCCGAGGAGATGAACGGCTTCGCCTGCGAACCCTTCCACAATCTGGTACAGCGCATTGCTCTGGAGCCGGAAGGTGTAACCTTTCGCGGAACGCGGGCGGGCCTCCCGGATGGGCCGGATTTCTTCGCCAGTGAAGACCGCTGGTGTCGCCCGGTCATGGTGCGGACCGGGCCCGATGGTGGCCTGTGGGTGGCAGACATGTATCGCTATATGATCGAGCACCCCCAGTGGCTCCCCGAGGAGGGCAAGGCGGAACTCCTGCCCTTTTACCGCGAGGGAGAGGATAAAGGGCGAATCTATCGCGTGCGGCCTGAGGGGAAAGCCCCCCGTCCCATACCGGTCCTGGCGGACATGGACAATCGCGCCCTGGCCTTACAGCTGGCCTCGCACAATGGCTGGGTCCGTGATAAGGCACAGCAACTCTTGCTCTGGCGCGATGGACAGGATGCCGCACCCACCCTGGAACACGTGCTTTCCGAGTCGGGTCCCCGGGGCCAGGTGCACGCACTAAGTACCCTGGATGGATTGGGACTCCTGAAACCGGAACACCTGGTTCCTGCCCTTTCCAAGGCGAATCACCCGGGTGTGCTGGAGAACGCGTTGCGTCTTGCCGAACGCCATGCCACGCCGCAGGTCGTTTCGGCCGCATGCGCGCTGGTAGACAGTCCCGACCCGAAAGTGCGGCAACAGCTCGCCTTCAGCCTCGGGGCATTCCCGCCCACGCCGGAAATCGCCGATGCCCTCGCCGATCTCCTGCTCCAGGATCACGATGACGCCTTCCTGCAGGCCGCCGCCCTGTCTTCGGCACTCCCCCACCAGGAAGCGCTCATTGCCACGTTGGTCACCCGGAATGACGCGGCGCTTCCCGCCATTCGCCAGGTATTGGCGGAAATGGCCCTGGCCGCCGACAACACCAACGCCCTGACGGCCCTGTTGGCGCCCCTCTTGCAAACGGCCCAGTCCGACCTGAGCCAACCCAACGTGGATGCTACCGTCGCACTCCTGGACCTCGTGGAACAACGGGGAAAAAGCCTGGAAGCCATTTCGACTGAATTGGCAGAACACTACGCCGCACTACGTCAAGGGGCACGGGCAGCGATGGGCGACGTCGACACGGCGGCCTCCACCCGCATCGCCGCCGCAACGGTGCTCTCCCGCCTTCCAACCGACCAGGAAGTGGTTGTGGACTACCTTGCGACCCAACTGGATATTCAGGGCAGCCCCGAGAATCTTCGCCACAGTCTCACCGCCCTGGCCCGTACCAATGATGCCCGTGTTCCCGGACTGCTCATTGGTGCCTGGCCACGCCTCCTTCCGCAGGCACGGGAACAGGTCGTGGACATCCTCCTCGCCCGCCGCGCCTGGACCTCGGAGCTCCTTCAAGGACTGGACAAAAACCATATTCGAATGACCGACCTGGCACCCGTGCGGCGCACCCACCTGCTCAATCACCCCGATGATGACCTGCAAAACCGCGCCAAAGCGCTCTTCGCCCGGCAAAACAATCCGGAACGTGCGGCCGTTATCGCCGCCTACCAACCGGCCCTGACCCTCCCGGGTGAGCCGACTCGGGGCCGCGCGCTTTATGCGGAATCCTGTGCCCCCTGCCATGCCCTCGCCGGTATGGGACTCGCCATTGGGCCGGACTTGCGTACCGTGGCTTCCCACCCGAAAGAGAAGCTGCTGGCCAACATCCTCGACCCCAATCTCGATATCCAGCCTGGTTATCATGCCTACTATTGCGAGCTGGAAGATGGCGAGAACCTCTTTGGCCTCATCGCCTCGGAAAACGCCACCAGCATCACCATGAAATTGCCGGGGGCCATCGTGCGCACCATCCTTCGCAGTGACATCTATCTGCTTGAGAGCACTTCCATCTCCATGATGCCCGACGGCTGGGAAGCCACCATGACCCCCGAAGACGTGGCCGACCTCATCGCCTTCCTGCAATCACCCGGCTGAGGCACGTCCTTGCGTTAAGCCCCAAACCTATGAGAAGCGCGGCGACCGACTCCGTGTGGAGAACCGGTCGCCGCGCGTTATATCTCGCACGACAGGCTTGTCCGGCGCAGCACAAGCACGCCCTTCTGTTACAGGTCCAGCGTGGTAACGGAAATCTCCCAGGATACAAATTCAATACCCTGGTCCACTACGACATAATAGGTTCCGGGACGGTCGAAAATGCGCGCGCGCATGCCAAGAAAATCGCCGTCCGATATACGGGTAAAGGGCGTATCGGTTTCGGCGTCATAGAGGGTCACGGAAAACCCACTCGGCGTTCGGGGGGCTGCAATACGGCATTCCAGACGCCACAGCCCACGCCCCACAATAAACTCCGGAGAGCGGCGTTCACCGGTTCCGGACCACTCCGCAATCGGCGTTGGGAGGACCTGGGGCCGGTAGCCGGTAGCATCGGCTTCCTTCAGGGCAGCGACCCGGGCCTGCCAGGCACTGTAGCGCATGTTTTCGTCGTGCGCCTTGGAAAGGGCCGCCCGGGCGTCCCGCTCCCGTTGAGAGATGGCTTTCTCCACAGACTCCAACTCTTTGGCATGGGCCTTCATGCGGGCGCGATAATCCTCTTCGGCCTCGCCGATGCGCCGCTCGGTGCGACTGCGCTCGGCCAATGCCGCATCATAGAGGGAGGGGTCTTCCGTGTACCACCAGGTCGGCACGGCACGTAGCCGATCGTGCTCGTCATAGTAGTAGTGATACACCGGCCCCACGTAGCCCTTGGAGTTTTCATAGGCATCCAGATAAAAATTCGAGGCATCTTCGGCCTGGGCCTGCTCCACGGCCGCCTCCCGCGCATATCCCGCGGAAATCAGCCTGTCCTGCACCACCCCCTTGGTAGAATCCAGGGTTTCCAACTGGTCCACCGCCTGGGCGTGATCGGCGACCCGTAGTTCCGTGCGCTGCTCCAGGGTCTCCCCCAGGCCCCGCTCAATCCACTGTTGTCGTTCAGGGGAAAGGCTCTGCCAGTGGGCCAATTGAGATTCAAAGAGGGCGAGGCTCTCCAACTGACGTTGCTTTTTCAGCAGGTCGCCATCTACCCGAGGTGCCGTGGACACCTTTGCCTGCTCCGCCGCCCGTGCCGAATCTCGCGCCGCCCGATACCGCTCCAGAATGGCCTCCCGCCGGGTACTGTCCGGCAAAATCACCACATCCGTAACATTACGTCGTCGACGGCTGATCTTTTCCAACTCCCCGGAATCGGGGTGATGTACGTAATAGTAGTCCTGGCTTGTCCGAATGTACACATCCCGATACCAGACATCACCCATACGCAAAGAATCTGCTGCCGCCATCCCCGCCATCACCGTGAACGCTACCATGAGGTACAATGGCCTGACCATGTCGCCATCCTTTCGGTTGGATTACTCGACGGAACGCGCACTCCTCCCTTTAACTATTAAACGCCTCCCGCATAGGTATATTCAAGAGGCTTGAAAAATTGTGTACATCCCCCACTTTGACCGCATTATGTAAACGCCGGGCTAAAAGGGCAGCGGGTGGCGGCGCAAAAGTAAAGCATCGATAACACCGTGTAAAAACGACAACGATGGTGCGCTATGACGAAAACAAAACATAGGCGTGATAGAATCCCCCAGGCGGCAAGTGGAATCATAGCCATGCGCCACGGCGTCATCGACATAAGGATAAATTTCATGGCCCTGAGAGTCTTTTCCCTTTTACTCGCCCTTTTCGCGATCCTTTCCGGAATCGCTCACGGAGAGACCGCCCCAACGAACGAAACGGCGCCCCCCTTTCACCTGGAGGTGTTGGTGGATTTTGTCGACGATGCCCTCGTGACCGAATTCACGCCGGATCACATCGACCAAATGATGGCGACGTTGAAATCGCTCGGCGTCACTCGGGTAAGCTGGGCCTATTATGGCGACGGCCACGGGGGCTTCTTCATGCCATCCGGGCTGGACAAACGGTGGCAAAACCTGGCGAATACCTACCAGAATCTGGGCAACCCCCTGCGGGTTGCGACGGAAGCGGCGCACCGCCACGGACTGGAACTTTATGCCTACTACAAGCCCTACGAAACGGGCCCGGCGATCGCCCTCCCGGAAGGCACGCCCGAGGCCCGAGCCTTTGGCCGTATCCGCCAGCAGGGTGCCTGGCTGACCTGGTTCGACCCCTTCGTCGTCGAGAATCCCGATCTCCGTATCAAACGTTTGCCCGGTCTTCCGAATGCAACAGATAACGCGGTGCCCATTTGCGCCCTCAAGCTCGTCAAGCAGGACGACAGCCCGACGCGAATCACAGCGGAACACCTTCAGATCTGGGCGAGCGACGACAACTACCAATATAAGCCCCTAGAGGTTGATTTCACGGTAAGTGAAGCCGTGGAGCCCTCGCCGAAGGAAGTCCGCGACCGGGACGGCAAGCTCCTGACGAAAACGGGCGATCCGGTACGCACCCTGACCTTGTCCGGTTTTGCCCTCACCAATAAATACGTTCTGGTGACCACCGATTTCACGGAGGGACCGGCGGACTTCGAGAATGCCGGCACGGATATTCTCACCGCGCTAGACAGCGAGGGCAGCGAAATACCCGGTGTCTTCTATAACGGTGCCATGATTTATATGCGGGACAAGATAGATTTTCGAAACTGGGGGCTCCTTTTCGATTGCGGCTATGGGCGCGGCATGACCCAGCTGGACCTACCCAACACATCGGGAAAACAGGGCGTGGTGGCCTTTGCCCGGGGGCGGAATGAATACCTTCCCGGGGCCTTGTGTGAAACCGAGCCCGCCGTGCGCGCTTACTGGCTGGACTGTATCCAGGAGATGTTGGATGCGGGTGTGGACGGCGTAGACCTCCGCGTGGAGAACCACGGCACCCACACGGATTACCCCGAGGAATATGGCGGTAACGAGGTAATACTCAAGGCCTGCGAGGCACGGGGCGGCGTTACGCCGGAAAATATCGCTGCCGTGCGGGGCGAAGCCTACACGGCCTTTCTCCGCGACGCGAAGGGGCTCTTGGGAAAACATAATCGGCCCCTCCGCGTAAATCTGAATTTCGATTGGTTCCGGTCCGACCCACCCGCCAACCGCAAGCTCGCCTACCCCATGAATATGGATTTCCCCTGGCGCGAATGGATCGATGCCGGTCTTATGGACGCGGCCATTCTCCGCTTCTATCGCCTCCCCTTCGATGCCATCTTTGACGATGCCGTGGCGCTGGAAATGACCGCCAAGTGCAATGCCGCCGGCATACCCATCACCGTAAACCGCTACCTCAAGCCGACCATGCCCGAGGAATTTGAGCGTGTTCGGGATGATGGACGTTTCGCCGGATATGTCCTGTATGAGGCCGCCAGCTTTATTACCTATGACGCCGAAGAGCAGTGTTTGGTAAAGCAAGATATGGTGAAGGAACTTGGGAAGCGGGTGACAGGGAAACAGGACTGAACTCAAGTCCGCCAGGCCAGCGTCTTCCCTTCCCCGTTCCACGGGTGGTCCGGGTCGTTGGTCTTCGTGGTCAGCGTCATCCCTTCCGCCGTCAAACGCGCCTCCGTCCACCCCGTGGTCGACAACTTGGGGTCGGCTACGTAGGAGGTCGCAGGCATATTGAGGATATGGATGCCCTCGTGTTCGAAGAAGTTACGGTCATGGATGTGGCCGTGGATATAGGCCTTCACCTGCTTGCGGGAGGCGAGGATTTCCCAGAGTTCCGCCGAATCGGTGAGTCCACCGGGAAAGTGGACTGGGTCGCCCCCCAGGCGCGGATTGTGGTGGGCCATGATAATCGCCACTTTGTCTGGGCGCGCGTCCAGGGCCTCCGCCAGCCACATTCGTTGCGCCTCTCCCAGGGTGCCCGACGTCACCATGGTTTCGTACAACGAATCGAGGAGGAAAAAGTTGGCAAAGCGCGTTTCCACCACGGAAATATGGCGCGATTCTACCGCGGCGCTTTCGGGGCGCTCTTCCGACAGTACCTTGTAGAAAACTTCGCGATTATCATGGTTGCCGAGGGTGAGGTGTACATCCAATCCGGCTTCCCGCAAGGGTGCGATGAGCGTCGCGAAGTGGCGGTAGTCCCCCGGCTGCCCATCGGTCAGCGCCAAATCCCCGTTAATCAAGACACACGCGGGCTTTTGCTTCAGGCCCACCAGCTCCTCCACCACCTGCCGTAAATGGCTCGACACCGGGGAATCGGGCGCGTGCGTCTCAGCGATGTGGGTGTCGTTCAGCAAGTAGACCAAGTCACCATCGACCTCGTTGCCGAAGGACTCCGTGGCGCAGGCAACGAGCCCCGCACCCACGGTGAAGAGAAACTGGCGTCGGTTTGGTGCGGGAAGATGGATAGGCATGGTTAGACTCCAGTCTTAAGGGGCGGTACAAGTCGCTGCACAGTATGACCGACGCTTCGATTCTATGGCAATGCCATGGCAAATGAATCGCGGGGTCAGCATCAACGCTACCCTTCTCCCCGCAGGCTGTGGCCGCATACGTATCGTACATACGAAAGTCGTCCCGGCACTCGTCATCTGCCGGGACAACCTGCGATTCGCTACAACTACTTCTTTTTCAACGCATTAATACGCGCCACGCTTTCCCAGAACGCATCGGTATTGGGAAATTGGCCTGGTGCCACCGTCTCCACATGACCATCCATAAAGAGCACGTTGATCACGTCGTCTGACCACGCGCCTCGGCGTTCCATGAGTATGGGCACACGCGACTGGAACTGGTAGTCAGCTGCTGGATTGGAAGAATCCTCTATGACCATCCGCGCAACTTTTTCCCGCAATCGGTAGACCGTTCCGCCGTCTACTTCCATGTCGCTATTGGGCACCCCGCCCGCTGCGGCGGATGCCAGATAGCCTTGGGTGTAAGACGCCATTTCTTCATCGTTCCTCACGAGGTATCCCAAGTAGACATAGTGGTAATCGTCCACCGCCGATACAGGATTATTCGTGGCCTTTTCTTGCCAAAGCTCCGCACCTTCCCCACCCGGATTAACAAGCACACTCGTATCGACCAAATACTCTGGATAGACGGCTGTTGCTCGTCCACTGCGATAGTCTTCGGCCTCGGTCGCGGCAAACATCAGATGTCCCGGAGTGGCCTTCAAGGGCGGAAACTGCTCATCCCAACTCTCATTCGCATACATCTTGAAAACAAGGCCCAGCTGCTTCTGGTTATTCTGGCTGCTGGCCTTTTGGGCTTCGGACTGGGCGGCTCCCATCCCGCCCAAGAGCGCTTGCGCGGAGACCAGACCAAAGGCCGAATTCGCAAACTCAACCCGCAGTTCAGAGAATTCGGCACGGTCCCATGCCTGGATCGTTATCGCAGGAGCGTCCTGCAGCGCTTGGACAGCAGAACCCCCTTCTCCGGCAGTCCCGGCCATTCCTGCAGCCATCTGCATAAGCGGACTTGACGCCACCTTGGCCAGATCGATGGTCACGTCCGCCCGATTGGGGGCATCATCGACAGGTGCCACCTTATTCTTGAGGGCATCAAGAATCGCCTTGGTGCCGTCTGCCGTGCTCGCGGCCACGAGGGTGTCGTCCTTGAAACCATAGGTAATTCCCCCAAGCATGGGCGGAATTCCTTCGGGACCATAGAGCTGGACGCCGTCATAGTCTCCACGGGAAACGGTGCGCATGCCACCCATCCCCAATAACATGTCGAGCATCTCTGCCTGCATGGGCTTCACGGCCAACTTTACCTCCGGCATGCCCGCAGCCCCCATATTGACCGAAAGGGCCAGGGAGTTCCCCAGGATCGGTGTCAACATCCCTTGCAACTGATCCGCTCCCAAGGCGGAAGCGGGACTGCCGTCTTTGGCAATTGCCATGACCAACTCGATAAGTCCCGCCCCATCCTGCAGGGACATGTTCAGGACCGTCTCAGGGGTAGTCGGATGGCGGAGACCTATCGGATCGCCCGCCGCAGGGGCCACCGCACGCTTGAAGGCCACTACTTTCGCAGCACTCTTACTGTCTACTTCCCCGAGCGTAGTGGACACCAGGAAACCTTCGTACCAGGAAGCGAGCAGCTGGACGGTCGCCTGCTGATCCAAATCCTCATCGGAAGCCAGCGCGTCACAGTTCCAATATTGGACCAGGTCGTTCGACGCCTCATTCTGCAGGGACTCGAAATGCGGCAGGAGTTCGTGGGGTGCCCCGAAGCTCGCTGCAGCGGCCTCAAAGTGACGTTTATCTTTGGTTAGTACGGCGTAGCCTTCCGCCACAAACCAATATCCCGATCCGACCACGCCCGCAGGCACTTCTTTATCCCCAACCTGCAGACTCAGGACGTCGGAACCTTCTATAATGGGGGATTGGGCGAATGCCTCGGCTGAGCGAACCGGGACATAGACCCATGCGTCTTGCGCAAGTGATTCAAAAACTATGCCGAAGGGGCGGTCTCCGTCAACGCCATACATATCCAGTAAGTGCGAAAAGGTCACCTCATCGTCGGGGGGCATCTCCCCCCCGAGGTCTACGAAAAACTCCCTGATAAAACCGTTTAACTCGTCGGACTCGCCGTGGGCATCGGCCCATTCTGAAATGTAATTCAAGGTACCGCCGGGACGGGGCAGGACTATCATGCCTACGGGGTCAGCGGGCATTCGGGCTAACAGGTCATCCAGGTCGTCAACCTGTGCGCTGTCACTGCCACTTCCTCCGCAGCCCACCACCAACAACGATACGACCAACAGGGTTGCAAAACCCTGTACCACATGGTTCCAACAAGTCACTTTAAAAATCCCCAGCATCGTGCCCTCCTTGTATTTCTTCGTAGGTTAAGGGGGCTGTCGGAACCGACATCGGATGACTTCGCCCCAGCTGTTTGAAACTCATTTGCCCGAAGCCGCGTATAGCCGTGAGCTTGATGCCCTCTCGCTTAAATCGAGCACCGTCAGTGCGTTGTTATAGAACAACTATACACATGGACTCATTGCACCGCAACGCACGCACCGTCGGCGCTTCCAAGCGAAGCCGCGCTTGGGAACGAGGTCTCAAATACTTCGTTCACGCTTGAGCCAATCCCTAACGGAATCGCTATTGAGGGGCACACGCTCGAAATCGTACTCATTCACAGACACGGATTGGTATCCTGCTCCACGCACACGAATAGGCGGGGCCTAATCGCGTGGCACGGGGCATGGTCACAAAAATTGTCCTGCGGGATATTTCGTCGTAATGTCATTTTTTCGTGCGTCACGCCCAGCGCTTCAGCGGATGGGTCCGGTCGACCAGCGGCAGCGACACACGGCCCCCTTGCACGCAGGACTCGAACACCGCCTGAATCATCTCCCACGAGGCCAGCCCGTCATGGACGCTAAAACGGGGACGACGATCTTCTTCAATGGCGGCGATGAGATCATCGATGATAATTCTGTTGCGGGCATTCGCGGGAATGGGCGGTTCCGTCACAGGCGAATCGGGCAAGGGTTTCCAGCCGACTTCTGAACCCACGGGGGCCCAGTTGGGCGCGTCAAGCCAACCCACGTCGATGGTGGCGTCTCCCTTCAGGACCCGGACGGAGATCACGCCCCGGGTGCCATAGATATCGATGCCGAAGCGGCCGCCGTTTCCGTCGGGATTCTTCATGGAATCAAAGTAGCCCACGGCGCCGCCGGGGAATCCATACATGGCGTGAATCCGGTCGCCCACAATGGGCCCGAGGGGTTCGGTGGGCTTCCGCACATCGGCGGGCGTGGCGGGCCGTCCTTCCATGGTGATGTCGGCCGAACACCACATGGGCGAGCCATCCATAAGGAAGCGCATGAGGTCCAGCACATGGGTTCCGAGGACGATGAGGTCTTCCCCACCAGCGCGATGGTCCTCTTTGCCGCGGCCACGGGCCTCGAGTACGGTGCCGATTAGCCCGTCCTCGTAAATCAGCTTCTTAGCCCGTTGCAGCAGGGACATGCCGCGAAAGTTGTAGGCGATGGACCACTTCAGGTTCTTGGCATCCACGGCGGCCACCATCTCGTCGCCCGCGTCCAGGCTGTCGCAAAAAGGCTTCTCGATAAAGCCATGGGCACCCACCTCGGCGCACGCCAGGAGATAGTCCCGGTGATTAACGGTGCAACGGGGCCCAATGGCCACCAAGTCGGGCCGCTCCTTCTCCAGCATCTCCCGATAGTCCGCGTAGCTCCGCTCGGCCCCCAGGCCGTTGGCATGGTGCGCCCGGCCCTTCTCATCCGGGTCGGCGAGGCCCACGATAGCGACGTCGTCCCGATAGCGGAAGGCATTCTGGATTTGATGGCCATAGCCGCCGAGCTTGGTGTCGCCGATGATGCAGGCCTTGTATTTCTTTTCGGATTGGGCCGTCGCGGTCGCGGCCAAGGCCACGGCGGACGATGCCGCAATGAATTCACGTCGATTGAGTTGCATGTGCTATGTCCTTCCTTTAGTCGATACTTATTCGCAATGATGACCTTATCATGGACGGAGCGGCGCGTGGAAACGGGAGAGAATAGATATAGGGGTTGACCATTCCTGGTCGACCCAAGGTGCACGAAATTTTTCGCAGTTCATGCCGGCGGACGCAGGACGTGGTGCGTTCCCCTCCAAGCATCCCATCACCTGACCAACATCACGGGCCCCTGTGATCACGGATGAGGGCCTTGTGTCGACCAGGAATGGTCAACCCCCTGTTGGTCCGCGCACCTATGTGTTCTTTCTCTGTGATAGTAACCACCTTGGATTTGGACTCCCGTCGCTTTACGTTAGACGTCATTCGCCCTACGCGCGACACCTACGGCCTGAATAACACTACGGCACCACTATCCAGTGCCAGTGCCAGACTCCCATCACCCAGCTTTTCAACGCACACCGGTGTGCCCTCCACGTTTCCTTGTTTCAATACTGCGCCTGCGCTGTCTAACGCCTTCACCGTGCCATCCTCCAACGCCACAACGATCACCGGCACATTTCCGTCTACCGGTCTGTGCGCGCCCATCACCACCGGCGACCCGCCCACATTCACACCCCAGAGCCGTTCGCACTTCCCCGTGAGGGCCACGAGCAACCCTGTCTTTTCCGCCACGAGTATTTCGGGCGTTCCGTCGCCGTCCAGATCGGCGGTGTCCATGTCGCGGATGTTCAGCGCGGGGATGCGGTCTCCGGGGCCGAAGCTGGCATCGTATTTGGCCGTACCGTATTTGTCCCACACGGTGACGCGGTTCCAGGAGCCGTTGATTTCGGACATGAGCTCTTTTTCGCCGTCGCCGTCGAAGTCTTCAAAGAAGAGGTGGTAACGATTCATGCTGGACCAGCCGCCAATGTAGGTGTGCCCTTCGGGGACGGTGTGCAAGCCCCGGGGAGCGGGGTTGAGGGATTTGTTGTCGATCATGGCGACAGCATTGAACCCGTTATATTTTCGTGCGGCCAGGAGGGTCAGGATATCCTCCGCCGTCGGGATAATCTTGAAGAGGGAGACCTTCCCCCAGAACTGGGGCATGCGTTTGATGAGTTGGCCGTGCTCGTCGATAATTTCGAGGGTACAGGCGCTCCCGACAAAAGCTTGGCTCTTCCCGTCAAGGAAGACGCCCGTGTGGAGACCATGGATACCCTCGTGTCCGGGGGCGGACTTAAACCAATAGGTCTTGGCCGCACGGAAGACCGCCGGGTCCATTTCGCTGACGAACTCCCACCGCCGCTCGCCCGCCTCGTTGAAGGCGATGACCTTTTCGTCCGCACAGCCTGCGAGGAGGAGCTTGTGTTCCGCCCACCAGCGGAGCATGCGGATGGGCCCGTCGGTCTGGAGGGTGTTGACGACTTCGCCCTCGGTCGTGATGAGATGGATAGTCTTACCCGCCGCAGCGGCAATCAGGGTGCCCTTTTCGCCTGGAATCGACACCAGGTCTACGACCGCCTCGCCAAGCTCTACGCGAACTTGAGGCACGAGGGCCTCCGCCACTTGGGGCGAGGGCACGACCGCAACATATGCCCTATCGGGTGCCCGTGTAGCGGCCACCGGACCCAATGCATCCTGCACCGCCGAGGGAAGTGAAAGGGTTGCCAACGCCTCCCAGAGTCTTGCCAAAGCAATGCCCCTATCCCCACGGCCGACCACCGAATAGATATACTCGGTCTCTCCCGCCTTCACCGGCCCCACCCAGGTCATGGTGGCCACCTTGCCTTGTACGTTCGTCTTCATGGCGCGCGATACCGACACGGTCCCAACTGGGGCGGGAGCACCTGCCTTGGTAGCGATGAGGTGGCTGGGGCGCGCGGGGTCGAGCTCCCAGTCATTTTCCTTGGTCTCCCAGGAAAGCGCAATCTCAAAGTTTTCTGTGTCGATGCGCGTCGTCACGGCATCCGCGATAATCGTGTATTCCCCCTTCTTGCTGACTATGGTCCGCTCCCAGCTGGCGAAGGGCATGTTGGGCACTTCCGCCACGGCAATCGCCACATCGGCGAGGACCTCCACCTTTTTCAAGGCGGCATCCATGGCCACCACCGGCTCGGTGAGGCCATCGGCCCGGGTGCGAATCTGGTTGAGGTAGCCTTCGAGCATGGTCTCGCCATCGAGGCGCAACTCCAAGAGCACGAAGGTATGGTAGGGATTCCGGGAGGCCCCGTTGAGTCCATCGAGGAGGATGAAATCACCGCTGGCATCGGGGGCCGAGCGGTAACTCGCAAATTGAAAGGATTCCCCCAGCGGCAAGCCACTCTTGCGCTGCTGCCACATCCCCTCGGGCACGGGGTGGACGGTCCATTTGTCGACGAGGTCTACCGGCAGGGTTGGCTCCAGGGCGGCATCGGGCCAATAGGATTGTCCGAGGCGGAAGGGCTTGAGGCTGATGCCGGAATGGCCCACATAGTCCAGCCAGCGCCCGTCTTGGGTGAGGTCGGCCGCTTTGTGGTAGTAGCCGATGGAGCCGTAACGCAGCGCCCAGTCGTTTTGCTTGCCTGCGAGCAGGGCCTCGTGTCCCCGGAGCAGCGTCGCCAGCACACCATTCTCCAGGGGCACGCGGTCCCCCGAGAGCATCATGTAGGTCAAGATGGGAGCCACGCCCGTGGTGTACCAATAGAGGTTGTCGCTCTCCCCCGCTACCCACGCATGCTCGTGGAGGGGTTTGAAGTGAAGGGCACCATTTTCTTCGCAGACCGGCCAGATGGGGTCTTCGTAATCTTTGGCGAAATAGCGGCCGAGGGCGTAGAGGCTGATGGCGGTCCATTGGCCATGGCGCGAACCCACCGAGGCGGGCGTGGCGGCATAGGGACCCCGATAGGCACCCTTGATACCATGGTGCTCCAGTTGCTTCGCAAAGGCGTTGGTCACCCGGAGCCGCTCTTCGTCCGTAAAGAGAGGACTCTCCTCAATGAGATCCCAGTAGAGAATCATCATGTGGGCGTTGTAATGGTAGGGACCGCTGAGCGGCGCGTCCTTGTTCTCGATACGCTCACCATCGATTTCGCCGATCTCGGCCTTCGCCTGGTCGTCGGGAAAGGCGAGGCGAACAACCTCCCGGGCGTGGAATTCGTCGCCGGTCATGTAATAGAGGGCCATGCGCTTGCTGATGCTGTTCCAGCCGAAATAACCAATGCCCCCATAACCCGCCGAATCTTCCCAGGTGGGGAAGCGGTCGATGTCGGTGGGCACCTCAATGCCCTCTCCCAGTTGCAGCTCCATGAGGCGCCCGAGGATGAGCGCACCCTCTGCCACCGGAAGTGCGCCAATCTTTTCCACCAGGAGATTGGCGGCCACTGTCACGCCTGCATCATCGCTACCGCCCACGAGGATAACATTCTTGCCGCCCCCCGTGGGGTTGTGGAGTGTGCGGAGCACGTGACCGCCCACGCCGGGATAGCGCAAATCGAGCAAGGTGTAATAGCGTTCATAGAGGGTCCCGAGCAGACGATTCGTCGAGCGGTTCCCCAGCACGATGAGGTGGTCGTCCAGGGCCAGTTCGGGTCCGAACTCCGTGTCCGGAATCATCCTCGGACGTACCCCGCCCCGGGCTTCGATGGCGTCGGCGATGGCAATCGCCGCACCCTCATAACGCCCATCCGCGGGCACCACTATCGGCGCGGCCACCCCGTCCGCCACCAGCGCCGTTTCCAGATAGAGGGGCTTTAGCGTGGTTATTTCCGGGGCCTTCGCCGAACCCAGGGCATCCATTAAGGGGGGGAGTTCTAACACTGTGTGGAGCCGTACGTTGTCCACGAGCAGTTTCGGGGTCGGGCTGGCGTGGGAATAAATATAGACCATGGCGGAGGTCGTTCCCGGCGGGGCCACCTTGCCGATGATCGTGTCCGCCGCCGCACCACCGAGCCCCGGAATTAGACTCCGTTGAGCGAATTCCCCGGAAGGTGAGAAGCGCAACTGAAGATAGGAACCGCCGGGAGAAAGCTCGTCGAGGGCCTTCACCGAGACGGTGGCCATGTAGGCCGAGCCCCCTTCTGCGGGGACCTTCTGCCGCAGGCCCGTCTCGCCCGCCGGGTCATCATCTTCGAAGCGGAGCATCTTGGCCCCGTCGATGTCGCCGTCCACCACCGTGAGCTTGCGGTATTCGTCCAGGCCGCCATAGTTGCTCCAGCCCACAGGGACGCCATTCTCCCCCACGCCGTCCTCGAACGAGGGATTGACGAGGAGGTTGGGACCATCGGATGTGGCGGCCATCGCACACGGGCAAGACAGGGCAACCACGGACAGGAGTAGCGAAAGGCCACAAAATTCGACAATTCGATTAAGTTGCACGGGTTGGTCTCCCCGGGGTGGGCATGTGGACACATTGGGTTGAATCATTGCGAATCGTCAAAGACAGGGACACCATCGCACGAACCCTCGTGCCTCGGGATCGCGCGGCACGAGGGTCTTTCTACGGGAAACCTTGTCGCCACACGCCGCCTACAGAAACCCTGCCTGTCAGAGCGAAAGGGGCATCACGTTGCTACACCTCTTCCCCGCATGCCCGGAGTATGGTCCGCTGCACCGCGTAGTCATGTTCATAGCCATAAGCAAACTCCGATTCATCGCGAATCGCCGAGGCGAAGTCTGCGAGATCCGCGATATGGCGGGGCAGGTGCGTAAAGGAGACATCCGATACGCCTTTGGGATGGTCACCCCAGGCGTTTCGCAGACTTAACTGGGCCGCTGGGGGTTCCAGGGGCATGAGCGTGACGGCACCATGGGTGCCCGTAATTTTAAAGCGACGCCCTGCCCCGGAGTTGGGCTCTTGCACGGAAATATCAACGGTCACCATGGCCTTGTCGTATTCCAGCACCGCGAGGGTGTTGTCGCTGAGGTTGTCGTCGAAGTCGTTGTCGTGACGGAGGAAGCTGGTCACCTTCCTGGGCTCACCGAGGAGGAGCACAATCATGTCGATGAGATGACAGCCCAGCTCGAGCATGGCCCCGCCTTTGTGGAAAGCGATGCGCTCGCGGTTCGCGGGCGACAGGTCGGTGCACATGGTGGCATGGATGGTGGACACATCCCCCAGTACCCCTTCACCATGCAGCTTGCGTATGAAGTCGAATCCGGGATTGTAGCGGTACATGTAGCCCATTTGAATATGCACCCCCTTTGCTTTCGCAGTATCGAGGAGGGTGCGAAACTTCGGCAGGTCGGTACCCGCCGGTTTGTCCATATAGAGGTGCTTTCCCGAAGCCACTACGGACTGGCCGAGCGCCAACAATCGGGGCACATCACTTTCCACTGCCACCATTTTGATGTCCGGGTTCTTCAGAATTTCATCGTGGGACAGCCACTGGGTCGCTGCGTGGAGGGTTTGTCCGGCGTGGGCTTTGCGCACCTCTCCATCGGGTTCGCAGATGCCAACGAGGGCGAAATCCGGCGAATTGCGGAGCCCCTTTACGATGCTCCCCGCATGGGCATGGCCAAGTCCCAGGATGGCACACGGGATCTTTGGGGTCGTTTTATCCTGGGCTACCGCGCCCAACTGCGTCGCGGCTAACACGCCTGCCGTGCTGCCGATAAAATCACGTCGATTCATGAAATAGCTCTCCGATGGGATGGGATATCTGCCGATCAATTTGATGGGTTATACGGTACCGTCACCAGCCACGGGATGCAAGCTGGCGTGTGGAAGGATTTTTAACCACAAAGAACGCAAAAGACGGGCGCGTAGTTGGCATATGATATGGACTTGGACGACGCTCTCTGAAAAAGAGAAACTTTCACCACGAAGGACACGAAGAGCACGAAGAAATGAAGGAACGAGATACAAGACGCTCGTGGCTATGGCCCGCCGTAGCAACTGATACGTTGGCTCCAGGCAAGATGGGTAGGGACACCATCGTGGGCTGGTGCAAAACGGTTTTTAACCACAAAGAACGCGGAGAACACAAAAAATGGCTCGAACCATGGCGTCGGTATGTTAGCTAAACAACAGCAACGTTCCATTGAATGATTTTCAAAGAGACCGTCGCCCACACCATCAGCCGGAAACGTTTTATCTTTGTGTTCTCTGCGTTCTTTGTGGTCCAAGTCATTGCGTGTGTCCCATGGCTACTGCTACCCTACAAGATGTCTAATACGGCTGCGGCATACAACCAGGGAGCGTCCTACCATGTACCGAGATTATCCGGTCGCCACAATCCTGTTGGTAGCGATATTGATTGCGGGCATTTTCCTGGTAAGCGACTACGTCGCAGACCAATCAGAACGGGAGACGGGGCGCTATTCCGTCCTGCACACCGATGGGAGCCCCGTCCCGGATAGCGAATTGGATTGGCTCCAGCAGGCGGCAAACACGCTGGCGTATGAAGCCGACGATACGTTTCTTCAGCAAACCATTCAATCCGACGGACTCGGCGGAGCCTTTGTGCAGTGGACTGCGGGGAGCTTCGGACCAGGTGCTGTTTTCGGCAGCGCATCCGCCTCGCCAGCGGCCTATCCCCTCACGCCCCCCATGGCATCCTACTACTTGGATAAAAACGGGAACATTGTACTGCACACCCCGACGGACGCCCAGGTGTTTATGCCCTTCTATGAGGGGCTGGCCACCGTGGGCGTTTTCCCGGTGGATGCATCCTCGGAAATTTTGGAACCGGAGTTCCGCTATATCAACCGCGAAGGCAATACCCTGCTGACACCCGACTACGAGCAGGTGGAACCGTTCTCGAATGGCAGGGCCGCTTTTCTGGTGGAAGATCGCTGGGGTTATATGGACACGAAGGGCAATGAAATCATCCCACCTTTGAACCAACTGCCCATCCCCTTCTTAGACGCTAAGGTGGCCGTCGTCCACATGGCCGCGATCGATGATTCCAGTTATCATTTCACCTTGACGTTGGACGAAGCGGGTAACGCGATCTCGACAGACAGAGAATAAGACCATGGCATACGTCGAACAACATGAGAACGGAGCAGAAGGCTCCAGCGAGCAGAAACGAAAAAAATCAAACACCACGCCGACGCGTCTCTTGCTTCGGGCCAGTATCGCCCTCACGGTCATCTCGTTGCTGGGCGCTCTCTTCCTCCTGATTCTGCGCCCGGCGGGACAGCAGCTCGGTTGCCAGCAAACCCTCCGCTATACGTGGCACATGCTGTTCGAAGACTACTTTGAGAAGGACGCGGAAGGAAGATATCCACCGCTGAGCGGGGTGCCCGGTGTATTCGCGCCGGATTACGATGCCGTAAAGCCCTTTATTTCAGAAGAGAATGGGGTACAGCTTTTTTGTCCGACAGCCCACACGACCCACGGCAATCTATCGGTTCAAGCACAACTTCGCCAGCCCACCTATGCCTATTTCGGATATGTGTTTCATAAGGAAGATGAGCTACTCGCATTCCTTGAGCGCTACCCCATGTTCATCACGGAGGGGGCCGACTTCAACGATGATTTGGTCGCCCCGCCGGGTAGAGGTTCCTTTGGTGGGGATATGTTTCGTCGACTCCGCAAGGGTGGCGTTTCCCCAGGCGAGCAGGAGATGGTGCGCAATCCCATCGTACTCATGGAAATCCCCCATCAAGAAAAGGAGAAAACGCTTCCCCATCCAGGGTACAAGGGGAATACGTTGGAATCAGGAGGCAGTATGAAATCCATCACATACGGAGAATCCTACCCCATGACGCCAGCAATCATTGCTAGAATTTGCGAACTACGTTTGATGTACGCAGACGAAGATTCGGCTACCACCCGCTATCCATTCACCACAACGGTGGACGAAGCGAAAAACCAAATCTCGGCAGAGGGAGAATAAGATCATGGCATTCGTTGAGCGACATGAGCGTGTTAACAAAGAATCTCGCAACGGACCCCCGAGGTCAGCAAAAGATAGTCGCAACCGTATCGTGCTTTGGAGCAGCATCGCCCTCGTCGCCATCGTTTTCTGTGTGGTCGCCGCGGGGAAGGTCTACGCAGTGAGACAACAGGTGTCCTGCGGTGTGACGCTCTCCAAGTCTTGGGACTTGGCGCTCCATATGTACAGCAACGGCCACCCCGACAAGTTATTCCCACCCTTGAGCGATACGCCCGGTCACCTCTTCATGAATATGTCCGATGTCTATTCCGCCTACGTCACGGACAAAGACCATCCCCTTTTCTGCAGTGCTTCCGAACAGGCTTTCAAAAGCCTGCCGATGGACGCAAAGTTTGCCCACTCGACTTACGTCTATATCGGGTATGCCTTGCAGAACGAGGATGAACTACTGGCCTTCCTGGACGCCTACCCCGGATTCATTGAGGCAGGCGCAGACTTTCAAACGGACCTGCCCGCTCCGAAAGGGCGAGGTTCTTTCGGCGGCGACCAGTTTGTCCGGCTGAACGCGGACCACCGCCCGGATGGCCCGACGGTCGTCCCATCGATACCTGTATTCATTGAGATCCCGAACTATACGGACGAAGGCCAGGTATTTCGCCATCCGACGCCCGGTGGCTATGTATCGTTGCTCGGCGGTGGCACCACCTTCATGGATTATGGCGATCAATTCCCCATGACCCCGGCTATTATCGAAAAGATAGGAACGCTCAAGGCGCGCTACCCGGGCTAGACTTCAACGCCCCCGAGCGCGTAGGCATGCCCGCCCAATCGATGCCTCACGCCCCTCCGGCTTCTACCTCCGCCGCTTCACCTTCCTCCTCTTCCTCCTCCGGATAATCCAGCAGCCCCATAGAGGCGATCAATTGGCTACTGAAGCCTAATTCTCCCGCTGGCTCTACCGGCTCATCACCCTCCTCCTCCTCATCGATAGCAAAGTTATAGGCCCCCTGTTCCTCCGGGGCCTCTTCTGGGACGGGGGCAGGTTGGGGTACGTCTTCGTCCGCCGTCGCATTAGCAAGGGGCTTGCCCGGAGCGGCAATATTCGGACCAGGAACGAAATAGTGCTCCACACCGTTTTTGGAAAGACTGACGTGAACCCGTTGATCGGCCTGTCGTCCGAAGCCCAGCTCTTCGAGGAACATTTGCAACGAAGTTGGCGCCCCCTGGAAGATGGCTTCCAACTCATCGTTCAAGGCCCCGTCAAAAGGCATTGTTTTTTCCATATGTTGACTGTCGTCACTATAATCCAGGGTTTCGTTCGGCGTAGTTAGAAAGGCGTACAAATTGGGGTAGACCCGCTCGAAGGCCGCCTGGTGGTGCATGTTGATAAATATACCGGGAAAATCCACATAGGCACGCATATTTTCCGTGAAGAGCTTTTCGGCCGGCACAGTGTATTTATTTTTCCCACGGCCGAGGTATTTCTTCTTCTTTTTCCCCAGGCCACGGTATCCCGTGAACTTTCGCCATTTGTAGTTGAGAATCTTCTCCACGTTTCGGGTTTCGTGATAGTTCGCACGGTTCAACCAGACGTCCGAGTAGAGTTCTACGATTTGTTCAAGCGCGAGTTGGCCGCCCCCGAACTTTGGCTCTTCCAGGAGATTCTTCTTGAATACCGTTCCGTTGCTGGTCATAAACTTCCATGCCAGATCAAAAACCAGATGGGGAACGGCCTTCAAGAGGGCTTTCACTTCCGCTTTCTTCGGATCACGGGGTTCCATTCGCAGTTGGGTACGGTGAATCCCGGGAAAAGGGAGCCATACGACTTCCGTGTCACCGCCATAGCTCACCTGCCCCGCACTCAGGGGCGCAAAGCCCGAGCGCCGCTCGTCCATGGCCAGGGTGATGACACACTTCTTTACGATAGGCGGCAATGAGCGGTAGTCCTGATCCCCCGGAACCGTGGGAAAGGTCTCGTCGATCTCATCGCTACCGCCCCACGAGCCTTGTTTCCCAAAACGGCCTGGAACCGGGTCGATGGCGAATACGTTCAGGGCGACGGCATCGGCCTCCACCGCTTTGTGGCGAAGGCCCAAGTTGGGATACTCAACGAGGTCCTGTGAGCTATCCTCATACTTTTGCGCGACTTCAAAAGGACGACCCTCCACAAAAAACTTATGGATCGCCGTGGAGAGTTTTATGGTCGTCACCGCGCCACGACTCCAGCCAATGAGATTGATGACGTCTGGGAACAAGTCCTCCTTGAGGAGCTCATTCAAGACGAAGAGCGCGTGGGCGACGTTGTCGTTCCACCCGTCACCGTAGACATCGCCCCGATGCTTTTGACTCCCGCTGGCCTTACTGGCGCCGGTGTGTCCGTCGATCCACATCTCCGAGACACGATGGTTAAAGTCCCGGGTGGTGTTGCTTGTTGATGGCTTCATGACTTTTTCGAAACTGCACGGCCAGAAATCACCGGGCATCGGGTGGGGTGGTCCCATTTGCCCCAGGTCTTTCCCATCGGGCCCGGCACTGGTCTGGTGGTCGGAACGCCCCACACCATCCAGTATCAGAAAAGAACGGTGGTAGTGTTTCTTATAGTACTCATTCGCCGCTTCCCCCCCGTCTTGCACGGCGCCCCGGTCCCAATAGGCCGAATGGAACTCCGTCACAAGCTCTTTGCAATGCCCATAACGGTGCCCGCCCGTTCCATGGCAGAAGATGCTGAACACGCGGGGCATCTTGAAGAGATGCCGGCTGTTGATGGCATAGGTTTTTCGATTTTCCCCTTCTTTCTCGTAGAATTGGAAGTTGCCATCGTCGTCCTGATAGCTCTTTACCGGATAATAGCGGTCGTCTGGCATTTCTATCTCCCTGTATGAGACGTAAAAAACTCTGGCCATCGCGGCCACGTGTCCTGCTACGGACTACTCGATGGGTGGAGCGAAGGCAACCTCACATTCATCACCAACAAAGATGGGTACCAATGCCTGGCCCGCAGCATCCAGACTCCCGGTATAGACGGAGTTCCTGCCCACCACCTTCAACTCATACCGCCAGTTGGCGGCGGGATCGCCTAAGGGATCCAGCGCTTCGAGTTTCACCCAGTTCCCACGAATACGCTCCGCCGCAAAATTATCCACTGTGGAGGGCGGAAGAAATACGATCTCACATTCCGTGATATCCGCTTCCTCGACCATCACAAGGGCACTCCCCACCCCGTCCAGTGCCCCGGTGTACATCGGCTCCTCCCCATTTCCCGGAGCATAGATTTCGTAGCGCCAGGAGGATGCCGGATTCCCCAGACTGTCGAGTAATTCCAGCTTGATCCAGTCCGGCGCATTGAGCACCGCCTCTGACGGCACATCGTTGTACTCCGTAGGGAAAACGACGTGGCAGGCGGCCAGCTCAACACCGGCGGGCACGTCATCCTGGGTGATGCGGGCAAACCCGTCATCATCCAAACGCCCCGCTTTCAACAGATAGGGGTCGGCCGCGGCACCACCGGCTTCTTCCCCATCCACAGCCGCACCGTCCGCTTCCACCCCTGCAGCACCATCGGCATCCGGATTTGCCTCGGCATCACCCGCAGGCTCTTCTCCGTTTTCCTCTCGGGGAAATTCGAGTCTGTAGGGATGGCCTTTCGCCGCCTCCCCGTTGGCGTCGAGGAGCTTTATCTCTATCCAAGGCTTCGGCGGAATAAACACGATGCAGGTAGTCGACTCACCTTCCACCACGACGACGCGATTTTCGTCTTCGTTCGGGGGCATGTGAGAGTCTGCGAAGTCTTCCGGAAGTACCGGTACGCTGATCTCATACGTCCCTGCGGGCTCAAAGGGATTGAGGATGGCCGACCCATTCGCCTCGTTGGTCACCATGCTCTTGTCGGCGGGCCGCTGTTCTGCCGCGCCATCCGGTTGGACACCCTCTGGCCCATCTGCCGGGCCGTCTTCCGCTGCTTCAGCGTCGTCTTCTTCCAGACGCAGTTCCACATTTGCGTTGCCCACAAACTCGTTGGTATCCGACGTGGCGAGGAGAATTCCCAAAGCCGTTGGCGGCCCACCTCCACATTGGGCTGCGGGAGCTCCCGCGTCCGCATCCGCGCCGGGCGACGCATCCACCTCCGTCTTCAAGTCCGCTTCAATCGCACCCCAATCCGGTCCTGAAGTAGCCGTTGTGTTCCCGTCTGCCTCCCCGGCTCCGGGCTCTGTCGCCCCCGCGGGCGGAGTGCCAGCCATAACATGCTCCCACGTGTTGATCTATCAGGCAGTGCTTTTCACCGAGCGCTCTTCGTGTGCGGAGAGCATCTTGAAAATAAAGCCCAGACGCACAGAACCCTCCATCTTCTTATCCCCCAACAGGCGGCGTGCCCACGCCAATTCCTCGTCCTCATGCAGGCCACGCCCCAGCCCTCTCTCCAGGGTCAGGTACATGGACAGCTCGCGCTCCGTCGTCAAGCCATAGCTCCGCGCCCGAGCGATTCCGTCACGGATTTCGGTATCCAATTCCGGGTCGGACATTGCACCACATTCATCGGGAAACTGTTTCCGCAGAAACTCCGTCATGCGTGCGCGAAAAGCGACCATGCGATCGTCGGAAAACATCTGTATCTGTCGTCGTCGAATTATCATGCCGAATCACTATTCCCAGATTACTCAGATTCTCGCCCAATGCATGACAGACTACAAGACTATGTAATTGATTTCAAGCAATTTCCCATCTACCTCACGTTTCTTATTCTCGGCCGTCGCAAGGAGAACGAACGTGCTTTCTGGCGGCAATCAGGGGTGAAGTTGCTTCAAGAGGATATTCCCATCGCCATCGCCATCCATCCAAACCGCCCCGCTACACCCGAAGGCCTGCGGCACAAATTCCGGAGAGGTGGGTTGATAGGGCTTGGCCATGGGCCACCACGGCCCCGTGACGCCTGGTCCGGTGGCAAGCGCCACAAGGTGCACATCGTGCTGCGGGCGGTCGATGGTCCAGTGTCCTGTCCAGATGACCCCAGGAAACTGACCGACTTGTCGACGGATGCTTTCCTCCCGCACCAGCTTCCCGTTGGCATAGAGCTGCACGCTCGAGGCTTCCACCCAGTGAGGGCCCAGGACACGTATCCCCACGTTGACCTCTCGGGCGTCCTCATCGAGGGAGAGCTGGTCTCCCGATTGAACGGCACCATTGACCTTCAGATCCACGAGCAGACCATAGCTCACCAAGACCCGCCCGGCCACAAAGGCTTCCATGGCAGCGTCCACGTCGATTGCGCCCGGGTCACGGTCGTTCACCCGGATGTAGGTTCGCCCCTGGCCCACGATGTACCGGCTTACATCGTGGGAATCACTGCTGCCCACGGGCGTCATGACGTGCCCCCGATTGAGTTGGGTCATCCAATCGCGGGTCAGTTGCAATAAATCGGTCTGGGTCGCCCCGGAATTGAGCACCTCCATGGCGTTGGCTTGCAGACGCCACCCATTACGATGCGCACCCGTGGTCGCGTCATAGACGGCGGGGCCAAAGGGCCGAAATCCACCGTGAATGTCCCGGGCATGATTCAGGATGATGGCCCGCACACCGGGTGTTTCGCCGATGGCACGGAACACATCATCCCAGTGCTTCCCGCTGGCGTCAGGAACCGACGCTGCAGCCGTTACGGGAAAGATATTGAAATGGCCCACGGCGGTTGTCACTTCGTTTCCCATTACCGGGGTGAAGTGAGACCGGACGCCAACGGCACGGGCAGCCGCTTCATAGTCGATATGGACGTTGTGGTCCGTCGCAACAGGCAGCTCTATCCCTTCGCCCGCCAGGGTGATCATGCGCTCTTCCATGGTGGCGTCGCCGTGGCCCGAATGGGTCACGGTGTGCATATGGGGGTCACAGGCCACATAGCCTTCGGTGGGCACCTCCCGACGGATCGTCAGGTTTACCGTGGCCATAGCGCCCGGCGCGAGCGATACCTCTTGCTGGTCAAGGCTGTATTCAAACCCCCGCCCGCCGTAGACCTTGTAGTCTCCCGCGGGCAGCATGACACGGCCCTGGCCTGTCGCCGTATACACCACCCCATTTCGAATGGCCATCGTGGCATTGGAGGTACTTCCCAGGGGCATCAGGACCCCCTCCTCATTTACGAGGGTAATGCGGCCAGGAAGCAACGCGCCGCCATCCTCATCCCGAATGGTAAAGGCCAATGCGGAACTCGCCAACACCTGGGCCCGGGGAGCTCGAAGGAGTCTGAATTCTCCCACGCGGATGTCATCCACCGAAAAGCGTTTCCCGGCATGCTGCATTACGGCCAGGCGATTTTCCCCCGCCCGCAGGGCACCGGCGGGTATTTCCAGGCAGTGGATCTGGTCTTGCTCATCTTCCAGCAAGGTCCCCATCACTGCCCCGTTCAGCCAGACCTCCCATCGGGTCTTCACATCCTGCTGCCGCCATTGCAGGGTCCAGGGCACCGCATTGGGTTTCGATTCAAAGGTGAGTTCGTAGGAAGGCCCATGGGGTGCCGCCGAAAAGGTGCTCCACTCCGCCGTGTCGCCGAGCCGCAGGTGATAGCGCCCTCCGTCCAACACGAGGGCCTCGGCAGCGGCCACGAAGAGCCCGAAGCACAAGATGGTGACGCGCCCGGTCATGACGGCGTCTTCCGTGGCTGGAAATCAGGATACAATCGTGTCACGCAATCGGGGCATATACTGTGACTGAAGTCGGCGTCGGTACGCTGGGAAACATAGGTCTCCACGGCGTGCCAGTCACCGGATTCATCGCGAATATTCTTGCAACTACTGCAGACCGGCAACAGACCCTCCAGGGTCTTCACCTCGTTCAATGCTTTCTCGAGTTCTGCCGTTCGTGCCATCACCTGTTGCTCCAGGAGGGCCCGTTGTCGGGCTGAGCGGAGGCGGATCTGTTTGGTCAAGGTGAACGACCACAACACGGAAGCGGCCAGGGCTGCGACGTGCATGAAGTTCATGGTATACACGTTATCGGGCACGAGCTCCAGATAGACGCTGGCAAACATAATTTCACCCACCATGACCATGCCCCAGGATATGAGGAAAAGCCCGATGGGCACGCCTCCCCGCCGAGAAGATTGCAGGGCAATGGCGACCACGAGGCAGGGCGCGATGATCACGAAGGCAAGGACCCCGTAGAGTACCGCCGGATAGCCTGCAAGGGAAAGGAGACCAAACAGCGTTCCGCCCGTGATAACCGCCGAAGCGACGCGGGCAAGGCCGGGGGCATATTTCCACGCACGCAGAAAGCACATGGAGAAACACATGCCAATTCCCAGGCACAAGACACCCGTAAAAGTAAGGGCATGGTTGGCCCAGGTGCTTGGCTCGGTCCATATCAGCATGTTGGCCGTGCCGCTGAAGGTCATTTGATTCAAGGTGAGCGCCATCAGCAGGAGAAAGAGCCAGAGATAGACCTCTTGTCGCAGGCCGGCGAAAATGCACAGGTGGTAGATGGCGAGCCCAAGTAGCGCACCGGCGAGGACGATATTTAGCGCTATCCACCGGATGGCCCGCTCGCGGAGGATATCGGCCGGCCCCACATTGGCCCGAAAGCGCAGGGCCCCATAGTGCTGCACGCGGAGATAGAAGGTCGTCGGAGCGACCGCTTGCAGTTCCAGCGGGAAGGTGGGATTGAGCGACACAACGGGACGCGTCCAGAACGGCTCCGTGACCCCCACGGTTTGGGATTGATAGGTACCATCGTCCAGGGGAGAGAACAGGGTAACTGAAAGCAGTTGCGGATTGCTCAGCTCGAGCGAGAGGCCCTGTTGCGTTGGGCCTACCTCGAAGCGAAACCAGTGGGGTTCCTTGGTGTACCCCAGATGGATATCTTCCGTGCGCACTTCCTGGAAATTGGCCGCGTTGGCCCCATGTGCCACCGCATCGATGTCGTCAGGAGTCTGCCCCGGTGTCAACACCTGGATTTGGGGTGTGACATTCACCACGTCACCTTCGGCCATTCCACCGACGGCCGCGCAAACGGGAAAGAGCCCCCAGATCAGGGCACCACACACGACGCCAACCCACTTCCACATAGCTATGCCCTCCAACGCGTACAGCCGCCGAGAATCTAATGACAATTTCCGGGCATTTTAGCATGGAGTATGGTATGGATTAACCCTAATACGTCATTTTTGCCCTTCGTTGGAGAATTTATAGGCGTAGAGGTCTGCATCGCGCAGCTGTACCCGCAGCCGCACGGGCTGTCCGGCCAACCCGCCCACGTCGGTATTACCGCCCCAGGTCACCACCCGGTCCACCGTGTCGCCAAAGAGTTCGTCACAATCATCTATGGCGTAGCCTGCGATGGGACTGCCGTCGGCGTGTTCCAACGCCACCTTGAGGGAACCTGCCGCCGATGTGGCGAAATTGAGCGTCAGTTGGGACCCCTCGAACAGGATAGGCTTGGTAATCAACTCGCCCCCTTCCATGGGGGCACTCACCGACACGAAGCCGTCCAGCCGAAGGGTATAACGCCGCAAGGTACTCCCTGCGCCATGCCAGAAGCCTTCGGCCGCATAGAGGGAAAGCTCGTTGGCCGCACCGGGCATATGGGACTTCGTCTCCACCGCGTGCCACGCGATAAACTGCTGGCCATACTGCCACGCATCGGGACGCTCCGGACCGGGGCGCATGAAGGCTTCGTTCCACCGCGTGAAGTGGACGCCGTCACGACTACTCATGACGAGTCCCTCACTTAAGCCCGTGCCATAGCGCTCTTGGGAGGAGGCGCGCATTTCCCGGCCCGGGAGGTTGGGCAGATCCCGCATGGACTGGGACCAGCCCCGCTCGATATAGCGCGCGGGGAAACCCAGTAAGATATGGGGCGCGCGGTGATAGTGCTTTATCTGGTTGGTGTAGAGCTCGTCGTCCGGCGAATCTTCATAGCTCAGGTCGGTGAGGGGTCCCCAGTTGACCATGTCGTCGGAAGTGGCCGTGCGAATGGCCCGATAGCCCGCGGGCTTCCACACGTCCGTGGTGGTGGTGCCTTCGGAGAATACGCGCCAGTAGGCCCGGTATTGCTTGATAGTGGGATCCCAGAAGGTCAGATTCTGCGAATCAAAGGCGCCGATGCCCTGCAAGACGGGCGCTTCACTCATGGGCGTCCAATGGAGTCCGTCGGGTGACTTGAAAGGCCACATGCCGAGGGGTTTGGGCGAGCGAATAAAAGCCTTATACCGCGCATCAGCTGGTGCATCGGGATTCTCATCGAGGAATACTGCCGCGTGGGCCGCATCGGCTTCCACCCCGCCCACGAGCCCCACCTTCATGACGATATTGTTCTCGGTGGAACCGTTGTGCTCCACCAACCCGAGATTGGGCTTGGTCCAATGGATGCCATCATCGCTCTCGGCATAACAAAGATAATAGGGGTGGCGCCCCACACTGAGCTTCCCGCCTTCGAGCACTTCGAGATGGCGGCCATTGTAATACATCCGGTATTTGTCGCCATCCTGAAAGACATTGTGATAGCCACAGCCCGTGCCCTCCCAGTCCGCATCATGCTCCACGGCTACTTCTCGTGCCACGGGATGATGAAGCTGCTGGCGCGCGTCTCCGGAAAGGGACGCGATGAGGGCGTTGTCGATGAAGAGTTCACGACGACTGCCGATGTCGGTGGGATCGGCTGCGGCGGTCAGTGCTTGCAAGACCATCGCGCCGCAAAAGGCGATAACCAGAAAGCGGGCTCTCGTGTTCACACTACCGTACGTCCTCACGTTCAACATAGAAAATGCCCTTCATCGCTGAGCTTTGGTTCACGTCAATAGCTTCGAATCGTGCTGCCATGGTAGACCATAAGCATTGGTTATAACAACACCGTCATACGAGCCAATCGCATCAAGCATCTTCACCCGGCGGGTACACTATTCGTCCGTTACACGAGCTCGGAGTCGTTGCGAGCGTCGCAGAGAACACTGCGTCAAGAGTGATTTGGTGTTCGTGCACATGGAGTAGACGGGACTCCGCCCCTTTACTAGAACAACTGCTTTTATTTGTCGTTGCGATGGCGAATTCCACAACCCTTTCGCAAACCACAGGACAGCCACACCCGGCAAGGTCAGGAACCTCACTCAGGAAAAGATGCTAGCTGAGTCCTCTTAGCATGGCGTCCCCGGTTTTGGGTGAGGCAGTCCCTACGACGCAGGCTCCTTTCCTACCATGGGGCATGCGGGTAAGACGTTGGGGGCCTTCTACTCCTCCAAGACCCACTTCACCGCATTTACCAGCATCGTGTGAAACTGGGGCTCCTTGAAGTCATCGGGGTGGCCGAGGCTGGTGTAAAAGACCTTACCCCGCCCTTCGCCGGCATCGCGGATCCAGGTGACGGGCTCCACCACATCGGGGACGGACCCGTTCTGCAAAACGACGGCGTCTTCGGCCAGGGGCAGGACGTTGTAGAGGGAGCCCTTGCTGTGCCATTCGGCGGGGGTGACGCCTTTCATGATGGGATGACCGCTGTGGACGTTTTTCACGTCGGATTCGAGGTCGTTGGCCTCGTGGCCGTGATAGCTTCCGCCGAGGACCTCCCCATCGAGGGTGGTCCATTCGGCCTGTCCTTCGGGCACCTCATAGGTGCCGTCTTTGGCGAACTTAATCTTGAAGGCATGGCTGGCGGTGCGTATTCCGATCACGGGCTTGCCGGCCTTCACGTGGGCCTGGAGGGCGGCGAGCTGCTCGGGGGCAAGGCCCAGGCGGCGGACGTAGACCACGACGGCGTCGGCGGTGGCGATATTCTCCGTACCGGGGATGCTGTGCCCCCCTTCTCCGTGGAGCACGGTGGCATGGATACCCGCTTCCTCCCGGAGGCGCTGGGCGAATTCGGGCATGGTCTTGTCGCCATGGTAATGATCGTCACTGACCATGAAAACCACATGGGGCCTCGGGTCGCCCTGAAATCGAAAGGCAGGCTTGCCGGTAAAGTCGGTGCTCAAGATGGTCGGGCACCAATATTTCTCGATGTGCTCGATAATCATTTCCGTGCCGCGATAGTGGCTGACCTTGGGCTCCATTTCGGGGTTGTAGAGGCTGTCGGTCATGTCGCGCATGAGGGCCACGTTCATTCCGAGATAGGTCAACTGGCGGATTCCGAAGGGGCGCCCCAGCACACACATATTGGTGTGAACGCCCATGAGGATGACGTTCTCGATGCCCTCTTCCTTGAGCAGGTAGTAAACTTCCTTCTCGTGGCCAATGGCGTCGTTTTCGCCAATTTCGATGGCCGGGTGCTGGCGTGTCTGGGGACGTCCCTCCAATACCGGTCCCTCCCAGCCATTGTCGGAATCGTCTACCGGGAGTTCGGCTTCCCGTTCTTTGTTGAGATAGTTCCACTGGAGCGGCGGGTCGGTTTCCACGACGGGCGCATTGAGACAGCGGGCGCGTTGGGGCGTGTCCTTATAGAAGTCGACATTGCCGCTGGGCGCGTGGATGATGAGCACGCCCTTCTCCCGAGCGGCCTTCAGCACGTTGTTCATCTCGACGGCCATCTCGGCGACGCGGTCAGCGGGAATTTTGTTCTTAAGGGTATCCCACATGTCACAGACGATGATGGCGGTCTTTTCGCCTTCCCATTCCCGGGTCTTGTAGACCAGGGTGAAGGGCCGGTCGCTCACGGGGATATCGAGCTTGGTGTGGGCTTTTTCTGGCGGCACCCATTCCGAGGTCTTGACCCGGTCGCGGGTGTGGAGGGTCAACGGCGCCGAGACGGCCGGAATGGCGAGTAGCGCCATCCCCAGTGCGAGCGACAACGCTATGATCTTATTCAGCATGTTAAGTTTCCTTTGAATGTCTCAGCAATCTGATGTCTTCAGTGTTTTCTCGTTGTCCAGAGGGGCTTCGTCCAAGGCTCGAAGCGGAGCTCCGGCGACGGCATTCCCAGGCAGAACTTGGGAACGAGGGAAATATCCTTGTGAAACTTCCTGTCTCACCCCCTTCGGGGGTTCTATCTCTTTTACGCTGATTTACCCTGGGTTGCGCTCGTACCTCGCTCCACCCAGGGCTACAATCTATCGTCCCTTCGGGACTAATACCTGTGCCTCGAAAGATCCGGAAAGGAAGACCAGCGTTCTTCGTGGCCGCACGGCTTCGAAGCATTCCTCACCACGGCGAGTCTCCGACCCTCCTGGGAGGGGTCTGGGGTGAGATTCCGACACGGTTGAGACGTTGACCCACCCCCAGCCCCTCCAAGGAGGGGAGCACCTTCTCGACGGGGTCTCAAGAAGAACATCACCCATCACCCATCACCCATCACCCATCACCCATCACCCATCACCCATCACCCATCACCCATCACCCTTCACCCTTCACCCATCACCCATCACCCTTCACCCTTCACCCTTCACCCTTCACCCTTCACCCTTCACCCTTCACCCTTCACCCTTCACCCTTCACCCACCCCTCAGCCCAGCTTCCAATCCCCCCGATACTCGTAGTGCAACAAGTCGTTCGCCTCTTTGCTGTTGGTAATCTGCTCTTTTTCCGCGTCCCATTCGAGGCGGATGCCGGTGGCCAACGAGATATTGGCCAGCAAACTGAAGGAGGTCGAACGGTGTCCGATTTCCACGTCCGCATTGGGCAGTTCCCGTGAGCGGACACAATCCAGGAAATTTCGCGCATGACGTTCGGTCAACTTGGCGTTGTGTCCGTCGTCCTGGTCCTCCATACCTTCCATGCGCGGCTCACGATCTTGGAACTGGCCGCCCCGCTCGGGGATGATCTGATAGTTTTTTCCGCTCACATACACGGTCCCCTGCGTGCCCCGCAACTCAATTTCACCGAAACGCAAGGCCGGATTGCCACTCGCCTCATACTGCCCAAAGATAAAGAGCCGTCCCGAGGGCAATTGAAAGACCGCCTCCATCGTATCGGGCACCGTTCGGTCATCGTCGATGACAAACTTGCCGCCCATGGCGCATACCGACGTGGGCGCCAGGTCGTCGCACATCCAACGGCTTGCATCCAGATAATGGACGCCCCAGTTACCCATTTGGGAGGAATAGAGATGCCACCAGCGGAATTTGTAGGGCGCGATATTGTCCTGATAGGGACGGGCAGGCCGCGGACCGAGCCACATATCCCAGTCGAAGCCTTCGGGTGGAGCGCTGTGGGGAGACTTCCCCATACCATTGGGATACATGTTGCTGAGCCGATAGGAACGACCCACCGAAACATGGCCCACCGTACCTTTGCTCACCACGTCGTGGAGCCGGTGATAGAGGGGTGAGGAGCGCCGGTGGGTACCCACCTGAACAATGCGCTCATTGCGTCGCGCGGCCTCCACCATCTTCCGCCCTTCGTGAATGGTAATGGAGAGGGGCTTCTCAACGTAGACATCTTTGCCCGCGTTGCAGGCGTCGATGGTCTGGATGGCGTGCCAGTGATCGGGCGTGGCAATGACCACGGCGTCGATGCCGGGGTGCTCGATAATCTTGCGGAAATCCTTATAGGTCTCCACATTGCCGCCGATGATGGCCTTCTGCTTTTCGAGATAGGGCTCGTAGAGATCGCAGATCGCCACAATCTCCATGTCTTCGTGGGCCATAAAGGCGGCGATAAGCTGGCCGCCCCGATTGCCCACGCCGATGAATCCCAGGCGGATTTTGTCATTGGCACTGGGTGCTGCCGAAGCCCGCGCAGCGGCCACGCCCATCGCCGCGGCGACCGTGGATTTTGTAAAGTTTCTGCGGCTGATCTCGTTCGACATATCCTGATTTTCCTCCAATTGAAACAGGCCCAGGCCTGTGATCCTTCAAGCGGTTATGCTACTCTTTCGCGGCAGTACTTTTCTAGGAGCCAACACATGACACAGATTGCGTCCAAGACAATCCTCATCACCGGCGGTGCACAAGGCATGGGCCGTCTGCTTGCCCAACGCTGCATCGAGAAACACGCGGCCAAGCTCATCCTTTGGGATATCAACGAAGGACAATTAAGCGAAACCGTGTCCGCCCTGTCCGGAAAAGAAGCTGACGTGACGGGTACGGTCGTCAACGTGCGCGATGGTGATGCCGTGGCCGCCGCGGCCGAGGAAGCAGGACACGTCGACATCCTCGTGAACAATGCCGGCATCGTAGCCGGCAAGCCCCTCGCCGAGCAGAGCCACGCCGACATCGACCGCACCATTGGCGTCAATGTGTCCGGGGTCATCCATACGACCCGCGCGTTTCTTCCGGACATGTTGGCCCACGGCGGCCACATCGTCAGCATGGCCTCGGCCTCGGGCTATATCCCCCTGCCCCGCCTCACGACCTATGCCGCAAGCAAGTGGGCCTGTCTTGGCTTCTCCGAATCCTTGCGGGTCGAGCTCCGCGATCAGCCCAATGTGCAGGTCACGACGGTGTGCCCAAGTTATATCGACACGGGCATGTTTGATGGGGTCCGTGCGCCAATCGGTGCGCCCCTCCTGACTCCAGACTACGCCGTCTCGCGGATTCTGCGTGCGATTGAAGAGGATCAGGCCAAGGTCAACATGCCTTGGCTCGTTCACCTCATGCCCCTCTGCTACAACCTGCTGCCGTCGTGGATATTCGAGCCCATCATCGGGCGGGGGCTTGGCGTCTACCGCGCCATGGACCACTTCAGGGGCCATGGGGACGAATAAACGCTACTGGTCGATACCCGCAATAAGGTTTCGATACGACTGCTCCAGCAATCGCTCGACTTCGGTCCAGTCCGATGAAACGTCCCGGACGCGTGCCGCTTCGGCGCGGAGTATTCCCGCCTCTCTGATTCGGTCGTTCGTCGCGCCGAAGAGGATGGCGTAGAGTTTTTCAATCTTCTCCCCCACCTGTTCGACGCTCTTTTGTCCGGACCTTCGTCGTGCCATCCACCAGTCCAATTCCGCCTCCGCCGCGACGTGGGGGTCAAATTCCATGCCGCGTGCCGCCTTGATTCCATCGTAGGCGAAGGCAATATCCTCTATCAGCCCCGCCCGGTCGCGCGTGCCCATTCCCCGCGCGGCAAGGGCGAATTGCAGGGATGCCGAAGTCAGGCGTGATGAGACGCGCCAGGTGCGATAATGGGATAATCCAAATTGCTCGTGAAGCATGAGGCTCAATTCATTGCGAAGGGTCGTTGAATCCCGCTGATAGTAGGCCTGCCACATCCGGGTTTCCGAGCGCGCCAGCGCTGTGGCGTCGAGTGGTGGATTGGTGTTCCTGAAATAGAGAAACCAGAGCAAGAACACCACGAGAAACAGTGTCCCCGCATTGATAATCAGTCCTCTGCGTGTTATTCGCATGGGTATACCCTCGTCTGGAACAGCTTCCAACGTAAATTAGAATGCGTTTCCGTTATCGCCGCTCTTATCCGTCTACACGTCACGAAGAGGCAAGGAGGTAACCTACGCCCTATATCCTTCGGCCATGTTGCTCAGCGTCACCCGGCCTGCATCCCCCCTGGATTTCCAACGTGGGCTTTGTGACAGGTCGCAGACGCGCCCCAGGTGGGCAGGAATGCCTATCCTCTCTTGGCTCACTTCGCCAAATCAGCAATCACTCTCAAAAGCCCGCATCACCACGGAATTATCTTCTCCGCCGTGACCCCGGTCAATCAGCTCCTTTAGGATACGCTGGTGCAAGGTGCTCAGAGGCAGATCCGCCCCGGATTTTCCACCCAATTCCAGAATCAGATCCACATCCTTGGCGTGTTGGGCGAGACGGGCCACAGGCTGGAAATCCCGCTCCAGCATCTTGCGGCCTTTGGTGGCCATGACAGCCGACGCAGCGAGTCCCGACTGCAGGACGTCGAGGGTGGTCTCTGGGTTGAGCCCGACATGTTCCGCCAGGCCCAGCGCCTCCGCGAGCACCAGGCGGTTGAGCCCCACCACCTGATTGGCCACGAGCTTCATCCGGCATCCGTCGCCCGGCTTACCGAGGTAAAACACGCGGGGTGCGAAGCAGGCCAGCACGGGCGCATAGCCCACGGCACGGGCCTCCGTATCGCCCACCAGCAAAACCGCATCGTCACCGCCCACCTGGGCGCTGGACGCCAGAACACAGACATCCACGAGATAGATATCCATCCCCCGGAGGCGCTCGGCATCTCGCTCCAGATCTTCTGCCCGCCCCGTGGTCGTATCGAGTAAGAGCGTCCCTTCGGCCAGGGTCTCTGCCCAGGACGCTGCGCCGAAGAACAGCTCGGTGCGCACCTCCGAATTCGGCAGACTCAGCAGAATCGTGGCGCAGGCCTCCGCAACTGCTCCGGGCGAATCCACGACCTCCGCCCCCAGAGCCGCCGCCGCCTCACGGGCCGATGCGTCAATGTCGTAGCCCGTAACGGCGTAGCCGGAGGCTATAAGCCGTTGGGCCAGGGCCTTTCCCAGCAGTCCGAGGCCGATTAGACCGACGTGCTGCGCGCTTTGCTCATCCGACATGAGGCAGCTCGTAGCCCTTCCGATAGGTGCGCGACATCATGGCCTGGGCTTCGTCGTCGTTTTCGATAGCGCGTCCATCGTCGGATAGGGTCAGGGGCCGGGAGACGCGGGTCCCGATATTTCCCAGGTGACACAGGGCGGTGGAGATAACCCCCTCGTGAATCGGCGCGTTCAACTTGTCGGGCGTACCAGCATGCACACATTCCACAAAGTTTCGCACGTTGGCCGGCAAATCATTGGGGCCACCGAGCTTTTTCTTCTCTTCGCCAATCAGTGTGACTTCCGCACCGGCGCGGCCCACCTCCAGCTTCCCCTTGTCCCCATAGTAGACCACGCCATTGTCGTGGCCCTCCATCTTATAGCGGGTCCAGAGGCGCATCTCATACATGAGGTGACAATCGTCATATTCATAGACGACCGTCTGGGTATCGGGGGTCTCATGATCATCGTTGTAGAAAAGTTGTCCCCCCGTGGCCACGACACGCTTGGGGTAGCCCACCCCCATGCCCCAGCGCATCATGTCAATCTGGTGAATGCCGTCATTGCCAATATCGCCGCAGCCGTAATCCCAATGCCAGTGCCACTGATAGTGCCAGCGGTTCTTGGTGAAGGGCCGCTCCGGCGCGGGTCCCAGCCACCGATCGTAATCCACCCCGGGAGGGGGCGCACTTTCCTCGGCCCGGCCGATCTCCCCACGAAACTGGTGGTTAATGGCCTTCGCCATCCGCACCTTGCCCAGCCCGCCTTCCTGCATAAATTTCACCGCCGAGATGGGCCCATCGCCGCTTCGGTGTTGGGTGCCGTGCTGCACACAGAGACCTGTCGACGCCGCCGCTTCTTCCAGCGCATAGGCTTCGGCCATGTTGTGGGCACAGGGTTTCTCCACGTAGACATGTTTGCCGGCCTTCAGCGCATGGAGGGCAATGGGCGTGTGCCAATGGTCCGGCGTAACGACACTCACGCTGTCGATGGTGGGGTCATTGATGATTTCAAAAAAGTCCTGGGTGATTGTCGCGTCGATTTTTCCCTTTAAGGCCTCCGCCACCTTCCCCAGCCGTTCGGGGTCCACATCGCACACCGCCGCTATCGTACAGTTCTCCGTGGAAGCAAATGTCCGCACGTGGGTCTGACCCTGGCCCCCCAGACCGATCACGGCATGGCGTATGGGGCGCTCCAACGCCCCATGGGCGCTACGTCCGATGGACCACGTGGCGGCGACGACTGCGCCTGACTTCAAAAGACTTCTACGCGAAAATTGCTTCATAACCCGTCTCTCCAGCTGGTTTTTCAGTAGTGCTTGAGAACATAGTGCACCGATTTCAGTTCGAAATACAATTCCACCGTTTACCTTCTCCACCACAAAATCACCACGCACCCCACCCACCTTTGATACCGACCCCATCCTTTCAGGTACACTAGCGCCCAACGTCTCTGACACTCCCATATATCTTCGCTGGAAGTAGATCGCATCGCATGGTTTTCGCACCTTCGTCTCCGCCACCGGCCCAGACTGCCCTGGTTAATGAATCTCTCCAATCCTGGCGTGAACGTTTGATTCACGCCGTCCTCCTCGGGGCCACTCTCCTCGGAACCCCCGTCGTCGTTGCAGGACTGGCCATGCCTGTTCGGCACGGTGACTACGGGCTGGCCAGTATCTACCTCATACTCTATGCCGCACTCGTGGCCTGCACCTTTCTGCCCCGGGTGAGCTTCAATCTCCGGGCTTTCACTATCGTCTTCCTGTTTTATCTCGTGGGAACCACCGAGTATTGGAACACCGGCCTGGTGGGCGATGGAAAGATTTACTTCTTCGGCTCTATCGTACTATCCGGATTGCTCTTTGGGGTAAAAGGGAGCGTGGCGTCGACGACCCTATGTATTGCCACGGCACTGGTGGCCTGCGTACGTTTTCTCTACCTGGAGCCGCCGGGGCAAGTATACCTCGGGCAAATTTCTTACCACGCCATCCATTGGGTGACGTCCCTCCTCAGCCTCACCTTCCTGAGCGCCACGGTCAACATTTCGGTGGGTTATCTATTGCGCCGTCTGGAATCCAGTCGGGAGGCCGCAAGTCAAATCGCCCGTCAGTTGGGCGAAGAAGTGGCCCAACGGCAGGAAGCCCAAACTGAATTGGCCCGATACCAGAGCAACCTCGAGTCGCTGGTGGAACGTCGCACGGAAGAATTACGCGATACCCAACGGGAGCTGCGCCACCAGGAAAGCCTCGCCTCACTGGGCAAATTGACGACCACCATCAGCCATGAGCTACGTACCCCCCTGGGCACCATCCACAGCTCCGCCTTCTTTCTCACCCGCAACCTGAAGGAGATAGACGACGCAACCCGGCGCGCCCTGGACCGGATAGACCGTAATGTTAAACGCTGTGATCACATCATTGAAGAATTGGTTCACTTCGGCAACGATGAAGCGCTCCAGAAAGAATCCCTCTTATTGGACGACTGGCTTGGCAAAGCCGTGGACGCAATGGATATCGTCGGCGAAGCCCAACTGGAATGGGACCTGCAAGCGGCATGTTCCTGCCTCGTGGATGAGACCCAATTGTTCTGGTGTCTGCGGAATGTCGTGACGAACGCCGCTGAGGTGCTCGCCGAGTTTGGACCGGCCACCGCAGAGGCAGCCCGTATCCGCATTCACTCGCAGGTCGAGGGCGAAAGCGTGGTGGTGCGGATAGAAGACAACGGTATCGGCATTCCCCCAGAAGATTTGCCCCACGTATTTGAGCCTCTTTTCAGCACGAAGGGAGTGGGTGCTGGTCTCGGCCTGGCCATTGCCCGAAAAATAGCGCGCATCCACGGTGGGGATATGGAAGTGCTCTCGGGCAACCCCGGAGCGACGCAACTGGCCATCATCCTGCCCCGCGAAGCCGCCACTCTTCAGCCCTCAGAGCCCACGCCGCCCCGTGGAGAAACTGTTCCAGCAGAGCCGATGCCCCCCATCCCCAATGGACGCCCCGTCTAGGGCTCATCCCGATAGGTGGCCACCAGTTTCTGCAGGGCCGTCGCCGTGCTATCGAGGGTCTTCAGCAAGTCTTTGAGGTCCGCCGCATTCTCGTCTTCGAGCTCACGGAGTTGTCGGGCAAACTCATAGGCGGCCCGCAGGGCAAAGGCCTGGCTGTCGATACGGTCGGCATCGGCTTCCATGGAGGCCACCAGCCGCTCCACGTCCTTCGCCAGTTCCAGGGTATGCTTCTGGTCACGATAGACCGGCAAGCGCAGGGTCACGTTCGCAATCTTGGTCTGGATATACGGATCGCTCACCGTCGCACCTCCTCGGTGAGGGCCCGGGTATAGGCCAACACCTTGCGCAGCCCTTCGGCGAGGGCCACCTCGCGTTCGCGGTGGCCCTCGTTTTCCCGTTTCAAATCATCATAGTCCGAGGCGGCTTCCTGCAGCACGGCAATTTCCTTGCTGCGGCTCCACACCTGCTGTTGAAGGGCATCGCGGGCTTCCTGTTGAATCTTAATGGTCTCCTGCCGTTCTGCCAGGATATCTCCCAACTCCGCCGTAGCATCGGCGATCTGGCGCAGGTAGTTTTTGACCAGTGGGTTCAACGAAGCTCCGCCTTGTATTCATGTTTGAGCCGTTTCAAGACCTTGTCCACCGCCTTCTGCGTGTCCTTATCGGTCAGGGTGCGCTCATCCGACTGGAAGACCAGGTTGAGGGCCACGCTCTTCTTGCCGGCACCCACCTGCTCCCCTTCGAAGATATCGAAGATATCCACCGAACGCAACAACTTTCCACCCGATTGGGCGGCTTTTTCCAGGAGTTCACCGGCCGGCACGACGCTGTCCACCACCACCGCCAGGTCACGGGTAGAGGGCGGAAAGGTCGGCACCGTCTGGAATTGGGTCGCACCGGGACGTTTCGTAAGGAGCCAGTCCAGGTCCAATTCCGCGACATACAGCGGGCGGTCACACTCAAAAGCACGGGCCACCGTACTGGCCACGCGACCGAAGGTACCGACGAGCTGTTTTCCAACCCGCACGGAAGCGCGTTGACCACCCTGGAACGTTTCCCAGTCGGACTCTTCCAGTTTGCCCGCGACGCCGAAGTGCTCCAGCACCGACTCCACGAGGCCTTTCATATCATAGAAGTCCACCGCACGGGCGCTGCGCGACCAATGGGCGCCTTCCATTTCACCGGCTAGCACCAGGGCCACCCGATTCCCCTGGGTGGGGAGTTCGTCGCCTTCGCTCGGGAAGAAGACCGGCCCCAACTCGAATCCACGGACGCTGGTTACGCCGTAATTCAGGTTACGGGCACCGTTTCCAATCAGCGCCGGGATAATGCTTGAGCGCATGGTCGCCTGCTTTTCGGAGAGGGGATTCTCCAGGACCACCATGGTGCGGTAGGACGCCGGCAAGGCCGCGCGCTCCACTTCGTCATCATTGCTGAAGGACCAGTTGTAGAGTTCAGTCAAGCCGAGACTGACGAGATAGTGACGAAAAGCGCGAATTCGCTGCTCATTGGGCGCGAAGACCTTTTCGCACTTCCGGGCACGGGGCAAGGACACGGGGATGTTGTCAAAATTGTAGAGGCGGGCAATCTCTTCAATGAGATCGGCCTCCATGCTGACATCGTGACGTCGAAGCGGAACCCGCACCACCATCTCGGTATCATCCTGGCGAATCATCTCAAAGCCAAGGCTTTCGATGATATTGCATTGCTGCTCAGGAGCAATGTCCACCCCCAGGAGACGCAGGGTACGTGCGTAGGGCAACGTCACTTCACGGGGCACGAAAGGCTCGGGATACTCGTCGATTACCCCCTCCGCGATCTTGGCAGAAGCCAACTCCTGGATCATCTGGGCAGCGCGGTCCAAGGCGTATTCCGCCATCTCTGGATCGGCGCCCCGCTGAAAGCGCTGGGATGACTCGGAAATGAGTCCAAGACCACGGGAAGTCTTCCGAACCGATGCGGGCTGAAAGAAGGCGCTCTCCAGGAAGATGGTGGTAGTGCCCTCTCCCACTTCACTATCGGCACCGCCCATGACGCCTGCCACGCATTGGGGCTCCTTGGCATCGGCAATGACCAACATGTCATCACTCAGTTTGCGGGTTTCCCCATCGAGCGTGTTGATGGGCTCATCTTTCGTAGCCGTCCGCACGACGATGCGTTTTCCGGCAAGCTTTTCAAAGTCAAAGGCATGCAGCGGCTGGCCCGTTTCAAGCAAGACAAAGTTGGTCACGTCCACAATGTTGTTGATGGGACGCTGACCGGCCGCGATAAGATAGTTACACAACCACTCCGGGCTGGGGCCGACCGTTACGTCGTGGAGTATGCGTCCCATATAGCGGGGGCACCGTTCCCTGTCTTCCACAGTGACAGACGTCAGGGTCTCAATAGCCGGGCCTTGTTCTACCAGGGCCACTTCCGGAATGCGCAATTCTTTGCCATAACAGGCCGCCAATTCCCGCGCGACACCGATCATGCTGGCCCAATCGGCACGATTGGGCGTCACTTCGATTTCCAGCACCACGTCGTCGAGTCCCAGATGCACCCGGATGTCTTCGCCTACCGTTGCGTCTTCATCGAGAATCAACAGGCCATCGGTTTCGTCAGCCAGTCCGATTTCCTGGGCGGCACACATCATGCCCTGGGATTCCACGCCGCGCATCTTGCGCCGGGCAATGGCGAAGCCCCCCGGGAGCGTCGCGCCCACGACGGCGGTCGGCACCTTATCCCCCACCTTCATATTCTTGGCACCACAGCAAATCTGCACGGGTGCATCCCCGCCCACATCCGTCTGACAGACCACGATCTTATCGGCGTCCGGGTGGGGCTCGATGGAAAGAATCTGTCCTACATAGACTTCCTGAACGTCATCACCCAACTGCTCGATGGATTCGATTTCGAGGCCCAACATGGTCATCTGGTGGGCCAATTCTTCGACGCTGACGTCGATATCTACATATTCTTGTAACCAACTCAGGGAAATGCGCATGATTAGAACTGCTCCAGGAAGCGAAGGTCGTTGTCATAGAGGTGATTGATGCTCGGAACGGCATGACGCAGCATGGCGATACGATCGATACCCAGCCCAAAGGCGAAGCCGGAATACTTTTCATAATCGTAGCCCGCGTGGCGGAAAACTTCCGGATGGACCATGCCACAACCCAGGGCTTCCAGCCAGCCGCTGTTCTTACACAACCGACACCCATTGCCACCGCAAACGGTGCAACTGATATCCATCTCGGCGGAAGGCTCCGTGAAGGGGAAAAAGTGGGGTCGAAAACGCACCTTGGTGTCCTTGCCGAAAAGCTGGTGCACAAAGTGCATCAAGGTACCCTTCAGATCGGCAAAGGTCACATCTTCATCGACCAGCAACCCTTCAATCTGATTAAACATGGGGCTGTGGCTCGCGTCGTAGTCGACACGATACACCCGGCCTGGTGCGAGGACGGCCACCGGGGGTTTGACCTGTTCCATCACCCGCATTTGCACGGGGGAGGTGTGGGTACGCAGAACGACGCCGGGCTTCACGAAGAAGGTATCGTGGGAATCGCGGGCAGGGTGATCCGCCGGCGTATTCAGACTGTCGAAGTTGTAGTACTCCGTTTCGATATCGGGCCCGACCGCCACCTGAAAACCAAGCCCGGCAAAGATGTCGATAATCTCTTCGGTCACCTGGTTCACCATGTGGATGTGCCCCTGGCTGGGGCGGCGCCCCGGCAGGGAGAGGTCAACCGCCTCACTCGCCTCGCGGGCCGCATCGGCCACCGATGACAACGCTGCCTTGCGACTGTCGAGCGCGTCGCCAATCGCGGATTTCACCACATTGCTGAGCTGGCCCATGGCGGGCCGCTCCTCGGGGGATACCTTACCGAGGCCACGAAGAATCTCCGTCACGGCCCCTTTTCTTCCCAGATACTTCACGCGGGCCGCTTCGACCGTATCGAGATCCGCCGCCGTTGCGATCGTATCGAGCGCTTCCGCTTGAAGCGCTTCGAGCTGTTCTTTCATGAATTCCGTTTCCTTCTATTCCCGCTGACGCCCTCCCTGAATCCAGGGAGACGAAAGTCATTTTCGGGAGCCTCAGGGCTTAAATAGGGCACGCCCTATGCGCACCTGCGTGGCACCTTCCGCGATTGCGGCTTCAAAATCATTACTCATCCCCATGCTCACCACCCCCAGCCCTGCCCTATCGGCCAGTTCACGCAGTGTCCTGAAAACCCTGTGCAAGACCTCATCGGCAGCCCCATAAGGTGCCATGGTCAATAATCCATCAATCTGCACCCGGCTCAATGCCCCCACATGGGCCAGCACCTCCTCCACCGAATCGGGTGCGACCCCATGTTTCTGGGCCTCCCCCGACACATTGACTTCCAGCAATGTGCGACACGTCGTATTGGCGACTTCGCAGCGCTGCTGAAGGGTATCGGCCAGAGAGACCCGGTCAAGGGCGTCTATAGTATCAAAAACCGCCAGGACTTCTTTAGCCTTTCGGCGCTGCACATTGCCAACCATGTGCCAGACGAGGGAATCATCGGCCAGTGCCGCGACTTTCTCGCGGGCTACGTCGACCCGGTTCTCCCCAAAATGCCGGATACCCAGCTCGCGTAGCATGCGTATTTCTTCAACGCCCACCGATTTCGTCACGGCAACGAGTGTAATATCCGACGCCGAACGCCCAGCATCTGCGGCCGCCTTTTCGATGCGTTCCTGGATGGTGGCAAGATTCCGGCCAATCACGTGCTCTTCTGTCACGGTAGTACCTGTCCCATAGGCTGTGGCCTAAAAAGAGGTGAGCCAAACTGCCAGGCAGTCGGCTCACCGTACTCGATTGTTTCACCTACAGACGTGCTAGTGTCGAACCGCTCGCTCTGCCTCAAGGGCGGCAAGCCGTTCCTGCTGCACCGACTCGGGCATCCCCTGGCACGCCACGCTTTCTTCTTCACGAATCATCTGCTTGCGCTCGGATACGGAGAGCGGAAGATCGCCAACCAGCTTAAACTCAATTATCAGGTCGGAGAACTCCTCGAACAGGGAACCCGCGTCGAAGCGGGCCTTATCCAAGAGGCTGACGGCCTCCAGATAATATCCCTGATCCGCCCGGGCAATGGCTTCCAGACGGAGCTTACGGGCCTCCGAATAGGGCTCACTCATGCCGTTCCAGATCTCGAGGGCTTCGGCCGTATACTTCCGATAGTCCGCCATATGGGCTTCCTTTTCCGAAGGATCGGTCGCCGCACGGGCGGCATTCTTGGCCTCTTCGGCGCTGCGCTCGGCGATCAGACCTTTCAAACGCTGCACAAAGCGCATACTGACTTCGTGGTTTTCAAAGCGCGTCAGGTTTTCCTGCCAGCCTTCCAGGGCCTTATCGTACTGACCATTCTCTTCAAGACTGATGTACAGCATGCGGGGCACCCACCGTTCGTGGGGAAGGCGTACCGCGTAGGTCAGATACTTCACCGCGTTCTCGGGATCGTTCAATTTCTCCCGATACATGGAATAACCAAGATCAAAATAGATCTTGTAGTTACGCGGATTATTCCGGATACCGTCTTTCAGGAAGTCCACCGCGATATAGTAATAGGTTTCCTGATCACCCAGGCACGCCTGATGCTTCTCGCTCCACTGACGTAACGGATAGGGCGTATAGTCCAGATTCGCCGTCACGTTGTAGCCCAGGTGCCAGGCACCCAGCAGATAGGCATCGACAAAGTTGGGATCCAACAACACACAGGTCTTCATCAACGGAATCATCCGGTGCAACAGACCCGCATGCCAATAGCGGTCCACCTGCAACCAGACAAAGTTGGCGGCCACTTTCCGGAAGCCAAAAAACAGGTTGAAGATACTGACCGAGCCCTTGCCCTCGAGGCCGCTCATGACCGCCGCATAGGACAAATTCTGCGTGTAGCGCAATTCGCCACCGCGCAATTTGGCAAGAAAGTCTTCCCGCATGGGCGCCAGCTCATCGCTTTTCACCATACGGTAGATCTCATCATCGTACTCGCCCGTTTCCAATGCGGCACTCAGGGCACTGTGCCCTTCTTCAATGGCGCCATCCGCCAATTGTGGCGCAAGCACAGACTCGGTCGCGTCGGCCACCTGGCTGTAGAGTGCCAGGTCGACGGTAGCTTCGGTTTCATCCATATCGAGACGCTCATTGGCGCCTGCGGCAGCAATCCATTGCAAGAAGGCCTCGGCCTCAAACAGACGGTCAAGCCGTTGGCCCTGGATGGACCCGATAGCCACGGCCACGAATACTATCGCGGCCAAGGTAAGATTCGGATACTTCTTCATAGGATGACTATAGCTCCTTACGTCGGAAGACCCAGTAGGCAATCACATAGCCCGACACAGCGTAGGCTAAGCCGTAAATGATGAGATTGGGAATCTGCTCATAGACGTGGGCAGGAAGGGGCGCACCGGGATTCAGATCAAGAATCTCTGTCTTGATGCTGAACTTCTGCAAGTTCGGCAGCGTCTTGTGCAACGCCTCCGCCACATGCCCGATAATCGCGTGCACCGCATCGGACTCGTCGGAACGAAGGCTTACGTCCTTCAAATACTCCGTCAGGTTACCGATGAGGTAGATGAAGAGTCCACCAATCGTCGGAAGCACCGCAGAGGTCGCCGAACAGGAAATGGCGAAGGTGAACGCCGATACCACGAGAAACTCGAAGTAGGTCAACAAAGCCGACCACAAGAGGAGCTTTGGAAACTCATCTTGTCGTACGTAGATCGCTATCAGGAATAACGCCGTCATCAGCGCCAGATTTGCCAGCACAATCATTTGCACCCCAAGGAATTTTCCCAGGAGGTATTGCATGCGACGTACCGGCTTGGAGAGGACGGTGTATACCACCTTGTTTTCCACCTCATTGGGTACTACCGAGGCTGAAATGAAGATGGTAATCAGCATGCCGAAGATGGAAATCGTCGCCACACAGATATCTTTGATCAACTTGCCGTCGATCTCCGTTTCCACCTGTCCCCCACCCGTCGTCTGATTCAGGAAAGACGACATGAAGAAGGAAGCAAAGATTACCAGTAAGCTCAGGATCAGGAAACCGACCAGGGTCTTCTTCCGTATCCCCTCACGCCAGGTAAAGACAGCGATGTGCCATGGACCTCGAAAATAGTCTACTACAGCCGACATCAGGTGGTACTCCGATTTTGTGCTTCACCCACGGTGCGGACGAAAAGCTCTTCCAAGGTTTCGCGACGGGGCGCTACGGCCACGAGATTCAATTGCTGCTCTTTGCAGATATTGAGGGCGTCGTAGGAATTCATATCGTTCGGTACGCGCAGAATTAATTTGCCTTCCACCCGATCCTCGGGCGTGATGCCTTTCTCCGCCAACACACCCAGCACATCTTCCGAAGCACTCTCCACTTCGATGGTCAGATCCCGATCGGTGAGCAACTCATCAATCGTGCCGATTTTCTGGACTTCACCCTGGTAAAGGATGCCGGCCCGGTCACTGATGAGCTCCACTTCCAGCAACTCGTGACTCGAAATCATCAGGGTCTTACCCCGATCACGGAGACGGGCCAGAATATCCCGCATCTCTTTCCGAGCGATGGGGTCCAGGCCCGTGGTGGGTTCGTCCAGAATCAGAATCTGAGGATCGCTGATGAGGGCCTGGGCCAGGCCGATACGCTGGCGCATGCCCTTGGAGTAGCCCCGCAACATGCGACGGCGGGCGTGGGTCATGCCCACTTCTTCCAGCACTTCGCTGATACGCGTCTCCAGTTTCTTACCGCTCAGCCCATAGAGCTGACCATAAAAACGGAGGATCTCTTCGCCCCGAAGGAAATCGGGGTAGTAGGCACCTTCCGGAAGGTAGCCAATATTCTGCCGCACCTTCGCGGAGGCAATATCCTTCAGACCCAGAATCTCAATACTCCCCGCCGTCGGGAAGATCAAGCCCAGAAGCATCTTGATCGTCGTGGTCTTTCCAGAACCGTTGGGTCCCAGATACGCGAAGATCTCACCGGAATTCACGGTGAGGTCCAGTTCCTTCAGGGCATAGACATCCTGCCCTCGGAACGAACTCTCGTATATTTTCGAGAGTCCCTTCGTTTCGATAACTACAGACACAGAATCAGGCCTTTCGTGTGGTTTGAACGCCCCAAAGGGGACACTACCAGCAACGTGTTCCGCAAGAATACGTTACCCACTCTCTGGATGAACAAACGTCTCAGTGAACTTTCAAATCCGGAAGGGCAAAAGGGAGACTTGCAGACGTGTTGGGCACACGCCTTGCATCACACTCACCCAAGCTCTCACAGGACGACGATGATAGCAAATCATTGCAAATTATGCAAAGTAACAAAGTAGCCGCGCAGCATATATTATTCTCATTTATACCCTATTGCTCAATTTCCTTAAAGCCGTGCGCTGCCAAGGCCCCTGACAGGGTCGGATAATCCGGCATCTCCCCATCCCACGAAACCACCGTGGCACCATCTCGCACGCAAACCAGCCGCGGCGGACTGGAGGCCGTTTCCAACAGCGGAAAGAAATTCAGACTCTTATCACCCAGCGACAACATGGGAAACTGGGGCTGGGTAAGGAGCTTGAATTCTTCCATACTCCCCTCCTCGGGCTCCAGACAGATGGCAACCAGGGGCGGCAGTGTCGGGTCGAACATGAACTCATTCAATTGCGGCACCGACTCCATGCAGTGCTCACAGGTCATGCTCAGCAGGGCTACCAGATGCTCCCCCTTCCCCAGTTCGAAGCGGTCCCCATAGTCGCTTTCCACCACATAGTTTGCAAAGGGTCCCGCCTCGACCGGGGCCTTCGTGGCCGTATCCGTAGAATCCCCGGAGGGCGGTGGTGGTGGCGGGGTCGCAATGCCCAGCTGGGGAATGACCGCCAGGCTGGCAATCAGCGCGAGCACCGTCGCGATGCCAAGGCGCAGGCCCGATCGGCGTGGTGGTGTCTGGGACGAGTCTGCCCGCACGACGAGGCCGTAATAGGCCAGTGCGGTAAATGCCAGCAAGACCAGATTCTTCCCGATGGCCTGGGGCGGCGTCACTTTTACCTTGCCGAAGCAACCGCAGTCTTCGAGGCCGTTCACCTGCCAGGCGTAAACGATCACCAGTGTAAAGAAGCAGAGCATTGCGGCACCGAGCCCCAGCACGGCCCGACGCCAGGGCACCCCCAGGACCATACACACCCCCAGAAAAGTTTCCAATGCCAGGGCGGCGAAGGCGACGACCAGCAAGGCACCGGTCGACTCGACTATCTGATAGGCGTGAATTTGGGGGAGAAAGGCGTTGAAGTCCATCGCCTTCAAAGCGGCGGCGACCAGATAGGTAACCCCAACCCCAACTTCTGCAACGCGGGCAGCGCCCTTGGGCCAAAACGTCATTTCATGAGCTCTCCGAGTTAAATCGGGCCCCCGTTGAGGCGCCCGAAGCGTGCGGCACTAGAATTTGAATTCCAAACCGGCACCAAAGCGTGTATTAAATCGTTCGAGCGTATCAAATACCGGGTCTTCTTCGAAAGCTACCGACACATCAAATCGCAACGACAGTTTGGGCGACAAGGGATAACTCAAGGTAGATTCTGCCTGGGCGCGGAAGGCACTTCCGCTACTCGACCCGGGTTGTATAGAGAGGCGACTGTCCCATTGCCCTCCACCCCACGCGGGCTGGCCATAGCCTACCCCCGCTTCCGGGCCCAGCGCGGTGTGGCTTTCCGATTCCCGTGCCGCCAGCGGGTGCCGCTCCCGACCACGCCATTGGCTTCGCTGGAGCCCCGCCCCCACATAGGCGAAATAACCCTGTTCGGGGTCGTCATCAAAATCGTACCGCACCCCCACGCTCGCCCCCGTGCGCCACTGAAGGGCTTCGTCCACCTGCCGCTCCACCCGAAGGTCCAGATAGGGAGACCACCCCGCAGGATTCTGGGGCAGCATATTCAGCGCACCCGCCAGATAGTCGCCCACCGAATCTTCATCCTGACCATCGACCCGCAGCCGTAACCCCAGCCGGGTCTTGAGGCCATCACGCATCCCTGCCCACGCCAGACTGGCCCGTGCACCGTCTTCGCTACCCGCATAGCCGGATAGGGAAGTCGAGACACGCTGCTGCCAACGTGTTGATGTTTCGGAAGGAGGGGCGGGCGTTGCAGCCAGGGGCGGCGCATTCTTGATAGAACGGATCGTGGCGTAATCCAGGGGAAGTACCTGTTCGGCACGGCCTTCCCCCTGCCCTTCGACCACGATTCCACCGTGGACCAGGCGACCGATTTCGACCCCCTCGTCGTGATGGGTAACGATCCAGCGCTGAGCGCTCGCCAGACTGCGCACCTCGCTCATGGGCAACATCATTTGGCCCTTCAGGGATGTACGGAATACGAGAATCCCCTCTGCAACACGCGTTATGGTACCGGACAGCGACTCGCCCCCGGCGGTAACGACCACGTCGGCCAGTACCGCAGGGGCCACGCACAAGAGCGCACAAAGGGCGACCCATCGGCCAGCAGCCGATAGCAGACACTTAAGCTGTGCAATGGCGTTTTTCATATCGCTCGATTACTATTTCATTTGTCCAGGACGCGAAAAACCCGACCTCCTTACGCGTGAACTAGGCCCGCCACAATGCCACGGAGTCACACCCCGCGATGGCCTTCCCGGCCGTAATGCGCTCGGGCTCGTTTAACAGCGCGTCAATCATCGCGGCTTTGTCGTCACCGGCCACGACGAAAATAATCTTTCCCACCTGGGCCAACAATTCGGGACTCACCGTAATGCGGTCCGGGGGGGAATCCTTATAGGCAGGCGCCGCAAGGCACCCCTTGGCCCGGGCCAAATCGGCATCATTGAAGAGGGAGCAGGTGTGGCCGTCGGCCCCGAGCCCCAACAAGGCAACCGGAATCTGCCCCCCCGCTTCCAGAAAGGCACGGAGCGCCTTGTCGTAGGCTGTTGCGCAGGCTTCGATTTCAAGCTCCGGGTCTATGCGGAGGGTTCGTGTGGCCAGTCCCACCGCTTCGATCATGGCCTTTGCGTTCCCGAAATTGCTCTCCGGAGAATCTACAGGGACATAGCGGTCATCGGTAAAGGCCAGGTGGGCTTCCGGGACGGCCACCACCGGATCCGCCGCGATATTCGCATACACCGGCAGGGGCGTATTGCCCCCGGATACCATCAGGGCAAAATTCTGGTCGGCGGACTGGGTCAGCGTGCTCCGAATGAGTGCTTCCACCGCCGCCAGCAGCGCATCTTTGGATTCAAAATCAACAACTTCTATGGACATCTATCGCTCACTTCCTGCGTTGCAGCATCCCGCAGGCCACCGCACACGCGCTTTCAACTTACGGGCACGAAGCCCAAACTACCATTTCGCACCAAAGCGGGCGGCCAGTGCATCGGCCGCTTCCGGACCGCCACTGCCGAACTCATACGTCTCGGGCTCCACCTGCTTCGCTTCGAGCTCATGCAGTACCGGCGTAAATATATCCCAGGCCGCTTCCAGTTCGTCCGCCCGGATAAAGAGGCTCTTGTCACCCTGGATCACGTCGAGAATAAGGGATTCATAGGCGTCTGGAATGGCGCCTTCAAAGGCCGACGAGTAACGCAAGTCGAGCTTGGTCTCATCCAGGCGAATCCCCAGACCCGGCACCCGGTTCACGATTCGCATGGTCAGCCCCGCGTCCGGCTGGACCTGAATCACCAACTCGTTTTCCGGAAGCCCTTTCGCCGCCTGGGCGAATATGTTACCGGGAATCGCCTGGAAACGAATGCGAATCTCGGTCTTAGAATCGCCCATTCCCTTACCGGCGCGAATGAGGAAGGGCACCCCATCCCAACGGCGGTTGTTAATCTTCAAGGCCGCGGCGGCATAGGTGGGCGTAATGGACCCTTCGGGGGTTCCCTTTTCTTGCAGGTAACCAAAATGCTGCTTACCGTTTACAGCGCCGGGACCGTACTGCGCCACCACGATATCGCCCAGGGGGATCGGTTTGATCGCGCGCAGCGCCTTCACCTTTTCATCGCGCACATAGGTGGAGTTCAGCGCGACCGGCTGCTCCATGGCCACGAGGGCCACCATCTGCAGGAGGTGATTCTGCATCACATCCCGGATGATCCCATATTCGTCGAAATAGCCCGCCCGCCCCTGAAGGCTCAGGTTTTCCGTCCACGAAATCCGGACATTCTTAATGTGATTGCGATTCCAGATGGGATCGAAAATCAGGTTGGCAAAGCGCAGCACCAGCAGGTTCTGAATCACTTCCTTACCCAGATAATGATCGATCCGGTAGGTCTGATTCTCACTGAAAACCTGCCGCATACTCTCTGTCAACGCATCGGACGAAGCCCGATCACTGCCGAAGGGCTTCTCAATAACGACCCGACTCCAGCTCTGCTCGCCTTCATCGGCAACCAACTCGGCATCATGGAGGGCGTGCGCCACGTCCAGAAAGAGGAAAGGCGGAATGGCCATATAGAACACCCGATTTTCGGGGGCATCGGTCTTGATATGCTCCAACTCGGTATGAAGCTGACGGTACGAATCGGAGCTGTCGTAATTACCCGACACGTAGGTGCACCGCGAGAGGAAGTTCTTCATCAGCTCATCGCACTGTTGCCCCGGCACATAGCGGCACGTCAGTTTTTCTTCCACCCGCGCACGGAAGGCATCGTTGGTCATTTCACTCCGGGCGAATCCCACGATGTGAAACTGGGTGGGAAGCAGATCCTGGCAGTAGAGGGCAAACAGCGCCGGAAATATCTTTTTCAGGGCCAAATCACCGGAAGCGCCCACCACCACCACCGCCAGGGGATGGCTACGATCGATGCCAGGTGCGATTGTCGTTTTCATAGCTAACTTCCTTCCATGGCGCCACACCAGGTGCGACGCCCCAAATTACATTTCATGAACCGCGTTAGAACTACGGCATGCCTTTCCTATTCGGACTCGGCAAAAGGTGGTGTCGTAATCTCGTATACGACGAAACCGAGGTAGCGCTTGGACTGCGACGCTACGTAGTCCGCCAAATCTACCGCAACCACGGCTTCCGATTTTGAACTCGCGTGATAGAGGCGCCCGCTCCCCCCCGCTTCAGGAAGAAAAATCCCGCAATGGAGGGCAAAGAGCCAATCTATTTTGCCAACAAAGACGATAACGGACGGCTTGGTAATACGGGGAGCCGCGGCGGCCGCCAGGTGGGATGGCACGATCTGAATCTGCACATCCCGATCCGGAATATCCGTCCCGAACTCCGGTGCTTTCACCCGCTTGAAGAAGTCCCGCTTACTGATCCGACGGCTCTGGGACTCTACCGGTACCCCCAACTGACCGGTAACATCCACACACCACGCGTTCTCGACCGCCCAGTCCGCCACCATAAAGTGGTTCCGGGTCCCAAAGTCGACCGCGCCCCCCGCATAGCGAATCTGCTGCAGTTTAGCGACACTATCGGTGTAGTTCAAACCGGCGGCCAGGGCAAGGCATTGCTCCACATAAGTCACGCAATCCACCCGGGTCAAGTCGATCAGCGGATCCGCATCGTGGGGCGCCCCCGGACCTTCACCCAGTGGGCCGTCCTGGTAAGCCGTTCCCAGACCGTCTTTGGCGACTTGCGCCACCCGGGCCACATAGGAGCGCTCACCTTCATGCAACTGGCGAAGATAGGGGTCCACGGTCGCGGCCTCCGAGCCGTAAGGCGTTCCTGCCGTGATACTTATAATCAACAATAGCCAAGGGGTCATCACTGGTCTCCCGCAGATGAGTTGCCGCGTTATCTCTGCGCCACATCCTATCACGTTCGGGGCGGAAATCCCGAATCCCATCACGTACCCTTCCGGCCTGCGCAACGCGAATCACCTATCACCCCAAGGTGAAATCATGCGTACCTCCGCGCCCCTTCTCCCCGCCGATCGTCCCCGTCCGGGGCAACGCCCCCGATGCAAACACGGAGGTGATTTCCACATGTACTTTCCCCCTTCCACTGGCGTACACTAGGCCTTGCAAGACGAACAAATAACCCCGAAAACAGCCAACCTATTTTTACTTGACATTCATTCAGTGTTTTGGCATCATAGGGGCGTGGTGAATTTTTGTTCAGTAAACAACCAAGGAGCATGCCATGGCTGCCAAATCGACAACAAGCAATGATGACAAGGGCAAAGCGCTGGACATCGCTCTGTCCCAGCTGGAAAAACAATTCGGACGGGGCACCCTGGTGCGGCTTGGCGACGACAGTATGTCCCAACGGGTCAGTGCCATTTCGACGGGCAGCCTCGCCCTGGACATCGCCACCGGCGTGGGCGGTCTCCCGGTCGGACGGGTGGTCGAAATCTTCGGTCCGGAGTCCTCCGGTAAAACGACCCTTTCCCTCCACGTGGTGGCCAACGCCCAGCGTAACGGCGGCATTGCCTGCTTTATCGACGCGGAACACGCCCTGGACCCCCAATTTGCCACAAAAATCGGCGTGGACATCGACAATCTATTGGTTTCTCAGCCGGACACGGCGGAACAGGCCCTTGAAATCTGTGAAAGCCTGGTACGCAGTAATGCGGTCAACGTGATTGTCATCGACTCCGTGGCCGCCCTGGTTCCCAAGGCGGAAGTGGAAGGCGATATGGGCGACAGCCACATGGGACTGCAAGCGCGGCTCATGTCGCAGGCCCTCCGTAAGCTGACTGCGGTGATTAGCCGCTCCAACACCCTGGTGATTTTTATCAACCAGATCCGTGAAAAAATCGGCGTCATGTTCGGCAGCCCCGAGACCACCACCGGGGGGCGGGCCCTCAAGTTCTACTCCAGCATGCGCCTTGATATCCGGCGCATCGCGGCCATCAAAGAGCGCGAGGCCAACGTGGGTAACCGCGTGAAGGTCAAAGTCGTTAAGAACAAACTCGGGGCCCCGTTCCGCATTGCCGAATTCGATATCCTCTTTAACGAAGGTATCTCTAAAGAAGGCAACATCCTCGATCTTGCCGTGGAAGAAAAGATTATCCGAAAGAGTGGCGCGTGGTTTTCCATGAATGGCGAAAATCTGGGGCAGGGCCGGGAAGCGACCCGCCAGTTTCTTAAGGACAATCCCGAAGTGGCCGAAGATGTACGAAACCAAATCATTAAGCTCAAGGAACTTCCGTGGGCCGAAGGCTTCGTGCCCGCCAAGGAAGAACCCTTAGAGGAAGAGAGCATTCAGGAAGCGCGTGCAGGCGAGTAATACCGCATATACGAACACATCCTCCTTACCGTTGGGCCAGAGCCGCATGACCCGTCTGTGGCTACTGGCCCTTCTTGTCCTGACGGCGATTGTGGCCGGTGGTGTGCTCTTCGTGAAATACCAGCTCGAGGCGCTCCGCAACACCGTCCAAACCGAAATCGCCCAGCGAACCGGAATCTTCCTGGAAGCAGATAATGTGCGGGTAGACGGGCTCCGCGGTCTGCGTATGCGACAGCTTCACATGACCGTGGAGACCGAGAACGGCCCCACCATCGATGTGCACGTGCCCGATGCCCTGCTTCTGGTCAGTCTGGCGGAGCTCCTTCAACGACGTGTTTCCATAAGCCGCATCCAACTGGACGACGCGCACATCCGGCTTTTCCGACCCCGGGGGCACTTCTGGTTTACGGGAGATGTCACCGAACGCTCCGCCCTGACCTCCCAGATTCCCTTTCGCGCCGTGGGCCGCAACTGCACCATCGAGATAGAACGGGTCGTGGGCGATACCAACTTCGAGATCGACGCCATAAACTTCGATCTCAACCGCCTTGCCGACTCTCCCCATCTCATCGCCAATCTGGACGGCCAGTTAGATGGCACCGAAAGCAGCGGCTTCCAGGTTTTCGCCCGCTACTCCTCCCTCGAAAATTTTGATCTGCGCATCCAGGGGGACAAACTGAACAGCCAGCGCCTCGCCCCCTTCTTTCCCCTGATTGCCGAACATATTGCCTCGGGCAATGCCCAGCCCAGCATCCGGGTCTCCGGATACCCACGGCGCACGATGGTCGTCGGACTCGAACTTCCCTTCGACACCTTCGCACTCCACGAACAGCCCGATTTCCCTGTCCCCGAGGAAGGTCGCTTTACCGCCCTGGCCAGCTATGACATGAATGGCCATCTGCTCACCCTGAATACCGCCAAAACCCTTTCCCCCGAATTTGAGGGGCAGGTCGAGGGCACCGTCTCTTTTGCCCAGGACCCTCCCCAACTGGATCTGAAACTGGAAGTCCAGCAGCTGGCCATGGATGACATTATGGCGTTTGCCTCCGGGGCCTGGCTTGAAGAACAGGGCACCCTCGCCCTCGAGGCATCGGATCCCTACCGGTTTTTCGTCACGTTCACCGGCGATACCACGGCCCCCGAAATCGGCGTCGAGGCCCAACTGGGTATGGGCAAACTGCGCTTTGACCCCGCAAAAGCCAGCGTGCCCTCCGCCGACCTCGATTTCAGCCTTATGAGCCTTTCCTGGCGCTCGGGCGAGACCCTGCCCACCGGCCGACTTGCCCTGAGTGACGGCACCATTTCCCACCCGGAGTATGGCATCGAGGCCACTGGCGTTTCCGGCACCATGCAACTGCACGACGGAGGCATACAGTTCACTCCGCTGGTCGCCCAGGTTGCAGGAAACACCCTTCGCGGCAGTCTGGACTATACGATCGACTCCGAAACCCTGACCTTTGATTTGTCCGGCGATCTGGCCGCCGTCGAAACACTGGGCCCACTGAGCGACCACGCCCGATTATCGATGCAAGGTCCCGTCACCCTGGACCGCCTCAACGGCGTCGTCTCCCCCCACGGCTACAAGGTGGAAGCCGCAGCGGACCTGACCCGTACTGCCATAGACTGGGAGTGGTGGATTTCCAAGAAGCCCGGCGTAGGCGCCCGGATTCAAGACCTCCGTGTCGAAGTCGATTCGAAGAAAGAAATCACGATCAGCGGCAGTGCCGCCCTCGATACCGCTACCATCGACGCCTCCGCCTCCCTCACCCGGGAGGGTGACAAGTGGCAACTGCAACGGGTAGACGCCTCTTCCCCGCGCATCGAGATGCGCACCGTCGACAAGGTCCTCAACCTCCCCTATGCCATCTCCGGCGGTGAAAGCAGCACGGCCACCCTATCCTGGCGGAGAATCAGCAGTGTCCCTGATGAGGTTGCATTGCGTATCGGCGGAGAAATCGATACGTTGAACATGCTCCCCCTGGGCACCGCAAAGCCCATCCTGGGCACGGGCATCACCATCGACACCGAGGTACTCAAGACGGGCGAGGTCCGAACAGGCTCTCTGGAACTGAAAGCATCCACGACCAACCTGCCGCCCTTCGGTACCCCTTGGTTGCTTCCTCTGCGCGCCGAAGACGATCCAAGCATGGCGTTGTTCCCGCCCCTCGACCGGGATTGGACCTATACGCTGCGTTCCGATTCCATCGTCTATCCCCCGTGGTCCGGCACCGACTTCAGGGGAAATGCCTACGCGACCCCCACGACTTCCGGCTTTGAATCCTTTGAAGCCACGGTGCAAGAGGGGATGGTAAACGGTATCTATGACAAGATTCGGGCCGACAACGTCCATCATTTGAATGCAAAGTGGGAAGACGTACCGGCCAGCTACCTGTTGAAACACCTCAAACTACCTGAGATTTTTACGGGCGTCATGACCGGTGGCATTGAGTACAATCTGGATGGAGACGACAGCGGCACGCTGCTCGGAAAAGGCTATTTCGACGTGGTCGATGGCCAGTTCAGCGCCGATTATCTGGTTAATCAGTTTGAACACCAGATAGAAGAGGCTTCTATTACCCTCCCCCCCAACATGAAATTCTCCCGCTTCAGCGCCGATGTCGCGCTCGAAGGAGACATCATCAAAACGACCAACATGGTCCTTGAATCCGAGGCGCTCACCATCCTGGGAGATGGCCAATTCGTTGTCGAAGGGGATATGGACTACCGCCTTCGCCTTTCACTCCCACCGGCCACCGCCAAAGGGGTTCCGGCCCTTCGCACCTATTTCAATCTGGATGGCCTCAAACACAGCCAGACCAACCTCGAGTTAGCCTTTCACATCTATGGACCAACCTTTGCCCCCCGCATGGAACTTGAAGGCCTCCCATCGGTCGGTGATACCATAGTCAGCGGTGCCGTGGAGGTTACAAGCGACGTTATGAAAGTCGTCGATCTCCCTAGACAAATCCTCCTCGATCTGTTTAAGATTGGGGGCGGTATCGTCGGAGCCGGGGGCAAAAAAGCACCGTCCGAATAACCTTCCTTTTTCAACCTATCAGATAAGCAGTTCCCCAATAATGAACATAAAAATCAGTAAAAATGCCCATTTGTGCGCCGCATGTGAAGTCGATTTCACCCATGAACAAGTCGTCACATCGGCGGTCCGTGTCCTCGAAGGCGCCTTGAATCGTGAAGATTATTGTGCCGAATGCTGGAGTGCACAGGCCGATACCAAGGCCTATTCGGTCTGGAAAATGGTGTATCACGACCCCAAAGCCGAGGAAAATGATGCACCCGAAGTATTTTCTCCACTCCGCCAGCTCTTCTACGAAGCCGTAGAAGCCGAGTCCCGCGTCGAAATGGCGAAAGCCTATCTGGCTGCCAGTCTGCTGCGTCGACAAAAGGTCTTCCGCCTCGTGAAAGAGTCCGACGAGTCCGATGGTGAAATCCGGGTCACCCTTTACACCGACCGCATCGGCAACCGCCTCATCGAGGTACCCGACCCCCAATTCACCCACGCCGAAATGGAAGCTGCCAGCAAACTGCTGATGGAGCGACTGCAGGCCCTGGAGACGGCGGCAGAAGAAGCCGCTGCGGCTGAAGCAAGCGAGAGCACGGAAGAAGACGTCGATACGCCCCCCTCTTCGGATGAAAAACCGGAGAGCGACGAAGCCGTAGACGGTGATGAAGACGACGATGATGTTGGCGACGACGACGACGACGACGACGACGACGACGATGACGATGACGATGACGATGACGATGACGATGACGATGACGATGACGATGACGATGACGATGACGATGACGATGATGACGATGATGACGATGACGACGACGAGGATGACGAGGATGACGAGGATGACGAGGAGGACGAGGAGGACGACGATGACGACGACGGCGACGATGACGATGATGATGATGACGAAGAAGACGATGAAGATGATGTTGATGAGGAAGCGGATCAAGGGTCAAAACTTGATGTGCACACCGCAGAGTCGTCATTCTTAGACAGCAATCCACTGCACCTGGATGAGGAGACAGCCCGTGCCAAGGCATAGTGCATACCGGTCCAACAACGCCGTTGACGGCGCCGAATGGTCCTACAGTCAGTATTTGGTCGTCATCATCGTGGCTATCTTATTGTGCGTAACCTCGTTCACCGTCGGTTATATCATCGCCCACGTTGATCGCGACATCGCCACGGATGGACGTATCGCGGCCAATAGCAGCGAGCCCGCCAAATTAACACCACCACCCCCCGCGGAGGACCCGAAAAAAGCTGACCCGGCGCCCGCCAAGCCGGAGGTAACGCCTCCCACACGGGAAGTGGTAAAACGACCTCCCCTCACGCCTGCCGAAGTACCCGCCCTGCCCAACCCGGGTACGGGCCCGACGCCCATGGTAAAAACGCCGGTCGCCCTGCCCAAGCCGCAGGACACCCCGGCTCCCACTCCGGAACCGACACCCCCTCCCGCTCCTGCAGCAGAGACGCCGCCCGCGGTCGCGTCTGCCCCCTTACCGGCCCCCAAACCAACTCCGGTCCCTGCGGCACCCGTGACAGCTCCCAAGCCGACTCCGCCCACCGTCACCAAGGCACCCGCACCAAACGTCACGCCGCCCAAAGCTCCGGCACCGAGTGTGGCCCTGGGCTCCTGGGGTATCCAGGTCGCGTTTTTCGATGGCAAGGATCGCAAGAAACAGGCAGAGACCGTAAAGCAGCGCCTCAAGACCAGTGAAAATCAGGACGCGGTCGTCGTTGTGTCGAATAACGACAAAGAATACCGGGTCATGATCAGTGGCTTTACCACCCGCGATGCCGCCAAAGCCGCCTGCGAAAAACTGAAGGCAAAAACCGGTTTTGCCGACGCGTGGGTTAAGCGACTTCCCTAGTACGCGTGCTCCCGCTTGAACCGAGCGCCAGTGTCACGGTACAGTGACCACGTCATAGCATTTCGTAAAACACGTATGGTCAATCAGGAGTGAGTCTATGAAGGTTGCAGTCGTCGGACCAGGTGCGCTGGGCTGTCTATTTGCCGCACGCCTATCCCGTAGCGGTGTCAAAACACATCTGGTGGATCACGACGCAAAGCGTGCGTCCCGATTGAACAAGTCGGGAATAACGGTGGAATCCCAGGAGGAAACCTTCACCGAGTTGGTGCCCGTCTCCACCGCCATCCCCAGTGGTCTGGACCTCATCGTGGTCTTGACCAAGGCGTATAGCACCCGCGACCTCGCTTTTCCCGACGATGTCCCCGTCTTGACCCTGCAAAATGGTCTCGGCAATGTTGAAACCCTGTGCACCCTCATTGGGAGCGCGCGGGTCCTTGCCGGCACCACGGCCGAGGCTGCAACGCTACTGGAAGAGGGCCGCACCCGCCACGTGGCGCAGGGTGTGAGCCGTGTGGGCTCTTGGACCTCCTGCCCGACCGACGGGGCCGTAAGTTCCCTCAAGACCGCTGGTTTCGAAGTAGAGGTTACCGATTCTCCCGGGCAGCTCTTGTGGGAAAAACTCGCCATCAGCGCCGGCATCAATCCCTTGACGGCCATACTCGGGGTATCCAATGGGCAACTGTTGGAAATCAAAGAGACCCGCCAATTGATGCGCGATCTGGTCGTCGAAGCCGTCAAGGTCGCCGCCACTGAAGGCTACCGCTTTGAACACAGTATTGTCGAAAGCGCCGAGGCCATCTGCCGGGCTACCAGCGACAACATCTCCAGCATGCTGCAGGACGTACGCGCCGGAAAGCGCACGGAAATCGAGGCCATCAGTGGCGAAGTACTGCGACGTGCGCAGGCGGCTTCCCTCCCGACCCAGCGCACCCGCGTCATCTATCAATTGATCCAGGGACTTGAGCGGCGTTGAAATTACCGGAACTGAACTACACTACCCCCCTTACCTTCACCCGTAAACAGCGTCTCCAACTGGCCGTTCTCCCCCCCCTGATCGTGAATCTCCTTAAGGGGCTCCTCCTCACCTGTCGGCATGAAGTGCGGCACTTGGAGCGTTTGACGGATGTCATCGCCGAACATGACCACGCCATCCTCGCAATCTGGCACGAAGCGGCCACCTATGCCCTCTACAAGCACGTGGGCTCAAACTATCATGCCGCCTCCAGTCAGGGCTTTGATGGAGAACTTGCCGCACGCCTGACCCACGGCTTTAATGTGGAGTGCGTGCGGGGCTCGTCCTCCAAAGGAGGGGCCGAAGTATTGCGGCAACTCGAGATTGCCCTGGGACTCGTGGACTGTGTGGGCCTTACCATGGATGGTCCCCGTGGCCCCCGCCGTTACGCCCAACCCGGCCTCGCCATCCTTTCCGCCCGCACCGGAATCCCTGTCGTGCCCCTGGCGGTTTCCGTAAGCCGAAGCTGGCGTCTTGGCACCTGGGATCGCATGGCCATCCCCAAGCCCTTCGCCAGGGTGCTCATCGACTACGCCCCCGCCATCGCCCCCGCCGAGTCGACGGATCGGGATGCCATCGAAGTGAAGCGCCAGGAAATCCAGGATAGCCTCAACCGGCTACACGTGGAGCTTGAAGCGGAACTCGACGATGTACAACCGGAGCTGCCCATCCCGCCATCAAAATGAAGGGGAAGCGCTGAGCCCTATTTACGCAGCGCCGTGGGTGCGGCGCAGCTGACCGCAGGCCGCGTCGATATCCTGACCCTTTTCCCGGCGAAGGGTGACCTTGAGTCCCCCCTCTTCCAGAATCTGGCAAAAGCGCGTGCACTGGGCCAGGGGCGTCGGGTCGTATGGCAACCCGGAAACCGGATTCCAGGGAATCAGGTTGACCGAGACCTTGAGGCCCACGCAAAATGCCAACAGCTCCCGAGCGCATTCTTCGGAATCATTGACCCCATTCAACATGGTCCACTCAAAGGTAAACTGCCGGCCTGTTTGATCGCAGTACCGGGCAATGGCGTCATGGAGACGTTCCAACGGGAACTTTCGGTTCAGGGGCACCAACTGAGAGCGAAGGTCATTGTTCGCCGCATGAAGCGAAACGCTCAAACGCACCTGCCAGTCTTCCTGGGTGAAACGCTCGATTTCCTTCACTTCCCCCACGGTCGAAACCGTGATTTTGCGGGCGCCGATGCCCATGCCATCTTCGTCCATCAGGAGACGGATGCTGGCCATCACGTTATCGTAGTTGCGCATGGGCTCCCCCATCCCCATGTAGACGATGTTGGGCGTCCGCTCGGGGTCCGGCTCATCGCGCACCATGTAAAGCACCTGCTCCACAATTTCACCCGGGGTCAAATTGCGCGTAAAGCCCGCGAGACCGGTCGCGCAGAAGTCACACTTGAGGGCACAGCCCACCTGGGAAGAAACACAGATTGTCGTCCGCTTGCCGTCACGAATTAAGACGGACTCCACTGTTTCCCCATCGTGAAGGCGAAAGAGGGCTTTCTTTGTGCCCGTGACCTTCGACTCCTGCATCTCCATCAGCTCCAGCTGAGAAGCGGTGGCCGTCTCCGCCAACTCGGCGCGGAGAGCCTTGGAAAGGTTGGTCATTGCCTCAAAGTCAAAGACCCGTTTTTGATGGATCCATTGGAAGAGCTGGCGCCCCTGGAAAGGCTTGAGGCCCAGTTCCGTGGCCAACTCGGTTTTCGTCATACTGGAAAGTGCGCGTTTCATCATTCAGTCTCTATCGGGCGTTTCCCCGAAATTTTCGTGTAGTCCTGGGCCGCCAACCCCGCTTCAACAGCGTCCAGGGAAATCGTTCCGAGGGGCGACGCCCCCTGGAGTCGGTATTCCATCCGGGTGGCCACATAGCCAATCAGCGCATCGAGGGGCGCGGGAAAAACGGATTCTACCGTGGAAGGGATGGAAACATCCTCAAATTCTTTGTATTCGGTGCACGATGTCGTCACGACTTCCCGGCCGTCCTCGTCGTACACGGTCATGGCGCGTATCCGCCAGTCGCCCACCTTTTCCACGAAAATGCGGCGCGCGACGGGACCGTTCCGCCGGGTGCGGACCGTTACGACATAGCCCGCTGGGAAATCGGGATCGGGCTCCACGGTGCTCCCTTTCGCCCCTTCCTCCCCCGGAATCGTCAACAGAAATACTTCATCCAGCAGCCGCGAGGGCGTCACCGCCATCATGACGTCGTCAAATCGGTCCCCCTCCTGCCCCACATAATAGGTTTTCTCGTAGGGGAGATTGAGCAGGAATTGCCCCGCCGCCACGTAGGCATAGAGACGAAACCCGGGTTTACGACACGCCATGGCGAATTGGCCGGGCGCTTCGTAATGGAGGGTTCCCCCCCGAAAGTTCTGAATTGCCGCATCGCCGGGCAGTTTCAGCCGCACGTTTCCCGTTAGCTGCAGGGATTGGAGGGCCTGGCTTCGGGCATGCAGGTCGGACAGGATTTCACCGGCCGTGGGCTGTTCACCCGGCGCTCCCCCGTCCATCCGGGGCCCATCCCGATGCACACAACCCGCCATCAACACGGACAGCAGCAACAGGGGCAACAAGAAACGCATGGTGAACTCTCTCGGCGGAAGGGGCTGGGAACGAAAAGACCGCTAACAGGTTGAACTCACCTTGTTTATGTGCTATAGTTCGTCGGTCTCTTGCGTGCAAGTATATCACGCGCACCGGGGAAAACCCAATAACTACGGTACAATAACAAGCCAGTTCAGGGAAAAGCTATGTCCTGCCCGGCTTTGAGAACAAGGAGATGAACCATGGCACGTGAATGTGATTATAGCGGAAAGAAACCCCACGTCGGTAACAAGATTGTCCGCCGCGGTAAAGCCAAACGTGAAGGCGGTATCGGTCAGAACATTACCGGTATTTCCAAGCGTCGCTGGAAGCCGAACCTCCAGACGATTCGCGTCGTTGACGAAAATGGCCGCGTAAAGAAGGTCAAGGTATGCGCCCGCTACATCAAGGCTGGCAAGTTCAATAAATCCCCCCGTGGCACCCGCAAGGCGCTGCTGGCGGCGGCGAACAGCTAGACCCATTATCTGAACACACGAATTCCAACCGGCGAAGCCTATCAGGTTTCGCCGGTTTTTTGTGCCAATACGAATCAGGCACGTCCAGCAGGGGGTTGACCATTCCCGGTCGACATTAGGCCCGCGCCTGTTTCTGCGGGCACGTGATGCTTGCCACGTGAGAGGAGTTTTGAATCCCTTTACTTTGGCAATTGCCGCCCTTTCGCGAGATAACAGAGGGAGGCGCGAATATTACCGTGCCTTTTGTGTCGACCAGGAATGGTCACCCCCCTTTGGTATGCTGCGGTCAGAGTTCCGAATTCCTCCAAACCGATTCAACACTGACGAGCTGGCAGTGACATAGCGCCCCTTGCAACCGCACACCCTCTTGCTCTCTAATGGACCCATGCTGCAGCAAACGGGGACCAAGGTCATGAAACACCATCGAAAGCGAATACGCCGGAATTTTCGCTTGGGTCTTCTCTTCATAAGCGTCCTTGCCTTCATCGGCTTCGTCGTATTCGCCATCCGCTCGGAGCGCCAGCGTGTCGAGACCCTGGCAGCCCTCGAGTCGCCGCCCGAACTCCGCTTTCACGCCACACTGGCCGAGGCCATTACGCACCCAGGCGAGGATGAGCACCAGTCACCCCATCCAGGACTGCAACCCGCTTTGGACCGAATCGCCGCGTGGAAGACCCTGTTTTTACGTAAACAGCAGGAAGTCGATGGCGACGAGTGGGACGCTATTTTGGAGCGTTGGTCCGAGGTCGATCTGTGGGAGAACCTGACGCCCGAGGAAGTGACCCAAATCGGTGCCTTTCTCGAAAAACACCAAAATTTCTTTATTGCGCTCCGTCAGACGGCGGCCTTGGGTGGGCCGATGGACGTGGTTCCACCGCCGCCGGAACGCATGGATATGGAGCATCTGCGCCAAGCCCGGGATAGCGCCCGCCTGTTAAGTCTGAATGCCCTCTACCAAGCGCACGCGGGCGCGCGGGATGCCGCAATAACTGATGTGATTGCCGGGCTCCAACTTGGCAATGCCCTGGCGTCCGAGCCGTCACTCATGCCGCAATTGGTACGATTCGCCTGTACGATGATGGCCTACCGCGCATTGATTGAGGGCTTTCCCCCCGGAGCCATCTCCCGCGCAGACCGCACCCATCTCTTGGAGCAGGTACAAAGAGACCCTGGCCGCGTCCCCATGGTTATCGCGCTGGAGGAAATGCGCCTATCCAGTGTAACTAGCCTGAATGCCTCCTTGGATTCAGGGTGGGCCGACCGCTACACGAAGATGGAACGCAACCTCTATCTGTCCCGTTCCCCCTTTATGCAACGTTTCGGAAAGCTCGCCTACGCGAGTCCTTTGGCGCGCCCCTGGCTCAACAGAGACATCTCGGCCCTGTCCAAGGCGTCGGGCGCAATCACCGAGTTGGCCCACCTGCCCTACTACGCCGTGCTCCGGGAGTACGACCAAGCCCGCAGAAACGTTCTTCCCTATACCCGCCAGCAATCAAATAGCCTCATGACAACACTCGGTTCACAAGCCCGGCACGAGGCAGTGCTCCAACTGCTTCAGCTGGGCCTGACCTTGGAGCAATATCCCCGGCCGCCCGAATCTCTGGATACCCTCCTCGAGCACTTTCCGGAAACAACCTTGACCGACCCCTTCACGGGCCACCAATTCCACTACAAACCTGACGGGGATATCTTCCTGCTCTACAGTGTGGGAACCAATCTTACCGATGATGGGGGCCATCATGACTTCAATGAGGGTGACATTGTCTGGCGTAGCACGTGGTGAGGGTGGGTGTCGCGACAAGAAAGGACCTAAACGACGAAAACGACGTAAAGGACACCTTTCTTAGAATCTTGCAGCCAAGGGAATTATCTCCGGCTTTTACCGGTTAAATCCTGTGGGAGCGGGCTCAGATTCATAAACTAAGTGCAATGTTTTGGCCTAGCGTCCTAATTGCTGTTCTCTTCCGGTTCGCTG
>JAXMOL010000024.1:0-106883 GCA_034669905.1 Candidatus Hydrogenedentota bacterium
AGAAGGTGAAGGGGAAGGTGAAGGGGAAGGAGAAGGTGAAGGAGAAGGAGAAGGTGAAGGTGAAGGTGAAGGTGAAGGAGAAGGTGAAGGGGAAGGGGAAGGGGAAGGAGAAGGAGAAGGAGAAGGAGAAGGAGAAGGAGAAGGAGAAGGAGAAGGAGAAGGAGAAGGAGAAGGAGAAGGAGAAGGAGAAGGAGAAGGAGAAGGAGAAGGAGAAGGAGAAGGAGAAGGTGAAGGTGAAGGTGAAGGAGAAGGAGAAGGAGAAGGTGAAGGTGAAGGTGAAGGCGAAGGCGAAGGCGAAGGTGATTCCATGATGAATTGCGCCCGGCCCGGTACGGGCACAAAAGCCTCATTGGCAGCGGCCAGCGATCTGCTCCTCGTCGCGTTGTGCCTCGCGGCTTTGTGTGCCCATCGCAGGCAGGAGGACCTCCCATGAGAAAGGCCTTCGCTGTAGCTACCCGCCCCCCCCACGTCGCATCCGCGTTGTTGCACTGGATTTTGCCCGCCGTTCTGCTGGTGACCACCTCAACCTTCGCACCCGTAAATCCGCACGCGGAGCCCACACCCGGACACCTCAGCGTGCTGGAGCTCCAGCAGCTGGTGGACGCCATGCTACTGGCCGATCGGCGCCGAGGCACCAATAAGTCGACCAATGTGTTGGAACTTCAACGGGCCCTTCTCAATACGATCGCACCCGATGAGTCTCCGGACGATTCCCCCACAGCACCCCGCGATGCCGGCGTCTTGCCCGTGCCAGCACGTTTTCTCCTTCCAGCCGTCCATTCGCCGCCCTCGGTGCTGGACGTCATTTCGTCGAACCAGGCGCCGACGGCAACACCACTTCCGACGGGTCATCTGCCCCCCCATGCAGGAACCCGCATGCGCTATCAGTTTCACCTGCTTTCGAATGCGCCCCCCGCCGTGGGCTTCCTTTCGACGACACGTTTAGATATGACGACGACATGAATTCAACATGGAGAAACAACCATGAAAAATCAACACCCCTTATACCATCTGTGCATGGCACTGGCCCTTGCACTACTGCTGTCCCCCCTCTCCTGGGCCCAGGACAGCGACCCCTGGGAAATCAACGCGGACATCGATAACGATGGCGTTGTAGGCCCTACGGATATCCAACATGTCATCAACGATGCCCTCGGCCTGAATGACCGGGGTCCCGATGCCGTGGATTTACCCCTGCGCCAATATGTAGTGGCCAGTCCCCGCGCGAGTCTCTCCCGCCTGCCCGGCGGTGCCGCCAATGGTGCCGAGGGCTGTGACACGGTCGGTGCGGCGAGCAATTTCCCCCGCCGCAATGGCCGCCTCCTGGTGCGCGACAACACGGGCATCGTCTTCCGGTATGACCGCAATGTAGAAGGCGTGTGGCATGACAACGCCTGCGGATTGCTACGCTCCGAGCTCATTGTCCACATCCAACGGATCCCTGATCCCACGGAAGGTGATGACAGTAACACGGATGTCACAACCAGAATTGCCGAGGAAGAAACGGCCTGGCAGTTGCTGGGACGGGACGGTGCGGCCGGCCGGGGTTGCGGTCCTGCGGTGGGCACGGCCAACATTGGCGTGCGCCACCTCTTCGACGAACCCGGTGATTTCGTCGTGCGGTGTATCATCCGAACCTTCGCGATTCCGGAGCGGGAAATTGTGGAAGCCGGCGAAGCCGCCAGTTTCTGTGGCGCGACCCGTGATGTCGACATCGTGTTGACCCACGTGCGCGTGATACCCCGCCGTGCCACCGATGATGACCTGAACTGGCAAACCGATGACGACGCCAATACCGTCGGTGCCCGATTCGGCACCCTCCTCGAAAAGGAACCGGAAAGCAGCGTCGAATTGCCGTAACCACTACGGTCTGAAATAACCCTGTAACCACGGGCAGCCCGCCCTCTGGCGGGCTGCCCGTTTTACGTGCCGTTACATACGGGTTACATGACGCCGGGGTGGACTATGATAGCCTGTAGTCTGGCGCAGGATTGGAACATCCGGTGGGCAAGGACGCCGCTACGGGAAGCAACGGGAAAAGCATGAGCGGAAAGCGCATACTCGTAATCGAAGACGACCGGGCCATTCGGCGGGGTATTGTGGATGTCCTCGAGGTGGAAGGCTACACGACCTTCGAAGCCCCGGATTTCACCCAGGGAAAGGCCGTGGCCACCGAGGCCGATGTGGATCTGCTCCTCCTCGACCTGATCCTTCCCGACGGGCATGGCTTTGATCTGCTTGCCGCTGTGCGTGCCACCCGCCCCACCCTGCCGGTTATTGTGCTAACCGCCCTCGGCCAAGAGCGTGATCGGGTTCGTGGACTCAAGCTCGGTGCCGACGATTATGTGGTGAAGCCATTCAGCGTGAACGAACTCCTCGCCCGGGTGGAAGCCGTCCTGCGCCGTTCACCTGCCCGACCGCAGGATGTGTCCGTGCTCCAGATCGGCGACGTGACCGTAGATTTTGCGCGCTGCGAAATTCAGCATCCTGACGGAGAGCGCGTCGAGTTGTCGGTCCGTGAACTGGAACTGCTGCGCTATCTCGCCCAACATGGCGGTCGGGCCGTCTCCCGCGATGAGTTACTGCAGAACATCTGGCATGTAGCGCCCCGGGCTATCCTGGAAACCCGCACGATTGATATGCACATCAAGCGGTTGCGGAAAAAGCTCCGGGATTCGGCCACCCAACCCACCCGCATCCTTACGGTGCGGGGTAAAGGCTATATGTTGGCCCACCCCGAGGCGGTCGTGTGAAGCATCCCTTTCTCAGCATCCTGCTCCTCGCCCTCTGCGTTGGCACCGGTCTCCTGAGCATCCTCTGGCTCAGCAATACCATCCTCCAGCTGGACCAGACCCAACGGGATTACCAGGAGCATGGGGCGCGCGAGGAAAAAGTGCGGTTGGCCCTCTGGCGCATGGATTCGGCTCTGGGGCCCTTTATCGCCGCCGAGAGCATGCGACCCTATGAATTCTACAGCGCTTTCTACCGGGCCAGCGAGGCGGTAAACCCTTATACCAATGGGGTGTTCACCGCACCCGTGCTCCTACCCTCTCCCCTGCTCACCTATTCGTCGGAGTATGTGAAGCTACACTTTCAGATTGACGCCCGGGAATCGCTTCAATCACCCCAGGTGCCCCCGGAAGCCCAGCGTCTCCTGGCGGAGTCGAACTATCTCACGATCTCGGACATCGAGCGGGCGGTAGCACGCCTTGAAGAACTCGATGGGCAGCTCCAATACGACCCCTTACTCACGGCGCTTGAAGAAAACCAACGAAACGACGTGAGCGTGCCCCCAGGCCCTTCCTCGGCGGACCCCACCCCGGATATCCAGGCCCTCAGCAACAACGCCGAACTCTATTCGCGCATCAATCAGGCGGAAATTCATCAAAGCAACCTACCACTGAAAATCGTCAACAAGGACGCGGGAAGTGGACGGGACGACGTGACAGGAGCCCCACAGCCGGATAGCGCGGGATTCGGTGGCGGCGGGGGTGGGTTCGGCGTACCCGGCACCCAAGGTGGCGGTGCGGGAGGATTCGGAGGCGGTGGGCAAGGCAACTTTCTCGATAGTGGCGTCGGGGTATGGCAAGGTGGTGAAGACCTGCCGCAGCCCGACGTTCCCGTGCAATGGCAGGCACCGGAGGGTGGAGTGGAAGAGCCAATCATCCCCATTTGGTATGCCGACGAACTCCTGCTCCTTCGACGGGTACGCATCGGGGACGAAACAGTCCTCCAGGGGTGCTGGCTTGATTGGGACGCCGTGCAACGCTGGTTGGTGGGCCTCTGCGCCGACCTGCTGCCGGAAGCCCAGCTGGTGGCGGCCCCCGGGCGCATCACAGAAGACCCACGGGTGCCGGGGCGACAACTGGCCTCCCTCCCGGTTCGCCTGCTGCCTGGCGAACTCCCGCCGCTGCTGGATTTTGCCGCCTCCCCGCTGCGTCGTTATCTCGTGCTGGCCGTCGGGGCCATTGCGACGGCCACCCTTGCCCTCACCGCACTGCTCTGGGGTACCCTTTCCCTGAGCGAGCGCCGCGCCCGCTTCGTCTCGGCAGTCACCCATGAATTACGCACGCCCCTGACGACCTTCCGACTGTACACGGAGATGCTCCTTGAGGGTAAGGTCCCGGATGAGCAAAAGCGCGATAACTACCTGAAAACACTCCATGCCGAGTCAAACCGACTTTCTCATCTGGTAGAGAATGTATTGTCCTACGCGCGACTGGAACGTAGCCGCCCAGCCAGCCGCAAGGAAGTGCTCTCCGTTGAAGAGACCCTGGAGACCATCCTTCCTCGGCTGCAGCAGCGCGCCCATCAATGCACCGTCGAATTCCATACAGAACTAACACAAACCGATGTTTACGTGTGTATTGACCGGGAGATTGTCGGTCAGATTCTTTATAACCTGACCGACAACGCCTGCAAATACGGAATAACCGATACAAAACAATATATATCGCTGATCCAGCGCTCCACGAGTCGGTATGTTGAGTTTTGTGTCCGGGACTTTGGCGTTGGGATCCGCCCTGCCGATGTGCGGCGTATTTTCCGGCCCTTTACGAAATCCGTGCAGGAAGCGGCACGGTCCGCACCGGGTGTCGGGCTGGGATTGGGGCTCAGCCGCCGCCTCGCCCGCTCCCAGGGTGGGCGTCTCTTCTTGGAGCCGGTCGACCGTGGGGCATGCTTCGTCTTGCGCCTTCCCCGCCATCGGGGGAAGGACGGGAATTCCGAGGCTACCGCCTAGCAGTCGCGCCTCTCCACGGTGGCAAAGCACTCCCCCTTTCCGAGCACCCGTGACGTCCTGGGGAAACGCCGTCCCACTGCATCGAGCTCGCGTCGCGCATTTACTTGTTGACAACAACTATTGTTTATGGTAGATTTTAGTCAGCGAGGTTAATCATGCCCAAATCACTACAAGATGAAATTAAACAGACCAAGCCCTTCACCAGTCTCGAGGTGGAAGCCTATCTGAATATCGTGCGCACCGAAGCGGCCCTGTCTCAGGCGGTTCATGGGTGTTTCAAGCAATATGGCATCACCCAGACGATTTACAATTTAATGCGTATCATTCGGGGCGGTCCCGATGAAGGGGTCCCCTGCTCGAACATCGCTGACCGACTGGTCGCCCGGGTACCCGACGTGACCCGACTCGTCGATCGGGCGGTGAATCTGGGACTGGTCATTCGAACGCGACCGGAAAACGACCGGCGGGTGGTGCTCCTATCCCTCACCCCCAAGGGCCAGGACTTACTTGACCAGCTCGCGCCCCCGCTGGATGTCCTCCACCGGCAACAGATGGGTACCCTGTCGGAGGAAGAGCTCCGGACCGTGATTGACCTGATGACCCGACTCCGGGCGGTCGAATAATTTACATGCTCAAAACCAGCGCCTGACGCTGGCCAAATATTTGTTGTAAACAATAGTTGCACCTAACAAAGGAGAAGCCCATGGACTTTGCACAGATTGCCGAAACACGCCGAAGTGTTAAACAGTTTGACCCCGAGACCGCCATTTCAGACGAGGAGCTCACCACCCTTTTCGAGCAGGTCGTCCTCACCCCCAGCTCCTTCAATCTCCAGCATTGGTCCTTCGTCGCGGTCCGCGATAAGGCGCTGAAATCGGCCATGCAGGAGATTGCCTGGGGACAGCAGCAGGTGAGCGACAGCTCGGTGGCCATCCTGGTTTCGGGCAAGCTGAACGCCTATGAAGACGCTCCCACTATCTACGCGGAGACGCCCCCGTCGGTGCAGGACATGGTGCTCCCCATGATTGATGGTTTTTATCGGGAAAAACCACAATCTCAGCGGGATGAGGCGGTTCGCAGCGGTTCTTTGGCGGCTATGTCGCTCATGTATGCGGCACAGGATATGGGATTCTCGACAGGACCTATGATCGGTTTTGATTCGGATGCAATGGTTAAGCTGCTGCATTTGCCGGAAAACCATATTCCCGTCATGCTCATCGTTCTGGGTAAGGGCGTGGGCGAATTGCGGCCCCGGGCCTACCGACGTCCCTTATCGGAGGTCGTGAAACTCGATTATTTTGACGGGGAAAGTCTCGGCGGCGGTTGAGTTGGTCTGCCCCATGAAAAGGAGAATCGTTTGAAAAAAGCAACCCGTGACGCGGCCATGCTCTGGGGCATGGCCGCCAATATCACCCTCAGTTTAATCCTTTTGCGGCAGCTACAGGCCGAGGGACTGCACCCGCTCCACGCAACCCTCTTTCAGGCCTTCGGGTGCGCCGCCTGCATTGCCCTCGTCGACCGGGGTGCCGTATCGCGAATAATCGCCTACCGGGGCAGTATCCAATACTTTGTGATCGCCTCCCTGCTTGGCTTCACCATTCCGCGGCTTGTGGTCTCCGGTGCGGTTTCCCATACGGGAGTGGGATTGACCACCCTGGCCTTTACGCTCCCCCTGGTGGTGACCTATGTCATCGCCCTGGGGATGAATGTGGAGTCCTTTGACCGGAAGCGACTGGCCTTTCTCAGTCTCACACTGGTGGGTGCCGTGCTCTACGTCAGCACCCGGGGCGCCACGATGCATGCGGAGAGTCACTGGCTCTACATCCTCATGTTGGCCCCCATCGCCCTGGGAATCGGAAACATCTACCGAAGCGTGGCGTGGCCCGGGGATTTGAGTCCGACCACCACCGCCCTGGCGACAGCGCTGTGCTCCTTGGTGACCTATGGGGTCCTTGCCGCCGTCTACCCCGCAGAGACGCCCCGCGCCTTCTTTGCGAGCGGCAGCCACCTGGTGCTCTTGCTCCTTTTCATGGGGATTGCGGGCAGCAGTCAACTCTTGCTCTTTCACCTCCAGCAATCGGCGGGGCCGGTCTATATTGGCCAATCCGGTGCCTTGGTGGTGCTCCTGGGTGGCGTCACGGGCGCCATTTTCTTCAACGAGCACTACAGCCTGATTACCCTGCTGGGCAGCGTGCTTATTGCGGCGGGGGTCTACACCTATTGCCGCTCCCGGGCCCTCGAGGGGAGCCACTAACGAACAAACGCGCGAGGCTGTGTTTACCGCGCCTCGGCGCAAACACAAATCATCGTCATCCCCGCGAAGGCGGGGAACCAGAAGCGCGGACAAAGAGAACGGGGATACCCACTGGATTCCCGCCTGCGCGGGAATGACGGGGGTCGGAGTGATGCCGTCCGTAGGGGAATGACGGGGGGCGGCGCTTGTCGAATTACCTTACCCCTGCGCAAACGCGCGAGGCACCCATTGGAGGGACCTCGCGCGTGCACGTTTCGATACTAAGAGGAGGGCATCAGGGAGCGAAGATGCGATCGTAGCGGCCCATGAAGCGGCCACTGTCCACACTGACCGGGAAACGGTCGGCGGGGTACTTGATGAACTCCACGTGGCCATCGAGATAGAGCACATTGCCACCCCCTGGCACGTGAGCGAAGGCACCGGCATTGGCACTGATGTGATCCCACATGAGCGGCACGTTGCTCGACGACGCGGCCGTCGCAGCCGGGTTGTTGATATCGGTAATCAGAAAGCGCTCGATACCCTGTCGGAGGCGATAGAGGGTGTCTCCCCCACCGGCCTGGGTGCCGGCGTAGGTGGCCGACACCGTGAAGTCTTCATCACTGGCATCCCCGTTGGTGGCGATGTTTTCCAAGGCCAATTCGCCAAAGGGCGTGTTCATCATTTCCGCCGACGTGAAACGGTGGCCATTGGCAGCATCGGAGCCGAGGGTCCCCACCAGGGGGCCGAGCACGTTGACATCATCCATAATCATCCAGCCGGTGTAATCATAGGGACCGCGGGCCAGTTCCGCCGGTTCAATCACGCCGTTATCATTCCCCTTGACACCGTCATACCGCGCCAGGGCCGAGCCCCGGGAATCCGACGGACACCAGACGGTTTCCAGGTCGGAGAGGTACTCGGGATAGACGGCCGGTCCGTCAAAGATGTGCTCGAAACTCAGGTCACCGAAGACGTCAAAAACGAGGCGCGATGGATAGCGATTGCCCCGACTCTCGTTGGCATACATGGTCAGGGACAATCCGAGTTGCTTCAGATTGTTCTGACAGGATGCCCGCCGTGCCGCCTCCCGGGCCCGTGCCAGTGCGGGGAGCAGGATAGCTGCCAGGATGCCGATGATGGCGATGACCACCAATAACTCAATTAACGTAAAACCACTGCGAATACGAATTGCTATACCCTTTCGATGACTACTTGCTGCCGTAAGACTACCACAATCCCCCCTGATTTCGGGGCGTGGCACCCCGGCAATTGTCCTTGGCCCCCTACGCACTTGTCAAGTGTTAACCCCATAGAACAGCCCAATATTCCCGGCGATAGCCGGTAACCGACACACGGGGATTTCCCGTCCAACCCTGTGGCATACTCTCCGCCATGAAGATTCGTCCCTACAGGCCCGATGATGTTGCCGCGCTGGCCGCCCTCTACCGCGATGCCGTGGAAGGCCTGGGGGCCGCCGCGTATAGCCCCGAACAGATTGCCGTATGGGCTGCCTTTGCGGATGAGCACGCGGCCTTTCGGGCGCGGCTCACTGAAGGCTTCGCCCTGGTCGCCGAGATGGACGGTGCGCCCGCTGCCTTTTGTCACCTCCACCCCCTGGATCACATTTCCCTCCTCTACACCGCCACCCGCTTTGCCCGGCAGGGCCTGGCGACGGCCGTCTATCGCGGCGTGGAAGCCTACGCACGGGACCACGGCCAGACCCGGCTCAACACGGATGCCAGCAAGATTTCCAGGCCCTTCTTTGCTCGAGAGGGCTACACCGTTGTGCAGGTGGAACACGTCGCGCGGCTGGGTGTAACCTTTGAGCGCTACACGATGGCGAAGGGGTTGACCGACGGGGTGTGAGGGGGGATTGTGGTTAGCCGATGTTTCACGGACGATCAGCTGTGTCGCCCTTTCAGGGCTTTGGGATTGGCGGCCATCGGTACCCAGGGCGTTGCCCTGGGCTGTCGGAACTGTGTAGGCCCTTCGGGCCGATGTGGGCGCACACACAGGACTATGGGATCGGAGGCACCTCTGTACCCAGGGCGTAGCCGCAGGCAAGGGCCGCAATGCCTCTTCGGGGCGACAGCCGTGTTTCGTCCGAGCCGATTGGTGCTCAACGATAGCGATAGATTCAGGTGGTCATCGTACCGCGTGTACCCGAATCGCACGAACTCTCGTACCTCGAGATCGCGCGGCACGTCGGGTATCAAATCGATTGCACCACATGAATGTCGCCTCTTCTCCGTGGCACCCTTCAAGGGAATTTTATTGGGCTAATAGCGCCATGCCTCCCGCCTTGCTTGCTCCTCCGTCAGGCGTTATTATCGAAAGTTCGTTTGGACGTTCGTAATTCAAGGAGAGAGCCGACCATGTCCCGAATACACCCGATCCCTGTCTTTTTCACCCTCGCTGCGTTGCTGTTTTGCGCGGCGGGAGCCCAAGCCCTGGACCTGAGTAAGGCCACCGTCCTGCTCAAAAGCGACGATCCGGTGGTGGCGACGGCCGCGCGCGTGCTGGTGGAGGAAACGGACAAGCGCACGGGCATCACCCTGAACGTCACCGACATTTACCCGGCGGGCAAACAACCGCTCATCGTGCTCGCCATCGGCAGCCAAGTCGATGACCTGGAGAAATACCTCCCCCTCGACTTCACGATGCCTGAAAAGCCGGAGAGCTTTGCCGCTTTCACGACGACCCTCCCTGACTTCCCTGCGGTCGTGCTCGCAGGCCATGATGAGCCGGGAGTGCTTTATGCGGTGGGCCGCCTCTTGCTGGCCATGGAACTTCGTCCCGGGTCTATCATGCTGGACGACGACTTCAAAAAGGCGTCGGCGCCCCGCTATCCCCATCGGGGTCACCAGATTGGCTACCGCGCCCTGGCCCATTGCTATGATGCGTGGTCGGCAGAAACCTATGAGCAATACATGCGGGAGCTGGCTATCTTTGGTGCCAATGCCTTCGAAACGACGAGCTACAGCCACCCGGATGATATGGATAAACCCCACGCGAAATTAACCCGCGGCGAAATGTCGGCCGCCTGGTCGCGTATCTGTGCGGACTACGGTTTCGATTTCTGGATGTTCACCAGCGCCATGGGCGGTGAGGGGGAAACCAAGGAAGAGGAAGAAGAACGGATGGAACGGCTCTACACCATGCTCCGCTCCATCCCCCATCTTGACCACCTTTATCTCACCGGGGGCGATGGCAGCAGTCGCCACCGTCGTCCCGACCTCATGTTTGAGACCCTGGAACATTTCGCCCAGGAGGCCCGGGCGATTCACCCGGCGCTCGGCATCTGGACCTCCAACCAAGGCGCCGACCCCGAGCAGAACAACTGGTTCTTCGACTACCTTCAGCGCGAAGAGCCCGAGTGGCTCACGGGGATAATCTATGGTGCGTGGAACCGCATCCATGCGAAAGAACAGCGGGAACGGACACCCGCCCGCTATCCCATCCGCCGCTATGATGACATTGGCCACGCGGTCCGTGCCCAATACACCATCCCCGAGTGGGACCGGGCCTATGCCCGCACGCTGGGCCGCGAGCCCTTCGCCCCCCGTCCCCGGGGTGCGGCCAACATCCACAATCTCTACGACCAATATTCCGACGGCTTCGTCACCTATTCCGATGGCATTGGCGATGATGTGAACAAGTTTGTCTGGACGGCCCTCGGCTGGGACCCCGACCGCCCGCTGGACGATATTCTGTTGGACTACGCCCGCTTCTTTTTTGGCCCCGACATTGCCGAAGACGTGCGCACGGGCCTCTATCGCTTTGAAGAAAACTTTGACGAACCCATGGCCACCTGTGAGGGCGTCGAAAAAAACTACCGACTGTGGAAAAGCCTCGAAGAAAAAGCCGATGACACCCTCAAGGCCAACTGGCGCTTTCAGTCCTGCGTGATGCGCGCCACCTTCGATTACTACACCAAGATGCGTCTCCTCAAGGCCCTGGACCAGGAAGAACGGGCCCTCGCTGTGTTGCGGAATGCACCGACCCTGGGCGCGAAGAAGGCGATTGCCGACGCACGCACGATTCTGGCGGAGTCCGACCAGGACGAGACGACGGATGTACTCCGGGAAAAGCTGGAATCGCTGGGTGCCGAGCTCTTTGAAAGCATTGGGGCCCAGTTGGATGTGAAACGCTATAAGGCCGTGCGTTCCGAGCGGGGGGCCATCCTGGAATTCCTGGACACGCCGCTGAATAACCGCCGTTGGCTGGAAGATGAATTCGACGCCATTGAGACGGGACGTTTTACCGCCACCATGCCCGAGGGCCAGGTAGAAGGAGACCTTGCGTTGGCACGGCTGGCACAAGTCGCCAACTGGGAAACGCCGGGGGAAGGCAGCTCTTACGATGACCTCGGCTTCCCCTGGAAACAACCCCACCTGGTGAAACAAAAGACCCAGTGGGAAGACCCCGGCAGCCTGGAGAGTCCCCGTGAAGGCCACACGATGCAGCCCGACGACAGCCCCTATCGTCTTTCCTGGCTGGATGTGAGTGAGGCCCTCTGCGGCACGCCCCTCCTCATGCACTACGATAATCTGGACCCCAAAGCCCGCTATCGGGTGAAGGTCACCTACTTGGGCCGCTACAACGCCACCATCCGCCTCACGGCCGATGAAAAATATCCGATCCACGGCTCCTATGGGAATACCCGTCAGGGCGTCCGCTATACCATCAACCGCGACAGCGCGGCGGTGCCGACCGATAACGAAGCACCGGTGACGCCGTTGGAGTTTATCATCCCCATGGAAGCGACGAAAGACGGCAAACTCGATCTCCGGTGGGACCGCGACACGGGCCGAGGGATTCAGATTGCCGAGGTTTGGCTGCTGAAGGAGTAGGCCGGTCCTGTGGTATGGCGTGGAAAGGACCTGGAGGACGGAAAGGACATACGATTGGGGGCATGACCGGTGGAGCCCCCATCATCGTTGCCATGGAGAATCACTACTTGATTGCCTACCCCATAACGGGTACTATTTCTGGCTAGTGTATTTGGGTCAATCGTCGGTCCGTCTGTGAGACGTGTTAGCGGACCGTTCATTCAACATGTTTCATCGGGCTGGTGAGACAGGAGAGAAAGGTAGGATATGAGTGAAGAAAAATCTGCCGGCATAGAGGCGCATCAAAAACGCCTCTTCTGGGGCTGCTTCGTAGCCCTGATTGCCACAGCCTTTGGCTTTGTTGTGCGCTCCATGGTCATCAATGACTGGGCGACGGAGTTCGGGTTCACCGAGACGCAAAAAGGCGAGTTGTTTGGTGTGGGACTGTGGCCCTTTGCAATCAGCATCATCCTCTTCAGTTTGATTATCGATAAGATTGGCTATGGCCGCGCGATGGTCTTCGCCTTTGCGTGTCACGTCATCTCCGCCATCCTGACGATTTTCGCCACCGGCTACTGGATGCTCTACATCGCGACCTTCATCGTGGCGCTGGGTAATGGTACCGTTGAGGCCGTTATCAATCCCGTGGTGGCAACCATGTTCCGCAATGAGAAGACCAAGTGGTTGAATATCCTCCACGCCGGCTGGCCCGGTGGTCTCGTCATCGGCGGTATTATGGCCATCGCACTGGGCGCCGATACGGACTGGCAGATCAAAGTGGGACTCATCCTGATCCCCACGGTCATCTACGGTATTATGCTCTTCGGTCAGAAGTTTCCCATCCACGAACGGGTGGAGTCCGGTGTTTCCTACATCGCCATGCTCAAGGAAGTGGGTATCATTGGTGCCCTCATCGTGGTATCGCTGATGACGGCGGAAGTCGGGCGCGTATTCGGGTTCCCGTGGGTGCTTGAACTCGTCATCATCGTCGCGCTGGTGGGTGTCTATGGCTTCTACGTCAAATCCCTGGGCCGTCCCCTCTTCGTTTTCATGCTCCTTATCATGATGCCCCTCGCCACGACCGAGTTGGGCACCGACGGCTGGATTACGCCGCTCATGGAACCGGAGATGGAAGAGCTTGGCCTTCAGGCGGGCTGGGTACTGGTGTACACCTCCTTCATCATGATGGTCCTTCGCTTCTTCGCGGGCTCCATTGTGCACCGCCTCTCTCCCCTGGGACTGCTGGCCGGTAGCGCCATCATCGCCGCCTTAGGCCTGGTTTTCCTTTCCACGGCCACAGGCGTCATGATTCTCGCTGCAGCAACCCTCTATGCCTTCGGTAAGACCTTCTTCTGGCCGACCATGCTGGGTGTGGCTGCGGAGCAGTTCCCCAAAGGTGGCGCGCTTACGCTCAACACCCTTGGTGGTGTGGGCATGCTCGCCGTCGGTATCGTCGGTGCGCCGTTCCTCGGCTACATCCAGGATACTTCGGTAGCTGCAAAACTCCAGGCGGAAAATGCGCCGGTATTCGAAAAGTATGCCGCGCCCAAGACGACCATCTTCGGTGGCATCGTTGCCCTGGACCCGGAGAAAGAGAAGGAAGCAACAGAAGAAGAAGCGGCCGCTATCGCACCGCTGAAACGTCAAGCCACCAAAGGTGCCCTGAAAACCGTTGCTATCTTCCCGGTTATCATGCTGGTCTGCTTTGTCATTCTCATCGTCTACTTCAAGTCGAAGGGCGGTTATAAAGTGGCCCATATCGATGCCGATCCGGCTGGCTAGAAGTCACCTGTCCCCTTAATCCCACACCGCCCTGTGTCCCCCTCGGACACAGGGCGTTTTTTCTTGAGTATGACGCCAAACGCTACGTTCGCTGGTCTTAGTTGTATCGCCACGGGATGGGGTGGCACTATGAACCGCATTCCTACGACACGAAACTTTGCCTGAGAGAGGCCCCTGTATGCTCCGCACCCTGTTACGGATTCTTACGCTTACCCTGTTGACTCTTTGCGCCATCGGTGGCTGGTGGCTCTTCCTGGATGGCCGCGCACCCGCCGTCCGCACCGACCTTACCCGCATGCCCGACACCTTCGGCGCACCGCCGGAAGGCTACCCCACCGAGAATGCCCTCATGGCCGCCTTTGCCACCGGGACACTCGACCTGTTGGACCGGGAAGCCCCTGTGGACGTCCCGGATGGGGTCATCGAGGAATTGGACATCACCTATGGGCAGGAGGGCGACATCGCCCTGAAGCTGGACCTGTACCGTCCCGAAGTATCCACGACACCCCTGCCCGCGGTCCTCTTTATTCATGGGGGCGGTTGGACCAAGGGGGACAAATCGGACTATAAGTTCTACGCCGCCAAACTTCCGTTGAAGGGCTACGTGGTGGCGACCATGGGCTATCGCTTCGCCGATGTGGCGGGCTTTCCCGGCTGCGTGTCGGATACCAAATGCGCGGTACGCTGGCTTCGGGCGAATGCCGAACGGCTGGGCATCGACCCGAACAAGATCGCGGTTGCTGGCGGCTCGGCGGGGGGCTATCTGGCCATGATGGCCGGCTACACCAGCGATGTGCCGGAATTGGAGGGCAATGGCGGCAACCCCGATGTGAGCAGCGCGGTGCAGGCGGTCATCGACCTCTACGGTCCCACCGACTTCACCACGGAAGTCGCCAAGGTCCACCCGACCATTACGAATTTCATGAAGGTGTCCTACGCCAAGGAGCCGACGCGCTATGAAGAGGCCTCTCCCCTCTTTCACGTGGACGCGGGTGACCCGCCCACCTTCATTATCCAGGGGACGCTGGACACCCTCGTTACCCCCGACCAGTCCGACGCGCTGGCGGAAAAATTTCAGGCCCTGGGGGTAGACTACTGGTATGACTGCTACCCCGGCTGGCCCCACACGATGGATGTGGCCCGGCCCGTCAACGAGCGGGTGCAGGAGACCCTCCACGCCTTCTTGCAACATGTCTTTTCGGAACCCAACGAACCTGTGAGTACACGCCCATGAAAAAGATAATTCTTCGTATCCTTGGTACCCTACTCCTTTTGGCCCTTCTGATTGGTGGCTGGTGGCTCTTCATTGATTCTCGTCCCCCGGCTCAGCGTCCAGACCTTGTCCGCATTCCAGATGAGTTGGGCCCGCCTCCCGAGGGCTATCCGACAGAAAACCTGATATTGACCGCCTTTGGCTTGCAGGCGTTGGGGCTCTACGACATGGAGCTTATTGACCGCGATGTGGCGGCATTGCCGGTGCCCGCTGGTGTAATCGAAGAGACCAACGTCGTCTACGGCACGGGCGGTGGCAAAGAACTGGCTCTGGATCTCTATTATCCAGAAGGCTTACGGGCCCCCGTTCCAGCCATTATGTTCATCCACGGCGGCGGTTGGCGGAGCGGGAAGCGTCAGGATTACAAGCTCTATACCACCCAGTTTGCCCAAATGGGCTACGTAGTCGCTACTGTCAGTTACCGACTAGGGGAAGAGGGCTACTTCCCCAATTGTGTGGAGGACGTGAAATGTGCGGTGCGTTGGATACGGGCCAATGCCGAACGCCTGCACATTGACGACGAACGCCTGGCCGTTATCGGTGGTTCGGCGGGTGGTCACCTTGCCATGATGGTGGGCTTTGCCAGCGACGTACCCGAATTCGAAGGAACGGGGGGCAACGAAGGAGTGTCCAGTGCCGTCGCTGCCGTTATCGACATTTACGGGCCTACGGATTTCACGACGGGCCCCAACCGCAATCACCACCTTCTCACCGACTTCATGCAAGGCACCTATGAAGAACTACCCGACAAGTTCAGGAAAGGGTCACCGCTGTTTTATGTGGACGCCGACGACCCACCCACGCTGATCATTCATGGTACGGTGGACAGCCTGGTGCCGGTGCGTCAATCCGACCTGTTGGCAGAGAAGTTTCAGGAGCTGGGGAACTACTACTGGTACGACCGCCTGGATGGCTGGCCCCACGCCATGGATGTGGCCCAGGTCGTCAATGACCGGGTGGTCCAGGTCACCACGGCCTTCTTGGAAGAAGTCTTCGGGGGGCCGAGTCCCAAGGCCACGGCAGAATTGGCTACGCCTGCCGAGTAACGCAACGAAAAACGGACCCCGTCGAAAGGCGGGGTCCGTTGTACGGTCAGTTTCTTTGATGCGTTCAGCTCGCGACACAAACCACGTTCTTGCCCTGCCCTTTCGCACTGTAAAGTGCATCATCTGCCGCACGAATAAACGACGCCACGTTCATCGATGACTTGTACTCCGCCACGCCGATACTCATGCTCGTACCGTAATTCTCAATCTGCTCAAACTTCTCGCGCATCCGCTCGGCCACAACCATGGGGCCACCATCCACAAACTTGTGCAGGAGCACGGCAAACTCGTCGCCGCCACAACGGAAGCCCTCATCGTAGGCCGTATTTCGTATGCTGGCGGTGATCACTTCGCCCACTGCCTTCAGCAGTTCATCACCCACCTGGTGTCCATGGGTATCGTTACACTGTTTGAAATTATCCAGATCTATCATGAGTAACGCCAGTCTTGAATCCACCTCATCGGCGCTACTCACGGCCAGTTCGATACGGTTGCTGAAGGAGCGCTTGTTGAGTAATCCTGTCAGTGCGTCGGACTGGGCGGCCTCGGCCAGGCGGTGCTCCACTTCCCGTTTTTCGGTCATGTCACGAAAGGCCAGAAAGATAAACTCCTCGCCGTCCGCCCCTACCATTGTCACGGTTGCGTCCACGTGGATGCCCGTGCCGTTGCTCCGCACCACCTGAAGATCTCCGATGGTGCCCTTTCCGCTCCGCTGGCAGACACCCATCCACAGATTGAATCGTTCGCGGTCAGACTCGATTAAGAACTCTACAAAATTGGTGTTGAGCAACTCCCCCTTGCTCTTCCCCAACAACGAACACATGGCGTCGTTGGCATCTTCAATGACAAACCCGTCTAATGTGAGAAGCAGCTTGCCGTCCATGCTCAGATCGAACAAGCTCCGATACTTCTTGTGGGCCACTTCCAACTCATGGCGCATGCGGCGCTCATCCAATACGCGCATCAATTTGGCAATGAGTTCTGCGGCCAGAAACGGCTTGTTCAAAAAGTCTTTGGCGCCCACCTCAATGACTTCCACATAAGGAAATTCACTGGGATAGCCGGTCATGGCGACGATATGCATCGCGGGCCATTCGGCATTCACCCGTTCAATAAGATCCAGCCCATGGACGCCGGGCATTCTCATATCCGTGAGAAACACGTCAAAGGGCTCCTCGGACAACCGGGTAATTGCTTCATCCCCCGAGGAAACCACGGACACCGTACACCCGAACACCTTTTCAAGGGTGCGACTCACCAGCGCGACGATACTCTCTTGATCATCGGCGATGAGAATCCGTGCATCCTGGTAATGAAAAACTTCTTTGACCACAACAGACACTCCATCCCTGTCCCGCGGAAACACTCTGAAGAGCCCACCGCGTCGAAACTACTTGTACAACCGACTCCCTGTAACCAACCGCAACTCCACGTGCACCCGTGTCGATATCGAAGTGTCAACTATGACTTCCCTGATCATCACTGTATCGATGCAATATCATAACATGCCCCCAATGACGATCGCCTCGTTTTTTTTGAGATCCGTTCCAAAACTGGTGGTTTCAAAGCGATATGCTGACAAAAAAAACGCCGGATGGGCGACTGCCACCAGGGGAGTCGCACATCCGTGCGCGGTAATCGGGGTATGAGGAAAAAACTGGTATGGAGCTTAAGGAACTTTGATCACGGTGATATCCGGACTCGCGTCGCCCCGGGCATACCGCACCAGGATCGACTTGTTGGCTCCACTACGTTCTTTCACCAGGGTTTGAAAGGCGTCGACTGATGCGACCGGTATTTGCGCAGCTTCGGTGATGCGATCACCCACCCGAATTCCGGCCTCGTCGGCGGGGCTACCTGCAACCACATCCATCACAAACAGGCCCCCTTCCTCCTCTGGAATACCAAACTCCTTACGCAGTTCTGCGTCCACTTCACGGAGCTGCATCCCGAGAATGGGGGCCACCTGCGGAGCGGCCTGTTCTGCGCCGTTCCACTCGCCCAGCACCGTCTGAAGCTCGATACTTTCGGCATCGCGCCAGACTTCGATCATGACTGTTTCTCCGGGAGGCAAGGAGGATATCTTTCGAATCAGGGCACCGGCATTCTCAATGATCTCGCCGTTCACCTTGCGAATGACGTCATAGACGTGGATGCCATCCCGGGACGCCGGCGTATTGGGTCGAACGACCTCCACCAGGGCCCCTTTGTCATCCGGGAGCCCCAGGGCCGAAGCGATACTGCCCGTGGCATCATCGATTTGGACCCCGAGAAATCCGCGGGTTACTTTGCCGTCGGCAATGAGGTCGGGCACGATATTCTTCACTTCATTCACGGGGATCGCGAATCCTATCGAATTGGCCCCCCAGATAATCGCGATATTGATCCCGATCACTTCCCCATCGATATTGCAGAGTGGGCCGCCGCTGTTTCCGAGATTGATGGCGGCATCGGTCTGCACCAGGTTCTGAAAACGAATCCCCTGGGCTTCCAGGCCCCACAAGTTGTTCCGACCCAGTGCACTGATGTGGCCAAAGGAAAGGGACCCTTCAAAGCCCCGTGGGCTGCCCATCGCAATCGCGAACTGGCCCACCTTCAGGGTGTCCGAATCCCCGAGCACGGCCGGCATGAGCGGTTCATCGGCGTCGATCTTGATAACCGCAAGGTCCGTATCCGCATCCGCACCCACCACCTTCGCCTCGTACCGTTTTCCATTGGAAAGCAGGACTTCAATCTTCTGGGCGTCGGCAATCACATGGTTATTGGTGACGATATGGCCTTCCACATCATAAATAAAACCACTTCCCGTCGCCAGCGGACGGGTTTCGCCCCGCTGCCCTTCGGGCACAGGGGCACCGAAAAACTGGTGTAACTCATCGAGTTCTTTTTTTCCCCGGGGCATCGCGTTCCCTTCCGTCTCGATGGAAACGACGCAGGGTCCCACTTCTTCGTGGAGGCGCACAAAGCTGTCTTCAATTTCCCGTAAAATAGGGCTGCGGGCATGACACAGTGGCGCCAGGAAGGCGGCGAGTATGGCCCCGGTGAGGATTATCCTATAACTTCTCATTCATCTATCTCCTGACCTGGAGGCATCTCGGATACCATCACCCGGTCGTGCTGCTCTCGTGTCTCTATGTATTCCTGCCACACCGTTTTTCATTGCGACGGTGTGATTTCCCTGCCGCTGCGATTACCCATCGGCCTGTCCACGCGCATGAAAAACGCTTTCCAGTGCCGCCTGAATGGACGCCTGCATGGCCCCGTCGACTACCTTCGCATCCCCCAATCGAATATAGAAGGCATCACGAACCTGTCGTGCATCCGTCACCACATGGGAAGATTGCAAATCGATTCCAAACCCGGCAAGCACCCGGGCAATGTCGTAGAGTAAGCCGGTTCGGTCGCCGGTTTCAATATCCAAGACCGTATCGGTGCGGGATGCCTCGTTGTCGAAGCTGACTCGGGTCGGTACGGGGACCCGTACTTTGTTAAATCCAAAGAGCCGATTCCGCGATTTATCCACAAATTCCTGTACCGGCTCCTCCTCGAGCAGTACCCGGGCCAAAGTACGGTTCAGGGTCTTCACCTGCCCGGCGGTCAGCGCGCGCCGATTCGCCGCATCGATGACGGTGAAACTGTCCACCGCGAATCCATCGGGCGTTGTAAAAACGGATGCCCGCCGCACATCGGACAACTGGGCCGTCAAACAGCCCGCGATTTGCGCAAACAGGCCATGCCGATTGCGGGTACACACCACCACATCGCTGGTACCCGTGTCTTCTCGTGCATCCACGCGAACCGCAAGCCCATGGATGCGGGCCTCTTCCAGACAGGCCATGTGGGACACGATCTGTGCCGGGCTGAATGCCACAAAGTAACGCTCGCCCAACTGTCTGAGATGACCTTCGATGTGGGGGCGTAGTTCCTCCGGCGCCAGTTCTTCTATCGTCCGCGCCTTGGGTGAACTCCAGAATGCCTCATCGAAGGGCGCGCGTCCCAGGAGTAACTGCTCGGCCTTCAAATAGAGTTTCGCCAGGAGGGCACCCTTCCACTCCGTCCATACGTTGGGACCCACCGCACTCAAGTCGGCGTAGGAGAGCAAGAGCAGGGCCTGAAGCCGCTCCAGGGCACCCATGGTATGGGCAAACTCCGCGACGATATCGAGGTCATCGGTATCCCGGTACATGGCGATATGGTTCATGGCCATGTGGTGCTTCACCAGGAACGCAATGCGCTCAATATCGTCTTCGGCCATGCCCATTCGCCCACCGATTGCCTCTACCAGGCGCACGCCTTCCTCGACGTGCTCCTCCCCACTGACCTTTCCCAGATCATGACAAAGAATGGCAATAATGAGGATATGGGGGTCCCGCAGATGTTCCAGGGTTCGTTGGAGCAAGTGACCGATAGGGCCTTCCGCGTCGCCGACCGCTCCGATAGCTTCTACCGCACGGAGCGTATGTTCATCGACGGGATAACTGTGAAAATCTTCATACCGCACCACGCCATCCACATCGGCGTACTCCGGGATATAGGCGCCAAGCAGCCCCGTCTCTGCCGCCTGTCGCAGGGCCATTCCCGCGTGGAGTGGGCGACTGCACAACGCAACAAAGAAGCGGCGCACCAAATCGTCGCGCCGAAAGGCCTCGCCCACGAGCGCAAGATTTCCCGTGACGCGCTCCCGGCTGATATGGTCGAGGGGCACCTGACGGCGGCAACTTTCCCACATGATTTCCATCAGGCGGGGAGGATACTCGGCGAACCATTGGGGATCTTCAGCGCCAATACTGAGCTCCCCATTCACCACCGTGACCCGTCCACGGGAAGCCAACCCCCGGGTAGCCTGGGCGTTCCCGGCCAGGTCGGCAATCCCCACCACCAGGCGGAGCATACGCCGCACCAGGCGGGCGGCGCTGTAGTAGTCCTTCATGAAGCGATCAATCGCCGCTTGCCCATCGTCGCCATAACCCAGTGCCGCCGCGACATGCTTTTGATGGGCGAAGGTGAGCCGATCTTCTGCCTTACCCGTGTAAAAATGAAGCTCGTTTCGGACGCGCCAGATAAAGTCCAGGCTCTCCTGAAAATAGAGGTTGTCTTCCGAACGCAGCTCGCCCAACCGTTCCAGGTCATCGAGGGTAACCTGCCCACGGCGGAGCCCAACGATCCAACGGGCCACGTGGGCGTCCCGCAGTCCCCCCACATTCTCCTTAATGTCGGGCTCCGGGTTGTGGAGGTCCCGGTGTTCCTCGGGCAGGGATTCCAGCGTTTCACGGTTGCGGAGAAAGGCCAGCAAGGCGGCCTCCTGTTTACGTTGAATCGCTTCGACACCCCGCTCCAGGGCACCGAACACACCGCTATCACCCCATACCAGCCGGGCCTGCATATAGCTCGTCAACACTTCCGGCTCCGAGGCCGCCAGGGCACGGGCTTCCTTCACGTGCTGAAAGATGTAGCCCATCTTGAAACCCACATCCCAAAAAGTCGGGACGAGATAGTCGTTGAGATCGCGGAGGGCCTGGTCTTGCCGTCCCGTGTAGAGGAAGCAGAGATCTAAATCCGAGCGGGGACTGAGCTCACCGCGCCCGTAGCCCCCCAGGGCCACCAGGGCGATTCGGCGGCGCAAACGGGGCGAAGCCGATATCTTCGCCAGGCCAAACTGTACAATACCCTGGACCAGCGTATCCGCCGCTGCCGTGAGATCATTCAGTACGCTCCGCCCCGAGGAGCCGGCCTGATGGCGAACACGGGCTCCCTCCCAGGCCTCACGATAGAATTGGGAAATGGCCTTAACGCGGGTCCGCTGGGGACAGGTGCGAAACAATACGGAATCCTGTTCCGCGAAACGGACCAGCTCCGAAAAATCGTACTCGGAAACGTCACTCACGTGCTGTACTGCTCTCTTCCAGATTAGTTTGGAAAGGGCAACGCCACGTTTTCGAGGTGGGCGCTCTCTACCCATCCCCGTTGACCACTGCCCGTTTCAATCCGGGTCCATCCCCGGCTGCTAGTCTCCAGGACGACCCGGTCTCCCGCGTGCAAGACATCGCGTATCACATCCCGTGTATCGGGACCGTAGCGCACGGGAAGCTCTTCGGCCACCACCATGGCGCTATCGGGCGCACGGGCCAGGGTAAGCACCAGGGCCAGCACTACCAGAGTAAATCCGACTGACAGGACTAAACGGTATCGCGCCATGGTGGGGGGCCACCATAGGACCACCGCCAGTATACCCCAGACCGACCACCATAAAACCAACGCCAGTCCCCGAAGTCCCCACCGGGAAGGTGCCGTATTGCCCTTCCAGGGAGATCGAAAGCCGGGCGGTAACGCGGACAGGTCATCGGAGACGGCGGCAATCGCCTCGATTCCCCGAAGGGCAGGGCCATAACCCGGTGCCGTATCCAAAGCGCGCTCGAAGTTCAACAGGGCGTAGCCCCTGTTTCCGGCATGAAAATAGGCCGTCCCCAGGTTGTAAAATACAGGCGCCTCGCGCACCCCTGCCGTGACCAATTGTTCGTAGGCGACGATGGCGTCATCTACCCGATTTTCCTGGTATGCCGTGTTCCCCTGCTGAAAAAAATCATCGTATACCGTTCCGGTGACGCAAAGGGCAGTCAGAAGAAGAAAATTCACCTCCCGTCCTCCCTATGGGCCAGGTAGGTCAATGCCCCGATAACCCGTTGGGCCTGCTCCCGTGTTTCATCGGGCGTGGGCACCGCCGAACTGAAGCGTGCAGTTTCGCACCACCTCAGCACACCGCCGACGGTCCCACCGAGCGCGGGCCCGTGGTCCCGCGCCAGGGCCTCTTCCAGCTCCGGGGCACTCATCCCGGCCGTCTTCAAACCGGTCGCATAGCGGATTTCCTGCAGGATAGCCTGGCGAAGGCCATTCACCGACCCTTCCTCGCCCATGGCCACTTCGATGCGGCGGGAAACAGTGCTCCCGGTCCCCGCCAAATACGCACGGCGCTTCCGGAAGGCGAAGCCCCAGATCAGGAGAAAGCACACCACCGGCACCAGACTGAGACCGGTGAAATAGCGGATACGAAGCCACGGCCTATCCAGCGGCGGCAACTGGGCCACCACGGGAAGACGGCCATCTCCCATCGCCATCAACTCGGGGGGAAAGCGTTGTCCCACCCCGCCCACCACGACGAGTTCTTCCGTCTCCCCGCTGGCGGCAACTGCCAGGGTCATGGCCTCACTTTCAACGGTTTTGTAACGCTTGGTGGTGGGTGAGAAAAAGGTCATGGATAGGGGAGCAAGGGTATGCTCACCCGCTTCCAGCGCAACAAGTTCATAGGTGAAGCGTTTCAGGAACTCCGGCTGCCGGGCTTCCGGAAAGAGCACCGAGTCCACAGGCACTTCACGGGCACGATACCAGGGTGCCGCCTGCAACTGGGGCGGACGAAGGGTCTGGGGATTCCCGCTGCCATAGACGTCCACCTGCATGGAGAATGGCAAGCCCTGTTGCACTTCCGGCGCCACGCTTGTCTGCAGGGTGAAGGCCCCAATCGCGCCGCTGAAATCCGCTGGGGCCGGGGGCAAGGGCAGCACTTCGATGGTAATCGGGTCGGTCTTTTTGTCCACATCGATGGACCGCGCGCCTTCACTTGTAAATCCCCGGGCCATGCCCTGCCACCGCCACGCACCGATGAAGAGCTTTCCTGACCGGGTCGGATAGAGATTAATACGGTAGGTCGTCACGATATAGGCGAAGCCATTGCGGGTTTGTTCATGGATCTCTTTTTGGGGCTCCTCGGAGAAAAAGCCTTCCATCTCCGGCAATCGTACCGCACTGGTCTTGTAAAAATTCTGTACCCGGATACCCCGGAATTTGAGTTGGCCAAAGGTCAAGGTGAGCTGCACCTCTTCACCGAGATAGACGGTCTTCTGATCCACTTCGCTATCGAGAAAGATCACTTCCTCCAGCGTCGGCAGCGCCACCTGCGCGAGTCGGATGGGTGTTTCCTCGGCGATGGCCGATAGACTACCGACCCCGATCAGACTGATGAGAACGAAACGAATCACCACCAGCTCTCCCGAAACTGTGTTGTTCCCCGATGCCCGCGGGATGCCGCCTGCTCACGGCGATCCACCTCCTCCAGGGCACGCAGGATGCCCTCCAGGTTGGCGAGCTCCGGCGGCAGGGGCTCCTCCCCTTCTTCGACACGGCCCCCATCTCCCGGTGGCGGCAACGTAGCCTCGGGCGCGTCTTCCTCCTCCTCTTCCGGCATGGGATCGGGTTCTTCGGTGGGCGTGGGCGTCACGTCGCTATCGCCGGAGCCACTTCCCGAACTTTCCCCGGCGACCTGGTCGGGATTATTGCCGCTGGAGGACGACGAAGACTCCTGGGATTCGCCCGCGCCTGCCTGCCCCCCACCTTCCTCGGGCATTTCGGCCACACTCATCACCACGATCATTTCCCCCGCAGGCATGGACAGGCCCCGGAACACCATGCCGTGTCCTCGCTTGGCCCGTCCGGTAACCCGCAAGGCCTCCACCACCTGGTCATCCTTTTTCATGTCAATATGGGTTTCCAACACGACCTCCCCCGAATCGGTCAGTCGCATGGGGCGTCCATGAAAAGAATAGATCGTCCCCAACCGTACGCTCGCCTCTTCTCCGTAGGGGATGCTGATTTCGTGGTAGGCCACTTCCCGATAGGTATCATAGGGCAGGGTATCCAGGAAGTCCCGCACGGGCGCCAGGCTCGGGTCACTTTCCATGGTGCTACGCCCTTCATCGGTGCCGTGGATGGCCAGCAGGCGAATGCGCTCGGGCTCTTCGGGGGTCGTCGGCTCCAGTTCCTTCTGTCCCAGGAGACACAGGGCTATCAGGGTTGCAGCGAGCAGTCTCATGGTGCCTCCTCCCCACGGCCCGGCAAACGCAGGATCACCGTGCTCCCATCGATAACTTCCGCCGTTGCCTGGGGTATCTGGGTCGTGGCCGCATCCACCGCACTGTTGGCCGGGGGCGGTTCTGACTCCCCTTCTTCCTCCTCTTCCTCGGCCCGGGGCGGGTTTTGTCGGAGCATACTCAGCCGATAGCGCCCGTAGTCAAGATTCCGTTGCGCCTCCTCAAAGTCTGGCTCGTCCGCCACCAAATCGGTCAGCAGATCGACCGCACGCTGCAGGTTCTGGACCCGGTCCTCGTAGCGATCCGCCGCCGTCAAAAAGCCATCTCGTTGAAACAGCACCGTGGCACTGTTAAACCGTGCCGCAGGGCCCAGGCCCTCCGGTTCCATCTCGTCTACCCGTGCGAAGGTCTCGTGGGCCTTATCCAGCTGCCGCAGGGCCTCGCCCTGCGAACCCGGCACCGACAGGACGGTGGCAGTAGCCTGTTGGGCCCGGGCAATCTGAAAGAGCAGCGCAGCATCCTCGGGATAGTCCACCCGCTCGGACAGCAATGCGCTCAAGGCCGCTTCGGCGCGTCCCGCGTGCAGTTGAAATTCGGACGCACGGAATGTTTCCTCGGGCGCCCGTGTACCCTGGCATCCCGTCCATAAACACCCGATCGCGAGGGAAAGTATCAAGGCAGCGTAGCGCATCACGGCCCCTCCTTTTCGGAGCCCGGCGCCCGCGCCAGGCGGGGCATGAGAATGAGCCACAGCGCTTCGGCCGCAAAAAACGCGACGGCAAGGGCCAGGGGCCACCGATAACGATTGGTGCGCTGAAGTCCAGGACCCTCATCGGAAGATGCCCCATCGAGGAAGGCAAGTTCTCGCTGAATCACACGAACGTCATCATCGCCCAGCGTACTCCGCACATAAACTCCACCACCGGCCACTGCAATATCCGAAAGGGCATCTTCATCCAATCGGGAGTGGTGGCTGCGATCCGATACGCCGTTACCTCGGACCTGGCGCATCCATTGGGGCAAGGTAACTTCTGCGCCGTCGGGGTCACCGATGCCGATGACCATGATCGTACTCAGCGGCGCGAGTTCGTGGGCCGCCTGTTGGGCATCACCGGTTACGGCTTCGCCATCACTCACCAGCAACACCGCCCGGCCTGAACCGCCGCTTGCAGCCCCTGAAGTGGCATCCCCCGAGAAGATTTTCGCCGCTTCATAGAGGGCCGCCTCAATGTCGGTCCCTTCTTCCGAAAGAGTATCCGTGTCCACCGCATGTAGTACCGTCATGAAATAGGCATGATCGTTCGTGAGTGGGCACTGGAGGGCTGCACCGCCGGAAAAGGCTATGAGGCCAAATCGGTCTGCGGGATTCTTCAGCACCAGATCGGCGATCTTGCGGCGGGCTCGCTCCAGGCGACTCGGTGCCGGATTGACCGCGTTCATACTCTCCGAGGTGTCGAGCAAGATCAGAAACTCACGGCTCCCCCGGGCCTGGGCGGTCGCATCTGAACCCCAATGGGGACCCGCCATGGCCAGGAATAGAGCGAGTGCACCCAAGAGCACCAGGTAATTGAGGGGCCGCCGTAGTGCCTGGCGATAGCCGATAGATATGCGATCCAACATCACGGGGGACACAAAACGGGCCAGGCGTTGGGCACGCCGCCGCTCCAGCCACGCCAGTATTCCCCCGAGGCACAGCCCGAGCAGCAGCATGACAGCGAGCACGGTGCCCAGGCTTCCCATGGTGAAGTACAGGTCGCTCATGGCAGCACCTCAAACCAGATGCGTCGACTGAAGACCGCCCCGCCGAGCAGCAGCGCGCCCAGAAGAATCCACGGGGTGTGGGCCTCGTCATACTCGTATACATCGCCCACCTCCATGTCGGTGGCTTCGAGGGTGTTGATGGCGTTGTAGGCTTCTTCCAGCGATGTGGCGTCGGTGGCCCGATAGTAGGCCCCGCCGCTGATTTCCGCGATCTGTTTCAAACTGGCTTCGTCAACCGAATCACCTCGTTGACGCGCTGCCGCCGCGACCGACCCCATCCGTTGGGCATCGGGAAGGGGCCCCACACCCAGGGTATAAATTCGCATGTCGTAGGCCGCCGCAAGATGGGCCGCGGTTACCGGGTCGAGTTCATTGCGATTGTTCATTCCGTCCGTAAGCAGCACGATGACTTTGGACTTCGCCTCACTCTTACTAAGTCGCCGCACCGCCAACCCGATAGCGGAGCCGATGGCCGTACCGTTCTTATGGCGCTCCCGATCGGAGGCCGGTTGGGCTGCGGCAATCTCGAATTCCAACACGCCGTAGTCCAGCGTCAGCGGACAGGCCGTCCAGGCGATGCCAGCATAGAATATCAGTCCCAGTCGATCCACGCCGAACCGTTCTTCGGGCACCAGGCGGCGGTTTGCGATGAAGTTCCCTACCGCAATCTTGGTCACATCCAGTCGATTGGCATCCTCGGACCCGATTCGGAAGTCTCTCTCGCCCATACTGCTGGACACATCCACGCAGAGCATAATATCCACTACGTCCGCCCGATCTTTCCGAATGCGGAAGCCATCCATGGGGCCCGCCAGGGCCACCAACAGGGCGAGCAGGCCAAGGCAACGGAGGACGGCAGGCAGGTGACGGGTCCAGGCCCGGCGTCGGTGGGCCAGCTCCTTCAGCCGCGACCCCGTGGAAATAACCAGGAGCCCCGGGGATTTGCGAAGCACTTCAACGATCAACAACACGATGGGCAATGGCACGAGATAGAGCCAGGCCGGCGTACGCAGGATATCGAAAAAGAACGGGTCGTACTGCATCATGCCGCCGACTCCTGCTCAGCGGGCTCTTCCACCGTTTCCCCGAGATCATCCACGTCCCGTATGAAAGCGATCACAGAGTCGGCCTCTTCCATCATCTGCGATATGGCGGGTTGGCGCAACGCGAACTTTACGCCATCAAAGGAACGCAGGAGCGCAACGAAGGCCTCAACCTGGGGATCGCTGAGTACCGTCTCGACACCCAGTGCGTTGGCCACTTCGGGCGTCGAACGTTCATGCACGTGCACCCGAAATCGCTCGGAGACAAAATCGCGAAGAATGTCCGAAAGCTCCACATAATACGCCTCCCCCCGAACCCGCCGCTTATCGAGACGGCCAACCAGTTCCCGTACCCGCATTTCGGCCACCTGCCCCGGCGTCGCGGGCCCGCGCTGCCGTCGCACGTAGAGCACCCCAGCCATGGCGGTGCCTGCCAGGAGCAATACGATACCCCCGATAAACAGTGTACTCATGGGGAGGTGAGGCATACGGGCCTGTGCTTCTTCCAGACTCAACAAAGGAAGGGGCTCCGCCACAGCGGCCCGCTCTGCTTCGGTCAGGTCCCTGACTTCGAGCACCACCGGCACCACGTCTGCCACCTGCTTTCCCGCTATCTGTACCTGCGCGGCGGGCAATTCATAGCGCGCCACCCTCGATGGTACGAGGTGAAAGACCTGTGTGAATGCTTGCCGACCACCACCCAACACCCGGGAATGGCTTTCCCCCCGCTGCACCGCCAGGCCCGGCATGCTTTCCGCCCAGGGCGCAACCACGACGGCGGCGTCCACGGGCGCATTGACCCGAATCGTATAGGTCGCCACCTGGTGAAAAGGAATCTCCGTGGGCGCGAGTTCACCCGTCGCCGTTACATCCTGGGCAAAGACCGGCATCGCACGGGCCACGAGCAATAGCACGAAAGGCATCATGACACGATAGTGCTTCCGAGTCTTCATGCGAGCATACGCCGTTCGCGCATACGAAAAAAGCGGTGGAGGGCGCGCACGTAGTCCTCTTCCACTTCGAGGGCGATGAGGTCTACCCGCAATCGTTCCATCAGGGCGCGGCGGGCTTCCAGGCGCTGCAGGGCCTCGGTGGCGTAGTCCTCCCGAACTGACAGTCGGCGGGTATCCACAATGGCCTCTTCGCCCGACTCGCTGTCCCGCACCGCAATGACGCCCACATCCGGTAGGGTCAATTCCCGGGGGTCGTCAATGGCCACCGCGATGGTGTCGTGTTTCCGGCGGGTCATGCGCAGGGCTGTCTCGTAGTCTTCATCCATAAAATCAGAAATCACGAAGACCACCGCGCGCCGCTTGACCACCTGGTTGAGATAGTCGAGGGCACGGGCAATGTTGGTTCCCCGTCGGCTCGGCTCATGACAGAGTATTTCCCGAATCACGCGGAGGACATGCTTTCGTCCCTTCTGGGGACGAACGAATAGTTCCACTTCGTCGGTAAAAATGAGCAGCCCCACCCGGTCATTGTTTTTGATGGCGGCGTGGGCCAGCACGGCGCCCAACTCGGCCACCAGCTCACTCTTATAGCGGGTGCCGCTGCCAAAGCGCCCCGACGCGCTCGCATCCACCACCAGCATGACGGTCAATTCCCGTTCTTCGGTCATGATCTTGACGTGGGGGTACCCCGTGCGGGCCGTCACGTTCCAGTCGATAGCGCGCACATCATCGCCGGGCACGTATTCGCGGACTTCCTTAAAGACCATGCCCTGGCCTTTGAAGACACTCTCGTATTCGCCCGACAACAGATCGTTGACGACCCGCTGTGTCTTGATGCGGATACGCTGTATCTGCGCCATGACCGATGCTGGAATAGTCGTGCCGTCCATACTGCCTGTCTAGCCTTTCGCCCGTCAGGGGACGGGAACGGTCTCAAGGATTTGTTTGATGATGTGCTCGGGCGTAACCCGTTCGGCCTCGGCCTCGTAACTTTCTTTCACCCGGTGGCGGAGCACATCCATGGCGATCTGTTTCACATCGTGGGGATAGACGTTGCCCTCCCCCTGCAGAAAGGCCATGGCCCGTGCGCCCTGCTGGAGGAAGAGTGTGGCCCGGGGCGATGCGCCGTATTCAATCAGGTGTCCGATAGCAAGCCCGTAGTTCTCGGGCTTGCGCGTGGCCTGGATGATATCGACGATGTAGTCTTTTATCTTGGAATCGATGTAGATGTCGTTCACCACCTCCCGCGCCTCCAACACTTCCTGGCGGGTTACCACCGGGTCAACGCTCCGCTGGTGCAAGAGGTCCACCCGATCCATGATGGCCCGCTCCTCGTCTCGGGAGGGATAGGTAATTTTTACCTTGAGCATAAAGCGGTCCACCTGGGCCTCGGGCAAGGGGTACGTGCCCTCGTGCTCGAGGGGATTCTGGGTCGCGAGCACCATGAAGGGCTCTTGCACATGGAAGGTTTCATCGCCAATCGTGACCTGGCGCTCCTGCATCACTTCCAGGAGGGCGCTCTGCACCTTGGCCGGTGCCCGATTGATTTCGTCGGCCAGCACGATGTTGGTGAACACGGGCCCCTTGCGGACGGAAAAATCGCCGGACTTGGGATTGTATATCTGGGTACCCAACAAATCTGCGGGCAAGAGGTCGGGCGTAAACTGGATACGTTTGAAGTCGCAGGCCAGCGCACGGGCGAGAGCCGTGACGGCGGTGGTCTTGGCGAGTCCGGGTACGCCCTCGAGCAGCACGTGTCCGTTGGAAAGCAGGCCCACGAGCATGCGCTCTACCATGTAGGTCTGGCCCACCAGGACGTTTTCCAGGCTCTTCCGTAGCCTGCGCACCAGGGGGGCCTGCTGGGCAACCCGTTTTTTTATCGCCTCAATATCACTCGCCATGGCCGCTACTCCAACAGGTTTGCTTGGGGAATACCGCCGGGTTCGCCCGATAGCGACCCAAACGCCCTGTGAATAATTTACCAGTTCAGGGGTACTTTTCCCAACCATAACGGGTCCAAACTTGCAGAAATAGCCCGTTACCACGTACATTTTAGAGAGAATTATGCGAACTCAATGACAATTGCCGCCGCTGTGCGGCCCAATTTTTCAACCAGGGGAAACCAATCATGGCTCATGAAATTGACTATCGTATTTTTGGGGATGATATGCAGGCCGTCGAGGTGGAACTCGACCCCGGGGAAGCCGTGCGTGCCGAAGCGGGCGCCATGCTGTACATGGAACAGGGCATTGAAATGCAAACCTCGACCGGCGGGGGCCTCTTTAAGGGGCTGAAACGCATGGTCACGGGGGAGAGCTTTTTCATCACCTCCTTCATGCACAACGGCAACGGCAAGAGTCACGTGACCTTCGCGGCACCCTATCCCGGACGCATCATCCCCCTCGACCTCACCCAGTTCGGTGGCGAATTCCTCTGCCAGAAAGACGCCTTCCTCTGTGCAGCGGAAGGCATCGAGGTCAACGTGGCCTTTACCAAGCGCATCGGCGCGGGGCTCTTTGGCGGGGAAGGCTTCATCCTCCAACGCCTTCAAGGCGACGGCCTCGCCTTTGTGCACATCGGGGGAACGGTTATCGAAAAAGACCTGGCACCGGGCGAAAAACTCCGGGTCGACACCGGTTGTGTCGCAGCGTTTCAAAGCTCGGTGGACTACAACATCCAGATGGCCGGGGGCTTCAAGAATGCCCTCTTCGGCGGCGAAGGCCTCTTCCTGGCCACCCTGACCGGCCCCGGCAAGGTCTACTTGCAGACCCTGCCCTTCTCCCGCCTGGCCGACCGTATCGTGGTCGCCTCCCGCACGAACAAGGGTGAGTCCAAGGGCGTCGCGGGTATCGGTGGCAGCATCGTCGGTGGCCTGTTGAGCGGAGACGGCGACTGAGTAAACCCTGCGGGACTATGCAGCGTCCTTTGAACGAAGGGGACGGTCCAAAAGGACAACTACGACCAGGAACGGGGACTGCACCGACGTCATCAACCGGTCTTCACGTACGGACGCCCGGTGCTGCAGTGGTGGTGGCTTCCCGGCCACGCAATCGTGATAGTCGGGGCCGTCCCCCTCTCCTAAAAGTCCACCTGGAATCGGGTCTGCAGGATATGGACATCGCCCTCAAAGCCCCGCCCGCGCCACCTGCCTGACAGCGACGGACCGTCTCGTGTAATCGCTCCGCGGGTATAGTTGAGCATGACCCGAGAGTGGGAATTGAGGTACCAGTTGAGGCCCGCCGTCCAGTTGGCTTCCCTTCCCCCCCGGAGATAGCCGTCGGAAAGGTCCAGGTGGGAATAGCGGAGGGCCACCTCCCAGGCACCCCATCCCCCCCCTTCCTTCAGGGAGAAATTCTGTGCCGGACGTATGCGCCCGAAGACGCCTTTTCCGCGGTCATAGGGCCGCTCCTCTCCGCTAAGGAGATAGCTTGCCGCCATATAGTAGCCGTCGAATTCGCTGTGCACGCCATCACGCAGGGAAAAATTGGTGAAGGTCGTGCGCCGAACGGAATCGACACCCGCCCGAACATATTCGCCCTGCAGCGAGAAAGCTCCCCATTTCAAGGCGGCCTCCAGTCCGATCAAGTCCACGTCTTCACTTTCGAAAAGGCCCGTATCCACATAACGAAACTCCGAAAGATGGGCCTCCGGCCGGGCACGCAGGCGCATGGCCCCATTACGCGGTCGGTGGCTGTAGGCGGCCCCCAGATGGAGGAGCCGCTGCCCCTCCGCGGCATACCAGGGTAAGCCGGTCACGCGGGCCGTCACCGAATAGTCGCCATCGTCGCTCCCGTTTCCATAGTCATCGGTGGTGCGAAATACGCCGGCGGCCCAGGTCATTCGTTGCTGCAGCACCTGGTTCCGTAGCATCACCCCCGTATTCCTACTGGGCACGAAGGACGACAACAATGGCCGCTCCAGAAAGGTGATGGAATTGTCACTGATCAATTCATCCAGGCCGAAAGGTTCCTTAAAGTGACCCACGCGGATGTGACCCACCACCGGTACATCCGACAAGGCCATGTATACATCCTTCAAGTCAGAATCCCCGTCCGCGAAATCATACTCGGCTTTGAAGGATACGGCGTCATAGAGCAGCCCGGAAAGGTAGAGACGGGCGCGCCGAAATTCGGTGCCGTCCTGACTGTTTCCAAAGGCCCGGGCAATCGATGTGTCCTGCTTGAACCAGGCCCAGTCCTGATGAATCCGCCCGCCCAGGCGCAGCTTGAAACGGCCGTCTTCCGTCTCCATGCGCACGCCATCTTTCCAATAGACCCGCATATCCTCGGGAGCCGCTACCGGCGCTGGCGGGGTAGTGGCTGGCGCTGCCGCCTCGGAGACGGGGGCCTCTTCCTGCGCATCGAGACGCTCTTCCAGGTGCTCGACACGGCGTTCGAGACGCTTGACCATCTCCAGCAGAGCCCGCTCCCGGTCCGTCAGGGGTGCCTCCTCGGCCGTCCCATTCACACAGGAGGCCACCACAACGCAGAGCAAAAAACAGGTAACCGTGGGAAAATACTTCAAGAGACCAGACCTCGGGGTAGATTTGCTAACACAATCCTAACAATTGGAACACAGGTCGCCGGGTGTTATCCATAGCGGTCAGTCCGCTCCCCCTACTCTTCAAAGGCGGAGCGAAAAGCCTGTGTCACCTGACGGCCATCGCGACGGGCGACCACTTCGGCGATGCGCGTGCGCCACGAAGGGGCGCCCCGATAGATGGCCAGTGCCTCCACGGCGGCGGCGGCGTAGGGCGTGGCCTCATCTTCCACCACGCCCAAAAGGAATTCGATGGCCGCCTCATCCCGTGTCAGGGCCATGGGCAAGAGGAAGAGCAGCAGGTCGGGACCGCCCGGCGATTCATAGGCCCGCCGCAAGATGGTAAAGGAATCTGGCAGGCGCGCTTCGCCGATGGCCAACGCGGCCCCTTCGGCCACGGTCGCCTTTTCCGAGCGGAGGAAGCCGGCCACGAAGTCCAGGGAGCGCTCCGGGGCAATGGCCATCAGACCTTGCAACGCCGAGGCGATAATATCGGCATCCTCCTCATCGGGACGCAGAAGCCGGCCCGGTCCCCCCCCTTCGCCCAGCCTATCGGCCAGGACCACCATGCGCAGGAGCAATTCGGCCTCCGGCGTTTCCGTGCGCCCCAGACTTTCCACGGCCACCCGCCGCGTACGGGGATCGCGATCCATCACCAGCGAAGCGGCCACCAGGTATTTGTCGGTGTAACGACATTCGAGCAGGCCCTCACCACACACGCCCCGCAAGACCGCGGCCGTGTCTTCGCTCCCCCCATACACCGGCTCGGGTTGGACGTACGCGATACCCCGCAGATAAACCTCGGGCTCCCGGTGTTCCAATGCCACAAGGGCCTCAATAATAGAACGTTTTGCCGCACAGCCGGGATCGCGCTTCACGGGGTCTTTCATGAAGTATTCGAACGCCACCGTCAAGTCGGGAACAAGGCCCTTCGCCTTCCATTCGCCCGCCAGCCGTGCGGCCCGGCCAACGACATGGTTACTACGGTGGGCCAGTAGCGCGCGCAATTGCTCGACACCCACAGCACCTGGCTCTTCCTGCTCCATGGCACGCAAGGTATCGAGGGCTTCTCGGCTAGGATCTTTTTTGGGCATTGCGGAACACTCTTGCTTTCGATGGCGTTGAATCTATGGGGTAAAATGGGACGTCCATAATTCCACAACACGAGGTTCAAATCACAGCCCCGGCGCTAAAACGTCGGGAAATGGGCGCCCCATCGAACAGGACGGCTCTGAGGGGTGGCCTTCCGTTTCCAGACCCATACGATAATCCGGACAGTGGATTACGACGGGTTCATCGAGCGTTTTCGCCCAGACGGTGATAACGCCCTCATCAGCGACGTAGTACTGGGAAGGCGTCATCCCCTAGAGCAGCACGGGCACCACCAGTACCCGCACGATACCCGCTATAAGGCGGCGCCTGGCGTGGTCCATGAATTCTATCAACGTCTCCCGAAATCTTTTCGGGCTTCTGCGGTGGCGTCCCGGAAACCTGGCTGTAACCTATCCCGCCGTCAGAAAACTTTCTTTCGAAACGTACTATATTCGCGTATGCAACGCAACACAAGCTCACTGCCTTGGCTTTCCCTCCGCCCGGCGTTTTCCCTTCGCCCTACATTGAATACCGCCCTCGCCAAATGGCAGCATGATCCTTTAGACTGATCGGGTCAGGGAGCCCCGCGTCGGGCTGACGCATCGGGGCCCTATCGTGCCAGACCGGTTCACTCGTGTCGCAAACGAAGGAAGATGCCATGACCACCGCCCGTATGCTCTGTTGTCTCTCTGTGTTCTTTTTCTGCGTTGTTACCACGCCCGTCGAGGCCGACACGACACACCATCCCCGACCCGCCGGATTCTCTGAAGCAGGCACCGAAAGCCCACCTCCCGGCCTGAGTTTTCAGGGAGTCCGTGAGGACGCGAAGTACACGGTCGATATGGTTGCGACCTTCCCAAAGACAGCCGTGGTCCCCGCAAAAGTTGCCGCAGTGTCCGTCAATGGGCATGCCTTGGACACCTACCTGGTAAAGAACGCCAACATCTTCAATGGGCACCGGGAAGTCCACGGCACGGAAGACATCAGCGTCTCGCTCTATGAGGGCTGGGAACCCGGCGAAGAGTACACCGTCGAAATCACTCTGGCCGCCCGGCAGGGAGACGATGTAACCCTCACGACCAAGGCCACGGCCCCCGCCGAACGGGCCGCGACCGGCGGCATTGGTTTCGGTGCGCCTTCCCCGGAGTTCCCCTACCACCACGTGACCATGGGCTTTGCCAAGGAAGCCATCGCCCCGGGCACGGTTACCCGGGTCGAAGTGGATGGCGTGTGGAACCGGGATGCCCGCTTTTTTAACGAAGGCATTCAGGACCCCGCCTCGGTAGAAGGCAGCAAGGGCCTGGAAGGTGAAAGCTATAGGGGCGAAATCGATGGCGCGCGGGCCTTCCGCGTGGTCGCCCCCTGTGTGTGGACCAATGGCTCGAAACACACCATAAAGGTCACGGTCGCCGATGCGGACGGAAAAGAAACAGTCTACGAACACGCCGGCACCGCGCCCGCTACCCGAGGCCATTGGAGTGATGCCTGGCCCCATGTCATTGCCCTCGTGGTCCATGAAACGGCCGGCATCCGGCGGGATGGGGAGCCGATCCATGCGACCATCGGGCCCTACGCCGATGACTTCGGTCCGGAGACCAGCCCGATTAAAGTGGTGACCTATGACCCCACCCACCCGAAGGCGGGCGACGATGGCTATGTGGTCGCCCCCCACCAGATTGTTGAAGTCAGCGAATGGCGCGATGAAGCCATGCTCAACGCGGAAGAAAAAGACGCCGAGACGGGGGAGCTGATTCATCGCTACGACCCCACGACGACGGTCGAGTTTGTGTTCCTTGCCGATGTGCAGCAGTATGAGAAGAAGGTCTACCAGGTGCTCTATGGCAACCCGGCGGCCCAACCCGATGCAATGGAAAGCGACTTGACCGTCGTCCAACATGATGGACTCGGCGAAAACGTTAAGAACTCCTACTACGCCATTGAGACGTCTGCCAATAGCGGCGCTGTCGAGACGGTCACTATTCACGACGGTGATGAACCGGTGTTGCTGGAGCACAAGCTGGAGACCAATGGCGCGGTTCATTGGAATCCCGGCGTCTATTCGCCCCCCACGCCCTGGGTGCACGTGAGCGACTGGGAAAACCCCGATGCCGCCCGGCTTTCCGGCCCCCTCATGCACCGGACGCGCCACCATGCGCTCCTCCCTTTCATGGACACGGCAAGCGCCCACGTTTCCTATACCTTCTACGCGGGCCAGCCCTATATCCTCCAGACGTCCCTGCTGGAAGTGCTCGAAGACATGTTTGTTGCGGCGCTCCGCAATGGGGAAATGGTGTTTAACCATGCGGTGCTCAATGAATTTGTCTGGCTCGACGAGATGGGCGTGGTCCAGAGCCTGATGATTGAGGGCACGAAGGAACACCCCGTGCACGCCATGGACTTCCCGGCGGACACCCCCTGGATGGCCTTTGTGAACCGCGAGCAGAAAGTCGGCTTTGCCAACATCGCCCTGAGCTATGAAAACACCAACCGCTACGGCGACCCCGCGAGCGTGGCCCAGCCCTATTTCTACATTCAGAACGGCCCATGGATCTATTGGTCCCGCCCCATGGTCTACCCCTTTGCCGGCAACAATATGACCCGCCTCATGAAGGTGCGCAAAGGCAGCATGTACTATGAAAAGAACGCCTGGGTTCCTTTCCGCTTTGCCGACGGCGACAATCCCTATGCCGAGATTGAGCGCCTGAACAAACAACTCCGTGCTCCCCTCAAGGTCATGGAGTGGATGGCCACCGACAAGCGCGCGCCGGAAGGTTGGATTATGCCGATTCTCACCATGCCTTTTGATGAGGGTGTGGCCGGTCAGGTAGGCAGCCAGAAAGCGGGAGACGAATAATGATGCCATCACTTCTCAAACCTATGGTAGCAATCATGACAGTGGCACTGTGGACCGGCGGCATGACTTCGGCCAACCCGGCCGTGTCTGTAGAGCGGGGCCACGATGTGGGCGATGGCCAGGTGCTGTATGACACGCCCTATGACCCGAAAAACGTTTCGGAGATTTCCTTCTACGCGCCGACGACCGCCCACCCCTTCTATGAAATTGTCGTTCCCATGGGGGACTGGAGTGACGGCTCGTCGGCTACGTTCAGTGAAGTTTCTGTCAATGGTGTGAACTGCGAATCCTACTATGTCTTCGTCGATGGCTTCGCCCACGTCCAGAGCGGTTGGTTGACGCGAGACAGCGCCACCGCGAAAAACGTCGTGTTGGTAGTGCGCAGCCTTTGGCACAATAACGCGGCGGTGACGATTGACGTGACGCTCTCCGCCCAGGACAATGACGGCAAGACCATCACTGTGGAAAAGCAATACACCGCGAAAGCACCCGGGAATGGGGGCGGCCCGGAAGGGTGGCGGCGCTATCAATCGGTGGTATTGGAAGAGAAAGCCGGCTTGGCCCGCCATCGGGAGCCAGTCGAATTCTCCATCGCGGCCCGTGCGGAAAACTGCGGCGACCTGGAAAAGGAACTCCGGGTTTATGCGGTGGACCCCGTGACGCAAGGACTGGAGGCCTTGCCCTTCCAGACCTTCAACCCCGGAACATTTGGCGGCACCCCACCGGGCACGGCCAACGACAATTATCTCCAGCACCCGAGCCAATTCATTGAAGTCGTAACGCTGGCGTCCGTCGGTGCAAATGGGAAGAACGTGTTGGTCGTGTGCTATGACAACCCGGAGGCCGAGGCGCTTCCGGCACCCCGCAGCGACCTGAAAGTCACCGGCGAATCCCTCAACGCGCTGGTGGAAAACAAGTACTTTGCCGCCAAGCTGGATGACAAATCGGGCCAGATTGCCTCCTTCACCTTGAAGGGGCGTTCGGCCAACCCCGTTCCCCTGCTGACCAACAGCCAGAGCGGTGCCCTCCATTGGAACCCCGATTCCTTTGGCGACAATGGGCTATGGGGCCATACCTTTTCCTGGGACCCACCCGAAAAAACCGTGGTCACCACCCGGGGCCCCCTCATGTTCCGCATTACCAATAGTGGCCGCATGCCGGGCTACACCCCGCAGATCTGGGCCTCGGTCACCTACACCTTCTACGCCTACACGCCCTATGTGAAGGTCACCACTTCGATGGAAGTGCGCGAGACCTTCAACGCCAACGCGATCCGCAACGGCGAGGTCGTCTTGGATACCCACCTGGTCGATCACTTCGTTTGGGAGGAGAAAGATGGGAGCCTGAAAAAGATTCGCACCCTGCACGGCCCCAACTGGCAGGATGAATGGTCGACCCGCGTGGACGCCGACATCCCCTGGCTCGCCATGACCAATGAGGCGGATGACTACGGCATTGGCGCCATCAATATTGTGGCCACCACCTTCAATCCCCATTCGGGCGAAGCTACCTTGCACCGTCCGGCCTACTACCTCTACTACCACCATTTCTGGGGCACGCCCCTCACCTATTTCACCCGCGGCTGGGTCTACCCCTTCAGCGACTACCAGCGGGGCCCGATTATTACGGTGAAGCCCGGCTCGACCTACTTCGAGAAGATGGCCTTGATGCCTTTTTTCCTGTGTGAGGGTGATATCCGATATCAGGCCATCACGAGAATGAGCATGGCATTGAAGCAACCCCTGGAGCAGCGTTGGGGAAGGTAGGGGACTGCACCGACGTAGCCTACTTCGTGGAGCAAGTACACCCCCCGTGGCCCTGCACCCCGATTGGCGTGAGATTCGGGCAAGAGACAGTCGGGGCCGTCCCCCTCCTCAAAGCGGCGTCTCACGTGTCGAGTCGCGATCGTCGGGACCGTCCCCTATTCCGCCGACAGGGCTTCGTCAAACCAATCCGCCATGACGGCCACCTCTTCGTGAATTGTCGGCCACGGGTGCCCCCCACCGGCCTTCACAATAAGCGTCGCTGCGTGACCAGCGTCTTTGAGGGCCTTCACCATAATCTCAGACTGCTCCAACTTGACCCGCTCATCCGCATCGCCATGGATGAACAAGAAGGGCGGTGTCTTGTCGTTGATTTGATGGGTCGGCGACAGCTCCTTGGCACGCGCCGCAATTTCTTCGGGCGTTTTACCATCAAAGCCATCGTAAAAAAAGAAGGGGGCCAATCGACGCAAGGGCCCCTGACTCCAATCGACCAGGGTAAAATCTGTGGGCGGAAAAAACACGGCCGCCGCGGCCACGGTGGTGTCAAAGGCCCCATAAGGTCCCTTGTTGGTCGGCCCCTCCGCCGTCACCGCCGCATAGGTTGCCAGATACCCGCCCGCCGACGCACCGGTAATACCCAGCCGCTCCGGGTCGATGCCGTATTCCTCCGCATGGCCCTTCACCCAGCGGATCCCCATTTTTACATGAGCGTTCATCTCTTGCCCGGTGTATTTCGTGATGGAACCGGGACGCACCGCAAAAACCGTATAACCCTTTCCACAATAGATGTTGTACATCTGGGCATCTTTGTGGTCATTGATCTTGCCGCGGTCGGAATAGAAGGCCCCGCTCGCCACATCCACAATCGCGAGGCCATGGCCCGGCAGCGCTTCGTCCTTCTCTTTGGGCACAAAGACATCCAGCAGCAGACCCGTGCCGTGCACCTCTGTAAAAACAATATTCTCGTGCTGGGTGTAGGGCACTTCGGCCGGGGTGGACACCAGCAAAACCGCAGTGAACAACAGCGTCAAGGCAACACGTATCGCTATCATAGCTTCTCCTTTAGGGGTCGAAAACCTGACGTCCAGCATACCACGAACTCAAGTTCGCCACCGCCAAAAAAATTGGCCCCGAACCCAAAGAACCGGAATTCGAGGCCAATTGTTACGCTTTCGTGTTACGCTCCGTCGGAGTTGTCACCGCGGAAAATGCGATTCCAGATGATGGTCATCCGCTCCCACACCAGGGCCAGGTAGGTCAAAATTCCCACCACGAAGTAGTCCCCTGGATTAGTGCCTGGTCCGAAACACCCTCCAGTATCCAACGCCGCGCGAAGTTCTGCCTCTGACAACTGGCCATCACGGTTGCTATCGATACGGTCGAACTGTTCCTCCGTAAGTCCAGTGATGATAGTTCGCGCTTCCACGAAGGACAACAAACCGTCTTCATTGGCATCGGCGGTCTCCATACTATTCAGGAGCGTTTGGGCGATGGCTGCAATCGGCTGCTCTTCTCCTTCTCCTTCTCCTTCTCCTTCTCCTTCTCCTTCTCCTTCTCCTTCTCCTTCTCCTTCTCCTTCTCCTTCTCCTTCGCCTTCACCTTCACCTTCACCTTCACCTTCACCTTCACCTTCACCTTCACCTTCGCCCGGATCGATGCTGTCATCGGACTCCGGATCGGTGCCCTGATTTACTTCATCAATATTCATCACCCCATCGTCATCGAAATCCTCAAAGGGATCCAGGCAGGCCAGCTCGGTATTCCCGTAGGGCACATAGGCACCGGAATCCCTATCGATATGATGATAGACCGAGGCCCCCATGCCCACCAGGGAGGGCAAATAGGAACAGAACGCCTCAGAGCTCAAGGGGTTGTGCCCCAGGGTTATCGTCACGCCAACAGTGCCCAGGGCATGTTCCGCCAAGGGGGACACATCGGCGATGAAGTTATCATCCAGCAGCAATACCAGGTTGTCATTAAAGGGCGGCAACGCGGACAAATCCTCGACGGCATTTCCACGCAAATCAAGGACCAGGAGTCCTGTCGCATATTCCAATCCACTCAAATCCGAAATATCCGATGCCGACACATCCAAGGCCGTCAACGATGCCAGATCGGACTCAAACAAGTCGCCCACGGGCTTACTCAATGCCGCACGTAACGCCGATTCGAGGTTACCATCGGACACGAACACGGGTTCACCTTCACCTTCACCTTCACCTTCACCTTCTCCTTCACCTTCACCTTCGCCTTCGCCTTCGCCTTCGCCTTCACCTTCACCTTCACCCTCACCCTCACCCTCGCCCTCGCCCTCGCCTTCGCCTTCGCCCTCGCCCTCGCCCTCGCCCTCGCCTTCGCCTTCGCCATCGCCCTCACCCTCGCCCTCGCCCTCGCCATCGCCCTCGCCTTCGCCTTCGCCCTCGCCCTCACCCTCGCCCTCGCCCTCGCCCTCGCCCTCGCCTTCGCCTTCGCCTTCGCCTTCTCCTTCTCCTTCTCCTTCTCCTTCTCCTTCTCCTTCTCCTTCTCCTTCTCCTTCTCCTTCGCCTTCGCCTTCGCCTTCGCCTTCTCCTTCTCCTTCTCCTTCGCCTTCTCCTTCTCCTTCTCCTTCTCCCTCGCCTTCTCCTTCTCCTTCGCCTTCACCGCCGTTATCCGACACCAGCGGATCGGTACCGTTCCGTATCTCATCGCCATCGTCTACGCCATCATCATCGGTATCTGCAAGGTCCACCCGCGTACCAATGTGAATTTCGTAAGCATCGGCCAAGTCGTCACCATCCTGGTCCACACCGCACGCACCCGTAAACGCCACGGTTACGTTTCGCGACAATAGTTCCGGAACGTCGACGCACAAAGCTTGTTGACCAAGAGGCGTCCAATTCAAACCAACGACATCCCCAGACCCAATACCGGCATTGTCCGTGAGGGGCGTGATATCAAAGATAGGGTTATTAATAAGGTATAGCGCCCTAAGTGCGGGCAAAGCAGACACTGGACTGAGATCTTGAATGTCGTTGTCGTCCAAATAGAGGAAAGTCAGATTTGAAAGGCCGGACAAGGCGCTGATGTCCCTGATCTGGTTCTCATGAAGATAGAGGCTCGTTAAGGCTGGCTTGTTCTGGAGCGCGGCGATATCCACTATCTCATTGCCCCGCAGTTGCGTCAGATAGAGTTTATTCAGGTTTTCCAAGGCCGAGATATCCGAGAGCCCGTTGTAGCCAGCATATAGATAGGTCAAATTGGACAGGCCAGCGATGGGGCTGAGATCGGTGATACCCGTTCTCGAAAGAGATAAGATGGAGAGTTCGGCGAGGTTGCGCAGTGGGGCAATCGTCGCCAAGTCGTTATCATCCAGGCGCAGGGACTCCAAGGTAACCAAGTTGACCAGAGGCGACACGTCGGTGATGTTGTTTTGACTGCCTGAAAGGTATTTCATCCCTGGCAAGGACGCCAATGGCGAGAGGTCGGAGACCGCGTTGTCCGTGAAGTTGAGGTTCTCCAACCCTAAGAGTCCGCTGACGGGTTCCAATTCCGAAATGCTGTTTTGAAAAATCGAAAGACTCTTCAGACCCGTCATGCCAGCGACAGGGGACAGTGACGTGATGTCGTTGCCGCCGACGTCCAAGGAGTACAAGGCCGACAAATCTCCGATATCACCCGGAATATGGGACAAGTTATTGTTTCGTGCACTGAAGTAGCCAAGCACAGGCATGTTCAGAATTGTGCCCACGTCGTCGATTTCGTTGTCACCAACATAGAGATAGGTCAAATTGACCAGCGTGGTCAGTGGCGCGATGGAAGTGATCGCGTTGTCGCCGAGCACGAGAGTCTCTAATTTCACCAAGGGAGCGAGTGGCGTGACATCCACGATGTCATTGCCATTAATCTGAATCTCGTCCAGATTCGTCAAGCCGGACAAGGGGGCAATGTCGTCAATCTCATTGTTTCTGAGATGAATCTCCTCGAGGGTAGTTAGCGTGGCGAGGGGACCCAGGTCGGAGATGTCATTGCCGGAGAGGTGTAGCAATTCAAGATCACCGCAATGCTCCAGGCCGCCCAACTCGACAATGCCCGCATTGTCGGCGATCAACGAGACAAATCCTTGTCCGACCAAATCGCTCGTTAGAATTTCTCCCTCGGGCTTGGCAATCGCGGCGCGCACGGCGGCCTCAAGGTTGGCGTCGGAAAAGATCACCGCCACGATGCTGTCATAAACTTCTATCGCAAAGGATTGACTTGCCTCCAGCGGCGGTGTGCCGGAATCTACCACCGAGACATGCACCGTGTAGGTGCCACTGGCCTCGGGGCCGGGCGTCCAGGTGAACTGACGGGTCGTGCTGTCAAAGGAAGCCCCTTCGGGCAGACTGGTCACCGTGGTGGTCGTGTCATCACCATCCACATCGGACACGTCGACCGCAATCGTAAGGAGCTCGCGCTCTTCGAGAACCTGGTCCGCGATGTGCGCCAACTCGGGCGCATCGTTCACGGGGGCGACCTGGACCGTTACGACTATTTCGTCGCTCGCCGAAGATTCGTCCATCACCTGAACGGTAAAGCTATCCGTTCCGTGGAAATCCGACATGGGTGTATAATCGATGCTGGCTGAAAAACCCGCATCATTCACGTTGGCGGAACCGTGGGATGGCGGGCCCGAGATACTCCAGAGCACATTGTCGTCGTCTACATCCGACGCGCTCAAGCTGAGACTGAAGTCCCGTGGCGCACTGTCTTCATCCATCACAATAGTAACGGCGTCACCTTCAGTGATGACTGGAGCGTCGTTAACACGTTCAATAACAACCGTCACGCCGATGCTATCGAAATTACCGTTGCCATCGCCTACCCGAACGGCGAAGGTGTCGTTGCCCCAGGCATTTTCCTCCGGCGTGTAGGTGACGGTCGTCGTATTCCCCGAAGCACCGACACCCGCCGTTCCCAGTGAGGCCGGCGTGCTGATGTCCCACGAAAGGGTATCGCCATTGTTGTCCGACGCTCCCAACGCAAAGGTCAACACGACATCTTCGTCGCTCCATTGTGTGGTGGTGTCGCCCGCCAAAATCACAGGAGCTTGGCTGGGATCACTGCGATCCGTCGGATTGGTGCCGTTGTGGAGCTCGTCTCCGTCCTCTATCCCATCGCCATCCGTATCGGCGAGATCGACGCGCGTGCCAATCAGGTCTTCGTAGTCATCGGCCAACCCATCTCCGTCGGAGTCACCCCCGCAGGTTCCGGTCACACTCTTTAGAATCGCGCCTCGGGATTCGAGTGCGGGGATATCAGTGCAAAGTGCTTGCTGAGACAAGGGGTTATTCGCCAGCCAGATGTTGTCGTCACTTCCCAATCCCAGGTTCGAAACAAGAGGCGCCAGGTCCGATATGCGGCATTCCTCCAATTGCAGAAAGGACAAATCGGTCAGCGGGACCAAAGGCGTGAGATCAACGATTCCGTTACCATTCGCCGAGAGTGACTGAAGACCATTCAAGTTCGAGAGCGGAGAAAGGTCCGTGATCGCATTGTGGCCAATATCTAACGTTCGCAAGCTATCGACGCCAGCTAGTGGGGAGAGATCGGTCACGTTGTTGTCAGATAGCCGGGCGTAAATCAGCTCGCTCAGTCCAGACAAGGGAGAGAGATCCGCAATATCGTTGCCCCATGCATTCAGAGAGTAGAGGTTTGGCATGCCCGATACGATCGACAGGTCCGTTACGCCGATCACGGAGATTTGCAGTGTTCGGAGTCCGGTCAGATCCTTCAAGGGAAGAATGCTTGGCCACCAGTTGGCACCCACAGCGAGGTGCTCAAGCCCTACCAAGCCGGAAATTGGTGATAGATCGGTAAGCCTGTTCTGTGTGAGTCCCAAATCAGTTAGTGCCGTCATGCCACTCAGGGGACCGATGTCTGATATGCCGTTAATGGATAATTCAAGCTCTTTCAGCTGGCTCAACGAAGCCAATGGGGAAATGTCTTCAATGGCATTAAAGGACAAGCGCAACTCCCGCAACTGGGTCAACGAAGCAATCGGAGTCAGGTCGGCGATGGCATTCCACCTGAAATCAATATTGACCAAATCGGTGCAGTATTGAAGTCCTCCCAGATCGCTGATGCCAGCGTTTTGCACCTGCAATACCGTGAGCCCGCTTCCTACGAGGTCTTCCTGATACAGTTCACCTGTCGGCTTGCCGATCGTGGCACGCACTTCCGCCTCGATGGCGGCGTCCGCGAAGACGACCACCAAGCTGGGGATGTCGTCCGGGTCATTCGGGTCCGATCCCGCGTCCACCTCGTCTTTGTCTTCGTACCCGTCCCCGTCGGTGTCCTTCTTGGTAGGATTCGTGCCGAGTATAAACTCTTCCAGGTCGGACAGCCCATCTTCGTCATAGCCACCGGAGCCGTCACGCGCGAGGGTCTTAAAATAGAAATCCTCCCACGTGTCGTCCATCCCATCGCCATCCGAATCCACCGCGTCGGCGAAGGCGTGGACTTCGTAGGCCCCCATATCGGGGCCGTCCCCCAGGGAACGGGCATTGCCGCCAATGTCTTCCGAGAGGGCCGCCCATCGGATGACAACGCCCAGATACAAATAATCAACTTCTGTCGACCAACCTGGCACGCCCGTGTCCCGGCAGGGGGAGAGGGCCTTAAGGCCGAAGTAACCCAAACCGGGATCCACAAACATTGGATCCAGCACGATTTGCCCCTGATCCACGTCCACGGTGCCGTTTTCGACACAGGAACCCAGCACACTGTAGGGGGTGCCGGTCGTGTCCACGATATTACTATCGCCATTGCCATAGACGACACTGTTGAGCATCAGCGGGAACGCCCGATCCAAATAGAGGCCACCGCCTTCCGGCGCTTCGTTTTCCGACACGGTGGTGTGTGTCAGGGAGACCCGGTGTCCATCATGAAAAATGGCACCACCAGCTTCCTCGGCTCGGTTTCCGGCCAGCAGGCAGTTTATGAATTCTGTAGCCGCGTCGCCCTCGTAGGCGTAAGCTCCCCCCAAGGCACTTGCCACGTTGCCCTCAAAAGTAGACTGTTTAAATTTAGTAAGGCTACCCGCATCATACACAGCGCCACCCATAGTCGCCCTATTGCCATTAAAGCGACATTGCCCCAGAAGGCTCGCCACATTGTCCATGAACAGCCCCCCACCCCCCAGGCCCGCCGTATTGTGTTCGAATCGAACGTCAGAAAGCGTGGTCGAGTTCTCCCAATAATAGGCGTTACGGATTGGCGAGTCTTTAACGTAGGCACCGCCCCCCGATTGCGAGGCCTCGCAATTCTCAATACGACAATGGGACACGGTCGGTGCGGCACCATCGAAATAGAGCCCGGCGCCATAATTGGCCGTACCGCGGGTGATCACGAACCCATCCAAGGTAGCGCCCCCTTCGCTCACGCCGATGCTTGCCACACCACGGCGCGTATTCGCCCCATCGATAATGGTGGGATTTGCCGTCCAGTCACGGGCTTCGCGACTGGATTCATTTCCTGCGAAACCACCGAAGAGGTGAACACCTTCGGGGAGAATCACCGAAGTATCCCCCAACGGTACGTCTTGCAAATTCACGGGGGTGCCTGCGCTACCGACGTAGGTGCCCTGTGCCACCCAGAGGTCCCCACCACCGGCATTCTGCGCCGCCACGATTCCGGCTTGAATGGTTTTAAAAGCAGATGCCCAGGAGGCACCGTCCTGTGTTTCCCCGGTCGAAGCGCCGTTCACGAACAATACGTTCGCGTGTGCACCCCCTGCGATCAAAAGCATGACCGCCAGCACCCTTCGCACTCCTACCATGATACCCCCTCCCGGAGACTGCCGTAATTCAGTTTTCCCAAGAAACTTTACCGTGTGATTGTAGCAATATGTGACGCGGAAGACCAGCAAAAACATCAAACTGTAAACTATTGACAGTAGAACAGTTACAACGCTTGCCAAACCCCGGGCCAATGGGCTATATTCGTTGCGTACTTGGGCACAGAGCAAGGCGCTCTATCAACCGGGGGAGCCACTGCTGTGGACACGCAAAGAGCAAGCGACCATATGGGACGGTCTGGCATACCGTCTCATCACGGCGTGGTCCAAACGCAGGGATCACGATGGGCGTTTCAATATGTCGTAATCCCCCGCAAGAGGGCCATACAGGCCACCACCCACTACCGTTCCGAGGGAGTTTAACCATCATGAACCGATTGAAACGCGTATTGGGTCCCTGGGGAATTTGTCTCGCGGTATTGCTTGTCGCCGGAAGCGCTCTGGGCCTCGCGCGCTCCATCTGGGAATTTAACCCCTTCGCCCTGCGGAACGGAGCCACCCAGGCCTCCTGCCAGAACAACCTGAAGCAGGCCGGCCTGGCGATTCATATGTACTTCAACGAGTCACGGGGGGGCGACTATCCGCTTTTGAGTGATGAAGCCAACAACATTTTTTTCCATTGGCAGGAACTCTACCCCCAGTTTATCAACGACCGCGATGTGTTCGTATGTCCGGGTCCGGCAGGCGATGCCCCCGCCAACACGTTTACCGATAAGTACTATGTCTATACAGGCTATTTCCTCCGCAATCAGGAGGACTTGGATGCCTTTGCAAGCGCCTATACGGCAGAGGTTGCAGGCGATGCCGATTTCACAGAAAACCTGCCCGGCCCCTCGAGCTACGGTGAGGAAGTCTACCGCCTTAAGGATGGTATCGAGCGTTTTTTCATTACCGATATTAACGATCCCAGCGGATATTACAAAATCCGCTCCGAGACGCCCGTAATGTGGGAGTGGCCCGACAACCACGACGCCGGTCATGGTGCCAATGTTCTGTATCTGGACGGCCACGTGGAATGGGTAAACTACGGAGAGAAGTTTCCGGTAACCGAAGAAGCAACGGCCACCCTTGCGGCACTGGCCCTCTACACGCCGCCGACGGATTGGGGAGAAAACGGTGAATACGTTTCGGACTATGCAACCATCAGCCCTTTCCCCAGCAAGTGCATCAACAACATGAAGCAGATTGGCCTGGTAAATGCCATGTTCTCCAACGAGTCGGCAGGCGAAGCATTCCCGCCACTCAGCAGCGAAGGCGGCCGGCTTATGTGTGACGCAGAATCGGTCCACCCCGAGTACATCAATGATCCGATCGTGTATAACTGTCCGGGACGTGTCGCGTCTGAACCCACCGCGCATTTTGACGACAAGGACTACGTCTACCTGGGCTATCTCATGATGACGGACGGCGACGTCCAGCAATTCGCCACTGCGTACAACCAGACCATCGGCGCAGGCGGCGATTTCACCGGTGATTTAACTATCAGCACCAGCTATGGCCCGACCATGTATCGCATACGCGATGGGGTTGAGGAATTCGTCGAAATAGAAATCACCGAGCCGACGCAAGATCAGATAACGACCAGTGACATCCCTGTACTGCTGGAGTGGCCGGAGAATCACGAGGGGAATAGCGGTGGTCATGTCCTCTTCATGAGTGGTCGCGTCGAGTGGATGCCCTATCCCGGTGAATTCCCCATGACCGAAACGACCATCACCACCCTGCGGGCCTTGGCGCAGAACACGCCCGCTACGACTTGGGCCGTGGAGCCTCCCCGTCCGGAACCCTACCTCTACATTGGGGAATGCAACAATATCTTGCGTCAATGGGGCCTTGTCGACCGCATGTATTCCAACGAATCCCAGGGACAGTTTTGGCCGCCCCTCTCCCTCACCCCCGGAGAACTGGCTCCCAGAGATGCTGAAGTCTATCCCGAATATGTAGCGGATCGATACTTGGGAGCCTGTCCAGGAGCCGAAGACGAAGGGGAGGTGGAACATTTCGATGACCGCCATTACGTATATCTCGGCTACGCCATGTTGAACGACAGTGACATGCAGCAATTCGCCACCGCCTATAGCGCCGAAATCGCAGCGGGCGGGGATTTTTCTGAGGACCTTGTCATTTCGAGCAGCTACGGCGATTCGCTGCTCCGCCTGAAAGAAAACGTCGAAAGTTCCATCGTCATAGACAATGGCAACCCCATTTACCTGACAGCGGCCCGTCGGGACATCCCCGTCATGATTGAATGGCCCGGCAATCACGAAGGCCAGACCGGCGGCAATGTGCTCTACCTCGATGGCCATGTGGAGTGGCACGACTATCCGGGCGAATTCCCCATGACCGAGGCGACCATCACTGCATTGGATAGTATTGCCGACTGGACACCAACAACGGCCTGGACCGTGCCGCGTTTCCCCGGACCCCATGATGAATATGACCACGCGCTGTGCGCAGGCAACGAAAAGCAATTCGGTTATTCGTTCAAGATTTACGCCAACGGCGCAGAGGGAGAATTCTATCCACCGCTCTCGACCACGGCTGGAAACCTGATGACAGAGGATGCCCGATTCCTGCGCTATTATCTGCGCGACACACGCCGTATGAATTGCCCTGGCTCGCCGAATGCCTATCGCCAACCCACGGTCGCCGACCACAGTTACGCCTATTTGGGCTACCTCGTTTACAATCAGGAGACGCTGGAGCAGTTTGCGACTGCCTACCAGCAACAAGCGGCCGGGGGCGGTGACTTTACGGAAGATCTCGTGCTGGGCGAAGAGACCATTCCCCGACTCCGGGAAGGTATCGAGCGTTTTCTAATCACCGACATTCACGACCCGGGGCTCTCCTTCCCCTCCCAACGTAACATTCCGGTGCTCGTGGAATGGCCAGACAACCACGGCCAGATACGCGGTGGTAACGTGCTCTATATGGACGGGCGTGTGGAATGGCTCGATTACCCCAGCACCTTCCCCATGACCGAGGAAGCGATGGATATCCTGACTGCGCTCGCGGGAAGAGGCCCTATCCGGCCTGCAGCCCCGCCCCGGGAAAGCACGCGCCTGGAAGCCCTCTCCGGCGGCTGAGTCCGCCTGACCAGGCCCGTAGCGGGCCAGCGTCCGCCGTGTTTTGATTCGGGAGTGAGCCCTTGTTAGAACTACCCTACGCCCTGTCCGCCTTGTGCGCCCTCACGGCCGCATTCCTGGGCTGGCGCTATGGCCACACCCTCTACCAGCGGGGCGTGCGGCTCACCGGGCAGATTCGTGTCCGGGATTGTCCCCTTATCCCGGTCGTATTGGGCCTCTTTCTGGTCGCCCACATCCTGACGTCCACCGTCACGGGAAACCCCGTCGTCGGATGGGCCCTTCCCCTCTGGCTGGAATACTACCTCACCGTCCTCTTGTGGGCCATGAAGGTGGCCTTCGCCGCTTTTCCACTCGGCGCTATCGGCACGGTCAGCTATCTCGAAAAACATCGCTTTCGCTATCCCCTGTTGCTGTTCTGCGGGGTCGTCGTCCTCAGCATCGATACCCTGATCCGGCTCTCTGTGCAGCCCTATCTGGAAGACATTACCCATCGGACCAAGAACGGGGTCATCCTCCAGTCCACGCCCTCCACCTGTGCCGCCGCGTCGGCGGCCAATATAGCCCGCCACTTCGGCATCGATGTGGATGAAGCCCACATGGTCAAGCTCCTCGGCACCACGTGGGCCGGCACCAGCCCCGCACAACTGGTCTATGGCTTCGAAGCATTGGGCCTGACGGCGACCAAGGCCTATTCCCAATCGCGGGATATCCGCGAGATCCAGCCTCCCGCCATCCTCTTCGTCCCGGTGGGCGAGGAACCCGATGCCCATGCTGTCGCCTACATGGGGCCACGGCCGGGAGGCTTTGCCATCTGGGACCCCAGCAGTGGACCCCAGCTGAAATCCAGGGAACAAATCCAGAGCCATTGGGGTGGGCGGGCCATCGAAGTGCAGACCGATTCATCGGGCCGTGTTGAGCAGGATCCACGTCGGGTGATATGATCCCCTCTTGCGTGCGCTTCGGGTTGAGCAATCCGTGGGAACAACCGTTATAAAAGGCGGTCTGCGCGCACGACGGGCCCTGTGGGAGCGTTCCGATAATCGGGCCCTCGCCCCATCCCCAGTATTTGGACAAGGAATCATCGTTTGAAAACCCTCACCGTCAAAGTCCGCGAAGACCATCTCGAGACGATTGCCAAGACGAAACCCATGACGGCAATCGCCGAGCTCATCTGGAATGCGCTGGACGCCGAAGCCACGGAAGTGAAAGTGGTCTTCGACCAGAACGAGCTGGATGGTCTGGAGGGAATTCATATCATCGACAACGGCACCGGACTACACTACGACGATGGCCTCATGGTCTTTGAGAGTCTGGGCGGCTCCTGGAAGCGTCCCAACGGTCGTACCCACGCACTCCGACGGGAACTCCACGGAAAATACGGTAAGGGCCGCTTTCGGGCCTTCACCCTGGGCTCCCATGCCAGTTGGAACACGGTCTACGAAGAAGCCGGGGACCGCTACGCCTTTTCCATTTCCGGGACGGCAAGCACCCTGGGCCAGTTTTCTATCACCAATGCCAAAGGCGCGCAAGGCGCCCCCACGGGCATGACCGTTTCCATCCTCAACCCGCCACTGAATTGCGGGGTGCTGCTCGGCGTCAAGGCACTGCAGGAAATCACCGATATCTTCGCCCTCTATCTCCGCCAATACCCCGGCGTGCGGCTAATCTACAACGATACGGTCATCGATCCCGCCAATGCGGAACAGGGCTTCAGTCGCTATCCCCTGGAAGAAATGGTGATGGAGAATGGCGAACGTGTCACGGCAGAATTGGAGGTTGTCGAATGGAACCTCCCCGGCAAGCGGGGCGTCTATCTCTGTGACGAGCACGGGTTCATGCGCCACAACGCCCTGCCGCGCCTTCATTTTCGCGGATTCAGCTACACGGCCTACCTGAAGTCTTCCCATATTACGGTGCTTGACCGGGAAGGGCTCCTCCAGGCGGGCGAGCTCTGCTCCGATGTACGCCAACTTCTGGATCGGGTACGGGCCAAATTGCGGGAACATTTCACACTGCAGGAAGCCAAGCGCGCGCTGGACACGCTGGAGCAATGGCAGGCGGACGAAATATATCCCTACCACGGCAGCAGCCGGGATGACGCGGAGTCGAACGAGCGACGCATCTTCGACATTTACGCGACCCACCTCCACCAGATTTTCCCGGAGTTCTCGAGCGCCAGCCTGCGCAGTAAGCGGCTGACCCTGTCGCTGCTAAAGGAACTCGTGGCCTCCGAGCCCACACGGGTAGCCCGTGTCTTAGACCAGGTGGTCGAATTCCCGGAAGAGAAGGAAGAGGCCGTCCTGGAACTCATGCACGGACAGGCCGGTCCCCACTAAATTGCCCGCGCAATTTGCGCCGCCTTCAGGACGGTGAAAAGGTGAGCACGGGGTCGGCGTTGGGCGTATGGGTAAGGGGTTCCAACGCAGCCTGGAGACACTCCGGCACCCCAAGGACAGACTGGCGGGCCCAGATTTCCGAGGCCTGCGGGTGGGCGCCCACCTGGGCCTTGGCTTTCAACGCCGTGCGGCCAAAGTCGATGCGTCGACACCCCATATTCAGGGCGTCCTCTATCACGGCATGGAGCAACGCAGGTAATACGGGCAGGCCAACACACCGCTCCCGATCCCAACCGAGACAGAAACACACTGCCGTATCCCGATCACGCACGGTGAATACGAAGGCATCCAACTGTCCGTCTGAGAACAAGCCGCTGCATCGGAACCCCCCATCGCCCAATTCGGCACCCAAGGCAGGCAGGAATGCTTCCGGAAGGGGGGCAAATGCCCGCCGGTTCTTCTGTTGAATGGCCTGGTAGAGGGTGTGCATCCGATTGGCGTGCGGGGCAATTTCGCGTATCCGCTGGACTTGAATCTGGGCACGGCTCAAGTCCCGCGCCACACGATAGGCCCCCATCCGATGACGCACGTTCAGGTTTTCCAGGTAATCTTTATACGTTTTCCAACGGTCCGGCATGGAAAGCACCATCGTGGCGTTGGCGTCTACCCGCTGATAGTGACAGGAACGGAGTGCGCGGGTATCGAAGGCCAGGGTCGACTGCACATCTTTGATGAGCACACTATCGAAATCAGCGACCATGCCTTCCTGATGAAATACCCGCTCCAGAAATCCAGTGATGGCCGGCCACAGCAGCCCCATGTCCGCATCGGGATGAACGGCGGCCCCGTGGAATCCGCCGGCGAAAAAGTCGCCACACAGCAGGATTCGCTGACGCTTACGGGACGTGGTGGGGACTCGGTAGAGCCACTCGGGGTCCGATGCAGGACCCGTGGCACCCGCCGACGACACCTCACCCGGGACTTCGGAGGGTACGCCCAGTAAATGGGCCACCACGGCCGCGATTACTTCTTTGCCGGAGTAGACCAGTCCATAGCGGGTTGACAGTGCCCGAGGGCCCTGTTCTTGTAAAATCCGCTGGTATGCGGGAGAGAGAAAAAGTGACTGGCCGGCCGTCAGGGCCTCCCAATCCTTTTCATTCAAGAATTCCAGCCGGTCGGCCACGGCGTAGGAATACGTTGCCCCACCCCTTCGAATCCCCTTTGCCAGCTTGCGAGACACCCCATTCCGTAGACTTCGTTGTCGGGTACGCACTAACTCTGCCCTTTCCCATCGTCGTCACCCCGTTCGCGTGGGAGCTATCCCGTCCACGAACGTCACCGGATCGCCATGTGTTCCCAAGTGACACGCCGACCCAACCGATTTATGGGTAACAATCTTCCTCTCACCAACCTGCGCTGCCGTTTCATCATAGCCTAAGTGCCCCCACTTTGCAATGGTTTTCAGGGATTTTCGCAGCCCGCCCCTACCGACGCCTGGGGCAGCTCCTGCGCTTCCCGATCGCGCACGCCGATAAGATAGAGAATCCCATCCAGCCCCACCGTGGACAGGGCGTGTTGCGCATGCTTTTTCACCAAGGGCTTCGCACGGAAAGCGATCCCAAGCCCCGCAAGTCGTAGCATGGGCAAATCGTTGGCCCCATCGCCAACGGCTACCACCTGATTCAGGCTGATGTCCTCTTCCTCGGCGAGAAGGCGCAGGCACTCGGCTTTCTTGTCGCCATCGACAATATCACCGACAACGCCCCCGGTCAGTTTTCCATCGGCGATCTCGAGTTCATTGGCAAAGACATAGTCGACGCCGAGCTTCTTCTGCAGATAGTTTCCGAAGTAGGTGAATCCCCCCGAAATGATGGCCGTCTTATAGCCCAGTTGATTCAGGGTACGCAATAGACGCTCGGCCCCGTCCGTAAGGGGCAGTTTTTCGGCGATTCCCGCCATGACCGACACATCCAACCCCTTGAGCAGGGCCAGGCGCCGGCGAAGACTCTCCTGGAAATCCAGTTCGCCCCGCATTGCGGCTTCGGTAATGGCAGATACCTCTTCCCCCACCCCGGCTGCAATTGCCAATTCATCAATCACCTCGGTCTGAATCAGCGTAGAATCCATATCGAAGGCCACGAGGCGACGGTGGCGGCGATACAAATCATCCGCCTGAAAGGCAATATCGATGCCCGTTTCATGGGAGAGTTCGAGAAAACGGGTGCGCAATGCGTCGGCGTCCTCGGCGATACCCCGCACCGACATCTCCACACAGGCATAGGGGGCGCGGATTTCATCTTCCATAGGGATTCGCCCTGAAAGCCGATGGATAATATCGATATTCAGGCCGTGCATTGCCAGGAGTTCGGTTACCGCGGCAATGTGCTCTGCCTCAAGCCGCTCTCCAAGCAGGGTGATAATATGGCGCGCTTTCCCCTGTTGCCGCACCCAGTTTTCGTACTCATCCAACGGGACCGCTTCAAACTGTATGTGCACATCCAATTCGTGGGCCTTGAACAGGAGATCTTTGAGAATGGGGGCCGAGTGGGCAGACTCGGGCACCCGCACCAACATGCCCAGGGACAACATCTTATGAATAACTGCCTGCCCGATGTCGAGGATAGTGACATCGTATTGGGCCAGAACGCTGCTGAGGGAGTGGGTTACGCCGGGGCGGTCCTCGCCATTGACGCTGATGAGGAAAATCTCGTGCATGGATACTTCCAGAATGGGAAAGGCTGAGGGTAGGATGGTTGCGGCCCGTATGCTACGTGGGATCCCCCCTGAAATGCAAGATTTCGACGCCTAAAGCGCCTGCAATGCCTGCTCGATATTCTGATAGAGACGGGGTAACCACGGGGGCGAATCGGGCCCCGGAGCGGCCTGCTCCACCACAAGAAGGTCCACCGGGGCAATGATTACCGGCACGGTCCTGCCCACATCGACGACCAGGGTGAACAGCTCCTCGATGGCGGGATCACCCATCGCCAGGCAACCGACGGAGGCGGTCTGACCGTGGATATAGATGTCACTGCCCGGCTCGTGGCGCCCCTCCTCGCGGGCCCTTTCCTGATCCCACGCATTGGGAAAATTCAGCCGCATGGAAACATAGAAGCGACTGTTGGGATTCAGCCTCTCAATTTCGTAGATCCCTTCGGGCACCTGACGATCGCCTTCCCGCAATTTGGGACCCAGTTTTCCACTTTGCCCAAGGACGGGATAATCCTTAACCCGCTGTAGGGCACCGTCCGAGGCTCCCGCAAAGACCGAAAGTCGCCGTTCGTCCTAGATTGCCACCAGGCACAGGCGCTCCGGCGGATAGGTCACGCCCGCCTCATCAAAATCCATCCTCAAACGGGAGCGCGCCGACGCACCAAACTGCTCGAGTCGGCTCTGCACCGTTTCCTCCCCCTTAAGTCGCTGTATCACCGAAGTTCCGCTCCGCCGCAACGGGGCCTGAAAGACCACTCCTGCGAAGAGAAGCAACAGCAAGCCCCAGCGCATTCGCCCCCGCAGATATTTCACAATCCATCCGCCAGACCAAACTGCTTCATATGGTGCGTAAAGTGGCGCCGGTGAAACAGCTGCCATTGCCCCGGTGTCAGCGGACCAAAGAATGGATGCATCCGGGTCGGCAATTCGGGCGCACCAAGACGTGCGACATAGGTATCGACCGTGTCCTGAAAGGTTTCCAGTGTCACGACCGGAAAGAGCATTTCCTGGGACACCCCTTCGGGGCGCGGCAGTTTGATGCCCCGTGGGATCTCCCGGAGCCCATAAAGGACCACGTGTCGGAAGATATGTTTTGTCTTGAAGTTTCCCCGAAAGGGCATCTCGGGACCTTGCCCCAAGGTATAGTTCAATGTCTGGTTGAGGTGTCCAAGTACCTGGCCCCGGGTCATCTCCCCCCACTCGGGTGTCACATCCTCTGCGAGACTTGCGAAACGTCCCTTTGCCAACTCGCCGAATGCCCTGTCGAATCGTTTCATCTTCGTTTCCTTACGTGTAAGGCCTCCTGAGCCCAGGTCAGCCCATTGTAAGGCGGGAGACAACGGCCATTGCAAGTACAGCAAGTGTACCGCTTCATTGCGCGTTGGCAACGCCCCTGCTAAAATGCGGCGATGAATTCCTTTCGCCTTGAAATCACCCCGGCCCTCGCCCGGCACATGTCCTACGACAAATTCCCCAACCGCCCGGTTCGTATGCTCGTCCTGGAAGGGAACTACTGGGTCGATCAGGCCTGCGCGCGGGCGGCACGGGCCATGGGATGGCAGGTCCAGTGTGTTCCGGTAAAGATGATCGGGATTATGCCCCGGGAGATGCTGAAGGACCTCTTTGAGGCCATCGTCACCCACCAGCCCGACTTTGTCTTGTCGGTCAATCTCAGTGGGATGGATGTGGAAGGGATGTTGGCCCACTTCCTGGCCGATTTGCAGGTACCCCACGCCACCTGGTTTGTGGATGGTCCCCGGGCCATCATGGCAGGCAATCTCTCCTCGGTAACCCCCTACTCCGTCGCCATGACCTGGGAACCCGCCTATGTCCCCTTCCTGGAATCCTGCGGATTCGCCGATGTGTTCGTGGCGCCCCTGGCGGTCGATGAAACCCTCTTCCTGCAAGCCCCCTTTCGAAACCACATCCATCCGCCCACCTTTGTGGGCGATTCCATGATTCATCATGCCGAAAAGGAATGGGCAATCATCCGGGAGAATGAATCGCTGAAAGACGCGGTTGAAGCCGCCTTTGACGCTGGACGGGTCGACCGGACCCATTTCGCTGACGGGGTCCATGCCGTGCTGGGTGAAGGAGCTCCCGCCCTGGATGCCGACGCCTTGTACCACGCCGAACGCATCTTCTTTATCGACGGCACCCGCCGGCTGCGCCGTGCCCTGGTGGAAACCCTGGCCCCCGAAGGTCTTCACGTGCGGGGCGACGTCTATTGGCAGTCCATTACCCCCCAGTGGGGGGAGCCGGTGAAGTATGAAACTGAGCTTCCGGCCTTCTACCGCGACTGTCCGGTCAATCTGAATACCACCAGCGTACAGATGGCGACTACGGTTAACCAGCGGGTCTTTGACTGCCCCACGGCCGGCGGCTTTCTCCTGACCGATGAGCAGGCCCATCTTCATGAGCTCTTTGACGTTGAGCGCGACATTGCGACCTACCGCACGTTGGAAGAAGCCCGGGAAAAGATGCAATGGTTCCTCGCCCACCCCCTGGCCCGCAAGGAATTCATCGAGCGTGGCCAGAAACGCATTCTCGGGGAACATACCTACACCCACCGGCTCAACGCCATTGTCGCGCGACTCAAAGAGCGCTTCGGCACCTGAGCCCCGCCACGAAAAAGCCCCGCTCCCGGAGGAGCGAGGCGTGTGTTCTCTTTGCAGGGTGTCGGTTTCGGCCAACTAGACCGTGGCGGTCCGACGTTTTTCGTCCCGTTTGCGCTCTTCCGCGTTCAACACGGCCTTACGCACCCGGATGCCTTTGGGGGTAATTTCCACCAGCTCGTCGGGGGCAATCCACTCCAAGGCGGTATCGAGGGTAAGTTCCCGGGGAACTTCCAGGCCGGCGCTGTGGTCTTTACCGGAGGCACGGTGGTTGGTGAGGGCCTTCTTTTTGGTCGGCTTGCAGGGCATGTCGCCCGGGCGGGAATACTCGCCGATGATCATTCCTTCATAGACACCCACCATGGAGCCGATAAAGAGGGTGCCACGCTGCTGGAGGTTTTCCAGGCTGTAGGTGGTGCTCTGCCCCGTTTCCATGCTGATCATAGAGCCGCGCTTCCGCGTGACCACATCGCCGCACCAGGGGCCGTAGCCTTCAAAGCGGGAGGCCATAATCCCCAAACCGCGGGTATCGGTGAGGAACTCACCGCGATAGCCAATGAGGCCACGGGTAGGAATACGGAACTCCAGGCGCACAATGCCCGATTCTTCGGTATGCATGTGGGCCAACTCGCCCTTACGGGCCGCCAGCTTCTCAATGACCACCCCCTGGAATTCCCCAGGCGTGTCCACGGTCAGCATTTCGATGGGTTCCAGGGGCTTGCCGTTCTCATCCCGGTGAATAATCACCTCCGGGGGGGAAACGCAGAGCTCCATACCTTCGCGACGCATTTCCTCCAGAAGAATGGCCAGGTGGAGTTCGCCGCGGCCGGAAACCTTGAGGGCGTCGCCCCGTTCGGTTTCTTCCACGCGCAGGGCCACATTGGTGCGCATTTCGCGCTCCAAACGCTCTGCGATCTTACGCAGGGTAACCGCTTCACCTTCCTGTCCGGAGAAGGGCCCGTTGTTCATCATGAAATTCATGGAAACAGTGGGCTCTTCAATTTCCAGCGGGTGAAGAACGTTATCCAGGTCTTCGTCTGAGAAGGTATCGCCAATATTGATTTCAGCCGGACCCGCGATCGTCACAATGTCGCCCGCCTGCACAATGTCCACCGCTTCGCTTTCCAAGCCCCGGGTCACCCAGAGGTAGGTACACTTCTCGGTTTTGTCGCTGGTGATGTCCCACTCACGTTCGTTGTGAAAATCATCGTGGTGCGCCAGTTTCTCACCAATCCACTCGGTGGATACGCGGCGGAACTTATCGCCCTTACGCAGGCTTCCCTGCAAAACCCGACCCATTCCCGTACGACCAATGTGGTCACGCCAGCCAATGGTGCTGACCTGCATGAGGAAAGGCGCTTCGGGATCACCGGAGGGCGCGGGCACTTCTTTGATGATGGTTTCGAAGAGCGCTTCCATGCCTTCATGGGCGTCGTCTTCCAGGTCACGCACCAACCAGCCTGCCAGGCCGGAACCGTAGAGTACCGGGAAGTCACACTGCTCATCCGTCGCACCCAGTTCCACAAAGAGATCGAAGGTCTTGTCCAGTGCGATGTCGGGCTGCGCCTGGGGACGGTCCACTTTGTTGACGATAACGATGGGGCGGTAGCCCAGGCGAAGGGCCCGCGTCAGTACATAGCGGGTCTGGGGCATGGGGCCTTCATTGGCATCCACCAACAGCAACACGGAGTCGACCATCGACAGGGTCCGCTCTACTTCACCGGAGAAATCCGCGTGGCCGGGCGTGTCAATAATGTTAATGGTGTAGTCTTCCCACGCCACCGTGCAGTGCTTCGCCCGGATGGTGATACCCCGTTCCCGCTCCAGTTCGTTATTGTCCATAACCCGCTCTGTCACCGCTTCATTCTCACGGTACACCTGGGTGGCCCCGAATATACTGTCGATCAGGGTCGTCTTACCGTGGTCAATGTGCGCGATAATCGCAAGGTTACGGATCTTTTCTATGGTACTCATGAACGGAACTTCTCCTGAGTCTTCCGGCACCACACCTGTGGCGTAGCTCGGAAAACCGGGTGTTAGGGTACGATGGCTGGGGAGCCGACTGTCGCTGATTGCTCCCACGAAAGGCAGGGATCGGGCGTGTAGAAAACGCAAATGGACGCACTACGAGTCCCGGAATTGTACCTGCTGATCATAGTAAATGGCAAGTTTTTACGGGGGGATATTGGGGCAATACGATTGCAGTATTGTTCGGGAAAATCGCCTCAAGTCGCCCCAAACCCGGCCCTGGGCCCCCGGCACTACGCCAGAATGTCCCGAACCACGTGGCCGTGCACATCGGTGAGCCGGTAATCGCGCCCCTGATGACGGAAAATAAGCCGCTCGTGATCCAGGCCCAGCAAATGCAGCATCGTGGCATTTAAATCGTGGACATGAACGGGGTTGGTGGCCACGTTATAGCAATAGTCGTCGGTTTCGCCATAGGTCAGGCCGCCCTTCACCCCCCCGCCCGCCATCATCACGGAGAAGCAACGCCCGTGGTGGTCACGGCCGTAATTCTCCGCACTGAGTCCGCCCTGGCAGTAAGAAGTCCGCCCGAACTCGCCGCCCCAGATGATCAGGGTGTCATCGAGAAGGCCCCGCTGCTTCAGGTCGCGGATGAGCCCCGCCGTGGGCTGATCCACATCCCCGCATTGGAGGGCAAGGTCTTTGGGGAGGTTCCCGTGTTGATCCCAGCCACGATGATAGAGCTGGATGAAGCGCACGTCCCGCTCCGCCAGGCGGCGGGCAAGAAGGCAATTCGCCGCGAAACTCCCCCGTCGATGGACCTCCGGGCCATACATGTCGAGAACAGATTGGGGCTCCCCCGAGATATCGGCCAGCTCAGGCACGGAAAACTGCATGCGATAGGCCATTTCATACTGGGCGATGCGGGCATTGATCTCCGGGTCGGCGAACTCGTCGAATTGAGCCTGGTTCAGCGCCGCTGTTGCATCAAGCATGCGTCTGCGGGCCGTGTCGTTAACGCCGGGCGGATTGGCGAGATAGAGCACGGGGTCACCACTCGGACGAAGCGTGGTGCCCTGGTGTTCGGAGGGCAGGAATCCAGCGCCCCACAGGTTCTGACGAAGGGGTTGGGCGGGCCGACCGGAGCTGCCCATGGATACCAACACAACGAATCCCGGCAGGTCCTGGTTTGCGTTGCCCAGCCCATAACTCATCCAGGCACCGAAGGAAGGACGGCCCGGCTGCTGGCTTCCCGTCTGCATAAAGGTCATGCCGGGGTCGTGGTTAATGGCTTCCGTGTGCATGGACCGGATGATGCAAAGATCGTCGGCCATTTCGCCCATATGGGGCAACAACTCGCTCATCCACTGGCCACTCGCCCCCTTCTGCGCAAAGGAAAACCGGGAGGCGGCCACGGGGAAGGCGCTCTGGCCGGACGTCATGGTGGTGAGGCGCTGTCCCTGCCGAACAGACGGCGGCAGCTCCGAGCCGTGAAACTTCGTCAGGGAGGGCTTGTAGTCGAAGAGCTCCATCTGGGAGGGGCCACCCGATTGGAAGAGGTAGATCACCCGTTTGGCCTTCGCCACGTGCCGGGTAGGCGTGCCCGCCCCCCACGCGGGGCCGCCCAGTAAGGCACCGAGGGCCGCCACGCCAATACCGGCACTGGAACAGCCGAAAAATTGTCGTCGGGTTAGGAGCTGTTCGTGTGCTTGTCGGGGGTCCATGGCCTTGGTCCTGTACGTCGTTAAAATTGGCTGACCGCAGCATCGGTGTTAAGGAGGGCGCTGGCGACCATTGTCCAAGTCGCAAGCTCGACGGGGTCAAGCTCCTGGTTGTATGTTGATTCGCCCGTTTCCACGAGTGCCCGGGCAGCCGCGGGGTCGCTACGGTAGTCGGCCTGTTGCGCTTCAACAAGTCGACGAAGGGCGGATGCCTCGGCGGCGCGCGGTGAACGGGAAAGCACGAGCATAGTGGCGTGGGCAATACGTTCCCCCGTGTCCGATCCCGCCTCTTCCATAACGCGGCTGGCGATGGCGCGGGCTGCTTCGACATATTGAATGTCATTCATCAGGACAAGCGCCTGAAGGGGCGTGTTGCTCTGGCCGCGCTGGGCCGTACAGACATCCCGATTGGGCGCATCAAAGAGCAGCATGCCCGGTGGCGCGGCCGCACGCTTCCAGAAGGTGTAGAGACTCCTTCGATACAGGGCGCTGCCATGCTCCTGAATATACTCCTGGGCCGTGTAGCGCAGTCCCCCACCCCCATAGGCCACGTCCCGCCAGAGCCCTTCGGGCTGATAGGGCTTCACACTCGGGCCACCCAGCACTTCCACGAGAAGTCCGCTTGCGGCCAAAGCACTGTCCCGGATTTGCTCGGCCTCCAGACGATACCGGGGCCCCCGGGCCAGGAGTCTATTCTCGGGATCGCGGTCTGCCAACTCGGTACGGATTCGGGAGGCCTGGCGGTAGGTGGCCGACGTCACAATAAGCCGTTCCAGGGCCTTACTGTCCCAGCCGGACTCGATGAAGGAGCGGGCCAGCCAGTCGAGTAATTCGGGATGGCTGGGCCGTTCGCCTTGTACCCCGAAGTCATCGGAGGTCTTCACGAGGCCCACACCAAAGTAGCGCTGCCACGCCCGATTCACCGCGACCCGCGCCGTGAGAGGATTCTCGTCCGCCACCAGCCACTGGGCGAGGCCCAGGCGATTGGGCGGCGCCCCTGCGGGCCAGTCGTTGAGGGCGGCGGGCACCGCCGGCTCAACCAGATCACCCAGCTGATCATATTCACCCCGAATGAGGATGTGGGTCGGGCGCACCTCCGCGCGGTCCTCCATGACCATGGTCGTCGGAATCGCCTTCTCCAATTCGCCCTGTGCCCAGCGAAGCTCCTGCTCTTTCTCGTAGAGGGGTGCCCCGTCCGGCCAGTGGCGGCTTCGGTAGTGGCCGCGCAGCAAGGCAACCTCCTCCTCGCCCCGCGCGGACACTTCACGAAGTAGCGCGGCTTCGACGGACAGCGAAAACCTGCCCAGTTCTTCGCCACGTCGCGCGAAGAAGAAGGTCGGCGCATTAAAATCGTAGTAGTCGACGGTCTTCATGAGCAGGGAATTCTCCCCCTCCCGCAAGTCAATCGTCACGGGAGATGGATGGGCTCCCACCTCACCCCGCTGGGCCGCTTTGTCGAAGACCAAACGTCCATTCACCCACAGGCGCACGGCGTTCCGGTTATCAAGAGAGAGGTCCATGCTTCGGGGTGACGCGGCAGTGACGACGCGATAAAAGTAGTTCGCGCAATTCTTTCCGTCGACACGATGGGCTACTCCATCGGGAAGGCCGCCCTCGGGCACTTTCCACCGGGCCGCGCCGTCGCCATCGGTCTCCGCGAGGTTAAGGTGCTGCGGGTCGACGTGTTCGGTGTTGAGGGCCTCATCACCGCTTTTCGCTACATGGGGGCCATTGACATGCCAGGGGCCCAGGGATGCGGGCAGGTACGCGGGCTCGTTCGTGAGTCGTAGCCGCAGTCGACTGGCCACGGCTGGAAGTGCGGTGCCCTGCACCACGATGCGGATTCGGGTACGCTCGGCAAGCCCCATGACCTGGCCCAGGGAGAGTATGGCAACGTCATGGGTATTCCCTCGCCACACCTTTTCGGCGTCGCCGTCAATCAGGCGATTTCCCTCGGGCGTCGATGCAGTCACCTGCACAAAAGAAACGGGAACCTCCTCCCCCGACGGGGACGTGACAAAGAGGGCGATTTCCGAAAGGGCCACGGGAGTGGCGGTTCCGCCTTCGCCGACCTCCGGGAGCACGTCGAGACGGAGCGCGGTGACCGTCGTCAACGCCGTTGCTCCGTAGAGGGTGAGTGTTGATGGGTCTTGAGCTCCAGCGGGCGGTACTGCGACGGCTTCCATGGCCCGCCATTGCTCCGACACGGCCCCACGCGCCCCCACTTCCCAGTCTCGTTGCGCCGCATCCACCTCAGGAATGGGGCGTAGCATCTCTTCCTTTAGGGCTGCGAGCTTGCGCGCCAATCGTGCTGTCTCTTCTTCTTGCTCGGGGAGTGGTGCCTTGATTCGGGGCAGGGAATTGCCATCGAGTTCCGTACCGAAGAGTTTGGATTCCTCTTCCGTCCCGTTGTTGAAGAAGGCGTAGAATTCGTAGAACTCCCGCTGGCTGATCGGGTCGTACTTGTGGTCGTGACACTGGGCGCACTTCATCGTGAGGCCCAACCACGTCGTGGCCGTGGTGTGACTTCGGTCCACCACATTCTCCACGCGGTACTCTTCAAATATGGCCCCGCCCTCCATCATGATGGGGTGGTTCCGGTTGAAGCCCGTGGCGATGCGCTGGGCCAACGATGGCTTGGGGAGAAGGTCGCCCGCCAGTTGCTCGATGGTGAACTGGTCAAAGGGCATGTTGTCGTTGAAGGCGTCGATGACCCAATCGCGGTAGCGCCACATGGTCCGCTCAATATCGGCCGCGTAGCCGTTTGTATCGGCGTAACGGGCGAGGTCAAGCCAGTAACGGGCCCGATGTTCCCCGTAACGCGGCGAGGCCAACAAGCGCTCCACCAGCGCGCCGTAGGCATTCGGATCCGGGTCCTTCACAAAGGCGTCCACCTCGGCGGGCGACGGTGGCAGGCCCGTCAGGTCCAGACTCAGCCGCCGTATGAGGGTGTAGCGGTCCGCCTCCGGGGAAGGTGCAATGTCTTCCGCCTCGAGGCGCGCCAGGACGAAGTTGTCGATAGGGTTGCGCGGCCAGATCCCGTCGCGTACGGGCGGGGCAGCGGGCAAGGCGGGTGGAATAAAGGCCCAATGGGCTTCCCAGGGGGCCCCCTGGGCAATCCATTGGCGGAGCAGGTCGCGCTCTTTCGCCGACAGGGACTTCCCTGTCTCCGGCGGGGGCATTTGCTCCTCGGGGTCGTCGCTGAGGATGCGCTTCATCAGGGCGCTGGCATCGGGGTTTCCCGGGATAATGGCCGTCTCGCCGGAGGGCAATACCGACGTGGCCTCCCCTTCTTTGTCCAGGCGAAGACCCGCTTTTCGCGGTGGTGCATCGGGACCGTGGCAGGCAAAGCACTTGGTGGAGAGCATGGGCACAATGTCGCGGTTGAAGGCGACGGGCGCTGTATTGGCGTCAGGATCCGCCGAGGCGCAGGGGCCGAACGAGATCCCAATCAGGGCGGCGGCGATCCAACGCATACTTTGTGTACGACATGACGGCATAAACGAAATCCCGGGCCAATGACGGCCCCTTGATGATGCTCTCGCTTATCTTATGCCATACATCCGGAGCGAACAAGTCGCCTATCGGTGTTCCACATAGCTGATACCCAGTTTTGCCCCGGTGGATGCCAGCCGACGATCCCGTGTCCAGAGCCGGGTGCCGGGCATCAGTGTTGTTGCAGCCAGAAGATGTACGTCGATAAACCCCAAACCGCGGCCCATAAGCTTCCTGCGCTCGATGAATTTCAACACCTCATCATTATCGGCAACCACGGCATGAGGCAACGCCGCCAGCAGAGACAGTACTTCAACCCGATTTCCGATGGACCCGCAGGCCAGTTCGCCGATCACCATTGGATGGGTCAACACCTCATCTGCGTTCAGGAGCTCCACCAACTCGGGAGCCCCGTTGTGCAGGTGATCTATCCAAACTGGCGTGTCGACAAGAATCATGTGTCTTTCGACCGGCGGCGGGGTATGGGCTTCAAATCCGGTTCCGTACCACCAAGACGTGCGAGCCGCCGTGCGCTCTCACGCTCGATCAGCGCCTGGAGACCAGCATGGATCAGGGCCGTACGCTCTTTGGTGCCCGTGAGGCGTTGGGCTTCCCCGAGCAGCTCGTCATCCAGGTTGATAGTAGTTCTCATGGTTCTTGCCTCCTTCTGTGCATGTAATTATACATCAAATGATGCTGAAATGTACGCTGGATTCTGCTAATCCGGCGCATACTTTGGGTACCACATTTTGGCATGAATGAAATTCCAAGCCTGTGACGGCCCCTCGATGTTGCTCTCTTTTTTATTGTGCCATGCACCGTAGGCGACCAACTCCCTGTCATTACACCAATAATTTGTACCAGAAAAACTGCACCTCATCGGGCAATGATGGATAGGCAAATCGGTTGATTGCGCCAAGCTCGCATCCCTGCCGCGCATAGAAGCGACAGGCCGACGCATTGGTGTTCTGTGTCTCGATCTTGAGCCAGCGCGCACCGCGAGTCTGGGCCCATTGCACGGCATACAGGAAGAGGTCGTGGCCGACGCCCTGCCCCCGATAATCGGGTGCAACCCGCAGGTCCCATAAGACGGCCAAATCCTGGCGGCCCTCCAGCATGTCAATACCTGGCGTGTTCCAGGCCACAACGGCCCCACCCACGGGAACGCCCTCCGCCCTGGCAACCAGAATCCCCCACCGACTCATGTCAAAACGCGACGTCCATTCCGTGGGATAGTGGCCGGGCACCGCGTCATAGTTCTTGACGTAGGGTTCCTCCACCGGTTCAGCGACAAAGGTCATACCGCAGGTGCCCTCCGCCGGGCAATCGCGGGCAAAAGTCTCGCGAACTTCAAACGCGATGGGCACGGTGGCATATTCCGCCAGTGCCGCCACAGTTTCATCTATAATTTTGATTGTCATGAAACGACTTTCCAGGTAAGGAACGTGTACTACGCTCAAATTCCCTTCCGATTTTTGTAAGCGATAGACGGCCGATGCACAATTTATCCGTGGTACACCCGCCGTCGTAACCAGAATACCGTTGTGCTACACTCAAAACCACGTAAATACCGAAGAAATGCACTTGCCTCGCACGCAGAAAGACCAACGCTCATGAATCCCCGTATCGCCCATCTTTTTCTCCTGCTACCCATCCTCGCGCTCCAGGCCTGCGTGCACACAAACACCGCCCGCGTGACACCACCCGAGGTCCAGGCCACTCCCGCCCAACTATTCGACGGCATGGGCGACTACGAATTCCCCATTTCGACTAACTCCCCGGAGGCCCAGGCCTACTTCAACCAGGGCATCACCTGGGCCTGCGCCTTTAACCACGATGAGGCCATCCGTTCCTTTCGCAAGGCGGCCGAACTCGACGACGACTGCGCCATGGCGTGGTGGGGCGTCTCCCTGGCCGCGGGCCCCCAATACAACCATTCGGGCATGTCGGAGGAACGGACCGCTATCGCCTGGGAGGGCATGGAGAAGGCCCTCGCCCGAATCGAAAACACGAACGCGGTGGAACGGGCGCTCATCGAATCCCTCCAGCACCGCAATGCCAATCCCGAACCGAAGGATCGCAGCACCCTCAACGTGGCCTATGCCGAGGCTATGGGCGCGCTTTGGGCGCGCTTTCCCGGGGACGGCAATATCGGCTCCCTCTATGCCGAGGCCATGATGGTCCTCCACCCCTGGCGACTCTATGAATTGGACGGTACGCCCCACGCGGACACGCCTAAAATACTCGCCGTGCTGGAGCATGCCATGGAATTGGCCCCCAACCACCCAGGACCGCCCCACCTCTACATCCACGCCACCGAGCCAAGCAAGAACCCCGAGCAGGGACTCAACGCGGCCCGCCGCTTGGACGACCTTATTCCCGCCAGCGGCCACCTCCTCCACATGCCCTCCCACATCTATGTCCGCACGGGCTATTGGGAAGAGGCCATCCGCCAGAACGAAAAGGCCATGGCTTCGGACATGCGGTATCGCGACCTCTCTCCCGACCAGCTCGTCCAACACGCCTATATGGCCCACAACGCCCACATGGGCGCTTATGCCGCCATGATGAGCGGTCACGAAGAATCCGCCATGAACGCAGCGCGGGCCATGTGGGAAATGGTGCCGCCCGAAACCTTCGCACAGGTCGGCCCCTGGCTCGACCGCATCATGTGCTCCGTCTACGATGTGCAGAAGCGCTTTGGACGTTGGGACGCCCTCCTCGCCGAGCCCGCGCCCCCCGCCGATCTACCCATCACCAACGCCACGTGGAGGGCATCCCGGGCCGTGGCCTATGCCGCGAAGTTGGATATCCTAAACGCGGAAAAGGAATTCGCGGCCTTCAAGGAAGCCAAGGCCGCCATCCCCAAAGGTGCCCGCTGGTCGCGGGACTCCGCCCACACCGTCCTGGAGGTAAGCGAGTATTTTGTCCCCGGTGAGATTGCGCTCCAACAAGGCGATCTTGAAACGGCGGTGACCCTCCTCGAGAAAGCCGCCGCGGTGGAAGACACCCTCTCCTACGGCGAACCACCCCAATGGCTCCAGCCCGTCCGTCACACCCTCGGCGCGGTCTACCTGAAAAGCGGCGACTACACGCAGGCCGAGCGGGTCTACCGGGAAGACCTTGAAGAGTGGCCGAATAACGTCTGGGCACTCTATGGACTCGGTCGTGCCCTGCAGGAACAGGGCAAGACGAAGGAAGCGGAAAAGGTCATGGCTCAATATGAGGCGGTATGGCCGACAGATAGCGCGCCACTCACGACGAGTTGCCAGTGCATTCCGCGGGTCTAGGTATGAGGTCACCGCATATGCAGCGGGCTGGCGCAGTACCAAATTGCAGGTTACTACTTCCGCGCGGCTATTGAAACGATTGCAAGCAGGCCGCATCAGCGCACGCCGCTCACTCGGCAGCCGTAGCCTCCACGGTCAGAGGCTTCGGCCCACCGTCCCCGCCAGCCTCGACAGCCCACGCACCACCGATCAGGTACTCCAGTTCCGCCGCGCCGACACGCCAGTCTCGGAGTGCCCGGACCTGTTCCAATTCAAAGGCCAGCAAGGTCTGAATGCTATCCAGCACATCCAGGAAACTCGAATCGATACTTCCTGTCGCATACTGCATCTGGAGGCTGTCAAAGGATTGTCGTGCCTGGGGCGTCAACGACTCCTCAAAGAGGGTGTGGCGCCGTGCTCCATCCTCCACAGCAAAAAGGGCCGCCTTTGCCGCCTGCTGAAGCGCGAGGACGCGTCGTCGTTTGTCATGGTGAGCGGCCTCTTCGTTGAAGCGTGCCTCCGCAATACCGGCCTTCACTTTTTTTCGCCAGATTGGAACGTTCACCTGAAGCGACACCATGACACTGTCGTCCTGATCTTCGGGATAGCTGATGGGCTCGTTGCGGGTAGCCAGTGAATAGATATCGAGCCCGGTGTTGACCGCGGTGAGGGGGACGTTGCCCGCCAGGGAATTGCCCAACCGGTTGGCCGCGCTCAGACTTGCCGGATAGGGCCGGTCGGGACGCTTGATGTCCGGCGTTCCCATGGATACGTATTCCAGACCCAGGGTAATATCCGGGTTCCCTTTCTTACGGGCCAGTTCGGTCTCCGCTTCACGGCGCTGCAACAGATAGTCGAGGCGCTTCAAATCGGGGTTCGCCGCCAAGAGCTGGCCTTCCAGTACGCCCCAGGAAGGCAGAGCCGGTGGAAAGCCTGCAGGTTGAGGCCAGGGACGCTCCACGTCGATCGCGGCGCCCATCGCTTCGTTGAGCCGTGCCACCAGGGCCGGCCTGAATTGCAGGAAGCCGTCCCGCCGGTCCGCCACCTGGGTAATCTCCATGGCGATGCGCAGAACCTCGTCTTCCCGGGCCATCCCGACGCTATACTTGGACTCCACGATATCCTTCATGTAGCCCAGCACATCCAGTTGGTCTTCCGTGACGCGAATGCTTTCACCCAGAAAGGCATATTCGAAATAGGCTTTCTTCACGTCGCCAAAGACCCGGTTCCGCTCGTCATAGAAGCGTTGCAGCGCCTCGTCGGCCTCACGGGCCGCCCCTTCGCCCCGGGTGCGAAGGGTGCCGAACCAGGGAAATTTCTGCGCGAGGGCCACCCGATAGTTGTTTACTTCCGATTGCAGAAAATAACCCAGCGTAAACATGGGGTCGTCGAGCGACGTCGCCTGGGGAACTCGCTCCAGGGCCGCTTGCCATTCGGCATGGCGCACCTGTAAGGCCGGGCTGCGGGTACCCGCCTCAATCATGTAAAGGCGAAGTTCCTCGTTGGCAGCGTATAAGGTAGGAGGCTTCACCTCCGTCACAGCGAATGAAAGTAGTACGAGCAGCGCATTCATGGGGACGAGTTCTCCGTCGTGTTCAGGTCATCACACGGGGAGATAATGCAAGGGACGTGCCAGTAGTGCGGGCAGGTAAAGGCCCCTAGAATAAAGGCCATGCTGTACGGAAGAAGACGCCGCCCACGCAGCAGATGAATAGAAGCTGACCACCTGAGCGGTCAGCGCCTGCACTTCCCTATTGAAATTGAACGGGCTTGTCGAGCTGATAGTCGTCTATCTTTTTGCGCAGGGTGACGCGGGTTACGCCCAACAGCTCGGCCGTCCGCTTGATATTCCACCCCGTGCTGAAGAGTGCCTTCTCCACGTGCTCCTTTTCCACTTCCCGAAGCGTCTTGATACCGCCCGCCGGGAGAGTCGCCGGAACGCTCGGCCCCATGGCACCCAGCAGGACGGACTCCGTAATGGCCGGTCCCCGACTGAGCAGTGCCGCCCGCGTGAGCACATTGACCAGCTCCCGCACGTTCCCCGGCCAATCGTAGGCCTGCAGGCGGGACAGGGCACCTTCTTCGATTTCCACCAGCTGCTTGTGAAGCTCCCGGTTTAGGCGAGAGAGAATGTGGTCGGCCAGTGAGGAAATGTCTGCCCGACGGTCACGCAGTGGCGGCACCTCCATGGTCGAAACGGCCAGCCGATAATACAGGTCCTCGCGAAATCTGTTGTCGGACACCATCTGCGGCAGGTTACGATTGGTCGCTGCGACGATACGTCCCGTGAAAGGCTTCAGCTGCGTGCCTCCGACCCGTTCAAAGGCACGCTCCTGCAGTACCCGAAGCAGCTTTGCTTGTAAATCCTGGGACATGTCGCCAATTTCATCGAGAAACAGGATGCCATCGGCCGCCAATTCCATTTTGCCTGCCCGCGCAGAATCGGCCCCGGTAAATGCGCCTTTCTCGTGGCCGAACAATTCACTTTCCAACAGGGTCGCCACCACGGCGGAACAGTTCACCGCGACAAAAGGCTTGTCCGGACAGGTTGCTTCGTGCAGAGTCCGCGCCACCAGCTCTTTACCCGTACCGCTCTCGCCCACAATGAGCACGGGCACGAGGTTTTCACTCAGCACGGCGATACTCTTCAAGATATCAATAATCTTCTCGTCGGCTCCCACGATTTCATGGGGCGAAGATTCCTGCTGGTCAATTGTGGCCGTCGCCCGGGGACGCCGCCCCTTAATGTGGTGCGTGGCCTTTTCAACCGCCAACAACACGGCGTCCAGATCGAGGGGCTTTCGAATATAGTCAAAGGCACCACGGCGAATGGCCTGGATAGTCGCCCGCGCATCCTGGACCCCCGTAATCATGATGATGACCGCATCCGAGGGCGTCTCCTGGAGCTCGTGGAGGACATCCAACCCGGTGATGTCGGGCATATTCAGATCAAGAAACACGATATCCGGCTCGGTGCCACGAATCTCCGCCAGGCCCTGCGTCCCCGTGTGACTCAGGCCGACCTCATGGCCTTCCCGTTCCAACTGAATCTGCATGGAGCGGCAGAGGGCCGTATCATCGTCTATGATATGAATGCGCATGCGCTAGCCTTCCTTCGTGGCATGGTCAGGAAGGTGGATGCGAAACACCGCCCCCCCATCGCTTCGGTTCTCGACCGTTATGGTACCACCATGAAGCTCCACAATCTTTTTCACATTGGGAAGGCCCAACCCGGTGCCGTTTATCTTGGTCGTATAAAAGGGCTGAAAGGAGCGCTGGAGCGCCTCCTGGCTAAGCCCCGGGCCGGTGTCTTCCACGACAATCTCAATCATTCCATGGGGCTCTACAACACGGCGGGCCCCAACCCGGACGACGCCCCCATCGGCCATGGCTTCCAAGGCGTTTCCGATGAGATTGCTCAACACCCGACAGAACTGTTCTTTGTCCACGAAAAGCGCTCGCCCTTCGAGATGGTCTTCCACCACCAACTCCGTGTTCTCCAGGGTAGCCACACCCTCCATGACATCCCGGACCGAATCAGACAGTTCCGTAAACGAGAGGTATGTGCGTTTCATTTCAACGGGTTTACCGAAGCTCAGCAGGTCGGTCAGCATGTGATCGAGACGGGTCGCCTGTTGGAGCGCGATTTCGCCCAGTTCCTGATTGCCTTCGAGCTGCCCCTCGGCCCGGGTCAATACCTGAAGATTCATCTTGATAGAGGAAAGGGGATTGCGCATCTCGTGCACCGTGCTGGAGGTTAATTCGCCCACATAGGCCAGCGTCGTCGTTCGCACGAGTTCTTCCTGCTTCTCCTTGAGTTCATCCAGCATGGCGTTGAAAGCCATCCGCACTTCCTCGGCTTCTGCCACGTCCATGGCCTCAAGACGCTCCCCCACATAGCCGCGTCGGACCCGGTGTGCGATCTCCATGAGTTGTCGCAGGGGTTTTCCCATCAATTGGGTCATCCAGAAAGCGATGAGGACCACCAGCACACAGGTCACCAACACGGTCGAGAGCGTACGTACCAGAAGCACATCGAGCCAGACCAGGGCTTCGTCGCGCTCAATCTCCGTGACGAGCTGCCAACCTTCAAAGCCGATGGGAATGGCCGCCCCCAGGACACGACTCCCCCGGTAATCCAGATAGGATGAAACGGTGGAAGAGGCGCCATGATGATGGGAGGAATCCATCGACCCCTGTCGCCAGGGCATGAAGGCTACCTCCTCGTCGGACAGCGGTTCGGTGAGAATGCGGTTGTCCGCCGATACGATGTAGACTTTGCCCGTGCCATAGAGTCCTTGTCGGTTCTGCAACAACGGGGTCAGTCGCTTCCCCAAATCCAGGTAGGCGGCGAGAAACCCCACCGGCTGTCCGCTCGCACCGGCAATCGCGCAAACCACGTGGAGCCCCACGTCGCCGGCCGCATGTCCGTGGGCCAGGCCGAATACAGCCCCATCCGACGCAATCGCCCGGGCCTGCAAATCCTCATCTACCAGGGTGTGGTGAGAATGGCCGGATAAATGGCTCGACGCCAGGGGGCGCCATGCCCCATCCAGGACAACCACTTCGCCAAACGTGGGATTGGATGCCCGAAAAACGTCGAGGGTCTGCTGCAACCGGTTTCGGGAGGCGGCGTCATTCCCTTCAGCGGCGCGCACCAATTCGCCGGTGGTCGGCAAGGTCGCCATCGTCTCGACACGGCTCGTGCGCTCTTCAATCCAGCTGAGCACACCACTGGCCCGGCCATGGGCAACGGCCAGCACATGCTTATGGGCCAGTTCATAGACCGCTTCCATGGCGCAGTGATAGCCCTGAACACCCAGTGCGGCGATGGGGATCATGGAAATCGCGAAGAGCGCCGAAAAAATTCGGCTACGCAGGGTACCGAATATCCGTTTCTGACCCATCCTGTCTCTCCTTTCGAATACACCGTGCAACGGGGTGAGCGTAGCACGGCGCCCACTTCCAGTGCCAAGGGCGGGCGCTCAACGAGAACAGGGCGTGGGCAAGCAAATCACCCACGCCCCCCTGGTCGCTCAGAGCGTGTGGTCAGCGCGCATCGCCACCCGCTTTCCCGGCTCCTTCGGGCCTTGCTTCATCGATTTTCGACAGGAACTTCATCGGGTCCTTTTCGAAGTCCTTCACGCACCCCTTGCAGCACAAACGAACCAAGCGGTTGGCGAAGACGCGCTCGATGGGGTCGCCCATACTCCCTAACGCCTCACCACTGACGACGCAGGTCTTCAACGGATAGTCCTTTTTCTGCTGCGCGATGATCGCCTCGTCGAGGAGGGCGAGATATTTGGCAGGGTCGGCCTCGACCTTCTTGATGCACCCTTCGCAGCACAGGCGCACGAGGCGGTTCTGATAGACCAGGTCGATGGGATCGCCCATGCTCCCCAACTCCGCTCCACTGACCGCGCAGGTGGTCAGGGGGTAATAGGGGCTCTGCTGCTTTACGATGGCCTCATCAACCTTGGCCAGACTACCGGACAGGTCGGATTCGAATTTCTTCGGGCACCCGGCGCAACAAAAGCGGATCTCCCGGCCATCGTATTCCTTCACAATGGGCTCTCCCATGGAGCCCAGTTTTTCGCCCGTGACCGGGCAGGTATCCAGGGGATAGCTATCCGCAGACGCCACCGGCGCACCCAACACAACCGTTGCCGCAACGGCAATCCCCACATAGTTCTTCAGCAACTTCGTCATTTTGTTCATCGTGTACTCCTTTGGAGGCCCATGTTAGCCGCATCCACGATGCGGACCTTGTCTTTACACGGTGAGCTAACGCAATTTGGATGCCAAGGAGAGATGTATCGTTAAGCCGTTTTCAGCGTGCCCCTTAGAGAGAAGCGCCCTTGGAGAGCTCCGCCCCACGTGGTCACAACAAAGCACCCCGGTGGTCAGAAACCATCCACGTTGGACCGGAGAGAGACGGATAAATTTTTAAGAGGTCTTCGCCATAGCGAAGCCCCCAAGGACCTAAACGACATAAAGGACTGAAAAGACAGGGGCTAGATGCCCCAATTCGGCTGTCCCTTACGGCCTTTCGGCCGTTCAGGTCCTTTTCCGCCTGCTAGAAAACAGTCCCTACCCGTACATGCGGTGGGCATGGAGCACCAGGCCCGATGCGACACTTCCGAAATTATCGCCCGAGACGATCTTCAGGTCGGGGAAGTGGGATTGGATGCGGGCCATCAGGAGGGGCGACTTGGCGGTACCGCCGGTTACGTAGATGAGATCGGGTTTGGCATTCGCCGCTTCGACGACGTCGCTGATAAGACCGGAGATTTTCTCCAAGGTCCCTTCTACGACCGCATGGAGGCCATCACGATCGAGCGGGACGCTGAAGCCTTCCTCGATGAACTCGAGTGGGATGGTGCTCTCCGCCACTTCGGACAGCGCAATCTTGGCCTCCTCGCAATGCCCTACCACCTGCTGTCCCTGTCGATGTTTGTGGAGACGCTTCAGTCGATTTACTTTTTCCGGGCACGCCGGGTTGGCCAGGAAGCCATCGAGATTTCGTGCGTAGAATTTCTCCATCGTTTTCATCTCGTTGATCGCGATGGCCTGGGAGAAAAACCGGTTGGGAATGGCCTCGCCATTCTTGAGACGCGTACCTTCCCCAAAGTGGGGCATGACAACGCGCCGCGCGATGGAAGTGTCCAGGTCCACACCTCCGGCCCGCGTGCCGGAGTTGGCCAATATGCGCTCTTCCATGTGCGCGCCACCCGAATAGGATGGCCCCAAGTTCGCCACGGTGCAGTCGGTCGTGCCGCCGCCGGAGTCCACAATCAAGGCCACCACATCATGGGTGAGCTTCGCCTCGAAATCGAGGGCCGCGGCGATGGGTTCGAGAAGAAAAGAAATCTTTTCAAAACCGGCCGTCGTTGCGCCATTCCGAAGTATGCGCTCTCCCTGGCGATTGGCGTCCTCGTCCCCCGAGGAAGAAAAGTTAACCGGACGCCCCAGCACGACACTATGGAAGCGATGCCCCGTTTGTGCTTCCGCGGTCTTTTTGATATGGGAAAGCATGAGGCCCACAATTTTTGAGAACCGCTCCACGCCAGATGCGCGCAGTTCCGGAAATCCGAGGAAGAGCTTGGGCGATTTCGCCAGTATTCCCTCGCCCGGCCGATCATAGTGATGGGCCATTGCGGTATTTCCAAAGAGAATGCCATCCCCTGAACGCAACGTGTCGTCCAGGGTTTGTCCCCCCTGATTCTGCGCGGTCGTTGCCGTGTCACCGAGGGGTGTGTATATCGCTGCGGGGAGATAGGGGCTTGCGCCCTCCAGGGGCACCAATTGGGGCTTGCCCTCCTGCCAGATACCCAACGCGCAATTGGAGGTTCCAAAATCTATACCGGTATACATGAACTACTTTCTTTCAACATTTAGACGTGGAGTTTTGTCGGGTTTAGAAGGACCAAAGGGACAGAAAGGACGGAAAGGACCTGAACGACAAACCCCAACGCGAATCAGATACTTGGCATCGAATCACGTAGGCGTTCCAGTCCTTTTCGACTCCGTGCGCGGGCGCGTGCATCGGCTTAAAAAAGGGCCCCCCACGTGGGCAGCCCATGGCAAACTATTCTCTATTCGGCATCAGTAACTCACCAGTCATTCACTTTCGAAAGACTCCCCATCTCCCCGGCGCTCGAATTAATTAGTCGCCCTTCAGGGCGCATTCCAACTTCTTAGCGACGGTCGCCAGCCGCTTATCCCGAGTCCAGAGTCGGGCATCTGGTGTGAGTAGCGTCGCGCACAACAGGTGCGCATCGATGAAACCCAAGCCGCGCCCCATGAGGTTCTCGCGCGCGATGAGTTCGAGAACCTCGTCATGGCTCGCGACGACAGCGCCAGGCAATGCCGACAGCAGGGAAAGGACCTCTTCTCGATTTCTAAGGGAACCACAGGCCAGCTCCCCGATCACCATGGGGTGGACCAACACCTCTCCCGCGTTCAGATGTTTTGATAACTCAGGAACCCCTTCGTGGAGGTGGTCAATCCAAACCGACGTATCGACAAGGATCACGTGTCTTTAGGCCGGCGTCTGGAGATAGGCTTCAGTTGTGGCTCCGTGCCGCCGAGGCGGGCCAGGCGCCGTGCACTCTCGCGCTCGATGAGCGCCGTAAGGCCAGCATGAATCAGAGCTGCACGCTCTTTTGTGCCGGTGAGGCGTTGGGCTTCGAGAAGAAGTTGGTCGTCCAGATTGATGGTTGTTCGCATGGTTGCATCTCCATTGATGCATCTAATTATACATCAAATGATGTCGAAATGCATGTTCCTAATTGCCGTCTATCAAAGCTGGCAATGCTGACAAGTCGGTGATCACTTTTGCGCGTGTTTCAAAGCCATCCCGAGAAAGTAGATCCTGAAAATGCTTTTCGCAGACCAGCACGTCGCAGTACATACTTGCAAACCCCAGCCCTGCCCAATCTTCGAGATCCGTCAGTTTCGGAATGTAAGCGTCGTTGCGAAGAACTTGTTTGTGAAGATGCAGATCAACTTTTTGCGACGGCATACTGTCCAGAATTGCAGTTATAGTAGACTCATCGAACTCCGAGAGATCATTCTTACTCAACCCATGTCTAGTCAGCACCATGTTGAACGGGTCCAGAATATCCATCCATGAAATTGCGTAGAGTGCAGGCACCCATCTATCTCGTGGAAGGCTCGATTTAATACTCTGCAATCCTTCGAGGTGCTTTTTGAAACTTGCTTGTCGATTTCTCTTGAGAAAAGGGGAAGGTCGTTCTCCGTTTACCATCTCCCCTGTCACCAAGGAACGTTCAAATATTTCATCATAGGGTGGTGGGAACTTGGTGCCTATATCGATGCCAAAAGCATGCTCGACGCCTCTGCCCAGTACCTCAATCTTGTCGACTTGGACCCTCGGAAAGAACTTGCTTATTGCCAACTCTATTTCATTAATCTTTATTGCCCTGATGGAGGCGAGAGTCTTTCCAGCGGATATATCCCAGAGGATTCGACCAAGACGTTCCCGCCTAAGCGGATCCTTGATTCGCGACGACTCCATATAGTGTACTTGAGACAAGGGCATGACTATCTGGTCGCTCTGAACAAGCCCTGGAATTCGAGCTATCTCTTCGGACTCTTCCTTGCCGTTCAGGACACGAGCGAGCTGTATCCATTTGTTTTGATCCAGATAGACAAGCGACCTGTTTTCGGTTCCGTGTCCCAAATCTCCGCCCCACTCCTTTGAAAGGCCCTGCCTCACGATATCGAGGCGGCGCCAAATCGCTTTCAATCCAGACCGGCGAAAACGGGACACCAATACTGAATACACCGCAATTTCGGTACCTGCTTACGCAGCTTATGAATCTTTCACTTTGCCCTTAAGCTGGCTGAGTTTTATGCTCGCGTCCTTAAGCTTCTCCGCCTTCTTCAATTCGTTCAACTTTTCGTCGAGTATGAGCTCAATACCCACCCTCAACGTGTCGAAGTGGGCCAAGCATTCATCCTCATTTAGCTCATGAACGCCGAGACTCAGAATCGAATACATAGTCTTATTTTGTACCAGGAACTCAGGTAGGTGCGGTGCAGTCAACTTAATTTTATCCTCCATCCGGGCTTTCTGATATTCTTCTTCAGCAACGGTACCTTCCTTCAAGCATTCTTCATACGCTTCACGAATTAAGTGCTCAAAAATTCTCCGCAGATACACGAATGAGCCGATTCCGATCCCGTTCGCAGCGAGTCCAATCGCTCTTGTAAACTCTCCTAGCTTTTGCTCTGGAAGCAGTTTCTTGTATTGCTTAATTTCTGAGATGTGAAAATCGGCTACTGACGGATGTTGCCCGACCTTTAGTAGTGATTGGCTCTCAGGCATCCAGAATATGAAATACTCAAATACATCATCGGACCGTTTGCATTTGATTCTCACATTCCGTATCCCACCTCTGCTATAGAAGGTCGTACTCTGTATGGGCACACTGCCCCCGCTGGCTTCAACGACGAAAGTAGAGTCCTTTCTTTTGTGGGGATTGTAACCCTCAAACTCCTCCCGGTTTTGAAGTGATGCGAAGATCCTTCGGAAAAACTCCCCCTCGGGGTCAATATGGCGAATCTTGGTGTACAGCGGTGTGTCGAAGAAGAACTTTTCTAATGTCATTTCCACGATTGGATGCCCCTTTTCGGCTCATGCTACAGTTCGCTGTTTACTCAATGCGGCGCACTCGAAACGAAACTTGGGAGAGTCTGGTTCTCCAGTATCTTCAAAGCATACCAACCCCTCAATAGTGTTGCAATTGTATTCGCGTTCCACACGCACCAAGTAGGGGCCAACTTCTAGAATGCCTAGTGAATACGTTTCTGCAGACTGGTCAAACTTGTTCAGGATGCCAGTAAACTCTCAAAAGGGCCGCCCACTTGGGCGGCCCTTGGAAGTCTATTCATAAGCCGTAATATAGGTCAGCAGACATCCATCTTCGAAAGGCTCAGCATCTCCCCCGCGCTGAAATTGTTCGTCGGGGTGTAGCCGGCCAGGGGCTTGAAGTGGGTGTGGAAAGCGTCGAGGAACCAGTTCACTTGGGGGAAGTATTCCTCTTCCATTTCCGCCGGGGGCACGATCCAGTTTTCGGCACCCAAGACCACGGCCGGTGCGTCGAGGTGATCGAAGGCCATGGTGCTGATGCGCGACGCGATGGTGTGCATGAAGCTGCCCCGCTCGCAGGCGTCGCTCGCAAGAATCAGACGGCCGGTCTTCTTCACGGACTGGTACAGCGTGTCGTAGTCGAAGGGCACGAGGCTGCGGCCGTCGATGACTTCCACGGAGAGGCCGTGTTCGGCTTCGAACTGCTTGGCGGCGTCGAGGGCACGATAGAGGGTCGCGCCGAAGGTGAGGATAGTCAGGTCAGAACCTTCCTTCGCCACGTGGGGCTCGCCGAGGGGAATGCGGTAGTATTCTTCGGGCACGCCGCCTTCATGGACGGTCTCGGGCACGGTGTAGAGGCGCTGGCTCTCGAAGAAGACGACCGGGTCGTTTCCGCTGAGAGCCGTGGCCATCATGCCTTTGGCGTCATAGGGCGTTGCCGGGAACACGACCTTGAGTCCGGGGATGTGGGCGCAAAGGGCGGTCCAATCCTGGGAGTGCTGGGCGCCGTACTTGTTACCCACGGAAACGCGGAGCACGACGGGCATTTTGCAGAAGCCGCCGGACATGGACTGCCACTTGGCCATCTGGTTGAAAACTTCGTCGCCTGCGCGGCCGAGGAAATCGCAATACATGAGTTCCACGAGGGCCTTGCCGCCTTCGAGGGCATAACCCACACCCGTGCCGACAATCGCGGCTTCGGAGATGGGCGAGTTGAAGAGGCGGTGATAAGGCAGGGCTTCCGTGAGACCCTGATACACGGCGAATGCGCCACCCCAGTCCCGGTTCTCTTCACCATAGGCCACCAGACGGTGATCGTTGTAGAAGTGGTGTACGATGGATTCAAAGATGGCTTCGCCGTAGGTCACGGCCTTCGTGCCCTTGAGCACTTTCCCGTTCGCGTCGATACCACTGCGGGATTTCTTCGCAATCTGCTTGACCCGGGGAATCTCGCTCATGGGGATGTTCACATCGTCTTCACGACGGAGGCCCGGAAGGGTTTCGTCGATTTCGTTGCAGAACATCATGTCGGCAATGCCGGTCCGGGGCCCGAGCACGAGGCGGGGCGAGTGGTCATAGTCCACCGCCAGTTTGCAGGCTTTGGTGCACTTACGGGTGGCATAGGCCTGGACGGCGTCGAGGTCGTCCTGGCTGGCCACGCCGGCGTCGATAAGTTTGCCGCCGAATTCGACGATGGCATCGGCCTTGCGCCACATATCGATTTCGTCCCGCTCGCGGTAGGAGGACTGGTCACTCGGGGAGTGTCCGGTCTGGCGGTAACACTGCACGTCGAGGAGCACGGGGCCCTTGCCGGACTTGATGAGTTCCAGTTTGCGCTGGTAGGCGTCCGCCACGCTGAGGGGGTTGTTGCCGTCCACGGTCTCGGCGTGCATGTTGTCGGGGTTCACCGCCGCGCCGATGCGGGCGAGGTGATCAAAGCCCATGGTCTCGCCGATGGGCTGGCCGCCCATGCCGTAGAAGTTGTTCATGAAGTTGAAGACGATGGGCAGGCCGCCGCGGAATTCTTCTTCCCACAGGCGGGTGAACTGTCCCATGGACGAAAAGCCGAGGGCTTCCCAAACCGGGCCGCAACCCATGGAGGCGTCACCGATGTTGGCTACGGTAATGCCACCGGCTTGCTGGACCTTCTTATAGAGGGCCGCACCGGTCGCGATGTCCGCACTACCGCCTACGAGGGCGTTGTTGGGGTACACACCGAAGGGCGTAAAGAAGACGTGCATGGAGCCGCCCATACCCTTGTTAAAGCCGGTCTCGCGGCCGAAGATTTCGGCGAGGAGGCCGTAGAGCAGAAAGTCGACACCGAGTTCTTCTTCGTCGGCCGTCTTAAGCGCGCTCTTCTTGCCCACTTTCAGGCCAGTCCAGTCCGCTTCGTTCTTCTCAACAATGTTGAGCACGCGACCGTCCCAGAATTCGGACATGAGACTGTTGAGGCCGGTGCCTTTCAGTTCGTCGATGGCACGCATTCCCTTGGCGATAACTTCGCCGTGGCTCCGGTGGCTACCGAAGATATGGTCATTGACGTTCAGGTGAAAGCACTCGCCCACGGCCGCCGCTTCCTGTCCGGTGGACAAGTGGGCCGGGCCCGCGTGGTTATAGGCAATGCCTTCGTAGTTCTGAGTCTTCTTGATGCTGTCGAGCATGTTTTCGAATTCGCGGATGACCACCATGTCGCGGTAGGCGCGCAGCAGGCGCTCCGGCGTGATGGCCTTGTTGCTCTTGAGCTCTTCTTTGACCGTCTTCTTGTAGGCGTTGACCTCGATGGAGCCAAGGTCAATCGTGTTGGCCTTGCGGACGACCTTCGGGTCTACCATAAGTGGCTTGGGCATGGTGGGTTTCCTTAACGGTTTGTTAATTTCAATATCGTGATCGTGCAATGGCTGCGCGATTGTCTTTTTATGGGTCGTATGAGTCTTATAGGTCGTATACGACCCATTGTTTTCTCGTTACGACGGTCCTCCGTCGTAATGCATACCGTTCCGCTCCCGCGGAACTACACAGGCGGGACGCCTGTGCCACCCTACGCTAGAAGTCCGCCGTTTCCAGCAGGGTCTTCAGGTGGCCCATGAACTGGGCAGCCACGGCGCCGTCGATGACGCGGTGATCGCTGCTCAGGGTCAGTTTCATCATGGGACGAACCTGGATGCCGCCATCAATGACCACGGCCTGCTCTTTGATCTGGCCAATCGCCAGAATCGCGCTGTCGGGCTGGTTGATGATGGCTGTGAAGGAATCCACGCCAAAGGCGCCGAGGTTCGATACGGTGAAGGTGCTGCCGGCATAGTCGTCGGGAACCAGCTTACCGGTCCGCGCTTTCTCGGCGAGGGCCTTGCACTCTTTATTAATGTCCTGGAGGGACTTGTTCTGAATGCCCTTCACGACGGGCACAATAAGCCCGGCTTCCATGGCGACCGCGAAACCAAGGTTGATGGTATCGCGCATTTCGATGGCGTCGCCCAGCCATTTGGCGTTGACCATGGGGAAGGCCTGAATGGCCCGGGTCGTGGCGCGCATGACGAGGTCGTTGAAGGAAGGCTTGAAGTTGGGTAGGGCACCGCGGAAGGCCACCGATTCTTTCATGTCGACGTCGACGGTGATGTAGAAATGGGGGGCGCCAAACTTGCTCTCCACCATGCGCTCGGCAATGATGCGGCGCATGGGCGTAAGGGGAACTACTGAGCCCGTGAGGGGCTGGGCAGCCGGTGCGCTCGTGGCGGGCGCGGCGGCGGCAGGTGCGGACGTGGCAGCGGCCACCACATCGTCTTTGGCAACGCGACCGGATTGCCCCGGAGCAACCGTCGTGATGTCGATGCCCTGCTCGCGGGCCACACGGCGGGCCGTTGGCGTCGAGCGAACAGAACCCCGCTTCGCGTCGTAAGCGAGGACGTCTTCTTCGATGATGCGGCCTTCGGGTCCGGAGGCGGAAAGGTGAGCGGGGTCCACATGGAGGCGCTGGGCCGTGGAACGCGCCCGGGGGGACATGGAACCACTGGCGACAGAAGCGTCGGCCGGTGCGGGTGCTTCGGCGGCAGCGACGGGCGCTTCCACTACCGGCTCGGGGCTGGCAGCGGGTGCGGCTTCGGCCACCGGGGCTTCGGCACCGTCTACGGCATATTGCGACAGGTCGGGCAGGGCTTCGTCGGCTTCACCTACGAGGGCCACCACCGTCAAGACGGGCACTTCGACCTCCTCGGGAATGAGAATTTTCCGCAGGATGCCACTTGCCGTGGATTCGGCTTCAATCTCGGCCTTGTCCGTCTGGATGGTGAAGATGGGCTCGCCCTGTTCGACGGCGTCCCCTTCCTTCTTCAGCCATTGGGTTATCTCGGCCTCTTCCACACTCTGTCCCAATTGGGGTAGTTTAATTTCGTGCATGGGTTTTCCTGTCGTTTTGGATTATGTTCCGTGCCACCTATGCGGGGCGATGGGACGTATAGGTCCTATAGGTCGTATAAAATTCTGTCAGATTTTTATTCGCAACGGTATCTACGGGTGCCACCCTCAAGCGTTGTGGCGTAGCCACAGAAGCTTGTGGGTGAACGCTGCGATCACGTTCGTGACCCACACCCACACGCCACCACCACCGAAACGCCCTGGTCGGCGCAATAGGCTACATATTCTTCTCTCGTTCCCAGACTCTGCCTGGGAATGCACATTTTGACGCTCCGCGTCAGCGCGCTATCGCTGTTGCCTCCGTGTCAACTACCAGGTCTCAAATTATTTCTACAAAACTACTTCGGAGCGGAGCTCCGGGGACTGCATTCCCAAGCGGAGCTTGGGAACGAGATCGCATACTAAATTTCGCCCCGAAAGGGCGGTACAGCTATGCCACCACCACCTGAATTCCATTGTCCTGGCAATACTCTTCATACGCCTCGGGCAATGCGTCATCCGTCACCAGGGTCCCCACCTCCGACAACTTCCCGGCGTGGGCGAAGGTGACCACCCCCACTTTTCCGCGGTCCGCCAACAGCACCACCTCGCGGGCACGCTGCATCACCAACTCTTTGGTGTAGGCCTCGCCCGCATCGGTCGTGGTCATGCCTTCCTCCAGCGAAATCCCAATCGTGCCCATAAAGGCCCGGTCAATGTGGAGTTCTTCAAGCATGAAACGGGTCAGCGGACCCACCATGGTCTGGCTCAGCCGCCGTAACTCGCCGCCAATCAAAATCAACTGGGGACCGCTCCCCGCCAACTCGGAGGCCGCCCGCAGAGAATTGGTCACCACGGTCAGGCCGTCTCGGTCGCGCAAAAGGCGGGCCAGGGCCAAGACCGTGCTACCGCCATCGAGATAAATTGTCTCACGGGAGCCGATCAGTTCCAGGGCCTTCCGGGCGATACGCTCTTTCTGCCCCGTGGCAATGGCCGTCTTGTCATCAAAGCCGGGCTCTTCATAGCGCTTCTTCTTCACCGCCACCGCACCACCATGGACCCGCCGGGCCTCGCCACGGCGCTCCAACTCCTCCAGATCCCGCCGCACCGTCGCCGGGGAAACTTCCAGCGCCTCGCACAGCTCATCTACCCGAACGACGGTCGATTCGCGTAGAATGGCGCGAAGGCGGTCCAGTCGCTCGGCGGCGAGCTCTTTGTGCTTTATGGTTCGGGTCGGTGTCATGGTTATCTCAACGCGCGCGATAGCAAGATTCCGTCTTCAAACTGAAAGCCTGTGGGGCAATCGTCATTCCCGCGAAGGCGGGAATCCAGAACGTGGCCGCAGTCCCTCCGCGTGTCACTGGAGCCCCGCCTTCGCGGGGGTGACGTGCTAGAGGAAACTCAACGGTTCAAATGAAGATCAAGAATCCGTTCGACAGATTATCTTGCAATTTCATGATAGATTATACTATATTTATGAAAGAAATCAATCACAAACAATCAAGCTCTTGCAAAGAGCGTTATAAGGAAGCGACCACACCATGACCGAAACACGCGCCGTCCGCCTCTATGGCAAGCATGACCTTCGTCTTGAAACCTTTGACTTGCCCGCACTTGGAGAGGACGAAATCCTCGCGACCGTTAAAACCAACAGCATCTGCATGTCGGATTACAAGATCTACCAGCAGGGCGGCGATCACAAGCGGGTTCCCAACGATGTAAGCGAAAAACCCATCATGCTGGGCCACGAGATGTGCGGCGAGATTGTCGAAGTTGGCGCGAAGCACCGGGACAAAGTGAAAGTCGGGGCCAAGTACAGCCTTCAACCCGCGTTGAATATTCCGGGCCGCGAATTTGACGCCCCTGGCTATTCTTTCCCCTATCTCGGTGGTCATGCCACGAAAGTCATCATCCCCCGTGAAGTGATGGAGCGCGACTGTCTACTTTCTTATGAGGGCGAAGGCTATTTCCAGGCTTCCCTGGCCGAACCCGTTTCCTGCGTAGTGGGCGGCTTCAACGTGCAATACCACTTTGAGCACGGCTCCTACGAACACCAGATGGGCATCGACACAAACGGCAATATGGCCCTCCTTGGCGGCACGGGCCCCATGGGTCTCGGTGCTATCGACTTTGCCATCCACGGGCCAAACAAACCGAAGATTCTTATCGTGACCGACATCGACCAGACGCGCCTCGACCGTGCGGCCTCCCTCTTTACGGTGGCGGATGCCAAGGCCAATGGCGTGGAGCTTCACTATCTGAACACGGGCGGCGAGAATCCCGTGCAGGATATGAAAGACGTTTCCGGCGGCAAGGGCTATGCCGATGTATTTGTCTTTGCACCCGTGGCTTCCCTGGTGGAACAGGCCAGCGCGATCATGGGCAACAACGGCTGCCTCAATTTCTTCGCCGGCCCGACGAATACCGACTTCAAGGCCACCATCAATTTCTACGACGTCCACTACGCGGCTCACCACGTGGCGGCCAACAGTGGCGGCGATACGAATGATATGCGGATAGCGCTGAAATACATGAGCGAAGGTAAGTTGAAGCCCGCCGTGATGATTACCCACATCGGCGGCCTGAATGCCTCCGCCGAGACGACGGCCAACCTGCCGAACATCCCCGGCGGCAAAAAGCTGATTTACACGAACACCAATCTGCCCCTCTTCGCGATTGCGGACTTACCGACGCTTGGCAAGGACGACCCCTTCTACGCGAAGCTCGCGGAGATTTGCGCCAGCAATAATGGCCTGTGGTCCAACGAGGCCGAAGCCTATCTCATGGCCAACGCCCCCGCAATTGGATAGAAATACTCCCCTCCCTGGAGGGGCTGGGGGTGGGTTCTGACTCTACGAGAGACGCATTGACCCACCCCTGCCCCCTCCGAGGAGGGGAATTAAATATCTAGTGGGCCTCACCGTCGTGCCTTCGAGTCTGCCAGTAATGTCTTGGCCTCTATACGCCTGAACGGCAAGGCTGGGAGCGCAGGCGGCCCGCCTGCTACGCACCAACGGTGCGTGTGGTTATAGAATTATAGATAGTCCCGAAGGACGATAGATTAACTGGGAATCCATCGTTACGCGTGCCTTTTGGCACGGTGCAGACGAGCCGTCTGCGCTCCCAATTGTCTTCGCCTTTTTTGATGGATACCTCGTACTAAGCAAATCAAACGAGCGTTTTTCACACCGATAATCCAAACCCATTTGGAGCCCTCACATAATGTCCTCCCCCATCCCCTGGCCTGACTTTTCGACCCTGACCACCCCCATGGACCAACTCGTGGCCCTGTCTCAGTTTTACGGCACGGACCCGAGCTTCGTCATTGCGGGCGGTGGCAACACCTCCGTCAAGGAAGGCAACCGCCTCCAGGTCAAGGGCAGCGGCACCTCCCTCGGGGATATCGGTCCCGAAGGCTTTGTGGAAATGGATCGGGATGCCCTCGACGCCCTCCTCAACAGCACATTGAGCGACGACATCGACGAGCGGGAAGCCCAGTTTAAGGACGCCGTCATGGCGGCACGCATTTACCCCGAACGGGGCCAGCGCCCTTCCGTGGAATGCGTCCTCCACCACCTCATGCCCGGCACCTATGTGGTCCACACCCACTCGACCGTCGTCAATATGATCACCTGCGCGAAAGGCGGCCAATCCCTCACCGAAAAAATCTTTGGTGACCGCGTGCTCTGGCTCCCTTATGTGACACCGGGCTATGTGCTCTCCAAGGGCCTCGCCGACGCCATGGCCGAATACACCAAGACGACGGGCAAGGCCGAGCCGGAAGCCGTCTTCATGGGCAACCACGGCCTCATTATCAGCGGTGAGACGCCCGACGAGATCAAGACGAAGACCGACGCCATCCTCAGCGAAATCACCGCCTTCATGGGCGCCCCCTCCCCCACGCCTTTCGGAAAGATCTTCTCGCTGAAAGACGAACACCGCGTCGAGCTCGTGAACCGCATGGGCCCCATGCTCCGCGCCCTCCTCTCCGACGGCCCCAACCTCAAGGTCGTCACCTTTGACGATTCCGAAGCGGTCGCGGCCTTCGTCGGCGGACAGGACGGCAAAGAGACCGCGCTGGGCGGCCCCATGATTCCCGACCAGATTGTGTACTGCAAGTCCTTCCCCCTGTGGCTTGTGGGCGACCCCACGATGGATGAAGCCTCCCTCTGCGCCCACCTCGCCAAGTCGGTGGTAGACCACACCGAAAAGACGGGTTTTTCCCCCCTGGTGATTCTGGTCCAGGGCCTCGGCATGTTCACCGTGGGCGATACGCAAAAGGACGCCGCCACGGTCCGGGATATTTACATCGACGACATCAAGATCATGGCCGGTGCCCGCCAGATTAGCGGCATTGAATACATGACCAAAGTCGATCGCGACTTCATTGAAAACTGGGAAGTGGAAAACTACCGTCGCAAGGTGGCCCAGGGCGCCCGCGCAAAGGGTTCGGTAGACGGGAAGATCGCACTGGTCACCGGTGCGGCCCAGGGCTTCGGCCTCGAAATCGCCAAGGGCCTCGCTGCTGAAGGGGCTCACGTGGTCCTGGCCGATATCAATGCCGAAGGTACCGTGAAAGCCGCCGAAAGCCTCGTCGCCGAATTTGGTATCGGACGGGCCACGGGCCTCGCCATGAACGTCACCGACAGCGCAAGCCTCGCCGAGGCCATGCACCAGGTCGTGCGCTTCTACGGGGGCCTCGACCTCTTCGTGGCCAACGCGGGTGTCGTGAAGGCAGGCAGCGTGAAGGAACAGCCCGAAGCCGATTTCGATTTCGTCACTAACGTGAATTACAAAGGCTACTTCCTCTGCGTGCAAAACGCCGCCCCCATCATGGGACGCCAACACCGCGCCAAGCCCACCTACCTCAGCGACATCGTCCAGATTAACTCCAAGTCCGGCTTGGTTGGCTCCAACAAGAACGGCGCCTACGCCGGCAGCAAATTCGGCGGTATCGGGCTGACCCAATCCTTCGCCCTGGAATTGATAGAAGACGGCATCAAGGTCAACAGCGTGTGCCCCGGCAACTTCTTCGACGGCCCCTTGTGGTCCGACCCGGAGAAGGGCTTGTTCGTCCAGTACCTCCACTCCGGCAAAGTGCCCGGCGCGAAGACCGTGGAAGAGGTCAAGCACTTCTACGAAGCGAAGGTCCCCATGGGCCGCGGCTGCACCGGCCCGGACGTATTACGGGCGATTGTGTACCTGACCCAGCAACAATACGAGACCGGCCAGGCCCTGCCGGTCACCGGTGGACAAACGATGTTGGCGTAAACATCGGAATGAGATAACCACAAAGAACGCAAAGAGCGCAGAGATTTATGGTCTCTGCGCTCTTTTTTTTGCCTCTAAAGTTAACGGCGGGCTATTTATAAGAATTGATTAATACCTTTTGGAGAGCATGAGTTTGACTGCTACGTAGTTTCTATGAATACTTATCGTTTGCCATACAATCCTACAGACACTGACTATTATATATTACCGTTCTAGCACGTATGATGGGGAAACACTTAATGGGCTATCAAGAAAATACAGACAATTACAAGCCAGAAATAATATATCTCCGATTCGGAAAAAACTCACATGACCTAGACGCCCAGACGCTTGCAATTACGTTGGTGGAGACTCTAAATACCATCGAGCAAATCGGGCATTCGCAAATGAACTACTTTCGAGTATCGATGAATGTCAGACCATTTGAGCGTGGTAGTTTTGAGATTCCGATTGAGCTGCACCCATTAATCGTGGGCACGCTGTTTCACTCAAAAGAGTTTCTTCCCGTAATTAAGCAGTCCATTGATATTCTGGTAGCGTATCTTAATCTTAAGAAGATACTCAAGGGCAAAACCCCGTCAAATATTAAACAGAATGGCGACACAATCTCAGTAGTAGCGTCTGATGGGGCTACGGTAAACGTTACCCATCAAACCTACAACCTTGTTCAAAACAATGCACCTGTAAATGCTAGTACTGAAAGACAGTTTCAGCAGCTGGAACAGGATGAGACTGTGGAGAGCTTTGAAATAATGGATGAGAATCGCACTCCACTATTCAAATCATCCAAGGCTGAGTTCCCTCAAATTAAGCGCATCAACCCAAGCGTTCAGAAAGAGTCGCTTTCCGAGTCTAGGACTATTGAATTGTGTATTCAAAGACCGGTATTAGAAAGAAAGCATTCTAGCTGGGGCTTTCTACATGATGGCGAAAAAATGAACGCACAAATGAAGGACGACGACTTTCTTTCTCGGATTGAGGATGGCGAAAAGTTCGCAATGGGTGACAGACTCCAAGTAGAGTTGGAGACTACGAAAATATTCGACGCTTCGCTCCAAGTCCACAAGGTCAAGTCTCGTAGCATTACGAAGGTCTATCGACATACGCCTAGACCTGCACAAAGTGAGCTAGATTTTACTTCGTAATGCTAGATTTGTAGCATTCCACATGTTGTGCTTTGAGTGAACGTGTCAAGCCCCCGCATTTTTCTATTGAGATGCCGTAAAGTAAGGGCTCACAAGTTTCGCACTCGGACGTACTACCTACCATTGTATGTCAGGCGCAGCAGCAATATGAAGAGGGCCAGGCCCAGTCGGTGCCCCGTAACCAGATCATGCTGACGTAATGTCCTGCCCCGCTAGCCTATGACGCTTTTTCCCAAATATATAGTCGAGTTTCGTTGTTTGCTGTCTCCGTCACCCAAATTTCATCTTCTTCTAGTACTCTGACTACAATAAGTTCTACAAACAATTCAAGAAACGCGTTGCGAATAAATCTAATTTCTTCTGTGAGAGCATTTTCATCTACGCTTCTAGGCGTGGAAATTACGAAATGCCCTCCCTGTAACTGCCTCGCGCATTGACAAGGAAATATAAATCGAACTACGGCGGTCGTTTCATCGACGATGTATCGTCGGTCGATTGCCTCAGTCCGGGTCAACAAGTCTTCTGCTCGAAAGCGCCCCGATACGTGTGATATGGAGTATCCCCAAAAGAGCTGGGCTACCATGGCGAAGGCCCTCTCAAGGTGCTCTTCTCTCGTTTCTCCTGCTTCCTGAGGCACAATTTTATCTAATATAGACGGGGCTACATTTTCTATTCGAAGCCTCAGAGTATCTTTGTAGAAAAGCCCGTCCAACGTTCGACGGAGCTTGTCTTCATTCGACAGCGGCAACAGGAATTCGTAAGTCACCAGTTTCTCGTAAGAAACGCGTTTGTAGGTTGCGAGTCCAGCTTCTTTCTGCGAAATGAGTTTCTCAAGTTCCTCAACGGACATTTCGAGAAATTCACGTCTGACGCGATAGACCCCGCGTTTTGGCTTTTCGACCAGTGTCCTCAGTTGTTTGCCCAAATACGTGCTAGGGGTCGTTCCCTGCCAATGTGTCATGGCGTCATTAAAATCTGTTTTACTAAATGTCGATTCATTTTTCGCCGATTTTTTCATAAAATCGTACAATTCGCGAACTTTGGCATTGTGCATTCTGTTGTGCCCTCTAAAGTTATAGAGACATTATAACTTAGTGCTCATTACAGACCAAAACCCTACTATAACATATACTTTATTCTTTAGTCCCTATGGAACATCATATCATAGCCCAGCCGGGAGCGAAGCGGTCTCTGGGAACACCACACCAAAACAGTCATGAAGGCTGAGGGGTGGCACATACTCCTCCCATCACTCAAACACCATTCCTCAGAAATAGGCTATGCCACCTCTTCGGGGCATATGCAAAGAGCGCAAAGGCACGAAATATTCTGTGCTCTCTGCGCTCTTTGTGGTTCAAGACCCACTGAATCCGTCGTCGGCATTAACTGCTTCGCGTGTGTTCACCGGGCATTCGATGTCGCCTCGAAACCTCGCTCCTTCACCCCTCCCCACAAATGGTATACGTACCCGAACCAAGTACAAAAAATTTAAATTCTTGCCCTCCGACATGGTCGCTCAACGGCTCGCCATCGACAGTCACGTCACGCGAGAACCCATCGGGCAAGCGCACCACCGCCGTCGTGTTTACCGGAATCTCGACCTCCAGCGTGAATCTGTCGCCGTCAATCTTCCAATCGGAACGAATCAACCCATGAATCGAATCATAGCTGGTCTTCGCATGGGTCAGCCCACCGCCGGGCTCGGGCGATACTTCAAAGCGCTTAAACCCGGGATCGAGAGGTGCAATGCCGCCGATGGTGCTGTAGAGCCATTCGCCCACGGCCCCAAAGGCGTAATGATTAAAGGAGTTCATGCCGGGGTCCTGGAACCCGTTTTCCGGGGTCCAGCCATCCCACCGCTCCCACATGGTCGTGGCGCCCTGGGTCACCTGGAAAAGCCAGGACGGATAGTCGGTGTTCATGAGGAGCTGGTAGGCCAAATCAATTTTTCCCGCTTCCGCCAATCCCGGCAGGAGTCGTGGCGTGCCGATGAAGCCTGTCGCCAGATGGTTATCGAAGCGGGCAATTTCTTCGGCGAATTGTTCCGCAGCGTTGGCTTTCAGCGTCTCCGGAATCAGGTCCATCGTAAAGGCCAGGGCATAACCCGTCTGGCTGCTCTCGAGGATTTTTCCCGTGTCGTTGATGAAGTTTTTGGCGAAGGCCGCCTTGACTTCTTCTTCCAACGCCTCATAGTGAGCAGCCTTTTCGGTCTCGCCGATAGCCGTCGCCATCTCTTCCATCAACCCGGCGAGGTAGGCGAAGTAGGCTGTGCAAATCACTTCGTCTTTCGCACCACCGCCCTTGTTGAGCCAGTCGCCATAGCCCATTTTCGAGCGGATGCCGTCTTCGCTGGTGGACTCTAGGAATTCCATGCCACGCACGAGGTTGGGGAAGTGCTGACGGATGATACCCGTGTCGCCATAGTAACGATAGAGTTGGTAGGTGCAAATCATGGCGGCATCACCCCAGGCTACCGCACCACCGCCCAAGGCCACATGGGGAGCCACGTCGGCAAAGGACCCATTCTCCAACTGGGAGTCCTGAATCAGATCCACAAGCCACTTGGTGAAAAAGGCGCCACAGTCCATGTTATAAAGCGCCGTGGGCATAAAGAATTGCGCGTCACCCGTCCACCCCATCCGCTCATCGCGCTGGGGACAATCGGTGGGGATTTCCAGGTAGTTGCCCTTCTGTCCCCAGACGATGTTGTGGAAGAGCTGGTTCAGCAGCGGCTCGGAACATTCGAAGTGCCCTGCGGGCTCGATGACCGACTGGAGCACCACGCCCACCACGTCTTCCGGTGCGGGCGGATTCTTAATGCCGCTGATTTCTACATACTGAAATCCATGAAAGGTAAAGTGGGGCGCCCAGGTCAGCGGGCCGTCCTCCGCGAGTGTCACCGTGTCGATACACCGGGCCTTGCGCAGGTTGGTGGTGTACAGGGAGCCATCGGCATCGAGACGCTCACCAAAACGCAGCTGCACGCGCTCGCCCGCGGTGCCATCCAGGGTGACCCGTGCCCAACCGGCAAAGTTTTGACCGAGGTCGTAGATATACACGCCGGGCTCCGATTCCGTGCGGGACACGGCGGGCAATTCCTCGTGGGGCGTCACCGGTGTGCCGGGGTGGGCTTGCACCGGCGCGGTGTTCGTCGTGCCTGTGGCGACAGGATGCCACCCACTATCGTCGAAGCCAGCGTTTAGCCAACCGTTGGTCGCTTTTCGCAGATCGTGGGTTTCGCCCATGAGCATGTCCGCTTCCCGGATGTGCCCATAGCTGGCCCGCCAATCGTCGCCTGTGCTCACAGTCTCCACACGGCCATCGGCGTATTCGATTTCCAATTGGGCGCGAAATCGGGGCGCGTCGCCATAGTGGTCCCGGGCACTCTTCACGTTGAGCTGGGGAAGGAAGCCAAGATAGCCTGCAAACCACCCGTCACCCAACAAGGCGCCAAAGACATTTTCGCCGTCTTCCTTGACCAAGTCGCTGACATCGTAGGTCTGGTAATAGACCCGCTTGTTGTAATCCGTAAAGCCCGGCGCAAAGACAAAGTCGCCCACGCGCTCGCCGTTGAGGTACGCCTCATAATTCCCCAGGGCCGTGGCATAGAGGGTAGCCCGCACGATGTCCGAATCGGTCTCAAAGGCCGTGCGCAATTGGGGCGGTGGCGGCAAGAGGGTCGGTGCCGGCAGCTTGGGCGCTGGCCACGGGGGCGTACCCGCTGGACCGATGGCGTGGGAAGCCGACCAGGCACCATCGTCAAATGTTGAGGCCATCCAATCGTCCGCGAGCGCGTCGCGAAAGCTCTTCCATGACGGGCCACTTTCTACCACCAAATCGCTTCCGTCGACGTAGTCCACCACCAGGCGGGCAATGAGCCCTGCGGGGTTCGCCGCGTCTCCCTGGTTATCCGCGAGAATCGCCAGGGTATGCTCACCGGCCCCAAGCACCCGCATCAGGTCAATGCGCATGACCTGATTGAAGTCGGTCACCGTGCCTTCCAGCTCCACCCCATCCAGATAGGGCCGTGCCCAGTTATCCGCCGTGAGGTAAAGGGCCGATGCCTTAATCGCCCGGCCTTCTTCCACCGTGAAGGTGGTCCTGAACGCCACCTTCCCCACCGGTGCCGAGGCCGCCGGATTCCCCTCGGGAAACCAGATCCACTGGGCCTTGCCCATGTCGAGGGCGGGCGAATCCACCGCCTCGTCGCCCGTGGGCGCATCGTAGCCAATCCATTCCGCCTGCCAGTCGTCGGGCGACAGGAATCCCATGGTCCAATGAGAAGGGGCACTCCAGCCGGAAGGTTGATCTTCGCCGTCCCACACCTGCACCTTCCAATAGCACCGGTCCCGGGAACCCAGGGGTGTGCCTCCATATTCGATGAAGGCCGTGGCATCGGAGTTCACCTTACCCGAATCCCACCGGTCTCCCCGATCTTCCTTCAGCAGGTCTTCCGAAGACGCCACGAGGACGCGGTACGCCGATTGGACCTGACCCCGCGCCTCGGAAGTCAATTGCCAACTTAACCGGGGCGTAGTCGTCTCTATGCCCAGGGGGGCGTCCTTATATTCCACCCGTAGATCGCTGACCACAACCGACGCCAGACTGTTCATCGAAATCAACACCCCTATCAGTGAGAGTAGACCTGCTCGAATCAACATTATCGTATTCCTCATTCTCGTGTACCCCCCCGGCGCACCCGCCGGATATAGCCCATCAACCTGCACCTTAAAGACGCACCAGCTTCGTAATTTTTCCCGTCTCATTGGACAACCATTCGGCCACGTAGATATTCCCCTTCGCGTCCACATGCAGATCGTGGGGAGAAGAAAAGGCTCCCTCGACCCAGTCGGACTCCGGCAGATTGGGCCACCCATCCTTTTTCCAGCAGTCGGGTCGGTCGCCCAGGTGGCTAATCAGCGTGTCGTCTTTGTCGAAGATGCTGATGCGGGAGTGCAGATCGGGCACGTAGTTTTCCTCGCCCCAGGGATTCACCGTGCAGGGGAAGCGCAATTCCTCCGTGACTTCCGAGATACAGGCCCCGGCCAGCGTGAAGTATTGAAGCCGCACGTTCACCCGGTCGGCCACCAGGAGGCGTTCTTCGCCACTTCGGGTATCTATCTTGAGGCCATGGGGACACTGCAGCTGCCCCGGTGCACTACCCGGACCGCCGAAGGAGTCGAGGTACTCACCCGCCGGGCTGTAGCGATGAATCCAGCTCTGACCATAGCCATCGGCGATGTAGATATCCCCATTGGACGCCACGGCCGTTTCTGTGGGCACGAACTTCCGTTCCTCATCATAAATATCGCTGCGGGGTGGCGTTGAAATCCGCAGGACTTCTTCCCCGGTCAACGTGGTCTTCACCACCACGCCGGCTGACGTCGCCGCGCAATAGAGGAATTCCTCGCCGCCCTCTTCATTCAGTATCATGCCGTGGGCGCCCCCATGCCAGTCCGCACCCCAGGATTCCAGCACCGTACCATCGGGATCACACACCACCACGCACTTCGGCCCCGTGTGATGGACGAATATACGCCCTTGCTTATCTTCCACGATGGCGTGGGTCGTGCCAACGACGAGGTCCGCAGGGAATTTTCCCCACTGATCAACGACGGTATAGCGATGGGTTCCTGAGCCGATTTCCATGAACATAATCCTTCCGTTTGCCGGGTGTTTAAAAGCGCGTGCAGTGTAGCACGTTCCCCAGGAGCTTGGACACTCCTGATGGCAGCCTCGTCTTAGCGCTTACTCCACGATAAACCCGTGGGCCAGTCCCATGTAATAGGCAATCAGATAGGGCACGGGGTCGCGCAGGCGTAATTCGTTGCCCTTGTGATCGAGGTGCCAGGGATCTTCGCCCCAGATTAGTGCGTGTTGCTCATCAATCGGAAAGACCAGTCCGTCGTGGCCGTGACCTTCGCCTTCGTGCTGCCCCGAGAAAGCCCCCTGGGTGTGGTCGCCGAGGGGAATCACGTCGATGCGGTGGGCGTTGGACAGGCCATAGTCCACCAGGTCCAACGGAAATCGCTTGAGGGTGTCCACGCCGTAGGCCATGTATTCCCTGGGCGGCGAAAGGTCGATGGTCCGCCACTGATCCGTCCGGCTCTTTCCGTCGACGCAGGCCGCATAGATAAAATTGAAGTAGGGATTCCGCTCGTATTTTTCGATGTGCCAATACCAGTAGATGGAGTTGTAATACATACTGAGTAACTTGGGGTCGGTCTCATAGCGGATGAGGTGGTAGTAATTCATGTAGGCCATGTTGTCGTCGCCCTGGCCGAGGGACCCCGGTCCAAATTGAATCTTGGGCGTGGTCACGGTCTTCATGGCATAGCCCTCATCCCACGCCAGCTTAAGATAGTGCTGCCGATACTTCGCGTCACCCGTCACGTGATGGGCCACCTGAAGATAGGTCAAAATACTCTGGGCATTCAGGCCGCTCTCAAACCACCACTGCCCATCACGGTTCAGCGAATCGGGCGCAAAGTGGCCCCACCGCGTGGGCTGGCCATCGTAGTCCACCATATAATAGCCGTTGTCGATGAGATGGTCGGTCACCCGGCGCACCACCGCCCGCACCCGGTCCCGCTCCGCCTCCGTCTCACAGACCCGGTCGAAATAGGTGCCATAGCCAAAGTAGTGACCATCCAATTCGTCAGAGCTGGAATCACAGAGCCAATACCATTCACCCGTGGCGTCGGTGGGCCAACGTCGGTCCATCTGTTTCCACCGGGCATCCCGCTCACGACGCTTTCGGTCGTACGCATGGCTATACTGCTCGTTGGGGTTGGGCCCATCCGTGGGGCGCACGCATCGGGCAATGAATCCCTTGGGTGCCGGGTGGCTCCCCCCCTGCGTCACCTCGCTCAGGAAGGCCAGCGCATCGAAGGCCCGGTGCGCTTTTTCTTTGAGCGCGGGATTGCCCGTGGCGGCGTAGCCCAGGCTGGCCGAGGCCAGGTAGATCCCGGTGTAGTGCCCGTCATTGTCCGAAGGAGAAGCCGTCGCACTTTCCAGGGCATCCGGACTCGTCATCCGCGCGTTGGTCACGTAGCCGAACTTCGTGCGCCGGTGGTACTGGTCAATCTGGGCCTCATAGCGGGCCGCCTTCTTCGCCAGGGTCATGGGCTCCCGCGCGATACAGGAAACGCCCTGCTCCGTGGCAAACCAGGCATGGCCGTCGGACGTGACCGTCACATCCTTCACGTGGTTGTCGAGCAACCAGCGACGCCCCTGACGGAACTCCCAGTTCCCCTCGGTGAAGTGAATCGCCCCGTTCGTCGTGCCAAACCACACGCCATCGGGCCCCGCCGCCATGGCGGTAAAATCATTGTAGGGGAGGCCCTCTTTCCCCGTGAAGAGGGTCCAGACGCCATCAGCGTCCCGACGTCCCACGCCCTGGGGACAGGCAAACCAGAGTTGTCCGTGCCTATCGAAGACCACGGCCCGCACGTCCACAGGCGCCCAACGCCTGTTCCCTGCGTGCGGTAACGCAAGGGTCCACCGGTCGCCATCACCAAGGTAGAGTCCGCTGGAGGCCGCAACGGCGATTTCACCATTCCGCGTCGCCACATCGCGGACCGCCTCTTTCGTTACACCTTCACCCTGAAGGGATTCGTACCACGGGAGCCCTCCGAAGGGACGCTTTTCCGGCGCAAACTCCTGGGCATGCCACACCGATTCTTCGACACAAAACACGCCCTCATCGGTGAGGGCAAACACCGCGTCAGATTCATTGTGTACAAGCTTGGAGACCCCGGCTGCAAGCTCGGGCCCTTCCGGCCGGTAAGCCCGATGAATCTGCTGCTGAAAAGGCGCCACATCAAAGGAGGTGGCCATGGCCAACTGGACACTGACAAGAAAGCAGCAAAGCAAACAACGAAGCAACGTAACGCCCATTTCAACACTCCTGGTAGAGCCCCATCGAAAGACGCGCTGTTCCCTGCCACCGGTGAAGACGCACGCCGGGAACAGCTGACTTACCGCCCGGTACGCTTCCAGAATACGCCCCCACACTATAGGTACATCCCGTCCGTGCGTGCAAGTGGACCGATTCCGGAAGCCTGGGAGAAGAGTCCTGACACGAGTATGCGTTTGACAGATCCCAGCCTACAGTGCTACCCTACCTGTACACGGCTTGGGGAAGACGTGAACCGACGCCAGGGGCTGCGCAATGTGCGTATTACATTCGGCGACATTTTGAATTGGCAGCAGGGCGGATTGCGGCAACGGCAATTGGGGTATCCTTCGAAAACTTGGCCTGCGGGACAGCTCCATCTGTACCCGACCCGTGGCACCTCGAAGGTTACAGTAGGAGTAGTACTATGCGGGCCTCTGGTAACTTCCACAGTGAACGGCAGGATTTTAGAATTCTTGTGGCACCGGTCGGTGCAGTGCTTATCGGCTTCGTGCTGTGCTATCCCCTGACCTCCTACCTGGAGCTTCCCCCGGAATCAGCCGCCGCCGGTATCATCCCCGAAGAGTCCGGCTGGCATCTGGGTATCGTCCCCCTCTGGCAATATGACCACTACTCCATCGCCAGTTGGCACCCCGCTAACATTATTATTCTGTTGGGGTTACTGAGCCTCTGGGTGGCCTGCTTCTTCCTCGCCCGCAAGCTCTAAATAAGCGAAGGTAGACCTCGATCAAATCCAACTCGTCCGTTAGGACAGCGCATGCAAGCGCCTGCAAAACGCCAACGGACGTTCGGCTTGGCCACTATTGATTAAAGTAGTCTTTGCCATTTGGGAGCGCAGGCGGCCCGCCTGCCTCGGGCCGAAGGCACGTAGTTTTTACGTCTTCGACGTACTGCAGGCGAGTCGCCTGGGCTCCCAAGCCCCCAATCTTTAAGATGGCAACCGAATAACTTGAAAAATGTCCGAGATGAATATTCGCCTTTTTAGTCGAAAAACCGCCTGCAGAAGCGTTCCGACGGGGAACGGATATCGCCTCAGCGTGACCCCGAACACACCGGACCAGCGATCACCTGAAACAAAAACTCACAACATGGGGTTAACCAGGGACAGTCGGTCACAGAAAACCCAGGGACGAAAAGCAAGGGAGAGACTACGCATTTCTACCTTTCACCCCCATCTTTCCCGGGTCGACCCGGCTTCTTCTTCGCTCGTTCCCACGCTCTGCGTGGGAATGCAGATCACGACGCTCCGCGTCGACAGACCGCAAAGGTATAGGCGGACTCCCCAGCCCCTACGGCACTCCCTTGCGTAGCCAACGACATCCCCACGCGGAGCATGGGAACGAGCTAAAAGAGTGCGTCATATAGCTAAGAGTCTACACACCTATAGATATCTACCCCAACTAGTTCCCAGTTCCTTGTCCCAACGGCGACCAGTGAACAGGTAGGGATTACCGAACGGGGATTCGGACACACCCAGCAGGGCACCCGAGGCTTGCCCTGGGTTCGCCGGAGGCGAATAGAACTCGGGCTGGCCGTAGCCGCCGTAATCATAGGACTCCACGACGGCACCGGTGTTGTCCGTGAGCTTGACGACGTTGTGTTGGTCGTCGCCGTAGGCCGAAGGTCCGCCGGAGGAGGATAGTAATCGGACGTACCCCGGCGCATGGTGAGGACTTCGTCGATATAGTTGCCGTGTGCCGAAGGTCCGCCGAAGGAGGATAGCTCGCGGACAGGCTGGCACTCCCGCCGCTGGAGACGTCCCATTCCTCTGCCACACGGGAACCGTCATGGACATAACGCGTGGCCGTGCCATCGGCATGCCGCTTTTCAATACGGCGACCCAGGGCGTCGTAGGCGTATTCCGTCGTGAAATGGCCGATGTGGACATCGTCCACATAACAGTCGCCCGTGGTCTTCAGAATAGCGAAGGGACTGTCTCGCCCAAAGTGATGCGGTTCGCATGAACGCGATCACGGACTGCTCGCGTCGAGGATAACGCAACAAATATGCGCATGGGCGTGGCTGTACCGGCAGTACGACACGAATCGGGAACCGACAGAAAAAGGATCGCGGACACTCCTGTCTGCGGCAGGAGTAGACGAAGAAAGGGACGACGATTTCCACCGAATGAACGCTATTAGATGGCCTGTTCCTTGATCTCCGAACCTACCATCAATCTACTACCTCCCTTGCGGGCTCTCGATCTTATTTATCACTTCTTTCACTTCCAACGCCACCGCCAGGAACTCGTCTTCGGGGATACTATATAAAAAGTTTTCTTTTGGGTAACTTGGCACATACGCATTTACCCACGAGTACTCGTGACGTATTCGCCAGAGATAGTGGAATTGTCCGTCATCATAAAACAGGTAGAGAGCGAATAGGTCAAACAGTGGAAGCTGGGGCACTTTAAAATTGTAGTATTCGTCTAGCTGCTCTCGCCCTTGAGAAAAGAACGCGTCTACATCGATATAGAGATCATTGGCCGGTGTAAACTTCTGCCTATCTTTGTGAGCCTGCAACAACGAATCGGCATACATGCTAAGCATATCCGTGTTGTCAGGCTCCCCAATAAACTGTCCCCCACACCACAACACAAAGCAGTCGAAATACTGCGGTTCCATAGAATCTATGGAACCCAGCTGACATGCAAATCTATTTTTGTCACCAATTATCATCGCGCCAAATTCCGTATCTCCTGCGGAATGTCATCAATAACGATGACCCTTGGAATCCCTCCTTGACCCAGCGGTGCCCCAGCTGTCGACGTCGAACCGCTCCAGTGGAGCCTCCCGTTCTGGCCGGAGAAGCGGTGAAACACCGCGTGCCTTCCGGTGCCTTCAATGGCCCAACGAGTAGTATCACTCAAATATACGCTTTGATGCCAAAGTGCCTCAACGTTTTTCGGGATAATCTGTTTTTGAGGGTTGTAGGGCGTGGTTCTTAATGTGGGTGACAAATCGGGGTCATGATGTCCCGGATTCTCATAGGTATGCCACCGCTTGCGGGACGGCTTCTGCATAACGATGAGATCCTCCGATGCAGACCAACTTGGCAGTTCCGCCACTCTTCCAGGGACACCCCCATTAGGCATGGAACGACGAGCATTCTTGGCGGCCTTGTATTGGTCCCAAGCATCATCCAAACTCCCCGCGACTGCCGCACCGCCAGCTCCCAAGGCCGCCTCAGTAGCTAGTTTCTTGGCAACCTCCTCACCTAAATCCCGATTCTGCTTACCGCCTTCGGACAGCGTAGCGCTGAGTATCTGGGACGCGTCGGCATTTTCTCCCAATCTATCGTAGTCCACGGGGATGCCAACCTGACTACCCCGCGACTTGGCGCGCTCGATATTACCGGAGTGGCTGTCATCAAGCCACCTCCGGAAACCATCCCAGAGCCTTCCAAAGAATCCACGCTTAACATTCCCACCACAAAGCCCAAATGGGTCCACCATACTCCACGGATTACTCGCGGCGTAGGTGTAGCCGTTGCCCAAGTTGGCGGCATCGCCCCAGAGGCCGATGGGGTCACGGCTTACGAATCGGCCGAGGGCTGGGTCCAGGTAGCGGTTGCGGAAGTAATAGTAGCCCAGTTCCTCGTCCCAGCGGCGACCGGTGAAGAGGTAGGGATTGCCGAATGGGGATTCGGAGACATCTAGTAGGGCACCGGAGGGATCGTAGAATTCGAGCTGGCCGTAGTCGCCGTAATCATAGGACTCGACGACGGTGCCCGTGTTGTCCGTGAGCTTGACGACGTTGTGTTGGTCGTCACCGTGGTAGTAGTAATCCGACGTCCCCCGCCGCATGGTGAGGACTTCGTCGATGTAGTTGCCGTAAACATAGCTCGCGGACAGGCTGGCGCTCCCGCCGCCGGAGACGTCCCATTCCTCCGCCACGCGGGAACCGTCATAGACATAGCGCGTGGCCGTGCCGTCGGCATGCCGTTTTTCGATGCGGCGACCCAGGGCGTCGTAGGCGTATTCCGTGTCGAATTGGCCGATGTTAACGTCGTCCACATAGCAGTCGCTCGTGGTCTCCAGGATGAAGCGGTCCGTATCCTGCAGGGGCGCGCTGTCCGTTTCGAGGACAGTCACCAACGGCTGACCCAGCTGGGCCCGACGGACCACCGCCTGGGAACCGAATGCGGCGGTAGTATCCACACAAGAGGCCAATGTTTCACTTGGTTATTGAAGCTTCTTTCACCCGTGTGGAGGTTCGATGCACAAATTCTCGTACGGAAAACCGAGCGGCGGCTTTCCTGCCCAAAAGGTCGTTTCGCCTTTAGACTCCAAAACACCGAAAATCGCTTCAGTAAAAGAGTAGGATACTATTATCTCATCACTAGTCCCATAAATACTTAAATACCCATCATAACATTTTCCAAGTCGCTCTGGATGCAGATCAATTACAATATTCTCTTCTGGTCCACTAGATGGGCACAACAAGTACCAGTGCGCAGATATATCATTGTCGAGAATATCCTTCGCCTCTTCATAGTTAAACGAAGTTAGAATGGGATTCGCAGGCAGCAATTCCGTTGGCGGCACGACTCTAAACCCAAAATCGCGTGACATGTACAAGTTTGCCCCCCCACACAGCGCATAAAAGCGACGCAAATCTTCCGGCAGCATGTCGACAGGATTTTTGAGCTCCGGCTGCCCTATTGGCGGGAACACCTCGCAGTCAGGGTCCTCCCCTATTTGCTTAACCAGTATATCAATATCCATTCTTGCCTCTTTTCAAAAACTGTGATTTAAGGCGAACAAGGCATACTTTCTACGGAGCAGTGTCGCATACGCATCGATCAGATACACTGCGCTCCTCAGTATCATATAGTCTAAAATACTCCTCTGCAGATTCAATCATGTCGCAACCTCTGAATCATGGGCATTTAATGATTCACACTATTTACTCCCAAGCTCTTCTAGCACTTCTCTCGCGATCTCCGAAACTTCCTCGGAATCGTCGTTTGCCAACCGTTCCACTATGTGGATGGGAACTTTCCGATTTGCGACAATCGCTCTTCGCACTTGCACATCAACATCCTTTGAGAGCTTTTCAAACAACGGTAACGATAGCTTCCTCTTCCTGGCTACGTCTGCACGAACATCGCAATCCTCATCGTTGGCCAGATACGCCAGAACCTCCAACGGAATGGTCTTATTCTGTATGACCCAACTCTTCCTCTCGGGCGCTGGCGACCTTCGAATGACCTCAAACCACACTTCCAACGGGGCAGTGTCGTATACGCATCGATCAGATACGCTGCGCTCCTCAGTATCATATAGTCTAAAGTACTCCTCCGCAGATTCAATCATATCGCAACCTGTGAATCATGGGCATTTTACAATTCTCCCGACATCACCCTTGTGCTTTGCGTCCGGCTTAATGAACGTGCCATACGCATCCGCATCCCGGTGCCAAATCAGTTTTTTTCCATCTTGTTTGTATACTTTCCAATGGGGTGCTTCCATGGGATCTTTACCTGAGTAATGACCCGCCGTATCGGGCGACCACCAGAATTTGTCCTTAGTTGTGTGGTCACGGTAGTAGATATGGCCTCCGACCTTGAACGACTTATCGTAGTTGTCTATTCGCCACGGCTTTCTCTCCGGCCCCGCCTCCCCCGTATTATGGACCCACACCTCAGCATCGCCGACAAAATATGTGTGGGTATTGTCTACTTCGAAATTATAGACCGTCTGATCGGTATCGACAAGCGTCAGGCGGCCCACCGTCGCCGTATCGTCTTTGGCGGTGCGGACTTTCATGCCCGGCTTGAGGTCTTCGGTATCGGTCCAGCCGTCGCCGACGACCCAGAATGGGTGACCGAAGGTCGCTGTGATTGTCTCCGTCGCACCGTTATCCGTGGAGAATTCCACGTCCAAGACGGTCATGTCGGGCGTCACGAAAGTTTGTAGCACCGGCTGGTAGCTCTCCTCGCCCGTTTCATCGTCGCGGGAATAGACTTGGTCACCGACCGCAATATCCTCAATGGGGACCCTGCCCTCCGAAGTAAGAACCAAAGTCCCCGCCACAAAACATTTCGGGTCTTCCTTGCGGAAAAAGCTCTTAATATCGTCGAACAAGCCCCGGGCGCTTCGACTTACCGAACCCACGCCTTTCCCAACAGAGCCACGCACGCCCCTTGCGGCCCCTGACTTCACGCCACCTGCAACACCACCCACAAGATCCGGGAACAACTTGCCCGCGTCGCGCACGTCGAAATTGGCGATGTAATCCACAAGTGATTCTCTCGCGCTCCGATAGGAATCCACCGGATTGGTGGCGATCTCATATACGCCAATCAACTGATTCTTAAGCGTCGCTGCCAAGTAAAATGGGTCGGTCTGCATTCTTTGAACATGCTGTACCGTAGTTATTGTTTCGGTACCCCAATCCGCAAGTCCCAAGGCAAACTGTCCAAAGGCGTAGGGTCCATAGTCCCGATAGGTTTGCCAATCAAATATCCCGCTAGTGAACGTCCCCACGAAACTCTTTTGATTTCCATATGCTTTCAACCCAAACGGGTCGACCATACTCCAAGGGTTACTCGCGGCGTAGGTGTAGCCATTGCCCAGGTTCGCCGCATCCCCCCAGAGGCCGATGGGGTCGCGGCTTACGAATCGACCGAGGGCCGGGTCCATGTAGCGGTTGCGAAAGTAATAGTAGCCCAGTTCCTCGTCCCAGCGGCGGCCGGTGAAGAGGTAGGGATTTCCGAATGGGGATTCGGACACTTCCAGCAGTGCACCGGAGGCATCGTAGAACTCGGGTTGGCCGTAGTCGCCGTACTCATAGGCCTCGACGACGGAGCCCGTGTTGTCCGTGAGCTTGACGACGTTGTGTTGGTCGTCGCCGTGATAATAGTAATCCGATGTCCCCCGGCGCAGGGCGAGGACTTCGTCGATGTAGTTGCCGTAGACATAGCTCGCGGACAGGCTGGCGCTCCCGCCGCCGGAGACGTCCCATTCCTCCGCCACGCGGGAACCGTCATAGACATAGCGCGTGGCCGTGCCGTCGGCATGCCGTTTTTCAATGCGGCGACCCAGGGCGTCGTAGGCGTATTCCGTCGTGAAATGGCCGATATTGACATCGTCCACATAACAGTCCCCCATGGTTTCCAGGATGAATCGGTCCGTATCCTGCAGGGGCGTGTGGTCCGGAGAGCACAAAAGAAACCGCCCAACGGATTACAGTGTAAACCGTTGGGCGGCTAGTACTTATCATGGTGGAGCTGAGGAGGATCGAACTCCTGACCTCTGCATTGCGAAAGCGATATATAACTAAATAAAGAGAAACAAGGAAAAACTACACTAAGCCACTCACACTGATAAACCCCTTATAAAATGGGGCTATTCTGCATTTCCTATTGTTCTACTCGTTTCCCGTGGGTTATCATGAGCCATGAAAAAATGATAACAGAATGATAACAGAAAGGAAATGGGATGGCGAAGCGAGTTTATAATAAACGGCAACAGCTAACAAATACAGATGTTGAAAAGCTCGAACCGGGTGAGCGTTACTACGACGTGGCCGACAGCAAGCAACCCGGCTTAAAAGTGCGGGTGTACCCCACTGGGCGTAAGATGTATTACGTATGGTTCCAGTTACCAGACGGCCCGCGCGGCACCTATCAGGTAGGCAACGCGGCCACCTTGACGGTACCGGAAGCCCGCACTATTGCGCGCAGGCACCTGCTACACGCGGCGAACGGCATAGACCCCCGCGAACTCAAGAGACAGGCACGCGGCCACACGCTGCAGACGTTCCTGGATGAAGTCTATAGCGAGCAAGCCACCATTAAGACCGCACAAGAGAACGTGGAGCGCGTAAAACGGTGCTTCGCTAAATGGCTGAATAAGCCCCTCACCCATATCACTACGGAGCGCGTCCGGGCTTGGCGCTCGAAACGGCGCGCGGGCGGCGCATCTGACAACACCGTTAACCGAGACATTGCGGGCTTGCGCGGCGTACTCACGGCAGCGGTTGAAGCCAAAGCCCTAAGCACCCACCCATTAACCGGCCTAGGCGTGCTCAAGCTGGACGCTAACCCGACACCCCGGTATCTCAAGCCCGCAGAGGTTAAACAGTTCCACGAGGCGTTAGAGGCCCGCGAAACGGAATTGAGGGAGAAGCGCGAACGGTTCAACAAGTGGCGGCGCGCTCGGAAACACGCCGAATTGCCAGACCTCAGAAATTGCGCATTCGCTGACCACTTAAAGCCCATGATAATACTTGCGTTAAATACCGGTATGCGGCGCGGGGAGATCTTCAACCTCACTTGGGCAGATGTGGAGCTGGAAGGCGACAAGCCCCGGTTAACCATTCGCGGCGCTGGCGCGAAGTCGGGACACACGCGACATATCCCGCTGAATGCTGCAGCGCTGGGCGCGCTCACCGGCTGGAAGGCGCAAACGACTGATACCGGGCTTGTGTTTAAGAGTCCCAAGGGCGGCGGACGGTTCAATAACATAAACTCCGCATGGGCGGACCTCATGGGGCGGACGGAGATAGATAGTTTCAGGTTTCACGACTGCCGACACCACTTCGCCAGTATGCTGGTGCAGAAGGGTATTGACCTTAATGTCGTGCGGGAATTGCTTGGACATGCCGACCTTAAATTGACACTGCGTTACGCCCACTTAGCACCTGACAACGCTGCATCAGCGGTGGCGGCGCTGGACTAGGCGTGTCACTGCTATATAAATTTTCGTTTATCGTCATTTGCGCTTGACTACGCCCTACGCTTTTTGATACTATACTCTTACGAGGAACAGTAATGCTGCCTACTGTTCGCGATTAGATATCAGTCCATATCTTCTCACAAGATGGTTATCCACATCTCAACACCCCCCCACTATAGGTGTATCCACCTACTGGCAGCCATTTTGTCTGCCAGAGAACCAAAAAGGCAAGATGATGAACATCACCCCCCAAACACTCACAGAACGTGAGGCCGCCGAATATATCGGCATGTCCTGTCAGTTTCTCCGTAGTTGTCGGATGACTGGCCCCAACAAGTCCGGCACGCGCGGCCCCGTGTTCCTTCGCCTACCGAATGGGCGAAACATCCGCTATCTTATCAGTGACCTTGACGCGTGGTTACAGGATGCGCGCTCCGGGGAGGCTGTGTAACACGATGGCCCAGCCTTATACTCCGCAGCAAGCGGACAGAAAAAAACCCCATCAAAACGTTGGCGCGTTTGAGGGGGCCGAAAAGCTAGGCTTCTCTCCTTTACACCCCAAGTCTAGCACCTCGGCCCCAAATTTGTCAAGAAATCCAATAACCACCGCCTTTGACCGTGGCTGGCCGCTCGTCAAGCTATCCAAGCCCATCGGCACCGACGACAACGCAGGCAAGCGGCCAATCGGCACCGGCTGGCCTACTAAACCGGGCTTGACTGAGGCGGAAGCATATGAGGCCGTTGAGCAGGGCTATAATATCGGCCTGATTACCGGCGAGCGTGCTGGCCGTCTAATGGTGGTCGATATCGACGGCGATATACCGGACGGCCTGCCGCCGACGTTCACCGTACAGTCGGGCGGCGGCGGCTTACACATGTACTACCGCGTACCGGATGGCGTGGACATCCCGAAGGCCAACAAGGTGGACAAGGTAGCGCCGCGCGTAGACATCCGCTACACGGGCGGGCAGGTAGTCTATCCGCCGTCTGTACACCGTGGCACCGGCGCGCAGTACGAAATCCTCGACCCTGACGCGGAAATCGCAGAAATCCCGATGTGGGTAGTGCTCAAGCTACTCGCCCCGGCTGAGCCAGAGCTAGCACCCACGCCGCAGTCAGCCAGCACACCGCTACCGGCTGGCCGTGGATACGTTGCTACCGCACTAGACGGCGCTGCGGCGGATATCCGCAACGCGCCGCAGGGCACGCGCAATGCGACGCTAAACACGAAAGCCTACCATCTCGGCGGACGGCCCGCAGTACCGGAGCACGAGGCACGTGAGGCATTGGTAGCGGCTGCGATGGATGCCGGATTAACAGAGCAGGAGAGCCGCGCGACGTTCAATAGCGGCTGGACATCCGGCAGGGACGCGCCGTATGCCGAGCAGGCCCGCCCACAGCAATCCGCACCACAGGCACCGCGCCCGGCAGGCAGGGGAGCAGATGCGCCGTGGCCGTTCCGCGTGCTTGGGCACAGCCAGGGTAAATTCTACTTTCTACCCCGTGACGGCGGGCAGGTGCGCGGTATGACTTCCGGGCAGTTGGCGACGATGCCGAGCCTCCTGGAGC
>JAXMOL010000025.1:0-104774 GCA_034669905.1 Candidatus Hydrogenedentota bacterium
CTAATCCATACGATACGACCCACAAGGTGGCACCCCATGCGCATGACCCGTCTGGCAATAGTCCTCACCCTCCTCGCTACTCCCGTGCTCGCCGACGACTGGGGCGCCCACACCGTCCGACTGCGAAACGGTGCCCAATCCGACATCGCCCTGCCCGCCAAACTCCAAATCGTCACCGAGTCATGGAAGCGCGTGGTGGCCGTGCCCTATATCGTCTATATGCCCGAAAAGAAGCGGCTCCTCATGCTCGTAAGCTGTGACTACCCCCACCACCCCGAAACCCTCTACAGCGACGACGAAGGCGCTACCTGGTCTTCCCCCCGCGCCGTGGTCTCCGCCAAAGACGACATCCCGGTACCAGGATTGGCGACCGCCTTGACCTATCTGGGCGATGGCCACGTTCTCTTCCTCACCGCGACGACCCGATGGCTCAGCACCGACTTCGGCGCAACATGGAATTCCCTGTCGGAAATCGACAAGACCGTCGACGACCATCCCTGGTATTCCTGGGACCCACTCTGGGCGGACCGGGACTCCACCGCAGGGGACGAGGTCACCCGCCTCATCGAAGCGGGCTATACCGTCATCCGGCCAGAAGACGGTACGAAGCACTTCAGCCAGGGCTACATCCGTTTCAGCAGCGATCAGGGGGCCACGTGGACCGTAAGCACGCGCGTGCCCCAGTGGAAAGGCGTCAATGAAGTTGCCCTGCTCCGCATCGGAAACGGCACGCTCATGGGGGCCTACCGCACCGATATTCCCATGCAAAAAGAAGGCGAATGGATCGACCACTACTCCGGAATGGGCGTTACATTCTCCAAGGACAACGGAAAAACCTGGACAAAGAACGAGCCCCTCTATGACTACGGCCGGCACCACCCTTCCACCGTGCTCCTTCCCGGTGGACGCCTCGTCATGACCTACGTCGTCCGCAAGGGCTATGTGGACACCCCCGAGGGATTCCCCCAGTTCGGCATTGAGGCCATCGTCAGCGACGACAACGGCCAGTCCTGGGACCTCGACCACCGCTACATCCTCCATACCTGGCACGGCGACCGCACAGACGAAAACAAATGGTGGACCAGTTCCCAGGCCACCTCCACGTTGCGCCTGCCGGGCGGGGACCTCCTCACGGCCTTTGGCACCGGTTACCGCAGCAAAGAAACCGATACGCCCAACAAGCCCGGTCCCCGCGACGCGGCCCTGATCCGCTGGCGGTTGAGTGATGCCCCCCTGGACGACACCACGACGATACGAGACGCCCCTTTCGAATCCGACACGCGCAATATCGTAGACCCAGCCCAACGCTGAGGGAGCGACGATAGCGCCGCATCGATAGAATTAGTTGGTTTGATTCACCCTGATGGATCATTATAACGACAACCTGAATTGCGTAAATTACTGCGGAATACTCCCCTCCTTGGAGGGGAATGCATTACCAGTTTTTCTCCAGATCCAAGCAAAGTTTAATGCCCCCAACGCTAAATCACACCATTAGATTACCGGCGAAGCACAAGCACCGTGCCGGTGCCGCAAACTCCCACAAGGACATCGCGTCTCATGAAAACCCTGATTACAATCGCCTTGGTCATGACCGTAGGGGCCGCCGTCCCCGCGAATGAACTTTTGCTGTGGTCGGACACACCCGCCGCCGAATGGGTTGAAGCCTATCCCATCGGAAACGGGGCCTTCGGTGCCATGGTTTTCGGCGGGGTGGACCAAGAGCGCATCCAGTTCAACCACGACACCCTTTTCAACGGGCAGCCCCACGACTATGTCCATAAGGGCGCCGTCGAACATCTTCCCGCCATTCGCAAACTTCTCTTCGAAGGCCGACAAGACGAGGCCCATGCCCTGGCCAATCAGGAGTTCATGAGTGTGGGTCACGAGGGCAGCAATCGGCAGCGGGCCTACCAACCCTTTGGCGACCTCCTCCTGAGTTTCGACGCCTTCAAGGAAAAAACGCCCGACACCTACCGCCGCGAATTGGACATCGACAACGCCATCACCTCGGTCACCTTTGAGCTAGACGGCACCACCTTCCACCGTGAAGTCTTCGCCTCCTTCCCCGACAACGTGATCGTGGTGCGCCTCTCCGCCAATAGACCCGGCGCGATCAACGGCACCGCCACCCTGTCCAGCCCCCACGACCGCATCAACCTCACATCCGAATCAGACGAGCTCCTGCGGATGACGGGCCAGGTAAAGAACGGTGTGACAAGCTTCGAAGCGCGTTTACAGGCCCGTGTCGAAGGCGGCACGGTCACGGCTCACGACGGAAAGCTAACGATCGCCGGCGCAAACGAAGCTACGCTGATTCTTGCGGGTGCCTCAAGCTTTGTGAACTACAAAGACGTGAGCGGCGACCCCGTCGAGAAAAACCGGAAGACGATGGCGCGGCTCAGCGAGAAGTCCTTCGAAGAAATGAAGGGTAAGCATGTCGAGGACCACCGTGCTTTGTTCCAACGGGTCTCCTTGGATGTAGGCACCTCAGACCAGGCGAAACAGCCGACTGCCAATCGCCTCAAAGGCTTCGACGCCGGGGACCCCCAACTGGTGGCGCTCTTCTTCCAATACGGGAGGTACCTCATGATTGCGTGCAGCCGTCCGGGCAGCCAGCCGGCGAATCTACAGGGTCTCTGGAATGAATCTACCGAGCCCCAGTGGGACAGCAAATACACGTGCAATATCAATACCGAGATGAACTATTGGCCCGCCGAAGTCACCAACCTGGCGGAATGTCATGAACCGCTCTTCACTGCGCTCCAGGACCTGTCCGAAACGGGTGCCCATGTGGCCACCGAGCATTACGGCGCCCGTGGTTGGGTGGTGCATCATAACTTTGACCTGTGGCGGGGTGCGGCCCCCATCAACCACGCCAACCACGGCATCTGGCCCACGGGCGGTGCCTGGATGTGCCAACATTTGTGGTGGCACTATGAGTTCGGACAGGACAGAGACTTTCTGGAGAACACCGCCTACCCACTCATGAAGGACGCGGCGCTGTTCTTTGTGGACTCCCTGGTCGAAGACCCACGAAGCGACAAGGGCTGGTTGATTTCCGGGCCGTCGAATTCCCCGGAGAATGGGGGTTTGGTCATGGGGCCCACCATGGATCACCAGATCATCCGGAACTTGTTTGCCAATGTGATCGAAGCATCACAAATCCTGGGACGGGACGAGGCGCTTCGTGCCCAACTGGCCGACATGCGCAAACGAATCGCGCCCAACCAGATTGGCAAACAGGGCCAGCTCCAGGAGTGGCTGGAAGACAAGGACGACCCCAACAACAAGCATCGCCATGTGTCCCACCTCTGGGGACTTCATCCGGGCAACGAGATACACCCACAGCAAACCCCGGAACTGGCACAAGCGGCCAAAGTAACGCTGGCCCATCGCGGCGATGGCGGGACGGGCTGGTCCAAGGCCTGGAAGATAAACTTCTGGGCACGCCTGCTGGATGGGGACCATTCCTTCAAAATGCTCCAGGAAGCCTTGCAGGGCAACACCTACCCGAACCTCTTCGACGCCCACCCGCCCTTTCAAATCGATGGCAACTTCGGCGCCACCTCCGGGATAACCGAGATGCTACTCCAGAGCCATCTCGGCGAGATAGCCCTGCTGCCCGCATTACCCGCCGCCCTGCCCACAGGGAGCGTCACCGGATTACGCGCCCGGGGCGGATTCGAAGTCGATATCACCTGGAAAGACGGCAAACTCCTTTCGGCGACCATCCAGAGCCTGACCGAAACGGAGTGCGTGGTTCGGTATGGAGACACGCAGCGCGTTTTGAAAATGACGCCTGGGGAGAAGGTGATACTGCGGGGTGAAGAGTTGCGGTAGCCGGAACCACACCCTAAACATTGGGCAATCCGCATGGAACCTGTGCCGACGTCATAGGATGGTACTTACAACTCCCATGACGGCATTTCGACAGCACCCGGAAAGAAGGCTATAAACCGATGCAGCATAAACATCACCTTTGCTCCTTGGGTTCCTCCACAACGGTGGTGCTCGCCGCGTACCTGATGCTATGGGCCATGCCAGCTTGCGCACAATTTAAATACACCGCGCTGACCACTGAAATCGCGGGCCTGGACTGGGACATCGCCCAATACGAAGTGGAGGTACTCTCCCGCTATGTAGCCGAGTATCCCAGAATGACGCCTGACGAACAAAAGGCTTGGGAAGATAACGTGGATAGCCCCTACCCCGGTGCCACTGCCCCGGTCGAAGCGGCCCACGTGGATTGGATCCTGCAGGCGCTAAATTCGGATACCTTCGCGAAGCAGGAATCCTATTGGCCCTTCGCCTACCACGCCCTCGGGGTCTTGCTGCAGCTTGTTCCGGACGCACCCGAGCTCCCCCCCATCGCGCAGCGAATTCTCTCCTTGAAACTCCCCCCCCCCCACGGTCGCCTATCTCCCCCACGAAACACTGATTGAGCTCTGTTTGACCTTACTCGTCGATGCGGAGTCCAAAGAGTACATGGACGTCGTCCTGCGTGCGGAGCGCGCAGAGTTTTGGCGTGACCAAATGGACAACGCCACGTTGGAAGAGCCCTCGAGTTACCTCGACGAAGAAGAGGACCGCTTGCTCCTCACGCTTCGGGCCAAACCCGTGCTGGTGCTCGCAAAGCTCAGACCAAAGGAAGCGCTGGTCTGGCTCGATGAAATAATGGCAAGGACGGACGAAGCACCTGGCTACTTGCGATTGATGCAGGGGGGGGGTGGAGGTGGCGGAGCGCCGATTGCGCGCAAAACCTACCACCCGGGGGCAGTCTGAACCAGATTACACCATCATGATGCCCCGACTAACCGATGGCCCGGGCACGTCCCGCTTCACGGCATACGACTTCCGACCGGTGCTTCGCGCGAAGCATGTAGTGACAATCAAGCCCAACATAGCGTACCTGCGCAAACAGGAATTGATTTCTGAAGAGATAGAACGATTGTGCGAGATCATAGCGGACGAGAATACCTATGAAAAAGTGGAACGAATCACCTGCTGTCGCACGCTGGCCCGTAAAAAGGGCCTCCCGGTGAAATTGGAACGGTGGGTCACCATGCACCATGTTCTACTGGCGGGCCACTTCTACCTGGTCGATGAACTGGAACGTGTTGCCTTTGGGTGGCTCGAGCGCTACCCGGACGACTGGGATCCCCTTCCCGCGTATTGGAAGAAGATCAAGAAAAACGAAGTCAATGTGAATCTCTACCTGCGTGGCTACCTTGCCCAAATTTATTCTGGAATGGACAGTATCCAACACACGTGGCCAATGGAGGAACGCGAGGAAAAGTTTCGCTCGGTAATCAAGCCCGTGTTTGACGCTGGACTTGACGATAACGAAGAGATTCTATTGGCGCGCCTGTATTTCATGGTCTTGCAAGATATGCTGCACTACGCGTGGGCAACGGAATCCGGGCCAGATCACGACACCGTCGAATCCCGGAGCGCCTGGGACACGAAGGTTGACGCAGTCCGTGATGCGCTGGAGACAGAGCTACTCGGGCACCTCGACACCATGGCCGAGACCCTTGAAGAGACGAAGGTGCGTCCTGTAATCGTTGATAAGCGGCGCGGTATCGTCCTACCATACCCCGACTTGGTCGACACCGTCAAAATGCATGCCAATGGCCTCCAAGCGCGCCAAGCGCAACGCCGCGCGGAAACCGCGGCATTGGATGAGTAACCACCATTCAGCCGTCCTCGGTGTCGCCGTCCCATTCGTCCGACGCGGATACCACCCCCTCCACATACACGCCGTGCTCTTGGCCCAGCGCCACAAACTCCGCGTCACTCCAAGAAATCTTCCGTGCGTTCAAACTTACGCAATAGCGTTCTCACCACGTCGATGCAGAGAGCACAGAGAACGGAAAGGAATATTTCTTCTCTGCGTTCCTTGCGTTCTTTCGCGGCCCATTCCATTCGTGTGCATTCGTGTTCATTCGTGGTTCAACTTTTTTGGATCACAGCCAACCGCTGCCCCAAGTTCATTCGTGGTTCAACTCCCCATCCTCCTCGGAGAAGACATAGCGCGTTCCTTCCTCCGCCCCCACATCGTCGGCCCACGCTTCCATGCCACCCGCCGCACCCTCCACATACACCCCGTGCGTTTTACCCAACGCGACAAACTCCGCATCGCTCCAATCAGGCCGTTGCAGCAGCGCATAGAGCGCATCGCAATAGGGGTCTGCCACGGAGCTAGTTGCTGCGGGCTGCTCGGCGTCGGTGCCCTGCTTCCGCCCATACCAGATGCCCCGCTTCCCGGCTTCGTCCCCTTCCAGCGGCACCACCGCCTGCATGGCCACCCCCAACCGCGCGGCGAAGGCCTTCGTCTCGCGCATATGTTGGGCCAGGGCGCTCCGATTCACGTCCCCGGATTCGGGCACGAGAAGGGATTCCAACAGTCCTTCCAAATCGGTCACCGGCAAGCCCAACGCACGATAGGCCCGGCGCAGGGCATGGCGCTCCTTTTCGCAGAAGTGAAAGTTGGCCCCCGCCACCCCGACCAAATACTTCCCAACTTCACCACGCTCTTCGTCGCTAAGCAGGACGCGCACCCGGCGAATCAGGCTATTGAGCTTGGGCGGAAACTTAATGAGTCGCCGACGCAACACCCCCAGACGTTTCTTGTCATGGTCGTTGAAATGGTAGAGCGAATTCACGATCTCCGAGACGTGCAAGACTTCCACATGGTCCACCTCGCCATCCACTTCGGCAATGGCCGTGCCCAGGGCAAGCAGCAGCGTTCCCGCCAGATAGTAGGGGTCGCTTTCCGGATGCCCGGCCTCGGCGCGAATAAGGACCACCCGCTCCCGCGCCTTATAAGGACGGAGCAACACCGTGGGGTTGGGAAGGAGTTCATACCCCGCCGCACGGGCACGAGCGACCACCTCGAGGCTATCCCCAAGCATCAAATCTTCTTTGGGCGAGAGCGCCACGTCCGCACACTGGGCCACCGCATGAATCGTTACCAGGACCCGCCCCTGCGCGTTCGCATGGCCATCAATCAGGGCAGACCACCTTCCGTCGTCATCCCGCTCGGAAGCACAATCCCGCCAGCAATCGATAAGCGGTTGAAACTGGCCATAGGCCCCCATCACATCGGCCGAAGTGACCGACCACAACGCGGCGAAGTGCTCCCAACTCTGCAACGACGGGTTGATGGGCCGATATTTCCAGGTCTGCTCCGTCTCCGCCGCCACCAACATCATCCCCTCGCCAAACTGCGCCCTATAGGCCGCAACAAATCGCGCCTCGAAGTCCACCGCATCGGATGACTCCGGCGCGGAGCAGCGAATGTCCTGCTGCGCGATTTCATAGGCCAGTTCGGGGGGAAGGGGCTTCTTCCGCTCATAGAGCCAGGTGGTGGCCACGGACAGCGCATCCGCGTGAAGCGGAATACGGCGCTGCATGAACAACCGCTGAAACCACGCAGGCTTCAGCTTTTCGATGCCCTTGGTCGCAAAAAGGAATGCCGCCAACCGTGAGGCGCTGCTGAAAAAGGATGGCCCATCTTCATACCGCTCCAACAAGCGCATCAAAACCCGTAGCACATCCTCCGGGTCCCCTTTATCCTGCAGGGCATGGCGTTCTAATCCATAAAAATAGAGAAAGGCGTAGTTCATATCCCCAAGCGGCAGGCTACGCCCCGAAGCGAGCCAGGCAAGATAGTTGGCCCGTTGGGTCGGTGTCAGCGCGGCATAGCCCGACCAGTGGGTCAGGGGCTTCGCCCCCTCCATATCCACCTCCCCCACGGGCAGGGTCGTATCGATACACGACGTCTCCCCATCCGCCGTGCGCCCTTCAGACGTATAGAGCATGGCGCGCGAAATCGTGTGACCGCCTAGCTCCACCGTGGCATCAAGGCCATGCCAGTTCAGCTTCGCATCGGGCGCAAGGGGTCGTGTATCTTCCGACACCACCGCCCACGGAATGGTCCAACGCTCGTCAACCTCGTGTAAGGTGGGCGGGTCGGTGTTGGAGGGGCGGGTCATGGATGTAGCCGCTGCAGTTTGAAGGACCCAAACGACATATACGACCTAAAGGACCGGTGTGTGATTCCCTTGAGCGAAGCCCGGCAGCGCAGGACCACACCACATTGACCGGCATTCACGGGGCCACTCACCTTTAAAAGGATTCCACACATCAATCTGTCCTCTAGGTCCTTTTCACAGCTGTCAACGATCAATCGTCAACTATCAACTCTCAGTCTTCCCCCCCCATGGAAATTGCAATCTTCCCCTGCACATGCCCCGCTTCCATATACCGTATCGCATCCGGCACCTCGGCCAGGGGATAAACCCGGTCAATCACCGGCACCACCTCACCCCCATCAATGAGGCCCGACACGAAGGCAAGGTCTTTCCCATTGGGACTTACCAACATGTTGCCCATCTTCCGAGAGCCCATCATCGAAACAATCGCCCCCATCAACATAATCTGATAAAACTGGCCCATCTCCCCGCCACTCATGATATAGCGCCCCTTGGGCAACAGCGCACGTTTATAATCAAAGAGCGACCGGTTACCATTGGCCGCGTGAATCAAATCATACTGCGCCCCCGAAGCCGCAAAATCCTCCTGGGTATAGTCAATGACATGGTCCGCCCCAAGGGACCCCACCCGCTCCAGATTGCGCGTGCTGCACACCCCGGTAACTTCCGCTCCGAAATGCTTGGCCAGCTGTACGGCAAAACTACCCACACCACCAGAAGCCCCATGTATCAACACCTTATCCCCCGCCGCAATCTTTCCATGATCACGCAGGGCCTGCAGGGCCGTAACCGACGCCGCCGGCACCGTGGCCGCCTCTTCGAAGGTGAGCGTATCCGGCTTCTTCGCGAGCATCGATTCGGGTGCCACGGCATACTCCGCAAAGGCGCCAAAACCGGCGTTGGAAATATCGCCATAGACCGCGTCACCGACGGCGAATGTGGTGACCCCTTCGCCCACCGATTCCACCGTCCCTGCAATGTCCGCACCCAGGATGGAGATCTTCGGCTTCGTTAACCCAAACATAAGCCGCACCATCCACGGATCGGCGCGGAGCAAATGCCAGTCGCCAGCATTTATCGACGACGCATGGACCTTAACCAGGACTTCGTTGGCCTTCGGCGTGGGCTTTTCCACGTCCTCATAGCGGAGGACATCGGGGGAACCGTATTCAGTATTCACAATGGCTTTCACGAAAAACATTTCCTATTCGCTTAAGTGACTATCGGATTCTCGAAAGGACCTAAAGGACGAAAACGACGAAAAGGACAATTGGCCAACGGCGCGGCACTACCACCCTCACTAAGCACCGAAGGCGACGCACCAACCGTCAACTGTCAACTGCTTTTCCTTCCTGCAGTTCATCCAGCAAGACCTGGTAGCGCTCCAGATTCTGGTCCATGAGGCTCTTCAGACGCTTCATCTCTTCCGTCTGTTCACGGGTCTCCTTGAAGATGGGCGCGAGCCAACCCTGCATGAGTTTAAACTGCTCACTCATCACGCCAATCAGGGCCCGGGGCACTTTGGACACCACCTCCACCGAGGTCGTGTGCGGCGTGTCATCCCGCGTGCCCATACTGGCGACGCCGGACTTCATGGCATCACAAATCCCTTCAAGCCCATCATTGATACTGCTGAGCTGGAGCAAGACCTGGGCAATAGCCTGGTCGTCACCAAGGCCCTTCATCTTCAAGTTTTTGGTGAAGGTCTTCTTGATACCCGCCCACCGTTCGGCTTCCGTCTCCGTGAGCGTGCCCGTCAGCTCCTTGAACTTAAGCATATTGGACTCCGCACCACTGGTCAGGGTCTGGGAATCGCCCTCATAACTGCCATGAATAAGCGTCTTGAGTTCGCCATCGTTCATGATATCCAACACACGCTCGGCAATGCGGTTCATATTCCGATAAGAACCCTGAAGCTTAAACGCAGGCTCCGTGCGGTAGTCGTCCTGTATACCCGCCGAACGAATGTATTCCTTATTCACTTCCAACACGATATCGCGCACCGCCAACAACTTCTTCATGACGGCCACCATACTGTTCACTTCGTCCAGGGAGTAGCTGCCCTTGAGGTCAATCCCTTCCTGGCTTCCGCTCTGGGCCATACGAATGATGGCATAGACATCTTCCTGACTCTTCATGGCAAGCTGGTTGAGCACCGGATTCGACGTGAGACAGTTCTCGATATAACTCATTTCAAAGTCATCGACACTGTCGCCGATGATCTCGCCCAGGTTGTAGGTGTCCGCCCGGTTCGCAAGCATATCGGGAATCTGAAACTTCTCGCCACTCTCCGTATAGGGGTTACCCGCCATGACCACCGCCACCTTTTTACCACGCAAATCATACGTCCGCGTCTGACCCTTGTGTACGCCCTCAATCTTTCGCTGGGCGTCACACAACGAGATAAACTTCTGCAAAAACTCGGGATTACAATGCTGGATGTCATCCACGTAGAGCATGACATTGTCGCCCATTTCCAGGGCAAGATTGAGTTTGGCCAACTCTTCCCGGGCCGCCGCGTTCGTCGCTTCAGAAGGATCCAGCGACGTGACGTGATGCCCCAGGGCGGGCCCGTTGATCTTCATGAAGATGAGCCCCAGCCGGTTGGCGATATACTCCATCAGCGTGGTCTTACCATAGCCAGGGGGCGAGATAAGCAGCAGCATGCCCATCCGGTCCGTACGCTTCTGGTCTCCCGCTGCGCCAATCTGCTTCGCGAAATTATCCCCCACCAGCGGCAGGTAGACATTGTCGATAAGCTTATTGCGTACGAACGACGTCAAGACCCGAGGACGAAATTCCTCCAGGCGAAGGGACTCGGACTCTTCGGCAACCAGCGATTTCTTCCGGGCCACATAGGCCTCATAACGGGGTACGGTTTCGTGATAGTAAGTCCCCATCTTATCCATGAAGGCATTAAAATTGAGCAGATAATTCCCCTCTTCCAGGAGCCCATGACTACCCACCAGTCCCGTGAGCTTTACGGCCGAAGAAGCGTGGACCACCCGGGAAATATCGTGGTCCTGCGTCAAGAGCAGCCCCGCCACCTCGTCGATATAGTCCACCTCCTGGGCATCGTCCCGCGTGCGTACGAAGGCCCGCACCCAATCACGGCACAACAAGAAGGCGCTGTTCGTATCACTACGGGCCGCGTCCAGGGAATCCTTAAACTTCGTCTCACCATCATTCTTCTTCAGATGGGCTTCAAAATCGAGGTAGAGCCCGTGGGCCTTCTCGCTGATGGCGCCCGCACTGCCAACAACCAGAATCTCGAAGAGATAGCGGGCCGCCTCATCCAGCCAGCGCACTTCGAAAATATCGCGCTCCACCACGTACCCTTCCATGATCCGCCGAAGCTCTTCCGTGTAGTGGCGCTGGCCTTCCACATCGCCAAAGGTCTCACGGATAACCCGAAAGCCTTCGAGCGTGGTCGCGATACGTTGCTTCGTCCCTTCATCCTCAAACTGATACCAGAACACCGTGGCCATCGCCCGGGCACGGGGATGGAAGGACAATAGCCCCAGGGACGCATCCATGGTCAAGAGCGCCTGCAGGAGCAGGGCACCATCGTGGTCGTGCACGCCCTTTACGTAGGACTCCGCATAGCGGGACCCCATGAATTTCTGTACGAAAGCCTGGAGTTCCTCCGGCGATAAGGCGAGGAGACTTTCCGTATCCGTCCCCTCCCCTTTCCGAGCGGCCTGGAAAATCAAGTACGCCAGATACTCCGCGCGGTAAACGTCCTTGTTCTCTGAAACGATTTCCTGAGACCAGAGATCCTTGGTGGCGAGAAACTCGGGGTCTTTGATGGGATCAAAATAGTTGGTGCCCGCAAGGTGGAAATACATTTCCCCATCGCGCATGACGGTGGTCAATGCCAACTCAAAGGTATTGACCGAAAACTTGTGGGAACCCAGCTTGATGGCGTTCTCGCCACCTTCAAAGAGATCCTGCCGATCTTTCAACTGGCGCACCGCATCTTCGCGGATGGTCTTCAGACGACTTTGTACATCGTCGACCTTGACCGTATCACCCAGCTCGCCGAGCTCCGCAATGATGTCCCGCACCTTCTCGATCATCAGGTCGGAAGCGAAGTAGCCGTGTATCTCTTCGACCGTCTCGAAGGTCTCAATGCGGCTCTTAATACCCTTGAGGATACGGTCCGACGCCTGGGTCAATGCCGTGGCCCGTTTGTTCTGCTTTTCCTGCAGTTGGATCTTGACCGACTCGAAGGCGTTATAGGCTTCTTCGCGCTTTTCGGTGAGTTGCATTACAAACTCATCGAATTCCGCAAAACGCCCTTCCAACTCTTCAATCTGGACCATGACCTTGGTAAGAAACTCGTCACATCGGGCAATGGTGTCGCAGAGATCAATGTAGTTGGCCACCGCCTGATTCAACAGCTTAATCTGAGAGTTAAACTCGGCGATACCCTCAGACTTGCCCAGCTCCCGCGTCTTGTTTTTCAGCTTGGAACGGGTCTGGTTCAAGGTGGCAAAAATAGCCGAGATGGTGTCGATAATTTCTGTTCGCTGCGTGGCGTCGTCAATCTTGAGATTGCTCACCACATCAATCAGCATTTCCAGGTCGGCGGATTGCTTGTCGATCTCTTCGGAAAGTTCCTTCGCCACCGCCACCTTCTGAAGACCATCAATCTTGCTACCATGCTCCTCTACCGCCGTCGCGTAGGGCGTAAGGGACTCGGGCTTCAGCAGAAATTCCACGCAACGTTGGCCCAGACCTTCGGCTTCCTGGGAGAGCGATTCCTGCAACGCATCCACCGCCGCGAGGTCCATATACTTCAGGTCTTTCAACCCAATCACCTTACCCCGGGCCGTCCGCACGCTGGTGAGGGCCGCCACGAAGTCGTGAATCGAATCAAAGGGCCGCGCCAGAATCTCACGCCGAATTTCCGCCGCTTCGGTCGAAACCGTCCGCAGCTGCTCCGATGCGTTGCGACGGGCATTGGAGACCTTCTCAAATTCACTGATGGCCGCCTGGGCCGCTTCCCGTATCTGGAGCAGGTCCGCCTTCAAATTAAAGGTCGCCTCATCACCAATCCAGTGGTAGGCATCAAACATGCCACTCACTTTTTTGGTGATGTCCCCATAGAGATTGGCGTAGCTGTCTTCTTTGGCGATGAGGTTCAGCACCTCATTGCAATCTGCCATGCCCCGGACAATGTCTTTGTTTCCGATTTTGAAAAGCATGGAATCGGACTTGGCATCCAGCGGCAAATCCGCGCTGCGGTAGGGTGTCTGCCAAATCTGGAGGGCATGATTCCGCTGGGGTTCCGGACTACTCTTGAAGTAGAGCAGCTCGCCGTTCTGAAAGGAAGAATAACCATTGCAGGGTATGGGCGTTTCCACACTCTGGGTAATGACGTTGTAGGATAACAAGACATAATCGCCCAGATTGCGGTTGTAGAAGATGTAGAGATAGTCTTCCCCATTGGGCGAGGCGACACGCTTTTCAAAAAGCATGTCCTTCAGCCCCGCTCCAAAGGCTTTCTGCTCGCCCGTTTGCAGGACGTAGCCATTGGCATAAATAAGCCCGTGCTCTTCTGGTAACAGCACGCAGGATTCCTGGATGGCGTCCAGCCGGTAGACCTGCTGGTTCTTTTCGCAATACACGAAATAGCGCCAGGCCTCCTCCTGGTATGGCCGGATCTTGAGGAGGATCAGGTTCCCCACCAGGGCGTAGAAAAACTCGGCATCATCCAGCGTCTGGTCCGCATTGTCTACGTCTTCGGCGTAAATACCCAGACCCGACTCGGTGTTGTTTTCCACCTTGATGGTCAGGTCGCCGCCCACGGTCTCTACGAAGAGGCGGTCGTCAATAGATACATGGGGGTGGCGCCCGTGGTAATGCATATCCCGATGGGTACGAATCCACTCGAAATCATGCTGGGGCGGAAAGCGGTATTCGTGCTCACTCCGGTTATCGAGGTAGACGAGGGCATCCCCATCGAAGGTCCATTTGAAGACCTTGATATCGGTAACGCCCTTCCCGACACGAAACACCATGAAGAGGTTGGGGCCGATAATCGAGAACTTCGCAAACACCGTATTCTTGTAGTACTTGAAGAGCTCCTGAAAATCCCGTTCAAAGTTTTCGTCCCGGATCAGGTCCATGGACTCACGCACGAGGGTGTGTCCATCCAGCCGGTAGACCGAGAACACATCCTCCAGGGAAATCTGAGACTTCAATCCGATATGGACATTGTACCCAAAGATAAAGCGCTCGCCCACGGGCACGATATCCCGCGCGATACAACTGTTGTCGGTGGTGATATGCTCCGTCGTGAGCAGCTTCGTCTCAATGGCGCCGAAGACATCCTTCCGCGCGCCATTGAGCTGCTCCAGCCGCCCCTGCAGGGCCCGGCCCGCCTTGGCGAGGCGGTTTCGTATGATTTCATACGTCCCCGCCTCCAGGCCTGCCGCCACACTCTCTTCGGCACTGGCAGCCTCGGCCGTTTGTTCCGGCTCAGCCATGTGTAATCCTCCTGGTTGGATTCATCACGTTATCTGCCTGTACTACCCGCTTCGTGCGGTCTAGCAGATTTGGCTGATAGTCTTGTCACTGAAGCCCAGCTGCTGGGCCAACCCGGCGAGCATGGTGAACTCGTTGGCATCACCCGGCGCATCGGCCATGTTCTTCATCTTGTTCAGCAGGGCAGCGATGGAGAGGTTCTTCACGTCTTCGCTGTCGATGCCGAACTGGTCGGTGAAATGCTCCATCCGGGCCTTGAAATACTCGGGATCCCCATTGAAGAAGGTGTTCTTCACATCCGTGAGGGCCTGGCTGTTGTTCACCCAGCGGTCAACTGCCTTACCCGAGGTAATGGCATGGGTAATCTTATCGAAGAACTCGGTCTCACCACCCACGATATCGATCTTGGCCGTCTGGAGGGCCTGGGCAATGATGGAGGCCTGCTGCTGCGCAATCTCACGCTGCGCGTCGATGGCCGCCAGGTCGATGGCTTTCTCTTTCTCGAGGTGGAGCTTGAACTCTTCGTGTTCCCGGCCCACCGCGTTGAAGAGCTTCATGGCCTCGGCCTTGTCCGTAATACCCTTGGCATCGGCCTCAAACTTAAGCTGCATCACGTTGGCTTCGGCGGTACCCTGCTTCTCCGTGGCCTCCGCGTGGGCTTCCAGGCCCTTGGCCTCGGCTACCGCCTTGCGCTCGATAACCTGCGCCTCGGCCAGGCCGGCTGCGGCCTGCTCGGCGGTGATACCTTCCGCCAGCATCTTCTTGCCCACGGCTTCGCGCTCGCTCGCATCCCGCAGGGCTTCGGCCGAGATAACCGTCTCTTCCGCACCAAATCGGGCCGCGTCACGCCGCGCTTCGGCCGCCTTGATCTCTTTGACCAAGGATTCCTGGGCGTCTTTCTCGGCCGCCGTAATGGCCACCTTCTTCGCACGGTCTGCCGTGGCAAATTCCTGCGTATCCTTGATCCGTTCCTGCTCTTCCACCACCGCCCGCTCCACGATAACCCGCTCGCGAATCACATCCTGGATGGCCTTCTTCTCGACTTCGATGGCCTTTTCTTTCTCGATATCGGCCAGGGCCACCACCCGTTCGCGCTCCGTGGCTTCCAGCATACGGTCCTTCTCTACGCGCTCCTTCTCCACCTGATCCGTCCGCTCTTTGTTGCGCAATGCCACAATCACCTGACGGTCCTTGTTCTCGTTCGCAATGGCCACTTCTTCTTCCGTGGTGATACGCGCCCGCTCCGACTTCAGGCGTTCTTCTTCCTTAATCTTTGCGGCCTCGGCCACTTCGCGGGCCTGAATCGACTCAATCTCACGCAACTGCTTGGCTTCCGCTTCGGCCTGTTGCTTCTCCAATTCTAGGATCGCTTCCCGCGCTTCCACGTCCTGTTTCTTGATGGTCTTCTCTTTGTCGCGGGTAATATTATTCGCAAGCACCTGCTGCTGGGCCGTCAGGTCGGTGATCTTCTTGATACCTTCCGAATCCAGAATGTTGTTCGGGTCGAGCTGGCTCATGGGCGTTTGTTCGAGATAATCGATGGCCGCATCGTCGAGGATATAGCCATTCAAATCCCGACCAATAATCTTGAGGATTTCGTCTTTAAACTCTTCCCGCGAGGTGTAGAGCGCAATAAACTCAAACTTCTTACCCACGCTTTTCAGCGCTTCGGAGAACTTCGCTTCAAAGAGCTCTTCCAACTTCTCCGTCTCGGAGGCCCGCACCGCACCGATGGACTGGGCCACCTTGAGCACGTCTTCCTCGTTATTGTTTACGCGCACGAAGAAGGCCACCTTAATATCGGCGCGGACGTTGTCCATGCAGACCAGGCCCTGGGGCCCGTGGCGGAAGATCTCGATGCGCCGGACCGAAATATCCATTATTTCCGACTTCCGGATCAGCGGAAGCACGATGGCCTTCGAAAAGTGGACGGTAGGCTTCTTGCCACCCGTGATAATGAGCGCGGTCCCCTGGTCCACCTTGCGCCAGCAACGGATGACCATCGCCATGATTCCCACCGCAATCAAGACGGCCGCACCAATCAGAAATTGAATAATCGCCATGAATCTACTCTCCTCTAAAATCGCTCTCCGTCGACAGGGTCGCACCCGAGCGTCAATCCCCAATTAGAACTGCGGCACCAACATAGCGCGCAGCCAAACGATATACACTTCAGTCTTTCGTTACATTCGCATCGCCGTCAAAGGGCGCGATGAGATAGATACCATCTTCCTCTTTGGCAAACACCACGGCCTCCTGCCCTTTTTCCATGACAACCCCGGCACCCGTCCGCACGTTGAGTAACAAGGGCGAGCCTTTCAAGGGCACCTCCGCCTGTCCGTGTTTCTCGGTCGCCTCAAGCGAACTCACGACGCATAGTTTTCCGATGACCGGGATGGTATCGCTGCTCTCATCGAAGGCCTTCTTGAGCAAGGGTACAAAGGGCATGAGAACGATTTTCGTGGTCACGATACCGCCAAGCAGGATAGGGATGGAGATGAGTACCACCATCATCTCGCTGACCGGCCCCAGAAAACGGTTGGCCAGCAGGGAATAAGCCCACATAACCGCGCTGAGCACCGAGGCAATGACCGTGACAGGTACGTCGGCTGCATAAACAAACCGCATGAGGGCACCCAGTATGGACCCTCCCCCGTCGCCCACGCCATCAAGCTCCCCTCCGGCATCTCCGTCTATGTCGGCATCCAGGTCGAAATCAAGCAGGTCGGAGCCTACAACCCCCACCAGATAAGACGCCCAGTAAAACAGGCACAACCCAAATAACATCGTATAGGGCAGATTAACCGGTCGGATGGATTCCTGAAACAATTCGTACATGAACAGCCCTCCACAAGGCACCCGACCCGAACACCCAATTTGTTCAGTACCCGGATGCAGCAGCACAATCCGTAGCGATCTTCCCTACCCGAAAGTACGAAAAACCCCGACGCCCAAGAAAGCACCATCTTGACACGAACACCCGCGGGCGTTCAATGGCGAATCCAGGTCCCCACCGCCCGTAAACACCGTGCGACAGGTACCTTAACTACCGCCAGCGTCGCCATTTTATTCGATAGGAATCCGGAATCCGCGCCCGGCGACGCCCCCGCCCCTGGCGTTCATTCGCCCCACAGGTCCACCGACGAAGTAATTCCGTAGGGAATGACCCGGTCCAGACCAAAGACGGACTGGCGAGTCGCCTGGGTAAAGCTCTTTCCCATACCCCGGACGGGGCTCTGCCACTGGTTGTTCATCATTTCGCGCCAGAAATCCAGGTAGACCGGGTCACCCGTTTCTTCGTAGGCGAAAGCCACTGCTTCCGCATTGAGCGCGCAGGTCATCCCCCGCGTGCCTTTGCCGCGATACTTCGGCGCGTTGGTGATGTAGACAAATCCATTACCCGGCTCCCAGGATTCCTTCATGAGCCAGTCGGCCCCACGGACCAGCATATGGTTTACCTCGGGCCGCTCCATAGGTTCTACATCCACATAGCGCAACAGACCATGGGTGAGGATACCCACCGCAAAGGCTTTGCCGCCAAGCACGGGCACATTATCGGTTTCCCCCTTGGGCGGTGTGTGCAACCACCCGCCCGAATCCGGGTCTTGCCGAATCAGACAGCGCTCCACCATGATGCGCGCCGCATTCAGATAATAGGGGTTTCCGCTGAACAGGTACGCGTTGCTGGCATTGATAAGGGGCCACCCGCCCGATCGTTCAATCCCGAAATCGAAATCCGGCGTAAGCAGGCTGGCCTGATTGTCACAAACCCGTTCCGCCACATCGCGCAACCAGGGGTCGCCTGTCAGTGCGGCATAAAGCCACACGCCCTGCTCAAAGATGTGGCCCTGGCGATCCATGGCACCGCGAAGCATCCATTCGTAGCGCTTCAGATAGGATTGCATCGCCTTGTCGCTCTCCGGCACGCGGAGCGCCTCGGCGGGACGACGCGTGCCCACATGATTAAAGGAGTGCTCCCACACCAGCCCGTTTTGCTTCGCGGCGTATTCCGCGAGAATCGTATCCACCGTGCTGTAGTGGCGGGCCATCTCAAGACCCCGCTCGAAATACCGTGGCTCACCGGTGCGCATCCACTGCATGCCGAGCGCCCAATCGAGGGCGTACTCGTTGTTACCGAAGTTATTGCCCCGCTCCCCATACCAATCGCCAAAGTGCATCCAGCCATAGGTGCGACGCTGCTCGCGGTCCGCTGTAAAGGCGTCAAAACCCGCCTCAAAGAATGCCTCGTAGTCGTCCCACAACCCTTCCGTTCGCGGAAACAGGGGCCGCCCCAACACGCCTGTGGCACAGAGATAGGCCGGCGCTGCCTGGGGCAAGAGCGGCTCCCGGAACCATTCCCCCATCTCCGCCGTGTCAGTCCCCGGCGCACCATAATGAACAAAAACCTCATGCTGGGTAGCCTGCCCCGCGCGGAAGAGGTACTTCCCCTCCTGATTCCACGAATACAGCTTGTAGTACCACGGGCGATCTTCTTCGCCATCATAGGTATCAGGCTTCAATTCGGGCAACAGCCGCACGTGGATACCGTCGGGCTTAATCGCCCCGCCACTGGGGTAGGTTTCCCAGAAATCACGGAGCACCACGGTCGCCCGGGTCCGACTATCCTCGGCCACCATCACCCCCTGGGACCGCTCCCCTTCTGCCAGCGCGCTGCCATTCCACAGGGCAAAGTGATTGTCTTTTTCCTGATGAATCCAGAGGCTATCCTTGTCGGGAACAGGCACCATGGGAGCGCCATCAAAGGCGCCCTGGATTCCCCCTTCGCCATCCAGCGGTACGCGGAGGGCAAGGGAAGTCAGTGCGCGAAACGTGGGATGCTTCTGCTCGTTGATGACGGTCACGTTGACCGCCATCGCAGGTAACCCCTTCCACAGCCGCACACGCAGGAGGTACGACCAGCCCGATGCCCCTTCCCCGTTAATCAGGGGACCCGACCACGTGATACGGGCCGCGACGGGACCATTCTGCTCGATCGAAAAGCTGCCGGGCGCGGGTGCACCGCAGGTGTAAATGCCACCCTCTTCGTCCACGAGCCGCAGGTTGGCCCCCAGGGGCTCCTGTTTGATTCGTTCGTCGTCCGTTACCGCACCATCGCCATTCCGGTCATAGCCCACGTTGTGAAAGAGAGCGGGCACTTTTTTAGCCAGATCAAAGGCGAGACTATCGGTATGAATCCGCCACTGGGCGTTGTCCTCTTCAACCCGAAGGAGGTCCGCTCCCCGGGGGGCCGTCGGGCCGTCGGTACGCAGGACGTAGTCGTCCGCCCCATCGCCGCCACTGTCTGCAAGCCACGACAGGGTCGCCCACTTCACACTGCCATCGGGCCATCGGGAAAAACACTCGGCCTGCAGGGGCGACTGCCCTCCTTCTCTTCGGGCAAGTGACAGGTCGGAAACGCTGGCCAGGGTGCCTTGGGCGAAGGGCATGCCGATGGTCGCGGGCCAGGCTTTCCGCAGGTGCCCCGTTGGCTCTGCTATGGCGATGGGGATTTCTAAGGACTTGGACTTCTCCGGTACCGGGGGCGCGGCCCTGAACGTGAAGGGTGCGGAAACAATATCCTGCCCATCGCACGACGTGACAATCTGGGCATCGTAGGATTGCGTCGGGTCCAGCCCCGACAAGCGCACCCGGTGATTCCGCCCGACGTAGCTCTCCCCCTCCGTCTTGTGATTTCGTTCTCCAACACCATAAGTCACCAGCCCCGTTTCCACACTACGATCCGTGGTCCAACAAAGATCCACCACACCCGGCTCCGGACTCCAAACCTCCACATGCTGGATGGTCGGCGGCGGTGAGGCGATAAATTCGGACGAAACGTACAGCGCATTCACCCGATAGTAATCCAAGGTCGTTTTACAGGTGAAGCGGAGCGTGTCCCCCTTCGATACCTTCAGCGGTTCACGGAGAGAAAACAGGACATCGTTACCCGACTGGTCCGCGACGATGCAACCGATTTCTTCCCCCTTAAAAGTCACGGTCAACTGCTCGACCCCGTCGACGTCGTCCATCATGGCCAGCGCGACATAGTACGTACCGGCGCGGTCAAAGGTATAGCTGAACGCGTCCCCCACATGTTCCCCTCGTATTCGTTCACCGTCCCGCTCGAAGCCCTTCCAGCCCGTCGTCTCCGTGGCCGGTACCACGTAGGCCGTCTCGTCCTCCCGAAGTTTCCGCACCAGCGAGGGGGACGGGGTTGTCCGGACCACGTTCATCGCAGAATCAGGCACGGCCACAAAACGGAGATAGTCATAATAGGCCGAACCATAGCTTCCCGGTGGGTAGGCATAGCGATCGTCGACCCAGAGCTCGAACCGTCCGTCATCCACGCGATGAACCCCCAGTGCCAACTCCCCTCCCGCGTGCTTTATCCAGGATTCGCCATCCAGCGAATAGGCCAGGGGACGGGCCCCGGGGTTACTGGCATAGACGAGGTAGGTGCCCACGGGCAGATCGGTTACGACACTGTGGAGGGGAGGAGCGCCTGCTTCCGGACTATCCCGATCCTCTGCTACCGGCGGGCTGGCCAATACCGCGCCCCCCGAGCGCTTGGATGCAATATCTTTTTCCCGAGTCCAGAGCAGCCAGTGGTCATCCGTACGCTGGTCTTTCAGCCACGCGTTGGACGGCGCAGAAATCGCCTCACTCTCGTACACGATCCCTTCCGGCGTCTTGGCCTGCGCGTTCCACGATGTGAGCGCAATAGACACCAAGGCGGCGAATAATGGAAGTCGTTTCATGATGTAGTTCCCCTGGAGCGGCGATGACCGTCTTTTTTTCAAACCAATTTGTAACCCAACGCAGATCTTCGCCCGGCTGTTGGTTCTCCTCGGGGGAAATGTGACGAACCCAATCCCCTTCGTCCAAAAGCCGCAATCTGCCGCAACCGCCTAACGATGCCGGTGCAGTTGTTAACCGCATATCCAACCAATACGGCCCGGTCTCGATTTATAGCAAGCCTACGGGGGTAATGACAAAATTCTGCATCGGAGTGCCTGGCTGACGCAGAGCACGCCCGTCGGGTCACCCGGACCCCAGGGCAGCTTGTGCTGAACGTGATGTATCCCTGTAACTACCAAGCCAATTCCCTGGCCTGCGTAGGGACATCGTCCTACTGAAAAGTAAAAAAACAGCGTGGCGACGAATCACCACGCTGTACGGGATACCAAAAGCCAGAGAGAAGTTTACTCGATGGGACCGCCGTTGGCCTTCATCACTTCTTCCAGGGTCACGGGTGCACCGCCACGGCGTTTGCTCTCGTCCGCCGCTTCCATGAAGGCGAACATTTCGATGGTCTCTTTATTGTCCACCGGCACCACGCCCGTCTGGAAAAACTTCACCACTTCGGCCAGCAAATCGTGGTAGCCGCCGCCACCGCCCTGATGGGCCACTTTCTTCGTGCCAAAAAGAATCACCTGGTGGGGCGTGCTCTGATTGCGCAAGCCGCGAAGGGTACCTACCTTGCCGTCGGCCCACGTTCCAGTGACCACATCGGTGTTATCCGTGTGGGTCCGAACGACGCTGACGCAGCCCGTTCCCATGGCCGTGTACAGGGCCTCGGTGGGGTGCACGCCATACCAGAAGAAATCGGGGTGATGGGGTTCGATGGTGCTGGGACCATAGGATATCGCACCACGGAGCTCGCCCACGTCCTGGGCCATGAGCGCCTTCATACCGGAATAATATCGGTAGGACGAGGAGCTGAACCATTTCACATTGTGCTTCTTGCCCAACTTGTAGATCTCGATGGCATCCTTCAAGGTGCCCGCAACGGGCTTGTCAATAAACACGGGCAGGCCCGCCGCGAAAACCGGTTTCACCTGCTCCAGGTGGGGACGGCCATCGACACTTTCCAGCAACACCGCATCCACCATCGTGCAAAGCTCTTCGATGGTGTGCACAATCTTGACGCCGTATTCGTCCCGCAGGGTCGCGGTGAACCCTTCTACGCGACTGTGGCTGGACTCGATATCCGGGCTCCCCCCCTTGTAGGCCGCGACGACCTTGGTCCCGGGAATGTGGTTCTCCTGGGTATCGTCGTTGAGAATCTTGGTAAAGGCCGTCACGTGGGACGTGTCCAGACCAATGATGCCCAGCTTGATAACATCGGCGGCCTGGGCCCCGGTAGCGGATACCAGCGATACACACGCGGCGATGAGAACCCGTGAGAGAAAACGGCCAGTCAAATTCATAATGTACTCCTTCGGCGGATGTAGACGTCATGCCCTGTCAAGAATGCAGGGCTTTCGAAAAAAGATTACGGTGGCCCTGAATCATAGGGGCCGGGTGGTGCGGGGTTCAAGAAAGTCTTTCTGGGCGTTGGCTTTTGGCGGTGCCAGCGTAGTCAACCCGATGGACGTGGTGGACACGTGCCGCCATGGCACGGTCCACCGCGTCCCCAAGTCCACAATGTCCACCAGATTCTAAAAGCGACCCGCTTCCGGCTACGCCAGCGAGGCGTACTGGGGAATCTTCAGCGTTTCGCCATCTTTCATGGCCGACTGGTGGGCCACAATACCGGCTACGGTCATGTTCAGACCCCAGGCAATATCCACCAACGGCTTACGGTTCTGCAGAATCGAATGGACAAACTCTTCCGTCAGATACCCGTGGGAACCCCCGTGTCCACCCGCAGGCATACCGGGGGGCAGCGGCGGCTTGGCAATGCTTTCCGCCGGAATCTCTTTGAGTCCCTGGAAGGCCGTGCCCTGCATGGCCCCCTTGTCACCCCGCACCCGGCCCACTTCTCCGTGATAGCCCGGCGTATCCCAGCTCACCACCATGCGCGACATTCCACCACCACTGGTGCGGAACAAGGCCACTTCCGTGCCGAAGGGGTTCTTGTAGGCGTTGTTTTCGGGTTTCAGATGGTCCACCACACTCGGCAGCCCCATGCAGGAAACTTCCGTGAAGCTTTCGCCCGTCACGCACACGTGGTACGCGTTGGAGTGGGTCGGGTACAACTGCGGCGGCATGCCGATGCGCCAGCCCCGGAAGGAGTCGATGGGCGTATCCATATAGTGGTAATACTCGCCCTCCGTGTAGACCATCCGGCCAAAGTCACCGGCCTCGAATATCTTGCGCATGCCATAGCAATCCGCACGATAGGCCGACGTTTCAAAGAGCATATAGTTCATGCCCGTACGCTTCACCGTCTCATAGAGCTGGTCCGCTTCTTCCAGCGATCCATAGGTCGAAGGTACCGCACAGGCCACATGTTTACCGCTGTTCATGACGGCCATGCAGTGCTGCGCGTGGCTCGGCGCATCGGTCGCCACGAAGACGGCCTCAATATTATCGTCTTTAATCAGCTCTTCCAGCGAAGGGTAGGTCTTTTCGCAACGCACCGCCTTGGCCAGCGCCGCGCAGTTCTCGGGAATCAGATCACTCACGGCCACGATATCCACGTTGGGATGATTCTGAAAACCGAAGGAAGCGCCAAATCGGCACACGCCATAACCCACAATGCCGACGCGGATTTTCCGGTCGGAGAAAGGCTGCCACACGGCGTCTTCCTTTACCGTGGTGGCCGTTTCGTCAAAGCCCTGGATGGGCTTGTCCGCCCCGAAGGCGCTTCCGGCACCGATCATGCCCGCGCCCAGTGAAAGTTGACGCAAAAAGCCGCGCCGTGAATTCGATGCCATCGTTCTTATACTCCTTAAGTTATTTCGACCTATTTCAGTCCGATTGAATGTGTACCAACACCGTCCACGTTCCAGCATCAGCCGAGAAGCCCCCGAAATCCGTGCTATCCGTTTTATCCGTGGTCCATCCTATCGATTTCCATCCAGTGCTCGCTCACCACAACGTCACATAGAACGAAAAAGAATATCTCTTCTCTGCGTTCCTTGCGTTCTATTGCGGCCAATAAAATTTGTGTAAATTCGTGTTCATTCGTGGTTAACCTGTTTGGCATTCATGCAAAGACCCCATGACGCCCTACAGGCTACAAAGCCCTCCATCACACCGGAACGTACTGAGGAATCTTCAACGTCTCGCCGTCTTTCAACGCCGACTCATGGGCCACAATGCCCGCCACGGTCATATTCAATCCCCAGGAAATGTCTACCAGGGGCTGACGCTCTTCCAGGAGGGAGCGAATAAACTCTTCCGTTAAATAGCCATGGCTGCCACCGTGGCCACCGGCACCCATCCCGGGGGGCAGCGGCGCTTTCTTCAGGGTGCTACCGTCCAGCTCGCTGAGTCCCTGGAACGTCGTACCCGTCACGGAACCCTTGTCGCCCCGCACCCGGCCCATTTCACCCCCAAAGCCCGGCGTATCCCAGCTGACCGTCATGCGCGACATGCCGCCGCCACTCGTCCGGAACAGGGCCACTTCCGTACCAAAGGGATTCTTAAACACATTATTTTCCGGCTTGAGGTGGTCCACCACACTCGGCAGGCCCATGCAGGACACCTCGGTGAAGCTCTCCCCGGTCACGCAGACATGGTAGGCATTGGAGTGGGTCGGGTACCACTGGGGCGGCAGGCCCGTGCGCCACTCTTTATAGGCGTCGAGGGGCGTGCCGAAGTAGTGGTAGTACTCTCCTTCCGAATAGACCAGGCGGCCCAGATGGCCCATATCATAGGCCTTCCGCATGGCGAAACAATCGTCCTTGAAGGCCGAGGTCTCGTTCAGCTGGTAGGTCAGCCCCGAGGTCTTCACCATCTCATAGAGGGCATCCGCATCCTCCACGGAACCAAAGACGGACGGCACGGCACAAACCACGTGCTTACCATGCTTCAACACTTCCATGCAGTGCTTGAAGTGACTCGGTGCATCGGTGGCCACATAGACTGCTTCGATACTATCGTCTTTGACCAATTCTTCCAGCGATGGATAGGTCTTCTCACACCGGCACGCCTTCGCCAACGCCGCACAACGATCGGGAAAGAGGTCGCTCACCGCCACCACTTCCACATTGGGATGATCCTGATAGCCAAAGGCAGCGCCGAACCGGCACACCCCATAGCCCACAATCCCCATACGAATTTTCCGGTCCGACACGGGTTGCCACACGGCATTTTCCTGCACGGCCGTCTCGGTCTCATCAAAGCCTTGGATCGGTTTCTCGGCAGCCAACACACTGCTGGCGCCCAGAATACCCGCACCCATGGAAACGTGACGCAGAAAGCCGCGTCGGGAATTGGATTGCATGATGGTGGTGCTCCTTCGTTAGATCGTGTAGTGGGGGATTTTCAGCAGCTCGCCATCCCGTTTGGCGGACTCGTGCGCCACGATGCCGCATACGGTCATGTTGAGACTCGCGCAGATGTCGACCAGCGGCTGACGGCTTTCGATGATGCTGTGGACGAATTCGTTGCACAGATAGCCGTGCGAACCGCCATGGCCGCCCGCTGGCACACCCGGGGGCAGCGGCGGCTTGGCCAACTCGATGCCCGTAATATCTTCCAGCCCTTCGTACTTCGTTCCGGTCATGGAGCCCTTGTCCCCCCGCACACGGCCCACTTCGCCGTGGAAGCCCGGGGTGTCTTTGCTCATTAACATGCGGGACATGCCACCGCCACTTGTGCGGAAAAGGGCAATCTCCGTTCCGAAACGGTTTTCGTAGGCGTTCTTACCCGGCTGAAAAACGTCCTGGGTGCAGGGAATTCCCATACACGAGACTTCCGTGAAATGTTCGCCCGTCACACCGACATGGTAGGCCGTCGAGTGGGTGGGGTACCAAAGGGGCGGACAGCCAATGCGCCATCCTTTGTAGGAGTCGATGGGCTTGTCAATGTAGTGGTAGTATTCGCCCTCGGTGTAGACCATCCGGCCAAACTTACCCGCCTCAAAGAGTAACCGCATGGCGTAGCAGTCTGGACGATAGACCGAAGTCTCAAACATCATATAATTGAGGCCCGTCTTCTTCACGGTCTCAAAAAGTTGATCGGCTTCTTCCAGGGAGCCCCAGGTCGCGGGTACCGCCGTGGCCACGTGCTTACCATGGTTCATACACAGGATGGCGTGCTGCGCGTGACTCGGCGCATCGGTCGCACAGAAGATGGCCTCAATGGTGTCGTCTTTGACCATTTCCTCCAGCGATGGGTAGGTTTTCTCACATCCGCAGGCCTTGGCCAGTGCGGCGCAACGATCAGGAAACAGATCGCTGACCGCCACGATTTCCACGTTGGGATGATCCTGAAAGCCGAAGGCGGCACCAAAGCGACACACGCCGTAGCCCACAATACCCACCCGAACCTTGCGATCAGAGATGGGTTGCCAGACCGCATCTTTCTTCGCGCCGCTGTCGGTCTCATCAAAACCCTGGATGGGCTTGTCGGCAGCGAGGGCCATCTGACTCACGCCAGCCAGCCCCGCCCCCATCGAAAGTTGCTGTAAAAAACTACGTCGTGAATGGTCTGCCATCGTATTCGTGCTCCTGTTAAGTGCTAACCTGATCTCATTGATCTACGCGCGGTTACCTTCAATTTCGGCAATTAAGCGCGCGGAGTTTCCGTAAAACATCTTCTCCACACCGTCCGCACCGACACCCACCGCCGCGCAGGCGTCTTTCAACGCCCGCAAGGCTTCATACATATACAGTGTATACCTTGCTTCAATTTCTTTCGACTCCCGTTCCTTGTTAAAAAAGAAGTCGTGACTCGTGCGATTCGTATAGGTACGCCCTTCCCACTGACGACGTCCCCGCATATAGAAAATCGGGTTGTCCGTGCCATAGAGAATGCGGTCCGGGCCGATATGCTCGAGCGCATATTGATGGACCGCCGGATTCAACACGGCCGAGTTATCGAAGTAGAGACCCGGGTCCTCCGCCAGGGGCAACAGGCCCTCTTCCGCGTGGGGCAGCGTGTAGCTCCGGCCAAAGTGGGCAATCACCAGCTTAATATTGGGATAGCGCTTCCTGATTTCCTGCACCTCTCGAATGTTATCGGGATGGGCCAGTCGGCCCGCCTTGGGCACGTGCATGGTAATCCACGCCCCACGATCATTCAGCACTTCCAGCTGATGGTGTGGCATGAAGTCGAAAATACTCGCCTCGATATAGCGGTCCCGGGAGAGGGCGTCATAGCCGATAAGGGAATAGTAGGGCTTCACACCGATGCAGCCGGGATGATCCAGCCACCACGCAATCTGCTCCGCGCGCCACGTAGGACGCACCACGGCCAGGGTATGCCAGCCCCGTTCGACGGCCTTTGCCATGAGGTCTTCATTGGCCCCCTCGATTTCCCAACTCAGATTGGGCACCGTAAAGGCCACACAACTCACTTCCCGACCGGGATAGACCGTTGCGTAGCTTTCCTGCAGCGATTGGGCCTCTTCCCCGTGGGAAAGTTCGTTCACCCAATAGTCACGGCGCATTTCTTCCGTAATGGTTTCAATTTTGAAACGGGGATCGGCACTGTGCACGTGGCTGTCGATCAGCCGCTTCGGCACCCAGTCTTCCAGATGCTCCGCCCAGAACGCACGATCCACGTCGTTGTACGTATAGACGTGGTGAATAGGAATCTCAGTCATTTTTGCTCCTGCATAGTACATTTTGTTGTGTTCTGGAGAACAAACGTCCAATCGAAACTTCTTTCCAAATATAAAGCGATTTCAAGTACGTCATTCCCACACAGGCGGAAATCCAGTGGATTCGAGCAGTGTGTGCGCGCCCGTTCCCAAGCCCCCGCTTCCGCAGGGATGGCAGGCATCGCTTCTAGCTCTTAGCCAAGTAGCACGCGCCTTGCGCCGCCACTACCTGGCCATATCGTGTAAGACGCGCCAAACGGCAGTCCCATTCGTGTACATTCGTGTCCATTCGTGGTTCAGTTTTCTTCTTGCGGCCAACGGCCGCGCCATGTCCTTCAGGTCCTTTAGGTTTCTGCGGTCCTTCAATGCCTCCCCCACCATCAAAACACCAGCCCCGAAAAGACCAACGCCAACGCCACCACCAGCCCCACAAATACCAGCCACCACGTCAACACGCTGTTGTACCAACGGCTGCCCAGATCCCCGCCAATCCGCAGGGCCTTCCAATCAATCATGAGGCTCCCGTCCACCTGCTCCGGCCGAGGCGGGGCGGTCATCAGGCTGACCACCACGCAAACCACCGTGCAGAAGAGCCAGTTGAGAATCGCCTGGTTCGGGAAAGGCTCAATCCACGACGGGTGGCTCGGCACATACTGGACGTAGACCTTCAGGAGGATACCCAACGCAAAGCCGGAAAACACGGCCGTGGTCGCGCCCTGGGCGTTGATACGCTTGAAGAGAATCCCCAGCAGGAAAACCGCGGAGAAGGGCGGTGCAAAGAACGCATAGAGCGATTGGATATACACAAAGAGCCCGCCACCCAGATTCCCGATAAAACAGGCAAGAACCATCGCCAACGCCAGCAGGGAGGCCGAAACAATCACACCAACCCGCACCAACCGCTGCTGCCCCGCATCGGAATCAAAAATGCGTTTGTAAAAATCCAGCGTCACGATGGTGGCCGATGAATTCAACACCGAATTTACCGTGGACTGTATGGCCCCGAAGAGTGCCGCAAGGAAAAGTCCCCGCAGTCCGAGGGGCACCAGGGTCTGCAACATGTGCACATAGCCCTTATCCGCCGCTGCAGGCACGTCTTCCCAGGGCCCCAACAGGACCTCCGGATATTTCGCGAAGAGAATCAGTCCCGGCAATACCACGATGACAGGCATGAGCACCTTGAGCAGGCCGGCGAAAACAATCCCCATGCGCGCATCGTAGGTGCTACGCGCACCAAGCACCCGCTGAATCATGAACTGGTTCAACACGTTGTACCAGATGCTGATGGAGAAGGTCGCAAATATCATGGCGGGCCAGGGCCAGACCGCGTGGGTTACGGGCTGAAACACCGAAAGCCGGTTGTACTCCGCTTCCCCCGTGATATGGGGCGCCGACGCCGCTACCGCTTCGTTCCAAACCCCCGAAGTGGCCCGATTGGCCTCGATCATGTTGGCGAAACCGACGAAGATCGAAGCGCCCTCCGGGTCGAGCATCTTGAGCCCCAGTACCGTCACCGACAGCCCGCCCAACAGCATGATGAGCACGGTAAACAGATCCGTCCACGCCACGGAGGAGAGGCCCCCGTAAATGGCCCACACACCTGCCGAAATGCCCAACACAATAAGGGCCACCCAGAAAGGCCAGCCAAAGAGCGCTTCCAGGGCCAGCGCACCGCCATACAACACGGCTGCAAGAAAGGCGACCACATTGCTCAGTACCGTCACAAAGGCGAAGAACTGCCGAAGGGTCCCATTAAAACGCCGCTCCAGATACTCGGGCATGGTAAAGACACGGGAGGCCATCAGAAAGGGAATAAAAAACCAGACAATCATCGAAAAGCTGACGACGTTGACCCATTCCGAATCCGCCACGCAGATACCGAAAATGTAGGCCGCACCGATCATGCCGATGAAATGCTCGGTGCTGATGTTGGAAGCGATAAACGAACCGCCCACCACATACCAGGGCAAAGAACGCCCCGCAAGGAAATAGTCGTCCGCACTCCCCCGCTCCTTGCGGCCTGCCCAGAAACCCACCAGAGACAGCACCACGAAAAACAGCGCAAAGGCCACGTAGTCAAGCGTACCGAGGGAAAAAGTTTCCATGCCTTCCATCTAGATCTTCTCCCCTAAGCCACAGAGCAAGGTGCCCTCATTCTTCACAACCACTATGGGGTGCCACGGACAGGCCCGGTAGGGTTTGTCCGTGCAATCAGAGAGGTCTACCCGCAAGTCCATGCCAACACCACCCCTGTTCCCACCAACCGTACCCTTGGCAAACAACATTTACTTTTCCTCCCCGATTACAACATAATCCAGCCCGGCAAACTTCGCAAAGGCAGCCAGGGCATCCATACAATCGCCATACACCAACGCATTGTGGTGCGTACCCCCATGCTGGGAGTAGGCTTCCAGAAAAGCGGGCAAGGGCACCGCCGGTTTAATCCAGCCCCGTATCCAGTCTTTGTAGTCCGGATGGGTCCCATCCCCCATGACCGTCACCGGGGCCACAATCAGCCCGAAGCTATCCTTCGGACCCGGCGCAATATTCACCAGCACGGCGTCCCCCGCCTGGGGCGCACAGGCCAGCGCCGCCGGATTTTGCGCGGGTGTAAAGGGGAACTCCTTTTCATAGAGCCGGGCTTTCCCGGCGGCCACCGCCGGATTAAATTCGCCCATGTGGGAAAGAAACACCGTGTCGCCCGCCCAGTCAGGACAAAACATTTCGGTAAAAGTCGTGGGCCCCATGGCCTTGCTGAGGGCCCCCACCAGTGCGGCGGTCAATACATCCCCTTCGCCCGCATAGCCCAGCCCCCGGGCCATGGCGTGGCCACATTCCAGGAAGGGCACGCGGTTCAACGGACCTTCCGCCTGGTCAAAGGCGAGGAAGTTCATGGAGAAGGCGTCGTAGTGGTTGCTTTCCAAATAGTGACGGAGTCCCAACCCGATCCGCGATGAGGCCCGACGCACGTCGTCCGGCGCATCCACGTCAAATCGCTCGTCTTCGGCTTTCAATTCCGATGCAATGGCTTCCTCCGAGACAGCTTCCACCGCGTCCAAAAGCTCGTCCGGTGCAATCTCGTCCACCAGTATTCCGAGTTTTGTGGAGAGCACCTTCTCGGGCACGTAAAAGTCCCCCATACCGGGAAAGGTAGGGCCGACGCGCAATACCCGTGTCGTGCCAAGCATGAAGGCCCCGTGGGCCCCGCGCAGCACAGCACACGCCCTGTCGAGCGTCACCTCATCGCTCAGATGGCCCGCCACCACCACGTAGTCTTTCCCACGACGACGCAGCATGGAAGCCAGATCCTGAAGCCCATGAATGCCATGGTTGTAGAGCAGCCGCATGGGATCCACATCGGGACCAAAGGCCACATCCGGCGTCGTATCCAACATGAGGAGAGGTAACGATGTCGCCGATAGGGCGTCGACGGACTCTAGCGAAGGGGAATAGGTCAGGTGGAGCGTAACGATACAGTCCACCGCCTCCTCTTCAAAATACGACACGGCCTCCGCCACCTGCTCCGCCACGCGACAGATGGGAGCGGTCAACACTTCCACCGCCCGTCCCTCGAAGGCCTCCACCACATCGGCGAGAAAGGGCTCGAGCTCGCCACACAACGTAGGCACTGCCTCGTCATAGAGCCTCAGATAAAGGGGCAGTAAACCGATTCGGGGTTGGTCCATAACGCTCATCAGGAATTCCGGTTCTCCACGGCATAGGGCTGACCCGCCGTTACGTGACTATACAGGCGATTGAACGCCTCAAGATACTGTGCATACCCCCCCATCAGGGCGTCCTGGTCCACACCACCACCGCGAATTCGGCGCACCTTCGCCTGCGACACCTGGCCACCAAAGGCGTGCAAGACGCCTCGGGTTCCCATCCACGCAGCATCTTCCACCTGATGGACCGATGCCCCCGCAAACAAGCCGCTAACACAGGACTGAAAATTGAGCCCCTGGCTGGCACCCCCACTGAGCACCACGCTGTCGATGCTACCGCTTCCTTTCACGGCCTCGAAGACCCGGGCCAATTCATAGCACATGCCCGCCGCCACCGCCCGGATCATTTCTGCCCGGTCTGTGGAAGGTCCCATACCCAGCAAGCACGCGCTGCCGAGAAAATCCGGGGCCAGCGCATTGGGGCGGTTGAGCCAGGGCAGGGCCACCAGCCCTTCGGCAGGCAGCACAGCCGACGTAAATATCGCCCGTTGTTTTTCCAGCGCACGCCGGTTGTTTCGATCCACAAACTGTTCCAACGCCCAGTCCCAGGTCACATTGCCCGTTAACAGGGGCTGGATAACCAGTTGCCCCGGGGCATGGGGTGCGGGAATGGCAAATTGAAAGGGCGACGTACCCGTCATTTTTTCGGGCAAACAGAAGTTTCCGACCCACGCCGTCCCGAGGGAACATTGGAGCGGACGTTTCGAAACATGGGCCACGGAGAGAAATCCCGCTTCGTGGTCCATATAGGGACCCGCCACCGGAATCCCCACAGGCAAGCCAAAGCGCTTGGCCCCGGCCGCCGACAAGGGCACCGTTTCATGGCCAGCACGGAGGGGGGCGAAAAAATCGGTCGTGCAATCGGCCAGGGCGGCGAGTTCCTTGCTCAGGGCATTCCGCCGCGAATCGTAGACCCCAATCTGCATGGCATTGCAGACATCCTGACGCCACACACCCGTGAACTGATGAAAGGCATATTCACCCGCCCCCACGTAGATATTCTTATCGTGAAAAAGTGCCGGGTGCCGTTCGGACAGCCAGGCCACACGGGCCAGCCCCATACCCGGCTCGTCGCGCTGGGTCCGGGTGCGCCAATAGCGGGCCGGCTTGGATGCCGTCAGGGTTTGATACTCGGAAAAGGCCCGGCCATCGTTCCAGAGCATCATGGGGGTGTGGGCCATACCGGTCTCCCGGTCGGCAATGATCGTGCTCCCCCCCTGGGCGGCCAGCGCCACACCACGGACCCGTTCCAAACCACCAAGGGCCTTGCCCACATGGCGAACCGCCTGACGCAGCACACGGGCCACCACTTCAGGAGATTGCTCCCGCCGTCCGGTGGCATCCGTTTCCACAGGGAGACGGCGCTCGACCCCGTGAAGCAGGGTCCCGGCCTCCCGGTCGTAGGCGGCCACTTTCAGGGCCGTCGTGCCCAGATCAATGCCAATCAGCATGCCTTCCCCCCGCTCACATAGTGCACGTGCTTTACGCAGTCATCCAGCCAGCTTCGGTCGGCCGCCGCCACCCCGTTGTCGACGATGATGTGGTCGATGGCATGCCAGTCGGCAAATTTCACAAAGGAGGTGCGGCTCAACTTGCGGCTGTCGGAAACCAGTACCGTCTCTTCCGCCACGTCGATCATCGCTTCCGACACCCGGGCAATGCCCAGATCCGTCGTATAGAGTCCCCGTTCGTCGAGGGCGTCGGCTCCCAGGATCGCCAGGTCCACGCGAAACTTCCGCAGGTTATCCTCGGTCAGACTGCCGCTCAGATCCGGGCTGTTACTCCGCACATTCCCGCCAAGTAACACCACCTCCATCTGCGGAAAGGTATGGAGCGCCGATGCGACAGCCAGGGAGGACGTCAACACCTGCAGGCCGTCTACATTCCCCAGCGCACGGGCCACCTCCAGCGTTGTCGTCCCCGTATCAATGACAATCCGCATGCCCGGTGCCACCATGGCAGCCGCCGCACGGGCAATCGCCCGTTTCTCGGCAATGCTCGTGCGATTCCGTTCCAGAAAAGCAAACTCGGCCACCGACTGCTTCGAAAAAATCGCCCCGCCATGGGTCCGGGTCAACGCGTTCTGTCCTTCGAGGGCTTCCAGATCACGCCGAATGGTCATGGGCGTCACGTCAAACTCGGTCGCCAACTCCAGCACAAAGACTTCTCCCTCCGACGAAAGGCGCTCAAGGATGGCGCTCCGTCGGGTGGTGGCAGTCTGTTTTTTGTGCGTGCCGTTTTTCACTGGACCTCTCTACACGTTCACGGGCGCGTCGGTAAACTGTGCCAGCGTCTGGCTGACCTTATCCACCACGAAGTCCACCAACCCGTGATCGGCGATGAGGGGCAACTTGGTCAACAGGGCCGGGGGACAATCCGCCTTGTAGGTCTGGGCGCTGATATCCAGTCCCTTTTCCACCAGGGCCGCAGCGATCGCCTTGGCCGACGCCAGATCGCGCACATACAGGGTCGACATGTGACCGTAGCCTTCGACGGCGGTGATAATCCCGTCATATTCCTGCGCCACCGCCCGCAAACGCTCCGCAAAATATTCGCCCACCGAACGAGTCACCTCGGCATTGGCCTTCGCCCAAGTCAGGGTAATGAGGTAAGCCAACGAAGCCAACTCTTCCTGCCCATTCGTCACGAGGGCACCAAATTGGGGCAAGGCGTTGTCCATCGTGGCGCTGAAGATAATTCGGGACGCCGGATACTCCCCGCCGGGGAAGCCTTTCCCCACCGAAACAAACGTGGGCTTCAGGCCATAATCCCGGAACATGAATATCTCGTGGTTCCAGATACACGATTGAATTTCATCACACACCGTGGGCACGTCGTGCTGGGCACACAGGGCATAGGCGGCATGGAGGAATTCCCGCGTCAGCAGGAGCCCCCCGTAGTTCATCATAACGATCTCATGAAAGAATCCGGCGATCTGTGTCGTGTCCGTGTTGTATTCCGCGAAGACCCGGGCAAGATCGTCGTGATTGTTCGGACGCACCGTGACCACTTGGAACGCACCGACTGATTCGAGCCGCTGCGCCAACTCGGGCCACATGCCCCGCATGATCTGGGTCAAGATCGTCGTGCCGTGGTAATTGCCACCCAATCCACCTTCTTCATCGCCCACCACCAGAATCACGGGCGTTTTCCCGGCGTGTTTGGGAGCCGCCATGCCCGGCTGCACCCGATAAAAACGGGCCAGAATCATCTTGAGCGCCGCTTCCAACGCCAGACTACCGGTCTCCAGGTTGAGCACCCGGTTCATCACGTTCAGCTCGCGGGTCGCCAACACCGATTCAAGACCCGATTCATCGTCGAATTCGAGACCATTCGCCGTGGCCACCAGCGCCTGTTCCATGAGCCGGGTAATGTGTCCCCGCGTATTGTTATGGGTCGCATTGGGAATACCCAGGCTTCGGGCATGCTCGATAAGTTGGTAACCGGGGAAACGGTGCCCCAGCGACGCGTGGTAGTGTTCGCTTTTCGTCGTCAGGTAAAGCCGGCCATTTTCGCCAATGCGATAGGGACCCAGCCCACTCACAGGGGCCAACGCGGTCTTGGTCGCCCCATTGAAACTGTCTATGGACGCACCGGCCGAAGTTTCCGAACGCACCCCAACGATCACCTGTTCCCCCACCTGCTCGCGCAACGCCGCAATCCGCGCCTGAAACGCTGACGGGAAAAAGTCTACCGCCGTGCGGCCTGTCTCGGACAGATCAGACTCGGACACGCCATGGAGAAACGCATGACCACAACTGGCCATCGCCACATAGGCATCGCCACAAAGGTCCGCGAGGGACAGAGACACCGGGACAAATTCCGTTTGCTTCACGGGGAGAACTCCAGGGGGGTTGGCACAAATGTTCTTTAATGTTCGATTATGTGCTTTAGAATATCCGAGACGCCATCAGAAATCAAGCGCCAATTCCAAATCGTCGCCGGTGCGCGGGGCTCAGGCGCCCTTCAATTATATACGCAACACCACATTACTGTTATGTCAGATTTACTTACCACTAGGTAGTGTAAGCTAAATTATACAACTCCCGATCCACCGGCCCAGCCTCAATACGACACACCCAGAATATCTCTTGACAAGCAATCTACGGTGAAGTATAAAGACTAAAGAACTTTTCAAATATTTCGACTTTTGTCCTAGCTCACTATGTAAGCAATTCTTAACGCGCACATAGTTGTTGGCCAGGCGGACAACAGGAAAGGAGGGGCCTATAGCGTTTTAAACAAAATACGGAAATCTGTGCACCGATATCGCGCGTTGGGTGCGATAGCTGCGGCAATCGACAATTCGGATTCTTAAAGGAGAACGTATCATGGGTACGCAAGCTGGGGACAAGCGAACAGGCTTTACCTTGATCGAGTTATTGGTAGTGATTGCAATCATCGGAATTCTGGCGGCGATTTTATTGCCCGCCTTGGCGCGAGCACGGGAGGCAGCCCGCCGTGCTTCCTGTCAGAACAATCTCAAGCAGATGGGACTTGTCTGCAAAATGTACGCCAATGAGTCCCCAGGTGAACTGTGGCCCACCTGCGGTAAGTACGATAAAGATGCCTGTGGCGAATTTGATATGAACGCCTATCAGATCGACATGCACGCCCTCTATCCCGAATACATGACCGACGTGTTTATCTGGGTCTGTCCTTCGGATGCAGATGGTGTTAAAGCCGAACAAGGTCGCTGGAATGTGGACAGCGATCCGAGCAAGCCCATCGCTCCCTGTGAAATTGATGACCTTTGCTACATCTACCATAGCTGGATCATCGATCCCCAATGGCTCGTACCAGCTGGCACCGACGTCAATAGCGTCACCGGTGCCGGGGATCTCGACCTCTCCCTGCCGCTAGCCTTCGGAGACTTTATCGACGACTGGGGCACCGCCTACAACATCGACCCCGGCAGCCCCGCCGAAAACACCACACCCGCCTGGGTAACGGATCCGGTCAAGCATGCCGCCGGCCTGCCCTCCTTCGATAAGAATATTAACGCGACACTGACCTCGGGTGAAGACGTTTCTATGCTCCGCTTCCGCGAAGGTATCGAACGCTTCATGATTACCGACATCAACAATCCCGCCGGTGCTGCGATGGCGCAAAGCCAGATCTGGGTCATTTATGATGACTACGACATCGAGCATCCCGATTGGATGAACCACATTCCCGGTGGCGGAAACATCCTCTACATGGACGGGCACGTAGAATTTGCCAAGCTTGGCCAGGACGACGGTCCGTACAGCAAGGCATTCGCCTGGTTCAAGACCCTGTAGCGGGGACAAGCGGCGCACACAACAGCAATACGATAGAAGGCACCCCAAGCCATCGGGGTGCCTTTACGTTTCAGGGGATACGTTCGATGGGCCAGGACGGCGAATGAACCCCAGCCCGTAGCGGACGTAGTAGTGTGTGAACCAGTGCACTCACTACCCGCGAGAGGTCCGAATGATACAAAAACATGCCAGAAGTCTATTCAGGAAAGCCCCCGTCCCGGCCATGTTGCTCGTCCTGTTCATACTTGGCGCGTGCCACCAAACGGCACAAGACAAGACGCAGACGCTTGCCGCCGAGGTGGTCAACCGCTCCGACCGCCACCTGCTCGAACTCGTTGCACAAGGAGACACCGGACACCCGGTAGACATCCTGAAGAAGCGCGTCAGCGACTACGACGAAACGCAAATGGCGGATTTTACCGAAGCCGTCTTGAAAGAAGCCGTGCGCCAACGGCCTGCATTTTCCTATCGAAACGAATTCCTCGTTGCCTCAAAGGCTTTTTTGCCCGAGGAAATATTTGATGGACTCTACGCCGAGGCCTTCCGACGACAGTGGGAGGAAGCCGCCCCCGTCCTGAACTATATTCACGCGAACGCCCGTGCGAACGCCGAAATCCCCACCACCAACCTGGCGCTCCTTAAGCACTACTATCTAAAGCTGAAGGACCCCACCCACTACCTCGTACTGCACCCGCTAGACCCGACCATGAACTGCTTAAACGAGCCCACGGCTACGTCATTGCAGCAGCAAATTCGTCAGATACTCGCCCAATGCGGAGCCCCGGGAGTCACCGTGCTGGCAGAGCTCGATAGAACCAAAACCCAGCGCCATGCCCTGGCCGGCAAGGAAAAGACGTGACCCTGCGCCAAGGGCCAATTGTCCCCCCTCCCGTGTGTTTCCGTGCCTTCCGTGGTAGATACACCAACGTCCTCATACGGACCGCAGATTACCCCCTACCTGATACGAAACACCTGACAGGAAGCCCAGCGCCACGCCCTGGCCACCAGGACGGCCCCATAACCCCACGCCAATAGACCAACGTGCCCCTTTACCGTGTATTTCCGTACTATCCGTTTTGTCCGTGGTCAATCATGTTGATTGCTATCCAGTGCTTTCTCACCACAGAGAACCGAAGAGAATATTTCGTCTCAGCGTTCCCGTTCATTTGCGGCCAATAAACTTCGTGTGAATTCGTGTTCATTCGTGGTTCAACTTTTTTGGGTTGCGGCCAACGGCTGCGCCAGGCCTTCCGTGGTATATAAACCAACGCCCCCGCCGAATCACCAGGTTGACTGCACGCCATCGGGGGCGTAAGATATTAGGTATGTGGCCGATGCGGTATTGGTCGCCTCCACAATTCGATTCCATACGCCGCGACGTGACGCTCCCACGGGAGACCGACGCTGTGTTTCCCCTTTTCCACGTGCCAGATAGGCGTTGCAGTATTTTGCGTTTGGAAGGGCACCGAAACAGGGTTTTTACCAAATGAAGTTGGATGCCACATTCAGTGTGACCTATGCGCATCAGCTCCGATGCACGCACGGTGTGTTTCGCTCCGAAAACCACCTCCTTGCCGAATTGCTCCCCCACCGTGACGGCCCGTCTGCCCGTGTCCTTGTCTTCGTCGACGAAGGCCTGGCCCAGGCCAATCCCGACTATGTGGCGGCTATCCCGGCGTGGTTTTCCACCCATTCTGACGTGGCCACGTTGGCAGCCCCGCCCCAGGTTTTGCCCGGCGGGGAAGTCGCCAAGCGCGACCGGAAGACCCTCGACCACGTCCTCGAAGTCATCAGTGAAGCCCACATCTGCCGCCATTCCTATGTCCTGGTCGTCGGCGGCGGTGCCCTCCTCGACTGCGTGGGCCTCGCGGCCTCCCTCGCCCACCGGGGCGTACGTCTCATTCGCGTCGCCACCACCACCCTGAGCCAATCCGATTCGGCGCTGGGTGTAAAAAACGGCATCAATGCCTTCGATCAGAAGAACTACCTCGGTGTCTATGACGTGCCCTTTGCGGTTATCCACGACGAGGCAACCCTCGACACCCTGGGCGACGGAGATTGGTACGCGGGATTCAGTGAAGCGGTCAAGGTCGCCCTCCTGAAAGACCCCGAACTCTTTGAAACCATCGAACGGGATGCCGACGCCATCTGCCAACGGGACACCGCCACGGCCATCCCCGTGTTGCGCGCTTCCGCCAGGCATCACTTCGATCACATTACCAAAAATGGCGACCCCTTCGAACGGGGTGACGCACGGCCCCTCGACTTCGGCCATTGGGCCGCCCACAAGCTGGAGCAAATGAGCCATTACGAAATCCGCCACGGTGCCGCCGTGGCCATCGGACTGGCCCTCGACGTAACCTACGCCCGCCTTCAGGGCTGGCTCGACGAAGCGCCCCACGAACGGATTCTTCACACCCTTGAGCGCCTCGGCTTCGTCCTGCAACATCCCTTGCTGCAAGAACGAGACACCCTCATGGGGGGCCTGGCCGACTTTCAGGAACATCTCGGCGGTGTGCGCTCCATCCCCATGATTCGCGATATCGGAGTCGCCTTCGAAGTACACGAAATCGACGAAGCCGTCATGGCCCGGGCACTCGACTGGCTCAACGCCTGGGAGCCTGCGACCACCGCTTCGGGAAGGAGCAGCGTATGAAATACGACGTCAGTTGTCCCCTCTCCTATGGGGAAATCGTAGATCACTACTTCCTAGAGCACCGCGCGAAACTTATCGACATCGCCGCATTCCTCGATCGCCTGGAACGGGCTTCCGATGGTACCCCCGCCCATGAGGACTTCCGGGTCACCGCCCTCCGCGACGCCCTCGCCCTTTTGAGTGATGGCCAGGGCGAACGGGCCAAACGGGTCCTCGCCCACCTCAGCGACGACCGCGAAGCCCTGTCCGAAACAGCCGCCGGCACCAAAGGGGCCCTCGGTGCCGCGCCGGAGTCGTCCAAATGAATTACATCGAACCCCACGGCCACATGGTCTCCCGCACCACCGCCGACTACGAACAGATGGCCCTCGCCGGCTGTGTCGCTATTTCCGAACCCGCCTTCTGGGCCGGCTTTGACCGCGACTCGGTCCGCGGCTTCTACGACTACTTCCGCCAGCTCACCGAATACGAGCCCGCCCGCGCAAAGAAATTCGGCATCCAACACTTCTGCTGGATCTGCATCAACCCCAAAGAGGGCGACGCCCCCGGCTTCGCCCGGGAAGTCATCGAGATCATCCCCGACTTCCTCCAAAAGCCCAACGTACTCGGCGTCGGCGAAATCGGCCTCAACAAGAACACCAAAAACGAGCTCATCATCCTCGAAGAGCAAATCGATCTCGCGGTAAAGCACAACCAGCTTATCCTCGTCCACACCCCCCACCTCGAAGATAAGCGCAAAGGTACCCGCATCATCATGGACGCCCTCCTCAGCCGTGGCGACGTCGACCCCGGCCGCGTCCTCATCGACCACGTGGAAGAGCACACCGTCGCTGAAGTCCTCGACAAAGGTTTCTGGGCCGGCATGACCCTCTACCCCGAAACCAAATGCACCAGCCAGCGCGCCGCCGACATCATCGAAATGTACGGCACCGAACGCCTCTGGATGAACTCCGCCTGCGACTGGGGCATCAGCGATCCCCTCGCCGTCCCCAAAGCCCGGATGGAGCTCAAACGCCGCGGCCATTCGGAAGCGGTCATCAAGACCCTGACCTACGACAACCCCCACACCTTCCTCAGCCAGTCGCCGAACTTTACCCTGCCCGCGTAGCGGGACGGTACCGGCAGTAAGGGAAGACCACACAGCAAGGTCGGATACCCAGTTGGAAGCCACACAACTGGATGGGTGCCACCTTCAAAGACGGGAGTGAAACGAGCGGCTTTGTGGGTGCAATGCCCCAAAGGAATACTTTGCACTCGCGCTGTCCACCGTCAACGGTCAACCATCACCCCCCACCACCCTCCGTCCACCAAAACAGCCGAGTCAGCACCAAGCTCCCCGGATGCGACACGCCCACAGACCTTAAAGTAAGATGGGGATAGAGAAACCCTAATGCCTACAACCAGTTACGTTTTAATCGTCACCATAGTGGCCCTGTCCAGCGTCGGACTCCTCGCCGTCGCCCTTCCTGCCGATTCTCCCGAAAACAACGGCGACTACATCCGCTTCAACTCACCACACTTTAAGGTTACCTGGCTCTTGGAGGAGTTTGGCACCCCATGAAGAGCTCGTCTAGAATAAACTGCGCAAGTCCCTCCGACGTCCCATCCGTCACCGAAATCCGCGATCTACTTCGCCCCGACCACAAAGTCGTACTGTACTTCACCAAGTGTAAGGATTTAGATAAGAAGCGCATTGTTGAGCAACTCTCGGAAAAGTTACCCGAGTGCTCGGTATTTTTCAGTGGTTCAGACCATGCGACAGAATGGATCACGGTAATGCCGGTTGTTGGGATATCGCAGTTGATTTTGCGATCTGACGAAATCACGAATGCCATCGATGCCTACAATGAAACGTGCGTATTTCTTCAAGGACGTTATGCGGACGGAACTCTGGCGCCAGACTGGTCAAGCCACGAGCATGGAGAACATTGCCTGTTTGAAAACTCGCTCACCGGGCAGATTGTCGAAGCACCCTTCGCCTACCCTATCTTACCTGAGCACATCGATCCCTACTTCTTCGCCCAGTTCGTCAAGAGTACGCCTTCCTGTGCTACGGTGGCATCCCTTATCACGGACAGCTTTCATGATGGGGCAAGAATCCTGGAATTCATAGTCCCCAAAAGCGCAGACTACCAAGCAAATTCTTGACCAGTCAGCGAGACGTCCAAGAAACACAAGGCGAAAATACAGTCCGCGGGTTTGTCATCTCCTTCGCCCCAAGCGAAGAAGGGACTGTAACGGCAGTACGCCTCGTCACCGATACCCCGCCGCCACCCTACCCCAACACCACGAACTCCCATCTCCATTCACTATTCAAGATTCACCATTCAAAAAACTGCCCCGAAGGGGTAACACGGCTCCCAGCCTGTCATCCCGTCCGCCCAACACGGCCGGGACAGCCTCACGCGTTACGGACCAACCCCCACCCCAACGGCTGACATTGGCCCTGCCCACCAGCCACCACACCTCAGCCACATCCGCCAAAGTGGGATAGGCTTCCAGCCTGTCATGGCACCCACCAAGGGAACGGCAAGAATCAGGAGCTTGGACACTCCTGTCCGAGACAAAGCGGACGCAACAACTCAACGATAACGAAGTCCACCCCCGGTCACCCGACACAGCCGGGACAGCCTCACGCGTCAACACCCACACCGCCCTCCGCCGTGTTTCCTTCCACGACAAGCACCTCCCAAACTCACCGTTACACAATGCGTGAAGGCAGTCCCCATCTTCAACGGTTAAAATATCAACTGCAAACACCCCACACCAAAACCACGAACTCCCTTTCTTAATTCACTATTCAAAATTCACTATTCCCGTGACTCCCGTCCCGTAAGCATCAAGAGTCCAGCCAACAGCAATGCCACCAAGACCAAGTCGCTACCGGGAAAAGCAGGCGACGCTCCGCCAGCAGCATGACAACTCGTCGGAAACTTTTCACCTTCACCTTCACCTTCTCCTTCACCTTCTCCTTCTCCTTCACCCTCTCCTTCACCTTCGCCCTCACCAGCCTGCTCTGCCGCCGCGGAGATCTCGCTCTCCGCCAGCAAGCCATCCATATCCGAATCCATCGTGTCGAAAATCGAGGAATCAAGCGAGGCATAGGCGGCGAGTGCTTCGCTGAAACTAAGTCGGCCATCCGCATCGAGATCGGCAACGCTGAAACCCGCCTCCAACGACAAACCTGCCGTCCGGATCTCCGTGTTGGTAGGCTTCTCTGGAAGGGGATCGGAATCGGGCTCGCCATAGACAAAGAGTGTGTAGCTACCCACGCCGACTTTCCGATTGTTCTCGACCTTCACATAGTAGGTACCGCCCGAGCGGGAACGCCACACGATTTCCGATGCGAGGCCACCACTCCGGCCACGGCCATAGCTACCGACATCCTTACGCACCACCCGCTCCTTGGGATCATACAACTGCAGCAAAGCCTCCATGTCATCAGAGACCTCCGCCACGCGTATGGTGCAGCGGGTACCCTTGGGGAAATCGACCTGATAGTAGTCCACGTCCCCCACGTGCTCGATGAGCCCGTAGACAGGCGTGTTATCGATAGGAACCTTCGTAGCCTCCGGTCGGGTGTCTCCCCCCGTATCGCTCGAAATCCCCTGAACGCGCACCTGAAGCCGGGCCGCACGATGAAATTCTTCCTTGACCGGCGTCTCCTCCAGGTCGAGGTACTCATCCTCCCGATCGTGGTGACGCCGACGTCGCGATTCGTTCGTCTCAACCGCCTCTCCATCCCGATTGTGGGCCCTGATTACGATATCGTAGAACCCGTCCTTGCGGCCCTCAAAGTCCGTAAGCGCTCCGCTATAGATGCCATCCGCTTTATTTCGATCAGCGCCCACACCATCATCCCGCAACTCCATGAAAATCCGCTCGCCACCTGCGGCCGTAATTTCCGCCACCACCGACGCCCCCGTTATCGGGAGGTCCTTCTCCAGCAACGCCGAGATACGTAGTGGCTCCGGATAGGTCAGATCGTTGTTTACCAGCCCCGCCGTCATTTGGATCTCGCTACGCTTTTCTTTCAAATCCCCCCGGGCCTGGACGTTGTAGCGCAGGGTCCCAAATCCCTTCAGACTCGCGGCCGACATCGTCCACACACCCGGCTCCGGCGAGGGAACCCGATACAACAAAACGTGACTGCCATACTGGGCTACCGCCACCCCTTGTTCCACCGCATTTTCCACCGTTATCGCCTTTCCCGACGGCGAAGTAAGGGTCACCTCAAAGTCCTCCTCCAGCCCCCAGGAACTCAGAAAGGTAATTTCCCCAATGCCCGTGTCGACCGGCCACTCGAACACATCAAACGTGCCACCCTTATCCGTTTCGCCAAATTCTTCTTCTCCGTTGTCGACGAGATAGTCGTTCGCGCTTACCTCGGCAGCCATCACAGCGTAAAGATCGGTCAGGTACGCAGGGTCGTCCGTTTGGAAGACCTGACCACCCGTCCCGCTCGCAAGCCGATTCAACTGGTCCCAATCGGCATCGCCAATCCCCACCGCATGCACACGTACCCCCTGATTCACATAACGGGAAATCCACTCATCCGGATCCGATCCCACATTGCTAACCCCATCACTCAAGAGCACCACCGCACGCGGGCGAAAAACATCAGCGTTCGCATCCGGATCCTCTGAACCCAACTCAAGACTATTGGTCAAATACAGCCACGCCCGACGAAGGGCATCCCCCATGGCCGTCCCGCCTTCCGCCTCCAGCGGAAGGATGGCACTCTCAAACCCGGGATGGGGAGGGTCCTGGTCGATGCCCGCAGGCGGAATAACAATATCCTGAACGGTATCGTTAAAGGCGAGCACCCCAACCCGGTCACCAAGGTGCGTCAACGCCGTCAGGATGTTCGCCCCCGATTTCGCATAGATCAGTTTTTCCCCCGCCATACTGCCCGATTGATCAATCGCCATAATCGTCTGCACCCCGGGCACATCCTGAAAGATGAGCTCGACGGCCTCATCGCCCCCCATCTGGAAAAGCGGACCTTCAGCAGGGTGCACCAGATCTTCATAGTGGACGCGGGGTCGCTTAGCCAGGTCTTCGACCGGCGGTGGATCAAGCGCAAAAGGACGAACCAAGGTGGCCCAGCAAGAACTCCCATGGTAACGCTCCTGCGCCGTCATAAGGGAGTGCGTGGTTTCAATACACAATTCGTCTTGCTCATAGGAATTCCCCATAATGCAAGGGCACTCCACATCCGTACTGTGTGGCCGATATTCAGTGTCATCGTCTTCGGTGGAGAATACAACGTACTCGTCAAACAGGCCGTAGACGTAATGACCAAGCTCATGGGCAAGAACCCGTCCATTATCCTCCGCACTGTTGGGTTCCGTATAGAGGTCGATGTCGCCAAAAACCCTTCCGAAACTATTATCCACCCCGAAAGCACGCCCCGACCGATCCTGAAAGTAGACATCACAGTGCTGGTTCTCAACATCGTTCTCGTAAATATAGATACGACGAAGCTTGTGCTTCCCCTCCGTGATGTTAAATAAGTGCCGCGATCCTGAACGAAACACCGCCGGCAAATAGCTTTCCAAATCGTCTGCGGAGGGAGACCAGTCCAGGGTGACCACCAGGTCAAAGTAGGTGAATCCCGCCTCTGCATCGTAGACGGCCCGTGACAAGGGATGGTTGTTGGCATTCGCCCCGAAACAGAAAATGAGCGCAGACAACACGCCCCCAAAAGCAATAGAAAGACGCATTTCACAACCTCCGTGCGAGTCTGCCCAATAGCCAGTGCGATGTCTGGCAACACCGTTCTAATTCAGGAATGTCACAACCCGCCACGCACACACCATGGGGAGACACGGGTCATTCCTGCTCGAAAAACGTGCCCCCGTTGTCGTGGATAGGACACTGCGCAATGTCGCTCCAATAGAGAAACACGCCCAACTACACCGACAATTGTACCCGAGAATGCTAGATTCGTAAACTGAACACAGAAACCCTGTACGCAACGACTGGGTCCAACTCCCGTTTTCCCCATGTGATTCACCCGAAGACATTGAGGTAAGATGGGGATGGAGAAACCCTAATGCCGATACCCAGATACCTCCTAATCATCACGCTGATGGCACTGTCCGGCTTCGGCCAACGCGCCCTCGCAGCCCCCGCCGATTCCGCCGAAAGCAAAAAATCGAAGATCACCATCCGCGAACACACCATCTTTGATGGCGATCAAGGCTGGACCCACGACGGCGTAACCTACCGCCTCGCCTGTGGCGCCGCCATCAAACAGGCACCCAATGGCGACCTCCTCTGCTGGTGGCTCTCCGGGACGGATAGCGAACCCGCCACGGACAACAACGTCCTCATGGCGCGCTCCACGGACAAGGGCAAAACCTGGAGTGCACCTTCGATTTTCGTGCCCGCCGGTGAAATGGCCGGTGCGGTAACCAGCATGTACACCACCGCCGACGGACGCATGATCGCCTTCGGCGCCCAATGGCCGGCCGAGCTGCGCTACACCGTCTGGTATTACTTCCGCATGGAATCACAGGACAACGGCCACACCTGGACCGCGCCGAGCCCCGTCTCCTTCCACAACGACAACATCGCCTTCGGAAGCCCCATCCGACTGGCCAATGGAGAGCGACTCTTCGCCGCCTCCTTCTTCGACAAGCGCCCCAAGCCCCTGGAGGCGTCCATCATGGCATTGGTCCATGCCAAAACGGAGGCCGAAGCCCTGGCCATGCCGGCGGAAGACAAGAAATGGCACGACACGAAATTCGCCACCCACCGCCACGGCGCATCCGTCCTCATCAGCGCCGATGAAGATGGAAAGGAGATGAAAGAGTACGGGTACATCGCGAACCGCCCCCTGGGACTCCTCGAGCCCTCGTGCATCCAACTCAAAGACGGCCGCATCGTCATGTTCCTGCGCGCCGAAATGGCCGGTTTCCTCTGGCGCGCCGAAAGCACCGACAACGGCCGCACCTGGACCGACGCCTGGCAGACCGACATCCCCAACCCCACCTCCGCCATCCATATCCTCCGCCTCGCCGATGGCCGCATCGCCCTCCTACACAATGCCTGCGGCGAAGTCGGAAAAATGATCCCCCGCGATCCCCTGTCCATCTGGATAAGCGACGACGAACTGGAGACCTGGTCGATTAAAGAAGACCTCCTCCACGGCGGCTGGCTCGCCTACCCCTGCGGACTAATCCTCGACGGAAAACTCGTCTTCACCTACGACCGCAACCGCCGCCAGGCCCAATTCGTCGAAGTCCATATCGCCCCAGCGGAATAACCCGCACCGCACCGAACGCAGACATCCCACGCTCGGGACTCAGACATTCCCGTCTGACAGAATACCCGCCAGAGCCCCCCTCAACCACATCCACCAAAGTGGGATAGGCTTCCAGCCTGTCATGGCACCCACCCAACACAGCCGAGACAGCCTCACGCATTACCACCCAAACCGCACCCCAACGGCTTACATTGACCCTGCCCACCAGAGACCACGCCTCAGCCACATCCGCCAAAGTGGGATAGGCTTCCAGCCTGTCATAATGCCCGCCCAACTCACCCCACGAAACGGCACCCAAGAAGGGGACGGCAAAAATCCGGAGCTTGGACACTCCTGTCCGAGACAAAGCACACGCCACGTCTCAGCCAAAACGAATTCCACCCCCAGTCACCCGACACAGCCGGGACAGCCTCACGCGTCGACACCCACACCGCACCCCGACGTCGTTCGTTGCACCACCAGCACCACCCCAAACCCGACGAAGCACAACGCGTGAAGGCAGTCCCCCACTGTCAACCGTCCACTCTCAACTCTCAATTGTAACCGCCGCACCACCCGTCTCCGCCGATTCAAACAACGCCGCCATCACCTTATGACACGCCAGTGAGCGGTCCGGCCATTGGGGGTCTACCTTCCCCGACTGCACAATCGCCGAATAGGCCTCCACCAGCTTCACCACATGGTCACAGGGTTCGACCTTCACCTCCACGTCCTTCCCCATCACATCCCCCAGAAAATAGTGGCCACTGCCGGTATAGGCCCCTTCGTAGGCGGAGAAGTCACCGCTCCGGCCCTGGCCCGCCACGAGGTCGTCCACCCGGATGAGACCCGTCTCGCCCACCGCCTCAAATTGCGAACGGTGCGGCAGTTCCACACCGCAATCGAAGGTCGCCATGCGCCCGTCGGAAAACCACAGGGTCCCGCCGCAGGCCACGATGGTGTCCACCGAATTCTTCGACACAAAGGTCATTTGCACGCGCTCGGGCAGGGCGTAATTATACGCCCAGAGAATCGCGCCGATGGGATACCACCCTTGGTCGCCGAAACAGCCCATGGGCTCCCGGGTCTTGTCGGTGCGCCCGTTGCCCCCTTCGTACCACGCCTTGTCGGGGGCCTTAAAGGTGAAGGCGGCCGTAACGCGCCGCACATTCCCTAAATCGCCCGCTGCAATGCGCTGCTCCATCGCGTGGGTGCGCGTGCTGTGGACCCACATGGTGCCATCCATGAATTGCACCCCCTCTTCCCGGCACACCTGGATGGCTTCTTCGATACCATCGGCAAAAGGCTTTTCCGCATAGACGTGCTTGCCCGCCCGGGCTGCCTTCTTGATCCACTCGTTCCGCAGCGCGCTCGGCAACGGAATGTAGACGGCATCGATGCTCTCATCGGCGAGCAACTCGTCATAGGACGCAAAAGCACGGGGCACCTTGTGCTCCGCCGCCCACGCCTCGGCCTTTTCCAGTGAGCGACTGGCAACCGCCACCACTTCGGCGTTTCCGGCGTCGTGCATGCCCGCCACGACCTTGGTGGCAATTTCGGCGGTGCTCAAGATTCCCCAGCGAATCGTGCGATTTTCCATGATTTATCCCTTTCCATCGGCCTGCGGAACGGCCTGTAAATACTGTTAGAACCCGTTGCGGAACTTGAAGAGCCACCGCGTCAATTTCGGTCCCCTAGGATACCACGTAGCATTCCCCCACGCACCACAGAGGCCACGCCCACGGCACTAAAACAGGGAATTCGGCCGTGCCGCGCGATCCCGAGGAACGAGGGTTCGTGCGATTGGGGTGTGTCCACCGCACCCTTGGCAAGAGTCGATCTCATAGGGCTGTCGGGGAGCTTTACGCACGAACCCGTCAGGACTCGTTGAGACTCGCCTTTTGGGGATCGCGCGGCACAATCGGCACAGGATGTCGGCCCCCCCATTCACCGCGACAAGGCCTCAATGCTCCACCCGTTGATTGAAGAATGCGCCCTCGGAGAAGGCGGCGCGCAGATCGGCTTCATAGACCCGGCCTTCTTTATCGGAGGCGAGGATGATCCATGGTGCGTCCGCCGGATAGGGGTGTCGTGGGCCGGTGACGTTTTGGATGAAGCTGTTGTGCGCGGGGTCGGGCGCGATGACGGTCCGTGGGGTGCCGACTCCTTCGGGGTCGTCGGGAATCATGCGCGAGAATACAATCCGCGCACCGTGGGGTGGCGGCAGGGCCCGGTCATTGTCGCCGTAGCCGATGAGCACGGTGGCGCCGTCCGCACTCGACACCACAATGGGCCGGCTCGGGCGCGTGGTTTCCCCCAGGATTCCAAAGGGCCAGGGACGCCATGTGCCATCGGGGTCCCCTTCAAAGAGCGTAAACTGGGTCTTGCCCACCGCATCGACCGAATTCTTTGTCGCCAGCCAGACAGCTCCCCCAGGCGCGAGGACGGTGTTCAGATGGTCGTCGCCAATCCTCCCCCCCAGCTGGATGGGCGCCTCTTCGTTCCACGCTCCCGTAGCCGCACCATCGGCATGGGCGCGAACCACGAAGCCCTCGCGCACCTGATCAGACCAGATGACACCCGTTTTCTTTCCGGGCAGGGGCGTCACCACACAAATATCGTCGGGCGCAACACCCTCGGCAAGTACAATCGGACCCGACCAAAGCGTGCCATCCTCCGGTGCCGTCCACACGCACACCTTCACACCGGCCACCGCGGCGACCCACCACCTCCCCGCCGTGTCCTGCATGATGGTGGCTGTTTCGATGGCGTCCTCCGGCGACGGCGGGGCCAACTCTGCGAGTACCTGGGGCTCCCAGCGCGACGCACCGCCCTCGCCCACCCGGGTGAGGCGGAATACGGTGACCGACGTATTGGTCTTTCGGTAGGCTTCCAGCCCAACGGCCGTCACACCGGAAACTCCGGGCCAGACATCCGCACGACGTGCGGTCCGCTCCAAGCCGTGGACGGCCTCGGGGTGCTCTACCCAGCCGGTGTCCGTGCGCTGCCAGAGCGACGGTCCCGATTCACGGGGCAAGAGGGCCCACCAGCACCCGTCCATATGCCACAACTTTGACTGGGGCTTGTCCGCCGTGGGCGCGGGGTAGTCCAATTGGAATACGGGCTCCGTGGCGGGGCGAAAGGCGGTTCCGACCGGAGCCTGCGCTTCCCCCTTCAACACGGCCGACAAGGCAGGCGTATCCAGCGAGCGCGTCAGGCGAAAGACCCCCGCCGGACCACCGGGTGCACCGCAATAAAAGAACACATGCTGCACGCCCCGGGCCACATCCATCACCGCGCCCCCCGTGTGAAAGCCATCCGCCGTAGCGTAAAACTTGCCCCCCCGCTTGAAGAGGCGCCCCTCAAAGCGCCACTCGGCCGTCGCCCAATCCTCCGGCGCGATGCTGTAGAGGTTGATGGACATGTCCTCCCGCTTCGACTGAACCACTTCGAAACGTTTGGTCACGGGATTGAAACACATAGCCGAAGTGTCTACCGACAGCTTGGTTTTCATGTTGGTGTTCGCCACATCGGTAATCGGCTCGTCACCAAAGGTGAAGCGCGCCTGGGCGAGGATGTCGACCGGACGTTGGTTACGAATAATGGCGACAAAGCCCTCCTCATAGGGAATGACATCGGGCTCGGCGGGCTTGCACCAGTCGGGCAGGGCCAGCCGGTGCTTCTCCCAGGTCGCCCCCCGGTCGCGGGAACGGTAGACGGCGATTTCCCGGGCGATATCAATCGGGCGACCATCCTTTACGATGCTGTGGTGGGCAAAGAGCAGGGTACCATGGGCCGGGTCGTCGATGATGCGGGGTCCCACATACGCAAAGGGACCTTCGTGGCGATCCTCCCGAAAGGCGAGGCGCAGGTGGCTCCAGGTCGCGCCCTGGTCCTCCGAACGAAACACACCGTGGTCGCTGACGAGAAGCACGGCCCCGTCGCGGAGCGTACCAAGGGCGTTCAGGTGGAGCTTATAGCCCAGCGGACTCTTGTTCTCCGGATCAAATTTGAAGCGATGGACCAGCGGCACGGAGCCGCCCCGGTTGCGATCCTCGGGCATCATGCATTCCCGCACGTCATAGGGCGCCGACCAGGTCTCCCCCCCATCCTTCGAGCGAAGAATCGTGGAATAGGTCGTGTCCCCATCCGCACTACCGGCCAGTTTCTTGTTGTGTCCCGGCATGGCGCGATGGACGACTATCATCGTATCCCCCACCATCGTGGCCACGGGCCAGCCAAAGTGGTTGTTATCCCCCTTCGGGTGGGTGGGCAGATTGACCGGCGCCAATTCGAGGAGGCCCGCTGCCTGTGCCGACTCCAGGCGCGCCTGTTGCTGCGGGTCCGTATCGAGCAACCCCCGAACGAAGGAGGCCTCGTCGGTCGCGCCAAGGGCTTCCGCCGCCCCAGCCATCGGACCAACGCCCAACCCCAGCAGGCCCATCGAAAAGACAGCCACCGCCGCCAGGCCCTTCGCCGTACCCATCCCGCGCCGATTCTTTCGTCCTGTTTCCTTCGTCATGATACGCTAACTTCCTTCCCCGGATAGTCTGCCTGATTCGTGGTTGCTTCCGCCGTGACACCGCCGCCAATTTTCAGGTACCCTGCACGGCATAGGGATACATTGTCAAAACAAGATGGAAAACATGATGCAAACAACACGCACACACCCAGTCTTGATCGGCGCCCTGCTGGCGGCCTTCCTCACCGTGACCGCCCTTGCAACGGAAACCCGGGAAGAACCCATCCCCACCGGGTGGGCCGAATGGTACCGCCCCGTAGACAACCCCGTCTTCACCATCGACTACGGCAACAACCACGACTCAGTCCTCTTTGTAGAACCCGAACTGGAATATCCCTACCACCTCATCATCAGCCACGAAAAGGAGGCGGCCCACCTCTGGCGCACCAAACGCTTCTCTTGGAACAGCGCCGACTGGGAGTTGGTCAGTGACCAATATATCATCGGAAACCACTACGAATACGACGACGGCGTGAAGGTCGGCGACACGTATTATATTTACGAAGATGGTATCGTCTATACCTTCACCGGCCCCCTGGAAGAAGCCAGTGGACAGTGGAAAAAAGCGGGCACCTTCCCGAAAAAGGAGTGCGACGACGCGGGCGTTTTCTACGAAGAGGGCGTCTTCCACCTCTTCGGCGAATACGGTCATTTCCCCCACGGCCCCGACGGCACGAGCCTATCCCACTTCACCTCCACGACGGGGCTGGGTGATTGGACCCTCGTCAATGCAAAAGCCGTGGACCCCAATCCCGATGGGGGCCACACCTACGGCGTGGGCGACCCGACCATCGCCAAAATCGAGGGCATGTACTACATCTTCTGCGACCGGGAGTCGGAAGGCGTGCCCTACCGCGTCATCGCCTGGCAATCACCCGATCTCAACACCCCTTTTGAATATAGGGGCGTTGCCCTCGCGCCCCGTTCCGACGAAACCGACGACTGGGACAACTACCGCATCCAGGATGCCGACATCGGTTACATCCCCGAACTGAAGCGTTACGTCCTGACCGTCAACATGAAAGACCACGACGGCAACCCCGGTGGCAACTTCCCCACCCTCGGCAAAAATCAAAGCCGGGTCATTGGCGTCTTTTATTCGCAGAGAACGCTACCCCCATCCCAAGTACCGTAAGCAGGACGGTGACGAATCGCACTTAGACAGGGGACCAACTCCCCGGGACGGTCAACTCTTCCGCCCAAAGCGGAAAAAGGACTGTACCGGCAGTACGCCACGTCCCAATGTAAGCCACATCACCCCACGTCCCCTGACACTGCCGGGATAGCCTCACGCGTTATCGGTCACTCCCCAGCTTGGGGGTTGTTCGTTGGGCGACGGGCACATCCCCCAAACCCATCGACACACAAGGCGGGAAGGCAGTCCCCCCCTACACGATCTTCTTTTTCTTCTTCGCCGCAGCACCCTTCTTCCCCTTGGGAAACACAATCGAGTTCTCCACCCGATCATCAATGCAGGCCAGGAGGAAGTCGATGAAGCGTTGGGCGTAGGGGTTGGCCCCCTCGTCGCGGACGTAGCTCATCACCGCAGTGTTGGGCAGGGGCGGCAACCCATCGTCAAGAATGGGCATCTCCTCCAGCACCGCCGATCGGGGCAACACACTCACGCCCAGGCCCGCGCGGATAGCCGATTGGACGGCCTGGACGGCATTCGCATCGATGGACATTTTCCAGGGACGTCCTATCGTGGTAAGGGCGTCGAAGGCAATCTGCCGATAGCTGCACGGCGGATGCATAAGCACCAGCTCGACCGGGGTGTCCTCGTCCTCCTCCCCCTCCCAGGAGCCGGTCCAGACCAGTTGCTCTTCCCAGAGCACCTTGCCGTAGCCCGCTTCCGGGCCAGCAAAGACCACGTCCAGTTCGTCTTTCTCCAGGGCCTCCAGCAGGCTCCCCCCCAGACCCAGCACCAGGCTCAGGTCGCAGTTGGGATGAGCACGACGAAAACGGGCCAGCAGGGTGTGGAGATGCTGGGGCGCGAGATATTCGGCAAAGCCCACGCGCAGCAGGGTGGCGTCGTCGGGCGCGGTGACGGCGAGGAAGGCCTCATCCGCCAAATCCAGAATCCGCCGGGCGTAACTCACAAAAGTCTCCCCCGCGGGCGTCAGCGAAAGTGAACGGCTGTTGCGCTCCACGAGTTTGGTGCCCAGCTTGTCTTCCAACTTTGCGATTTGCAGGCTTACGGCCGATTGGGTCCGGTAGATCCGCTTGGCCGCCGCCGAAAAACTCCCCTCCTCCACCACGGCCACCAGGGCCCGGAGGCAGATAAGGTCCGTATCCAACTTAAATTGCATTGCATTCGATTTGCTCATAGGTACCATTCCAATTAATCGTTTTACTTATTCCTGATCGCAGTATATACTCCCATTCAGAAGCAGTCAACCACCCCGCTGGACCGAAGCAACGCCGAAAGCGGGCTCCGAAAAACGGCTCCACAACACGTACCGAGGAGGATATGGATTATGAAAGCTATTGGATACACCCAGGCAGGCCCCATCACGGCGGACAACGCCCTCATTGACTTCGACGCCGAGAAACCGTCGGTAGGTCCCCGCGACCTCCTGGTGGAAGTGAAAGGTATTTCGGTTAACCCCGTGGACGTAAAGGTCCGCGCGGCCATGGCGCCCGAGTCGGGCACCAAGATCATCGGCTATGACGCCGCCGGCACGGTTCGAGAAGTCGGCAAAGACGTGAGCACCTTCAAGGTCGGTGATGACGTCTTCTACGCAGGCGATCTCACCCGCCCCGGCACCAATTCCGAGTTTCATGTGGTGGATGAGCGCATCGTCGGGAAAAAACCCCAATCCCTCGACTTTCCGGAGGCCGCCGGTTTTCCCCTCACCTCCATCACCGCGTGGGAACTGCTCTTTGACACCTTCGGCGTAAAGGAAGGGGAAGGCCAGGGCGAAAGCCTCCTGGTGATTGGCGGCGCCGGTGGCGTGGCATCCATCCTCATTCAGCTGGCCAAAAAGCTGACGGGCCTCACGGTCATCGCCACGGGCTCCCGTCCTGACACGACCGAGTGGGTGAAAAAGATGGGCGCCGATCACGTCATCAACCACCGCGAGTCCCTCGCCGACCAGATGAAAGCGTTGGACATCCAGCCCCGTTACGTGGCCTCGTTGAACGGCACGGATGGCCACTTCGCCTCCATCCTCGAGCTCATCAAACCCCGCGGGCATGTGGCCTTCATCGATGACCCGGAAACCCTGGACATCAAGGCGGGCAAAATGAAGGCCCTCAGCTTCAGCTGGGAGTTCATGTTCACCCGCTCCATGTTCGAGACCGACGATATGGCGGCGCAGCAGGACCTGTTGAACCGCGTCTCCGCCCTCATTGACGACGGCACGCTGATTTCCACCGTCACCAAGAATCTCGGCCCCCTCACCGCAGCAACGCTCATTGCCGCCCACGAAGAACAGGAAGGCGGCCGTGTCATCGGCAAGAATGTACTGGGTGGATTTGAAGCGTAGACGCCTTGGCTGCCGAAAACGACCAATACGGGAAGGATAACGAATGGAAAAGACGATACTGATTACCGGGGCCACCGATGGAATCGGTCTGGAGACGGCCCGTGTGCTGGCTTCCGGTGGCCATCATATCCTTCTCCACGGACGTAATCCCGCCAGGCTGAAGGCGACGCACGAGGCCCTTTCCACACTCACACCCGACACAACAATCGACATCGTCGAGGCGGATCTATCCCGCCTCGACGCGGTCGAGGAAATGGCCGCATACATAACGAGGCACTATGACCGGCTCGATGTCTTGATCAACAACGCGGGTGTCTACCGTAGCACTCCGGTCAGGACGGTCGACGGCCTCGATATACGCTTTGCCGTAAACACAATTGCACCCTATCTACTCACCAATCGCCTCCTTCCGCTCCTTGGCCCGACGGCACGGGTGCTCAACGTCTCTTCGGCGGCCCAGTCTCCCGTCCACCTGGAAGCGCTCTCGGGCGCGATGGATCTTTCGGACGGACACGCCTATGCGCAGAGTAAACTCGCACTCACCATGTGGTCTGTCCAGATGGGACGCACCGTGGCAGAGTCTGGCCCCATGGTGCTGGCCATCAACCCCGGCTCCATGCTGGGAAGCAAAATGGTAAGAGAGGCCTTCGGTGTCGACGGTGCAGACATCGGTATCGGCGCGGCCATATTATGTCGAGGCGCCCTGTCCGACGAGTTTTCCCATGCAACCGGCCAGTATTACGACAACGATAGGGGCACGTTCGCCTCGCCCCACCCCGATGCCCTGGACGAAACGAAATCGAAACGGCTTACCCAACGAATAGAAGAAATAGTGACCCGAAAGCCAGGCGCTCTCAGCCGATAGCATGTCGCGTTCTTCCGAGAGCCCATCCCAATCACATTGGGCACCAATTACGCTGACGTCATACCCACATGGAGGAAACACGATGAAACAATATAAAATCGAACCCGGCAAAAAGTCCCTCAAGCAAGAAGACATCCCTGAACGGGAACTCGGCCCCCACGACGTAAAGGTCCGCATCCATGCGGCGTCCTTAAACTACCGCGACATCCTCAATCTCCAATCCAACCGGGAAGCCATCGTTCCCTTTTCCGATGGGGCCGGTGAAGTTGTGGAAACCGGCAGTGCGGTCCGCAGCCTGGCCGCAGGCGACCGGGTGGTGGGCCTCTTTTTCCCGCTCTGGATGGATGGCCCCATCGAAAAGGGCATCAACGATGTGGCCCGTGGGGGTGGCGCCACCGATGGTATGCTGGCCGAAGTCGTCGTCGGAAACGAAAACAGCTTCCTGCCCTTTCCGAAGCAGCTCAGTTACGAGGAGGCCGCCACCCTGCCCTGTGCGGGACTGACCGCCTGGCACGCCCTCTTCGAACACGCTCAGCCGGCCCAACCGGGACAAACCGTGTTGATTCAGGGCACGGGTGGTGTCTCGACCTTCGCCCTTCAGATTGCCGTCGCCCATGGCCTCAAGACCATTGTAATCTCGAGCTCCGACGAGAAGTTGGCGCGGGTGAAACAGATGGGCGCCACCCACACCCTCAATTACCGCACCACCCCCGATTGGGAAAAGGCCGTGTGGGAACTCACCGACAAAAAAGGTGTCGATATCGTTCTGGAAGTCGGCGGTGCGGGCACCCTGGAGAAATCCATGAAGGCCGTGAAGTATGGCGGGGTCATCAGCCTCATCGGGGTCCTTTCCGGTCTGGACGGCACCATCAATCCCCTCCACATCCTCGGCAAGAGCCTCCGGGTCTTTGGCATCTATGTGGGCAGCCGGGCCATGCAATCCCGCTTCCACACCGCCCTCACCACCCATGGACTCACCCCCATCGTCGACCGGGTCTTCGACTTCGACGCCGCGGCGGACGCCTATACCTACCAGCAATCCGGCAAGCACTTCGGCAACGTGGTCGTGAAGTGCAGTTAACCACACACCACGCAGACAGGAGAGTTTTCACCATGAAACGACAGGCCGCAACGATTACCGCCGCATTCGCCGCCCTCTGTGGCGCTGCCCTCTATACCACCGACAGCCTCGCCCGGGATGCCACCCCCGATCCCGAGTTGGTCGTAACGTCCGACATTGAATGGGGCCCTCTCAATCCCGCACGGGGCAACAAGGGTCCAAAGGCCGGCACCCTCTGGGGTGATCGCACCGCAGAAGGACCCTCGGGATTCCTCGTGGAATTCGCCGACGGCTTCGCGTCGCCCCCCCACATTCACAATGTCACCTACCGGGGCGTGGTCATCCGCGGTCTCGTCCACAATGATGACCCGAATGCGGCCGAAATGTGGATGCCACCAGGCTCCTTCTGGACCCAGCCCGTGGGCGAGGAGCACATTACGGCGGGCAAAGGCGGAAAGAGCCTCGCCTACATCGAGATCGAAAAGGGGCCCTACCTCGTCCGCCCTTCCGAAGAGGCCTATGACAGTGGCGAGCGTCCCGTAAACGTTGACCCCTCAAATATCGTGTGGCTCGATGCGTCCAATCTGCGCGCTATCGAAGCCAGCGCTCCATCGGATGGCCCCGAGCTCGCCTACCTTTGGGGCAACCCCCAGGACAATCAACGGAACGGAACCCTCGTCAAACTCCCCGCCGGATTCTCCGGCACGCTGCGCAGCCAGGGAACCAGTTTTCGGGCGGTGGTCATCGAGGGGCAGCCCCGGTTTCACACGCCGGACAAGAGTACAGCCACATCCCTGGAACCGGGAAACTATTTTGGCGGCGAGGGCAAGCGGGAATTCACGCTTTCCACGGAAGCAAATAACGCCACCATCCTCTATGTACGGGCCGAAGGGAACTATGACATTCTCGCGACGCCGACCGCGGAGTAACCGCGGCACACCGACAGCGTTGTCCCCTGAATATAGCCAGCGTCATGGCACCATAAGGGCTGTTGCGTCCCCAATGTGCCACACTAGCTCTTGAGATAAGGACTCTGAACCATGACCACCAAAAAACAGTTTGGGCCTAAGGGCTGGACACCGGATCAACTCGGCTCCCTCACGGGCAAAACGTACCTCATCACCGGTGCCAATGCCGGGGCGGGGTTTGAAGCCACGCGGGTCTTTCTCTCCAAAGGCGCAAGGGTGGTGATGATGATCCACAACGGGACTGTCAACTCTTCCGCCCCAGGCGGAAATGGGACTGTACCGGCAGTATCCCTTGTCGCCGGGCAACTATCACCAACCCAACGCCATCCATCACGGCCGGGACAGCCTCACGCATGGACACCCACTGCCCCAGCCAACGAAGCACCCCGGGTCACCGTCATCGGACCAATCGGTAGGCCATTCGTGCGTGAAGGCAGTCCCACGTGTCGCGGCGTAGCAGCCCTCCCAAGCGTAGAAAAAATCACCCCCACCTCCCATCGCGTGTCTGGTGCGGTGAGAAGCGGGGGCGATAGGGATGAGAAACACTATCAGTCCTGTGCTTGCAGGATACCCACGAGCTCGGTCAAATTATTCACTACGTAGTCCGGCCGTTCGACATTCGGGTACAGCGTGGCGCCCGGACGGGCAATAAAGGCCGTCTGTAGCCCCACGTTTTTCGCACCCGCCAGGTCCCAGGCGTGGGCGGCCACCATCAGGACTTCTTCCGGTTTTACGCCAAGGTCATCCAGGACCATCTGATAGGTCTCCGGATGGGGCTTATATTTCTTGATGCTTTCAATGGTGTAGCGCTTTTCAAAGAAATGGGTCAGCCCGGCGTTCTTGAACTGGGTCTCCACCCCGGCAGCCGACGAGTTGGTGAGGCTGACAATCCGATACCCGTCTTTCGCAAGGACGGCCAGGCCCGATTTCACATCGGGGTGGGGCGGAAGGGAGCGCAGGGGCGTGACGATGGCCGTCTTGGCCTCGTCATAACTCATCTCGATGCCCTGCTTCTCGGCGACCATCATCAAGGCCGCCGTACCGATCTCGCCGAAGCCATGGTAATTATCACTCAACGTCTCCACGAGTGAATAGTGCAGCATCGTGGAGAACCACAGGGGCAGCAAATCTTCCCGCCCATCGAGCACCTCCCCCACCGAGCTTTTCAGCGCAGCGAGGTCAAGCAGGGTTTCGTTCACGTCGAAAATGATGACGCTGGGTTTCAGCATGGGCTTCTCCCTATCCGGGTGGGCGTTGACGTCTTCCGCATACACGCGGGCCATGACGAGCAAGGCGAGGGCCGCAACGGACCAATGGAGCAGGCTCTTTCGGGTCATAAGGCATTCCTTCTTGGATTGATTGATTCGATCAGTTGGTGGGCCGGCTCAGCGACCGGAAACAGCCCCCGCCTTCGCGGGGTTGAGCCGTCCAAAAGGGTGCGGTGTACAGGGACTCAGACAAGACTCTCCTGCCGGTCAGGCGTGATAACGTTCATGGCGAAGCTTTCATACGCCGCGCCAATCCGCTCCGCCTTGGGATCGGGCCACACGAGGAAACGCTCCTCGGCAAGGGCATCAAATAGATCCACCGCGACCACCGAAGCGGGCACGGCCACATCCCCGAATCCGGCATTTTCCGCCATGTCGGTCTTGATGGGACCCGGGTGAACACTCACCACCACCGTGCCCTGTTCCCGCAAGGAATCCCGCAGGCCCTGGGTGATGGCGTAACTCGCCGCCTTGGAGGCACAGTAGGTGGCGATAGTTTCCATGGTCCGGACCGATGCAACGCTGTTGAGCTGTACCAGCGCCCCACCGCCATTCGCCTTCAGCACAGGGGCGAAGGCCTGGGCAACCCGAATCAGGCCATAGACATTGCTTTCCATCTCAAACTGCAGGGTGTCGATGGCATCGGCATCTAAGGCCGTGCGCATTTTCATCACACCCGCATTGTTCACCACCACGTCCACATCGCTGGCCGCTTTCGGAGCTGCTATGATGGAAGCCGGGTCATTGAGGTCAACACGAATGGGCACCACCCGCGCCCCGTGTTTCGCCACCAGGGGGGCCGCCGTGTCGACGTTACGCACCGCCGCATAGACCTTGGCCGCACCGCGATGGAGGGCCTCTTCCACAATGGCCTTCCCGATTCCACGGTTGGCGCCGGCTACCAATACAATTTTTTCTTCCAGATTAAAGGCCATCACAAGCTCCTCCGGTTTTGTCGCTTCGGGAAAATGAACAGGCAGATACCGTCAGCTGGCCTGATCGCCATCGGGCGTCCAGGCATTCTTGGCGAACACCGTGTCCACGGGCGTTTGGGCCACGTGATTGGTGTAATTCGACAGCACTTTGTAGGCAGTGCCCAAGACGACGTCCAGGACATTTTCCTTTGTATAGCCCGCCGCGAGAAAGGCTTCGATGTCGCCATCTTCCGGCCAGCCACGGCTCAGGTTCACCTTCTCCGCATAGACCCGGAGGGCTTCCAACTTGGGGTCGGCGATGGGCGTACCCTCGCGAAGGGCGGCAATGACATCTTCCGGAACCTTCGCCCCGTGCATGATCGTCGTGTGGGCGGCCATGCAATAGGTACAGCCATTGAGCCGGTTGTTGGTCATGGCAATGATCTGACGTTCGGTTTCGCTGAGTTTCGTCTTTCCAAAAATCTCCGCCAGCGACTGATAGCCCTCCAGTAGCGCAGGCGATTCCGCCATGACGGCGTGGAGATTCGGAATAAAACCGTAGCTCTTCAGGCTCTTTTCCAACCGGGCCTTGCTTTCACCGGCGGTCTCAATGGTGTGAATATTAAAGTCTGTCATCGGCTTCGCTCCTCTTGTTTTGACCAAACGGTCTAAACAACGTCCAAAAAAAGAAGGACCCGGCGTCCTCGTGGGGTAACACTACCCGACGAGGCCCAACGCCCTACCCATTCATACTACCATATTTTGACCAATTGGTCAAAGGTACCACAAAAAAAAGTATCGACCAACCCGGGAGATACCGCCTTACCCAATCAGACCTTTCGCCGATTCGGCCATCTGCTGCAACGGCCCTTCGCCCACCACCCCACGACCCAACACACGAATACCCACCAGAAAGGCCAAAAGGGCATTGGCCGTGGCGACCGGCTCCACCGTCTCGGGGATGTCCCCCCGGGTCTGCCCCCGCTCGATGAGCCGCTCAAAGAAATCCGTCAACTCCTTAAAGGCCGCCGTCACCACCTCCCGCGCCGCCTCCGTGTGCTGGGCATAGTCCAACGACGTATTCACCAACATGCAGCCCCGGCGATGGGGATCGGACAGCGAAGTCTCCACAATCCGGTCAAAAAATCGATAGATCCCCTCCCGGGGATCATCCAGAGACTCCAACTGACGCAGCATCTTCCGACGCCGCTCGTTGTCATACTTCAACAAGGCCTGGAGAAAAAGGTCCTCCTTCCCATTGAACGCATTATAAAGACTGCCCCGTTTAATCCCCGTGGCCGCCGTAATATCCGAAATCGACGTCGCCGCATAGCCCTTTTCCCAGAAAAGCGCCATCGTTTTCTCGATGACATCTGATTCTTCAAAGGTCTTTTCCCAGGGCATGGCGCACTTCCTCAATGACGTAACGTGGTTTCGCGATGCCCAATTGTACCGCAACTTGACCTATTGGTCAAAACAAACTCCATAGGAACCAGCCCCAGGTTGAATTCTCACCTGTCAACGCACGCTATCCACGGTCAACCGTCCACTATCAACGCCGTTCCGTGCAACCAGCCCCCGCTCCGCACTATAATGGACCTTCGAAACCTTCGTCTTCTACCCTCGGGGATACCCATGTTCAACGCCAATCGCATCCTCAGTTATTGCACCAACGTCCACGCGGGCAACGACTATGCCTCTACGCTGAAAAACCTCGAAACCTATGCCGTCGCGGTGAAGGCCCTGGTCTCGCCCCATGCGCCTATGGGCGTGGGCCTTTGGCTACCCGCCTCGACCGCCCGGGAAATCATCGACAACGACCGCATTGCCGAGCTCCGTGATTGGTTGGATGCCCGCGGCCTGTGCGTGGTCACCATGAACGGCTTCCCCTATGGCGATTTTCATCAGACCGTGGTGAAGCACGAGGTCTATAAGCCCACCTGGGCCGACGAAGAGCGGCTGGACTACACCATGCAGCTCGTCCGCATTCTGGGCGGACTCCTGCCGAAGGACGCCTCCGGCAGCATCTCCACCCTCCCCATCGGCTGGCCCACCGATTCCGACAACGACCGGGACAACGACCGGCTGCGGGCGGCCGGAGGCCAACAGCTCCTCAAGCTCGCCGACTTTCTCGCCCGGGAAGAAGCGGCCACGGGCCATTGCATCCACATCGACATCGAGCCCGAGCCGGGCTGTCTCATTGACACCACGGGCGGCATGATCGACTTTTTCGAGGCGCACCTCTTCCCGGGGAACGACAAGGCCCACGTCGCGCGCTTCCTCCGGGTCTGCCATGATGTGTGCCACGCCGCCGTCATCGGGGAAGCGCAGCAGCCCGTGTTGAAGGCGTACCGCGATGCCGGGATACGCATTGGCAAGGTCCAGCTTTCCTCCGCCGTATCCGTGGATTTCGCTGCGCTGGCCGAGGAAGACCGTAGCGAGGCCCTCAGCCAATTGGGCCAATTCCAGGAACCCCGCTATCTGCACCAGACCATGGTCGATGACGAAGAGCAGGGCTATGGACTGCTCTATGAAGACCTGCCCGAAGCCCTGGAGGCCATGGCAAGCCAGCAGTTGGAGGGGCTGTCTCTATGCACCCACTTCCATGTGCCCCTCTTCCTTCGGGAGATCGGGCTCTTGACGGCCACGCAAGATGATGTGTTGGAATGCCTGGAGGGCATTGATTCGCTGACGGACTGCGAGCACATCGAGGTGGAAACCTACGCCTGGAACGTGTTGCCCCCGGAGTTGCAGGTCGAAAACCTGGCCGAGGGCATCGCCAAAGAAATGCAGTGGGTGCTGGACGCGACGAGTGGTTCAAAAGCGTGACCGCACCGCTTTCGTAAGCCAGACGAGTCCCCCACCTGGTGGTGTGAATTAGAATTGCGGACATTTAAGTTCTCTGGAACCGGTGAGAAGATTGGTATTGAATTCCCCTCCTGGGAGGGTCGCAGATGCGCCGTGGCCGATTAGGGGTGGGTTGAGTCTACTTTCGGGCATGGACCCACCCCCGGCCCCTCCAAGGAGGGGAGTAATCCTCAGTAAATTGGTTAATTCAGGCTGCCGTAATAATGGCCCATCTGCTTGAATCAAACCACTAGCAACCATTCGGAACGCGTTAGATCATGCACCCTAAAATGACGGCCTACCTGCAACTGGCCCGCCTTTCCAATATTCCCACGGTCTTCTCCAATGTCCTCGTGGGCTTTACCATCGCCGAATGGTTCGGACCCTACCCCTGGTCGGGCCTCCTGCTGCCCCTCTTCGTGGCCTCCACACTCTACGTGGGCGGCATGGCGCTGAACGACCTCCTCGACCGTCACATCGATGCGAAGGAGCGGCCCCAGCGTCCCATCCCCTCGGGCAGGCTTTCGGTGCGGGAAGTCTCGATCTTCACCGCGCTGTGCTTCGTGGTCCCCGTGGCCGTGACCGCCTTCCTGATGCCCGGTGCCACAGTTTATGCGATTGCCCTGGCGCTGGCCATCATCTTATACGACGTGCTGCACAAGCGGTGGAGTGCCTCGCTTATCTTCATGGGACTTTGTCGCGCGTTGGTCTACGCGTTGGCGGCGAGTATGTACACCGGCGCAGAGAAGGCCCCCATGTACATGCAACCCGTTCTCCTTCTCGGCGCAATCCTCGCCCTCTACATCATCGGCCTGACGGTTATCGCTCAAAAAGAAGTCCAGGGGGGCCTCGGCTTCCGCCGTTGGCTTGCCGTAGGCATGATTGGCCTTCCCTTTTTGATTTTGTTGAGCTACGAGACGCAACACCCAATTTGGACCCTAGCGACCGGCATCACCCTCTCTCTTTGGCTCGCCCGTTCCGCGCGATTCATTCGTATGGAGCCGCCGAAAGTGGTCCCGGCCGTACTCGGATGGCTCGCGGGCATTTCGCTTATTGACGCCTTTTTCCTCACCTTTACCCACCGACCTGAACTGTCCCTCGTGGCCTTCGGCTGTTTTGCCGTTACGGTCTGGGGCCACCGAAAGATTGCTGGCACATGAGTACACACCACCCCACTGCGGTCCTCCTCACGGTGGGCCTCAACGAGTCCCTCATCGGCGACCACTGTCCCCGCATTCGCGATTTCATGGCGCAGGGCGCCAAGCACCACCTGAAACCCAGCTTCCCCGCCGTTACCACCACGGTCCAATCTTCCATGCTCACGGGCACGCCGCCGAATGAGCACGGCATCGTGGGGAACGGCTGGTACAACCGCGAGATGGCGGAAATCCAATTCTGGAAACAATCCAACCACCTCGTGCAACGTCCCAAGGTGTGGGAGACCGCCCGGGAACGGGACCCTTCGTGCACCACCCTCAATATGTTCTGGTGGTACAACATGTATTCCTCCGTGGACCACTCCGTCACGCCGCGCCCCATTTACAAGGCGGATGGACGGAAGATTCCCGACTGTTATTCCCACCCGCAGAATCTTCGGGATGAGTTGCAGGCCGAGCTGGGCACCTTTCCCCTTTTTAACTTCTGGGGACCTGCGTCGTCGATTGTTTCGACCCAGTGGATTGCCGATGCGACTATCTACTGCCACAAAAAGCAGCAGCCCGGCCTGACCTTGGTCTATCTCCCCCACCTCGACTATTGCCTGCAAAAGCTCGGGCCCAATCACGCGGAGATCCCCAAATACGTCGCGGAGCTCGACGGGGTTGTGGGCCAATTGCTCGACTATTTTCAGGGCGCAGGCGTGCGCCCCATGATTGTGAGCGAATATGGCATCGAAGAAGTGGACGACGCCATTCATGTGAACCGACACCTCCGCGAAGACGGGGCCATCAGCCTGCGCGTGGAAGAAGACCTGGAGCTCCTCGATGCCGGGGCCAGTGATGCCTTTTGTGTAGCCGACCACCAGGTGGCCCATGTCTATGTGAAGGATCCGGCGCGCATCGACTACTACCGCGAGCTCTGCGCGAAGATTCCCGGCGTGGAGCAGGTCCTCGACCGTGCGGGACAGGCGGCCCTCCACCTGGACCACGAACGAAGCGGCGACCTGGTGCTCATCAGCGAATCCCGCCGTTGGTTCAGCTATTACTACTGGCAGGACGACGCCCGGGCCCCCGACTTTGCGCGGTGTGTGGACATCCATCGCAAACCCGGCTATGACCCGGTGGAGCTTTTCCTCGACCCCAAGCTTACCCTGCCGCCAGCCCACATTGTGTGGCGGCTCCTGAAAAAGAAGCTCGGCTTCCGCACGCTCATGGATCTCATCCCGCTGGACACCCGTCTCGTGCAAGGTTCTCATGGGCGGGTAGACCTGCCGAGGGCACTGCAGCCTTTGCTGCTGACCCAGTCCCCCCTCGATGGACTGGAGGAATCCCTGCCCTGCGAAGGGGTTCGTGACGTCATTTTGCGGCATTTGTTTGAGGGTGTATAGGGACCATGGGATCCCTTCCTCGTCCAAAACGGTTCGACCATAGGTTTTATTCAGACCAAACTGTGCTAGAATCGAACACTGCAACGTGTGTTGAAGCATGGTAGAAACGGGGTACAAATATGGAATGCAAGTTGGAATCGCGAAGAATCGAGGAGTTAACGGATTACGTATTGGAGATGAAGCGGCTCCGATTCGAGGCGAAACGATTCGACCATAATGGGGACGCCCTTGGTAGACTCGGGAAAGTCCTCTGTGAGCTCGCGCAGGTGATGGACAAGTGGTACCGTGACCAGACGCGTATTCTGGAAATTACCGAAAAGATCAATCAGGGCATATTTCTCAACGATGTGCTTGACTATGTATATGACACATTCCGCCCGGTCATTCCCTATGATCGCATCGGCTTTGCCCTCGTCGAAGAGGACAACCGGGTTGTACGCTCCTATTGGTCCCGATCGGATTTCCGAGAGATACGCATCGGAGTCGGTTACGCTCAGAAGCTGGAGGGAAGCAGCCTGTCCAAAATCCTGGAAACGGGAGAATGCCGGGTCCTCAATGATCTGGAAGCCTACTATCAAGATCATCCCAAGTCTGATTCAACACGATTAATTCTGGCGGAAGGGATCCGGTCCAGTTTGACCTGCCCGCTTTTCGCCATGGGAAGACCCATAGGCTTCGTCTTTTTTTCCAGTAAATTCAAAAATACCTACGAGCACATCCATCAGGATCTCTTCGGGCGCATCGCCAGCCAGCTCGCGGTCATCGTCGAAAAAAGCCGACTCTACGAGGATCTCCACCGTCTCAATGCAGAATTGCTGGAGGCCCGAAACAGCCTGGAGCACCAGGCATCCCACGATGGGTTAACCGGGCTTTGGAACCACAATGCCATATTGGAATGCCTGGACACGGCGGTCGCCCAGGCAAATCGTTCGAAAGGTTTCTTCGCGGTCATCATGGCCGACATCGACCATTTCAAGGCACTGAATGACCGATATGGCCACCAGGTGGGCGATGTCGTATTGAAAGAGGTGGCACGCCGTTTGGCCCATGCGGCACGTCGGGGGGATATTGTCGGCCGCTATGGCGGTGAAGAGTTTCTAATCGTACTCTCTCACTCCAGTATAGCGGGCGCTAAGAACGCTGCCGAACGGTATCGCAACGCCATCGCCAACACGCCAGTAACGGTTGAAGGGGTGGAGATTTCCGTAACCATCAGTCTTGGGGTCAGCATCTCCTCCGATCCCGATTCACTGGATGGGGAGACAATCTTAAAGTCCGCGGACAAGGCACTCTATGGGGCAAAGAATACCGGGCGCGACTGTATTGAAGTGGATTCGATTTAGTTTGCGTGCGCTGATTGGGTTTCCTGCGCGGAGTCAGGCACGTCTTCATTCTGACGCTTCGCCCTGCACGCTGGAAAATCGACCGTTCGATTCGTAATCGTAATTACCCCCGGAAGGCACCCACGTACCGCTATTCAAAGCGCGATGGAGCATGCTATACCCGACGGGATGAATAAACCCGGCCCGCGGTTGTATTGCCAGGAAGGAGGCAATCATGACGGCAATCGGAAAACTTCGGACGATCCTTTCAATCGCTATCGCACTCGTTCCCTGCGTACAGGCCTTTACAGCAGAACGGCCCGCGCTCCCCACACTCGATGACTATCCCAACGAGGTGGTGACCTATGTGATGAAACGCTTTGAAGCGGAACGGGACGCCCTGCGGGAAAAGGGCATCCCTCGGGACGACGACGGCATCATTGCCTGGGAAGACTGTGGCCCCGCGATTAACAACGCCCACAAGGTCTATCTTCAGGCCTTCAAGGCCGCCACGCTTTCCGAAAAGCGGAAACTCTTGCTGGAGGCGACCGCTATGCCGTGCTTTGAGTTCCCATCCGGGGGCAATGGGCTTCATCTCGACTATCTCGGTGATCTGCGAAACGGTGCGCGCATCCTGTCCAATGAGGCGGTGCTCTGTGCCGCGCAGCAGGATGGAGAAGGTGCCGTCACTATGCTGTCCGCCGGCTATGGCTTGCTCGCCCACCATGCCCGAGCACCCACGATGCTGGTCTACCTCACCCGAATCGCGTGCCAGGGCCTCCTTGATGAGGCCCTTCGCGCCACCCTCGCCACCCAGACGCTGAGTGACGGGCAATTGAAACGACTCGATGAGGCGGTCGCCATGGCCACGCGCCCGGACACTTTGGCTCGTGTGTGGCTCTATGAGGAATCCACTGCGCGCGGCACCGACCCCTTGAAGCAACTTGAAACGGTCTATATCACGGAAGCGGAGAGCCAGGCGCAACTCCTGATAGCCCGAACTGCCATTGCCATCGAGCGGCACTTGTTGGAACACGGTACGTTGCCCGATTCGCTGGATGCGGTGGTGCCCACCTATCTACCGACGGTCCCCATAGACCCGCTCTCTGGCGATGCCTTGGGCTACCGGAAGAACGACAAGGGCTACGCCGTCTACAGCGTGGGAAAAGATGGTGTCGCCCCGGAAAATCCCCTGGCAGCACACGGAGAAGCATCCAATTCGGAACGCACCCTTCTAGTGCTACCCGTCGTGAAGAAAAATGCTTCGCGCGCCGAATTCCCGTGGTCTACGTTGTATGAGCCTGACGCTAAGAATAGCCGTAAGGACAAACGGGCTATCAAAGCGGTGTTTGGTGTCATCGATTTGCGACAAACCTGCGGTGCCACCGCTGCGGTGGTGCTCTTTGCTGGTCCTTTGGACGGTGGCACGGCCGTGCTCATTGACAGTTGCGAAGACGCGGAACGGAAGCGCCCCGTCCAAGCCGCATTTTGGGTGCATGACGAGCGTATCTATGTCGTTAACGATTGGGCCAGAGAACTTGCGGGGGATTTGCCTGAGAGCCCCTCACACATCGACTTCGATGCAGTGCGGGATGTGGTGCGGTGAAAGGTGCCCACGGGACTGTCCGCGATTGATATGTAGGTGGGAAAGGTCAACGATGCGCCGAAGGCGGAGACTGTACCGGCTGTTTGTCGTGTCTTGGGTATGTCTGGCCAACCCGACGTCAACTGACACTGCCGGGACAGCCTCACGCATTGGCGTCTATGCTCCGTCCATGACGGGGATGGCTATTGGGGCGTTGTCTGGGCAAACAGCCTGATGGCTTTTGCGTGGAGGCAGTCCCGTGGGACTGTCATCTCCTTCCCCTCAGGCGAAGATGGGACTGTACCGGCAGTATGTCGTGTCTCGGGCATCTCTCGCCGACCTGCCGTCAACTGACACGGCCGGGACTGTCATGGCTTGGATATCTTTCACGGTCGCAAGGTCTATTGACGCGACGACAAGTCTCTTGACATATCCAGAGTCGCTTGGCATCTTATATAGATGCCGAGAACAGCACGCATAGTAATCCCCGGCGTCGCGCACCACATTACACAGCGGGGCAACAACAGACAGACGGTTTTCCTCGATGATGAAGACCGTCTCAAGTATCTATTGCTCCTTACCCACTACCACGAGCTTCATGGACTTCGTCTCCTCGCTTACTGCCTGATGGACAATCACATTCATATCGTCGGTGTCCCCCAAGAGAAGACATCGCTGGCAAAAACGTTGGGCCGTGTCCACTTCCAATACACCACCTACTTCCAGCAAAAGTATCACGCCAGTGGGCATCTCTGGCAGAATCGATTTTATTCCTGCCCGATGGATGAGGACTACACAATCAATGCCATTGCCTATGTAGAACTAAACCCAGTACGAGCCGGAATGACAACCTTCGCGTGGGATTATCCGTGGTCCAGTGCACCTGCCCACTGCACGGTCGACGCATCCAGTCCCCTGCTGCATCTGGAGCGGTGGCGCTCTCGGTTTACCGTGGACGTCTGGCGCGACAACCTGTTGGATACACTCGGTCGGACCGAGGTTTTCGGGGCGATACGTGAGCATTGTAAGCGAGGCAAGCCACTGGGAAATGCCACGTTTCAGAAAGAAGTTCTGGCGCGATTGAAGGAAGGTTGAGTCTGCAGGACTGCTCTAATGTACGCCGACGGCGGAAAATGTACCGGCTGTACGCCACGTCTCGAATCTCTCGCGGAAAACCCATCGTCAACTGACACGGCCGGTACAGCCTCACGCATTGGCGTCTATGCTGCGTTCGTAACGGGGATGACTATGTGGGCGTTGTCTGGACAAACAAGACGATGGATTTTGCGTGGAGGCAGTCCCTTAGGGCGTAAACACCAGGGTCGACTCCAGGTTTTCTGCCACCGCTTCGGGGGTGCTGTGTAACACCCGGTACTCGCCAGCGATGAACAGTTCCGCCTGGTCGTCGTAGTGGGGGCTCATGAAGTTTCCGGAATTACCCGTGGGCAGAATTCCATAGACCTGGTCCGGCGTGGCGAAGTCCACAAGCCGCCGGGTCGATGGTCCCGCGATGACGTCAAAGTTCAGCGCGCCCGCGCCGTAGAGCATGTTGTTCACCTGCTGGGCGCCGCCGGACACGGGGAAGGGCCCCACGTTGAAGATACCGCCCAGCCCCGGCACCAATCCGAAGGGGTGGGTGAACTCGAGTTGGTGCAGGGCCCCCCATTCCCATTCATCCACCTCATCCCCCAACGTATCTTCCAGATAGGCCACCGCTTCTCGAAACGCCTGCGTGATAATCTCCTCGCGGTTTTCTTCTTCTGGCGTCGTCGTGTTATCCCAAAAGGCCGATTCGGGCGTCTGCATGAACCATTTAAAGAAATTCCAATGGTCCGCGAGCGAGCCGTAGGTATTGAAGTAGGTCTCCCCCATTTCATCGAGGAGCGCCTCCCGCATGATCATGGTGCATAGCAGCTGATAGATAGCGGCCCCCGCAGCATCGGCACCGTGCTCGAAGTCCCACCCCTTGAGCACCTCGAAGACTTCCGATTCCATCGCGGGAAGTTCCCTCCCCTCAAGACTCGCCACGGCCACCGCGATAATATCCGGTGCGGCCAGGGCACGGGCGTCCAACTGAATGGCCTGAAGTTCCTCCAGCGACCAGGTCTCTTGCTCGGCCAAACGTTCCTCGATACGTCCCGCGCGGTCTCCCGGCTGCCAATAGCCTTCCAGGTCTCTCACGGCACCCACGGGCTTCACGGTGGACTTGTTGTTTGCCGTCACGATGTAGCCCCACGGGGGATTGCGGAGATGGGGATTCTCGGCGAAGGGCACGAAGCCCAGTCGTTCATCCTTCCCCGAAGCGCCATCCAAGAGGGCCTTATTGTCCACGTGTTCTGGTCGCACGGGAATACGTCCCGCAGCCCACCAGGCAATGTTGTCGTTGACATCGGCATAGGAAACGTTGATACCGGGCGACGTGACCAGGGGCATGGCGGCAGCAAACTCTTCATAACTCGTGGCCCGGCCCATCTTGTAGAAGGCGACCATGTCGGTGTACTCCACCTGCTGCCACACCCAGGAGAGGGAAACATCGGGACCCTCGTAGTCGAAGAGGGCCTTGAGCAGGTCGGTCACCACGGGGCCATGGGGGGTGCGGCGCAGTGTGATGGGCACGTCTTCCCCCCACCGCACGTGTATGACCTCTTCAGCGCATTCCACCGTCACCCATTCGCCCTTATACATGACCTGACTGGGATCGTCTTCCTTAAAGGTTTCCCGGTAGAGGTCCACGTCGTCATTGGCGAACATGGTCAGTCCCCAGGCATGGTGTCGGTTCTGTCCGAGCAGGGGCAGGGGCACGAGGGGAAGATAGTAGCCATAGAGCTCATGGTCGGGCAGGGTGATCTGGGCTTCATACCATATGGATGGATTGGTAAAGCCAATGTGGGGATCGTTGGCCAGGATGGCCTTACCCGATTTCGTGCGCGACGGACCCAATAGCCAGGAGTTGCTGCCCAAGGCCGGCCCGTAGCGCTCCGAAATGGGATTGAGCACGCCAAGCAGGGCATCCAGACCCACGAGGGACGCTTTGGCCTCAGGGGCAGGCAACGCCCCATCGATCTGTCCATCGAGAAAGGCCCGCGCCTCTTCCAGCGTCTCCATGATGGTGACCGGCGTTTCCTTATGGTAGCCCGGAAAGAGCTCCGACACATCATGATCGGGCAAGCGCTCCTGCAAGAGGCTCTTCAGGGGATCGCCCCGAAGTCCATCGGCGAAGGTAATGGGCAGGAGAGCCCCAATGCTCAGACAATCCACGACGGAGAAGGGCTCCGCCGCCATTCCCAAGACCGCGAATTCGAATGGCAGCGCTTCTTCCGCCAATCGATGGTTAATGCCGTCGGTAAACGCCACCATGAGGGCGAAGAATTCGGGCTCGATACGCTGAAGAACCTCCCGGGTCGACTCCGCCTTCGAACGCAATTGGAAGGCCCGCGTGAGCGCGTCGACAGGCACGAGTCGACTGCCCAACACTTCGGCGGTGCGCCCATTGGCCAGACGGCGGAGCAGTTCCATCTGAAAGAGGCGGTCCTGCCCCATGACATAGCCCAATGCGAAGAAGGCATCGCCCTCGTTTTCCGCCTCGATATGGGGCACGCCCCAATTGTCCCGTCGCACCGTCACCTGGTCGGAAAGGCCCTCGTGACTGACCTTTCCATCCAAGAGGGGCTGACGGGTCCAGGCCAGCCAAAAGAGCCACAGCACCCCCAGCAGGGAACACAGCACCATTGCCAACACCAATCGCTTGAACCACTTTTTCCACATGCGCGAAGCCTCTCTAAATCGGGTACACGGTGCCGAAACAACCGTGGGTGATGGTATCAGCAATCCCCCGATTTGTACATGACGCGGTTGGACAGCGTTTTTTTTGGTTCATGGATAATCAGTGGGTACCAACAAACCCCACTCTACCTAAACAAACTCAACCCCGCAATCGTGCCGCGCGATCCGGTATCCCCGGTTCGTGCGCGGGTCGGGAGATAGGATTAGGTCTCCGCATCAAGGACCAAGCCCGCCCCAAGCACAATGCACTATTCCCAATGACGTCTTGAAGCCTTCCCATAACGACACAGCCCCCAACGACGTCTCAAAGATCTTCGCACGAACTGGAGTACCAGATCGCGCGGCACGTCTATGGCTTGTCGTTTCATCGGAAAAAATGCGTGGTGACATGTTTTGCAGGCTCCCATTACCACAACTTCTTAGAGCCAGCTCTTGTAGTTTTTAACAAAGCTTTCCTATTCATTGCCCATGAACCTTTTTCGGGTGCTGTCCTCCTCCTGCCGTTGTGTGCGAAATACGAAGCCTGCGGAGTTGACGCAGGATATGGAACGGGCCTTCAGCTCTTGAATGCTGGTATGGGCCCGGTGCATGGGCCGTTGGCCCATGCTGGTATGTTGCCGCGCCCTTGGCGCTCGTACCGCTACTATTACGAGTCCCTATGGTGCCCAAAGGTCAACCATTACGACACCCGTTGGCTACCATGCAGCGGCCATTGCGAGACCCGGTGGCGCTCCGGGGAACCAACAGCGCGCTTTCCTATCCGCCCCGGCAGAAAGCCTTGGCAAGCGCAGTCGGGCGGCACGGCCTGAGACATCGTATCGTCGCGTAGTCGGGATACGATCTATGAGGACGGTACCGGAGTTCAGGAAGTTGCATGGGGCAAATGGTGGACGCTAGGATGGCACAATCGATTGTGCAAACCCTTATAGTGACTTCAACCTCGATTCACAAGGATAGCTCCATGAAGAACATTTCCGCGTCTGTTTCACGACTACCAAAGCATATGACCCCGTGGCTCTTGGTCGCGCTCACTGCCTTTTTACCCCCTTTCCAGGCAACGGCCACCGCCGCTTCCGAAAAGAAAACCCGCGTGATTGCCACGACCGACGGCGAAGTGGATGACCGATGCTCCATGGTCCGTTTTCTCCTCTATGCCAACGAATGGGATATTCGGGGCATCATTCACTCCAGCTCCAAATTCCACTGGAAAGGCGATGCAACCCATGAGGGAAAAGGCTGGGCCGATGTCGTCTGGTTGGACAAACAGCTGGACGCTTATGAAGCGGTCTACCCCAACCTGAAGCAACACGACGCCACCTTCCCCACCCCCGACTATCTCCGTTCCCAGGTTTTTGTCGGCAATATCGGCTACGAAGGCGATATGGACCAAGAGACGCCCGGCTCCAATCGCATCGTCGAGGTGCTCCTGGAAAAAGACGATTCGCCTGTATGGCTTCAGGCCTGGGGCGGCTCCAACACCATCTCCCGGGCATTGAAGACCATCAAGGAGAAACACCCCGACCGGGTGGCGGAGGTCACGAGGAAGGCCCGCCTTTATCTCATCGCTGAGCAGGACAAGACCCTGCGCCAGTACATCATTCCCGAGTGGCCGGGGCTGGAAGTGCTGCTGAGCGACTGGCCAGCCTTTGAAGTGATTGCCTATCCCTGGAAGAAGTATCTCACCGAAGAGCAGCAGGGCTACTTTGGTGAATCCTGGATGACGGCCCACATCCTCGACGGTCACGGTCCCCTCGCGGGCATGTATGAGGCCAAGAAACGCCGCTTCCACTCGGAAGGCGATACGCCCTCCTACCTCCACGTGATTCGCACGGGCTTGGACAGTGACATGCATCCGACCTATGGCGGTTGGGGCGGACGCTTCAAACGGGATGGGGACATTTGGCTTTCCGTGGATGAGCGGGGCAAGCCAGTCCACAGCATCGCCCGTTGGACCATCGATTTTCAGAATGACTGGGCAGCACGGGCCGACTGGTGTGTGAAACCTTTCGACGAGGCGAACCATGCACCGACGGTGACCCTGGCCCATGACCGGATGCTTTCCGCGAAGGCGGGTGATACGGTGCAGGTGGATGCGGGCAAATCCACCGATCCCGATGGCGATCCATTGACCTATCAGTGGTGGCACTATGGCGAAGCGGGTACCGTTACCCAGTCGGCACCGATTGAAAACGCCACGAGCGCGGCGGCCACCGTGCACGTGCCGGAGGCGGCGAAGTCGGGCGAAACCCTGCACCTGGTGTGCACCGTGCGGGACGGGGGTACGCCGACGTTGACGCGTTACGCGCGGGTTATCGTGACGGTGAAGTGATGTAGTGCCAAACAGGGCGACCACGATGGGAATCGTGGTCGCCCTTTTTCGTATGGCGCCTGGGCAATCAGCGAGCGGTGGACCTTTGGAGCGCGTAAGCTTGCTTACGCTCTTACAGCGTGAGCTTGCTCACGGCACAGGCCCGGTGGGCGGCAACGCAACGCGCGTCCCGGGGTGGGGAGCAAGCTCCCCGGGGAAAAGCGGCAGCAAGCTGCCGCACTCCAGGGAGTCGTCTTTTCCAACAGGCCTTCCCCAGCAGCGGGTCATGAACCTTTTTGACGCCAATGGGACTGCCGAGCTATTTCCCGAGAGCAGTGGCTTTCCCCTTTATCGTGTTGAAGATATCCGCTTTGATGGCCGCCTGATTGATTTCCCGAATGACCTTCACCTTGGTCGGTGCATCGGAATGGTGCCAGCGGTATTCGTCTTCGGGGCCGGAAACCGTGACGGGCTCCACCTCTTTCACCCAGCCTAGATCCTGGTAGATGTCGATGATGGCGCCCAGCACCGCCGGGTCGTAGAGGGCCTTGTCTTTTGCCGGGGTGATCTTCTTGAGGTAGGCTCCCAGCGGATGGTCCGCGTAAAGGTCTGCCTCGCTTCGCTTGTCAATTTTCACCCGGGCACCAACGGGTGCGGGCATGATCCAGAGGTCCACACCGCTCTCGGCAATCACATAGAGGGACCAGGGGTCGTTGTTGCCGTTGAACTCATTGATGATGGCTTTGTTTGAACCGCCGAGCCACATGATGCGGATGCGATCGTGAAGGTCGATACCTTCTTCCCGCGCCATTAGCAGTGCACTGGCTACATTGGTGCCGGGACCCACCGGTACGATCCACGCGGGATTATCCGGGGATGCACCCCGCGCGACCGCCAGAATGGCCTCGGCGGCCTCATTCACAATGGGTAAGGTGTCGGACCAGACCCCACTCCCCGGCACTTCCAGGCGCACATCGGCACCGCGAAAAATCTGGGGAATCCGCTCTGGCACGGCGCCGCTTTGACGCGCCAAATCCTCTACATGGACAATCTCGTTGTAATTGATCTCCTCCTGGCCACCGCCATGGTGCACACTGTTGATGCCCAGGAGATCGAGTTCGCTGAAGATGGCATAGCCGAGGAAGTACTGGTCGTCCTGCTCATTTTTCTGGTCCGAATCGAGGAGAAGTTGGGGCAGTCCCACGGTCTTTTCGTCATGGACGCGGAGCAGTACGGTGGCGCTATCGGAATAGGTGCCGTCTTCCACGGTGAGGCGCGCGGTGTAGAGACCCGGCTTGTCGAAACGATGTTCGATTCGCTGGCCGGTTTTCGCGGAGCCGTCGTCGATCTGCCAACTGAAGGTGTCAATCTTTCCTTGCGAGGGTGCGCCATCCAGCACCACGGTATCACCGGCCATGATGGCGGAAGTTTGATTGGTAATCCCGGCGAGGATGGGGGGCCCCACTTCGACGGCTGTCTTTAACGTGGCCACATGCTCGCCGTCGGTAAAGTCCACGGAAGCGACATAGGAACCCGGGGCGCCATAGGTGTGGCGCACCTCCGTGCCCTTGGCCGACGTTCCGTCACCGAGATCCCAGTTCCATTCCTCGATGTCTCCGGCCAGCCCTTCCGCCTGAAAGGTTATGCTTTCCCCGAGGCGAATCCGCCGTTTGTCGGCATGCATGCGTCCATCCAAATCAGCGACCAAGGCCACCACCCACGACGTGCCCGGTTCACCCCGGAAGTGGACACTGTTGAGTGGCGTCTTTTCGTCTTTACTGAAGAGGGCCACCCGAAAAGCGTCGAATGAGATCCCTTCTTCCAGGGGCACGTGCCACACATAATGGCCGTTGTTATACCAGTCCCCCACGCCCCGGGCATGTTCCCGCCATGTCCCTTCACTGCGCACCTCAATCTTCCACGCCGTATCGGGTTGGGGCTGGTTGGGGTAAGCCCCCCGTAAACGAATCAGATTGGCGGTGATCGGTGCGGGCCACTCGGCCAACCAATAAACCGGGGCGTCTTCTGAGATAATCCCCAAGGTCTTAGCGGCACCAATCCCATACTCGTGCCAACCACTTTTTTCCCGGAATTTTCCCTGCACCACATCGTAAATCACATGGCCGGGCTTGCCCCGCAGGCCTTGCTCGTAGGATTCCATATTGCCGGATACGTTGGCATCCACCAGTTGGTTATGGGCCCAGGGCGGTACCCGTTTTGCAACCTCTGCCGTGGCCGATCCCGCCATCATGAGTCCGAGCAGGTACACGGCCCCATGAAGCATCCTCTTTTTCACGTTCATTCTCATATCCCTACCCGTTGTGCGTGCACCTTTGGACGGAGGTTGAATCCCCTCACTGTCCCGAAGGCCTACCCTGTGGCACACGCGAACTCAAAAAGTGCTGGTCGTCAGTATAGGGAAGGCACAAACGATTGTGCAATGCCTGTCTTTGTGCCTTTACCCGGACGGATTCGGTATAATCCCCCCTATGAAATCGAGCCGAAAACCGACCATGAAAGATCTCGCCCGGGACGTGGGCCTCTCCGTCTCGGTCGTTTCCCGGGTGCTCAACGGCAAAGCGGCCGACTATCGCATCAGCGAGCAGACCCAACGACTCGTTCGCGAAGCCGCGGCGAAGCGTGGCTTCTCGGTGAATCAGATTGCCCGGGGGCTTCGTCTGCAGAAAACCAAGACCATCGGGTTACTCATCCCCGATATCTCCAACAGCTTTTTCTCGTCCATCGCCCGCACGGTAGAGAACGCCGCGCGGCGGCGGGGCTATGCCATCATCTTGTGCGATACGGAAGACGATGAGCAGGTGGAGCAGGAGGCCCTTTCGCTGCTCCTGGACCGGGCCGTCGACGGCCTCCTCGTCTCCCCTATCGGCAAGGGGACCGAGCACATCGAGGCCGCGTGCGCGCGGAAGGTTCCCCTGGTGCTGGTCGACCGCTTTTTCGACAACCACGACATTCCCTACGTCACGACCAACAATTATCAGGGAGCCTACGACGGGACGGCCCATCTCATCAGCGCGGGACACCGTCGCATTGGATTCATCCAGGGATTGCCCGACTCGAAACCCAACTGCGAACGACTCCGGGGTTACCGGCAGGCCTTGAAAGACCACCAGATTCCCGTGGAAGATTCCTGGGTTCAGGGCTCGAAGTTTGAAGAGGCGGATGGTTACGCCAGTGCCCAATGTCTGTTGGACAGTCTCGCTGCGCCGACGGCACTCTTTGCCAGCAGTTCGTTGGGGGCCCTGGGCGTCATGCGCGCGTGCCTCGACCGGGGTTTGCGCATTCCTGATGACGTCTCACTCATTGGCTTCGACGAATACCCCTACGCCCCGCTGCTGGCCCCGCCCCTCACGACCATCGCCCAGCCCACGCGGGAGATTGCAGAGCTCGCCAGCCGCATGCTTATCGACTGGCTGGAAACCGGCGAAGGGCCTGCCAGCCGGGTCCACGTCCTGGAAACCGAACTCGTGCTGCGAGATTCTGTGGCCCCCCTGGCCCCTCCCATCTAAATAGGTGAAGATTTATCGCGGACTTTTTCCAAGTCATTCGATTGCCATCTTTCAAAACCGGGGCTTGGGAGCGCAGGCGGCTCGACTGTATTACATTAAAGACGTAAGAACTACGTGCCTTCGGCCCGAGGCAGGCGGGCCGCCTGCGCTCCCAATTGTCAAAGCCCTTATTAAGCAATAGTGGCCAAGCCGCACTTACGTTGGACTTCTATAAATGCTTGCGTGCGTTTCCGATACCAAAGCGTTGTATTGGATCTAGGTCTACCTTCACTTATTCAGTCCGTCCATTACTGTTTGATGGGAACCACGGGGGAGCAACGCCGTCCGCCGTTGGAATTCTTCGTCGGCATCTTGTTACGGTGGATTCGTCTTTGTCGCACTCATACCAGGAGATTTCACTGTGGCCACCCTCTCTAAAAAGCACCCCGCCTTTCTCGTCGCACTGTTCGTCGCCCTTTCGGCAACCGCCTTCGCTGCGGACCCCACCCCCAAGGCCCAGCCCAAGAAAGGCCGGACGGTGACGCCACCCCTCTCCGAGAACCTACCCGAGGCCCTCCGTTCCTTGCCGGTCTTCGGAACGATCACGTGGGAAACCCACCAGCTTCCCTGGGTCGGTGCGGGCCCGGATGAAGGCATCAGCGGCATCGGCATGGTCGAAATCGACGGCATCCTTTATGTGGTCGGTGGCTTCATCCCCGGCGGTGATGAAACGGATGACGCGGTGAGTAAACGCACGTCTCGCTGGACCTGGTCCTATGACCCGGCCACATCAAAATGGACCCGCCTTTCCGATGCGCCTATTCGCCGGGAATATGTCCGCGCGGTGGCGGCCGAGGGCAAGCTCTATCTCGCCGGGGGTGGCTCCCAATACAAGGGCGAGGAACCACCCTATCGGGCCCACGGTGAGTGTGCCGTCTTTGACCCCAAGGCAGGCCCGAAGGGCACGTGGACGATATTGGATCCCTTATCGGAAGCGCGCACCCATATGGCGGTCGGCTATGCAGCGGGACAGGTCGTCGTGTTGGGCGGCAATCAGTATGCCTTCTCCGAGAAGGGCTACAGCCACAACACGATTCGGGGCACCAATGAAACCCTGGCCCTGAACACGCCGGGGGCCACGTGGCAAACCCGCACGCCCATCCCCGGTGCGCCGCGGGGCTGGTGCGCTTCCATGCCGGTGGGAGAATCCATCTACCTTTTTGGCGGTATCACCTGGGACGAGAAGAACAATGTCGTGCCTACGCAGGAAACCCTGCGCTATGAGCCCGCCTCCGATAGCTGGACCGAAAAGTCCGCGCCGCCCCTCCCCATCTCCGGCTGGGAAGGCGCCCTCTACGAGAACCGGTATGCTATCAATGTGGGCGGTGTCGTGCGGACCTCCCCACGCCATCTGGATGAGCTCAAGGAACTTATCTGGTCCGACATGAGCATCGCCTATGATACCGAGACGGATACCTGGATGCAGGTGCACGGTGCCCTGCCCCCCGGCGCCGTGTTTAACGACCCCGGCGTCGTCATCCTGGGCAACACCATCTACGTCCTCGGCGCCGAAGGGCCCCACGGCAGCCACTACAATTATTTTATGGTGGGAAAAATTAACGCGGCCAAATAGATCCTGTTGCTGCAGCGAAGCCCATCGTGTCCCCCAATCCCGCGGCACGATAGGGTGTGCTCACCTCCAGGCGGGTTCGTTCTCTTTGTAATTGCCCTGAGGGTTCAACTTGAGACGCCTTTCGGTGTATGCTGCATTCACTGTTTTGCCGTGCCTTCTCAATGGACTGGAGTACCTGCATGTTTTCACGATGCCTCATCGCCGTGTGTCTTTTTTCTGCCCTCACCCTGAGTGGCTTCGCCGACCTCTTGCCCCCCAAAGTTCGTGAGCCCCAGTTCCCGCTGAAGACCCAGCGTATGCTCCGCACCGATGAAGAAATCGCCCTGGCCCGGGAAAACATGGCGAAGTATCCGACGGCCCAGGCGATAGCCGATAAAATCACTTCCCGCGCGGACGTGTGGGTGGCCTGGGAGGACGACGCGCTCCGCGCCCTTATTACCTCCGCCGATGTGCCGAGGGCCTTCAATGTGGGCACCTCCGGCTGCCCGCAATGTGGCAAGGAAATCTATGAGAAGGGCGGCACCTACCCCTGGATTGTCGACCCCAAGATACCCTTCAAGGTGAAGTGTCCCGTGGATGGCAGTGTCTATCCCAGCAACGACTACGGGGCCTACTACGCCGATGGCCTCAATGACGAATCCCTCCTCACGGGCGATTTCGCCGATGACGGATGGGGATGGGTGGGCCCCGATGGGGAGCGCAATTGGTTCGTGGCTTACGCAAACCACTGGACATGGCAGAATCACCTTCTTCCGGCGCTCCATTATCTCAGCCGGGCCTATCTCCTCACAGACGACCAACGCTATGCGCACAAGGCCATCCTCATGTTGGACCGAATCGCGGAGGTCTACCCCAACATGGACTACCACCCCCAATCACGTTACGGCGCGCTGCAAGCGGCCAACGGTGGGCGCTATAAAGGGAAAATCGTCAATCACATCTGGGAAACCGGCACCCTGACAGGCTGCGCCGAGGCCTATGACTATGTCTGGGACGCTATCACCGACGATTCCGTACCCGGAAAAACGAGCGAAGCCGTTCGCGCGAATATTGAGGCCAACCTGCTGGAAGAAGGCATCGACGCCTATTTCTCCGGAAAGGTCCGGGGCAACTTCGGCATGCACCAGAAGGCCCTGGTCTACGCCGGCCTGGCCCGCCAATACGGCAATCAAAAGGAGTGGTTCGATGGGCTGCTGAATGAAGGCCAATCCATCGACAGCATGACGGGGCTCAATTACGCGCTGTATAACCTGGTCTACCGCGATGGACCGCCCTATGAAACGTCCCCTGGTTACAATTTCTCCTGGGTCGTTAATATCACAACCGTGGCCGAAGCCCTCAAGCGTGCGGGGTATGAGGTGTACGATCTGCCCAAGATGCGCAAACTCTACGATGGCGTGCTCGACATTGTGAATGCGAACGAGTTTACCCCGGCTCTGGGCGATAGTGGCTCCTACCGGGGCGGGCGTATCGGGACCAACCCTTTCGTCTACCAGAGCGCCTGGCGGGCCTATGGCGATCCCCGTTACCGTGATCAGCTCACCTCCTTCGGCGCGACGGGGGAAAAAGGGATCCGCGATTTCGAGGGCCTTTTCGCCCCCATCGTTGAGGCGTCCGCATCGAACACACCGCCCCTGCGCTCCCGCCTGCTCGACGGCTACGGCATGGCCATCCTCAACAATCCGGCCAACACCATTTCGCTCTCGCTCTACTATGGCTACAAGGGCGGCCACGGCCACTATGACCGCCTCCACTTCTCCCTCTTCGCCCACAGCGAAGTGATGATGCCCGACCTCGGCTATCCTGATTTCATGAACGCCTACGTGCCCGGCATCTTCACGTGGAGCAAGAACACCATCAGCCACAACACCGTTACCGTCGACGCCACCCGCCAGCTCATCAACAAACCCGGGACGGTTTACCGGTTCGTCGATGAAGACTACGTTCGTGTCCTCGATATTGATGCGGCGCGCACCTATCCCCAGACCTCTGAATACCGCCGGCGCATGATGCTAATTGATGCCACCCCCACCCATTCCTATGCAATTGACTACATGAGCGTGGCCGGGGGAAGTCAGCACGATTACAGCCTCCATGGCACACCGGGCACCTTCCAGACAGCCTCGGGGAAATGGTCGGAACCCGCCCCCGGAACCCTCGCCGGACCGGAGGTCCCCCTGGGCTTTATTTACGACGATCCACGAATCGCCGCCGACGGGTTTACAGGGAGCTACGCCGACTACAAGGGCTCGGGATTCCAGCACCTTCAGAACGTGCGCCGTCTGGAAGAAGGACCCGCGACGGGCGAGTGGCTACACGCGAAGAACGCCGAGGCGGGACTCCGCATCCACCTGGTCAGCGAATCGGACGCGGTGTTTCACACCCAGGCCCAGGTCTCGCCGGTAAAACAAAAGAAGCTCGTGGATTATCTCATTGCACGGAATACCGATGTTGCGGATACGTCCCACTTTCTCAGCGTCCTTGAGCCCTTCACCACCACCCCGTGGATCACCGGGCAGGAGCGCCTTCCCCTCACCTCGGGCGACGGACAGGCCCTTCGCGTACAGTGGTCCTTTCCCGAGAAGGGCGAGTGGACCGACGTTATCCTGATCAACCACGGAAGCACCCCCATGACGGTGGCGACACCGTCGGTCGAGACCGATGCGGCCTTTGTCCTCCTTCGCTTTCACGGGGGCAAGGAAATCCACCGATGGAGCACGGGCGGCACCTTTCTGCGCCATGGCGAGGATCGCAGCGAGCTGATTGCACCGGTTACGGGGACGGTGGCGCGCGTCGAACCCGCCACGGGGCGCATTCACCTTACAGGTGTCGGCACGGCGACCAACGTCGAGGACCTTGTCGGGCGCTACATCCACTTCCAGAATGACATCCGCCGTACCACCCACCCCATCGCCGCGGTGGAAGCCGTGGACGACGGCCTCATTATCACCGTGGGTGACGACCTCCATGTCGGTCGGGTGCGCGTGGGTAAACTGGAAGACACGGGTTTTACTACGGCCACCGGCTTGTCCTTTGCGCCGGTCTATGACGGCACCTATGTCACCGACACGAAATACACGGCGTTGTTTCCGATCCAAGCCCTCGCAGGCGGAACGGTCACGTTTACGTCGCCTCAACTTGATACCGCGTTTGTACCCGGGGAAGATGCCTGGATCATTAACGTGGGACCGGGTGACCGGGTAGAGATTCCGTTGGCCACAGTGCGCTAGGGGGGACGGCCGGTGTGGAGCGTCATTTAAGGGAAGCATTGGTGTGAATTAGAATTCCGGACATTTAAGTTTGCTTGAACCTGTGGGGAAATTGGTAATGAATTCCCCTCCTGGGAGGGGTTAGGGGTGGGTTGGGTCATCCTTCGTGCATTGACCCACCCCCGGCCCCTCCAAGGAGGGGAGTAATCCTCAGTAACTTACGTATTTCAGGTTGCCATAGCGCTCCGTGCCATAGCCCAAAAGTACCACCGCGACTTCGGGTGCCACGGGCCCCTTGCATTCGCGCCGTGCGCCTTTTATGCTCTTGGGGGTAGACAACGGACCGGCGGCAGAAGGAGATATCGGGGTGCAAACCAACAGGCAATTCGTCTTTCAGGGCCTTTTCAGCAAAGGGGCGTTCTTCATCGCTATCCTCGTGGCTTTTCGTGGACAGGGAGCCACCCCCACAAAAATTGAAGATAAAACCCTCCACCATCTCATTCAGATAGCGCCGGGCCTTTATTCCGGCGCGGAGCCTGACGGGGAGGCCGGCTTTGCACGCCTCGCAGAGTTGGGCATCAAAACCGTCGTCAGTGTGGATGGCATCCAGCCGAACGTGGCCCTGGCGAAGCAGCATCACCTTCGCTACGTGCACATCCCCATTGGCTATGACGGAATCGACGAGGAGGCGGGCCGCACCTTTGCCCGGCTGGCCAGGGAAGCCGAAGGCCCCCTCTACATCCACTGTCACCACGGCGTCCACCGGGGTCCTGCTGCGGCCGCCATTACGGCTATTGCCGCCGGACTCCTCTCGAACGAAGAAGGTACCGTCTTGCTCAAGCAGGCGGGTACCAGCCCCAACTACGCGGGACTCTGGCGCGATGTGGCGGCCTACCAGGTGCCCGCCGCCGGCGTGACACTCCCCGAACTCCAGGAAGTTGCCACCAGTGGCACCCTCGCCGTGGCCATGGCCACCCTGGACCGGGCCTTCGACGAGCTCAAGACACTCCGCCAGACCGGGTGGCAGGTTTCCCCGGAACACCCCGATATCGTGCCCGCGCAGCAGGCCCTGCTGGTGCGCGAAGGCTTCCAGGAATCGGCCCGAACCCAGGGCGACACCTACGATGATGCCTTTGGGAAGGCCATGAGGGAGGCCATCGCCCAGGCACGGGGGCTTGAAGAAGCCCTCCGAAATAAGGAACTATCAAGGGCCGACGCACACCTCAAGACACTCGCGGCCTCGTGCACGCCCTGTCACAAGCAGTATCGCAACTAACGGAGAAGTACCCCCATGAAATCCATCAAGCGCAGAAGTTTCCTCGGCCTACTCGGCTCTGGACTGGCCAGCACCTCCGCATTAAACACCGCCGGTGCCGCGCCTGCCCCCCCAGCCGCCGCGACGCCCGAGCCTCCGGCCGATACGCCTGCGCCCCTCTCGCCGCTGAAGAGCAACCGGGAAGACGGCCGCTCCATCGACGGTCCGGGATTCATCCAGGCCTACATGAAGGCCAACCCGCCCAAACTCGCTTTTGACCCCACCATGGACGCGGCGGACTTTCCCGCGTGGCAGGCCTCCATCCGCAGCAAGATGACCGAGCTCCTGGCCCTGCCGGAAGTGGGCGAAACACCCGCGCCGAAACACATCTGGACGGAAGTTCGGGAAGGCTACAGCCTCCAACGCTGGGAAGCCTACCCCGAGCCCTATTGCGTCGTACCCTTTTTACTGCTGGTACCCGAAGGGGTGAGTGCCCAATCCCCTGCGCCGACCGTCATGTGCTTTCCCGGCTCGGGGCATAGCAAGGAAGCCCTGGCCGGTGAACCCGAGCTGGACGGCAAGAAACCCAAGAAGGGCACAGAGTGGAAGTGGCGCGACAACCGTCAGGCTCTTTACTTCGTCCAGCAAGGCTATGTGGCGTGCGCCGTGGACAATCCGGCCCGGTGCGAAACGGCCAGTCCTTTTCGGAGTTTCATCGAATTCTCCAACTGCGCCATCTCGTGCGGTCGGAACTATCTCGGCATTTCCGTATCCCAAAAGGCCCACATCCTCGAATGGCTCACCGAGCAGCCCTATGTCGACACGAAGCGCTTCGCCGTGTGCGGACACTCCCTCGGCTCCGACCCTGCCGACGCCCTCGGCATGCTCTACCCCGACCGGGTCCACGCCGTCATCCACAACGACTTCTGTTGTAACTGGCGGGAACGTTCCATCGCGCTGGGCGCCTACCCCGACGGACTCCACCACGTGGTTCCCGGCATGTTCGCGTGGTACGACTCCCCTGACCTTCAGGCCGCCCTCGCCCCCTGTCCCCTCCTCTTCACCGAGGGAGGACGTACCCCCCACCTCAACCGTATCCGCGCCGCCTACGCCCTCGCCGATGCCCCGGACAACGTGGAGATCCACTACTACAAGAAGTACCTCACCCCCGAGCTACGTCCCCGTGAGAATGATCCCATCCCCGAGGGCGTTACGATGGACGAGTACTTCACCTACGCCAACGTGGATGCCCCCAATCACCGCTTCCGCCCCGACCGCGCCCTGCCCTGGTTGAAGGGTGTCTTTGGGGTGTGAGGCCGAGGGATAGGGACGTTGCCGCGCCAGGATTCGTAGACCGCAACAAGGTGGCCCTGTGCTATAGGACCATAAACGTCCCTCGTAACGGGCGACCCCGAGGCTGGAGGGTCGCCCGGCTTCGTGGGGAGGTGCAGGTCCGCCGGGTGTTTGAAGGTCGTGGCGTGTAGCCGTGTGGCGCTGCGGGCCCCGTGCGTCGGGCGCGGGGTTGCACTTTTCGGTGGGGGCGGGAGGGCCGACGGATCTGTGCCTGAAATGTCCCATGGGGGGATTCTTATGTGGAGTGCGTAAGCTTGCTCGCGAAAACCGGCGGGGGCGGGTTGGTACGGGAGCAAGCTCCCTCCGGTAAAGCGGCGGCAAGCCGCCGCAGTCCAAAGATGATGCGCCTTGGCGAAGGGGATGTAAATGTCGGTGACTATCCCTATTTATTATTTCTTCGCTTCCCCTCCATCAGTTTGCTTCCCGTTGAAACGCATCCGAGGCCGATCGCAGGCAGATGACTGTGCGCCGGAGGAGGTCCTCATAGAGCCGCAACGACTCTTCTTTCGACGCATATCCTGTTTCCGTCGTACCAATGGCACCTCGCCACGGCCTCATGCTCCGCTCGGCCCGCGACAAGAAGGCTTCGGCCTTTCCACAGGGAGCGAGCCCCCCATGGACGTGCTCATCACCTTCCAGTTCCAGCACGAGCATCGCATCTTCTTCATAGACCACGCCGCCACCCGTGGCCGCCGCCCACTGCTGCCGTAGGGTCGATAGATCCAGCGTCAGGCCTGGTCCGATTCTAAGCACCGAATAATCAATCTCGGCCGTCAAACTCTTGAAATAAATCCGAGGCGTATCGGAAGCCGTATGTACCTCCACTTCGAAGGCATCCGGGGCCTGGTCGCGGACATGCTGCGTAAGCGCATCCAGGCAATCCAGCAACTGCCGACGGTCGCCCCGGAGGGACGCCGTTTGGCCGTCCACAAAACCGAGGACCACCCCCTTGCCCGAGGGATTCCAGCGATTGAACAGCTTTCCGATGGAGATGGATTCGCTTTGGGCTTTACGGAGGACACCGCAGTAGCGCCGGAGCGCTTGAATACGCTGAAAACACTTTCCAAAGGCCCTATCAATCACGCCCCATTGCAATTCGGCCTCCGCTCCCACCTCGTTGAAATGGGTGTCGGCAAGCCGTTCCAATTCCGAAACAAGCTCCGAACAGGCTTTCTCCCCCTTGCGCAACAGTGGGTGCTCCATGAAGGTCCTTTCTGAAGAGCGTCGTCACCATGCCGACCATGGGCTGTGATGGGCAACTCTCGCGGGCGTTCGATTTCTTTGTTGGCGTTGGGCGCCCGATTTAGTTCGCTCTTGTTGGCGGAGAGTCGTTGACCCTCCATGCACCACTCGGCATCGCGTGACACGGAGCTTTTGGGTTTCCACCCGCGTCCGGACTCCCGGCAAGCGGAGAATTGAGTCGGATACCTCTAATGGACCACTCCCTACCCCACAAACAGGGGCGCGAGCACGAGCGAAATAACACACATGAGCTTAATCAGGATGTTAATCGACGGGCCCACGGTGTCTTTCAGGGGGTCGCCGACGGTATCGCCGACTACAGCCGCCTTATGGGCATCGGAGTTCTTTCCGCCGTGGTGCCCGTCCTCGATGTACTTCTTGGCGTTGTCCATGGCCCCGCCGCTGTTGGCGGTCTGGATGCCGAGCATAACGCCGGTGGCGATGGCACCGACCAGCATTCCGGCGAGGGCTTCGGGTCCGAGAATCAGGCCCATGCCGATGGGAAAGAGGATGGCGAGGGCACCGGGCAACATCATGCCGTGCAGGGCGCCTTTGGTGGCAATGTCGACGCAGGTGCGGCTGTCGGGCACGACACCTTCTTTGCCTTCACGGAGGCCGGGAATCTCGGCAAACTGGCGGCGCACTTCGAGAATCATCATGTCGGCGCAGTAGCCCACGGCGCGGAAGAGCATGGAACTGAAAAGGAAGGGCAGCATGGCCCCGATCAGCAGGCCTGCCAGCACAATCGGCTGACTCAGGTTGAGGTCGAGACCGACGATGCCATCGTCCCCGGGACGGAGCCCCTGGATACCGGCCATGGCGGTTTCGGTGGCCAGGAGGAAGGCGCTCAGCAAGCCAATGGCGGCGAAGGCGGCGCTGCCAATGGCGAAGCCCTTCCCGATGGCGGCGGTCGTGTTGCCGACGGCATCGAGGTTGTCGGTAATCTTTCGCACTTCGGGGTCGAGGCCAGCCATCTCGGCGATACCCCCGGCGTTGTCGGCGATGGGGCCATAGGCGTCCACAGCGACCACCATGCCGGTCGTGGCCAACATGCCGAGGGCGGCGAGGGCGACGCCATAGACACCACACCAATGGAAGGCGAGAATGATGGCGAGGGCAAGGACAATCACCGGGGCGGCGGTGCTCTGCATACCGACGGCGGTCCCTTCGACGACGGCGGTGGCGGGGCCGGTTTCACAGCGTTTTGCGAGATCGCGGACGGGCTTGTAGTCGGCCGAGGTGAAGTACTCGCTCACGAATCCGATGACCATGCCCGAGACGATACCGACGGCACAGGCGGCGAGGGGCCCCCACCAGGCGAATTCGCGGCCGGCGAGGGTAAAGGATTCTCCGAAGCGCCAGGCGTAGATGGTGGTGCCCAGCATGGCGAGGCCGGCACTGACGTAGGTGCCCATCATGAGGGCCTGCTGGGGATTGGAGCGGGCGAAGTGTTTGACGTAGAGCACGCCCAGCAGGGAGGCAACGATACCGATGGCGGCAACAACAAAGGGAAAGGCGAGGACGTAGATGGGTCCGCCTGCGGCCACGATGACCGCACCAATGGCGAGGCTGGCGATGATGGATTCCACATAGGACTCTAACAAGTCGGCGCCAAGACCGGCCACGTCGCCCACGTTGTCGCCCACGTTGTCGGCGATCACGGCGGGATTGCGCGGGTCATCTTCGGGAATACCGGCTTCCACCTTACCCACAAGGTCCGCGCCCATGTCGGCACCTTTGGTGAAGATGCCGCCGCCGGAACGGGCAAAGAGGGCCACGAGGGAGGCGCCCATGGCATAACCATTGACGATGGTGGCGTTCCCCTCAAAGAGCCAATAGACCACGGCGAGCCCGAGGAGGGCAATACCGACCACGCCCATGCCCATGACGGCGCCACCACTGATGGCGACTTCCAGGGCCCCGACAACGCCACGGGATTGGGCGGCGGCGGTGGTGCGTGCATTGGCCCGGGTGGCGATATACATTCCGAGGAATCCGGCCGCCGTGCTGGCCAGGGCACCGGCGGTGAAGGCGACGGCCGTCCGCCAGTTCAGGCCCAGATCGGGCTTGTAGAATCCGATGATTACGAAGAATAGGATGACGACAGCGGACACGGCGGTAACGTAGACGTACTCACGGCGCAAAAAGGCCGACGCGCCCTCCTGGATCATGGTGGAGAGGCGCTCCATATGGGGGGTGCCCTGCGATTGGGCGAGAACATAGCGGACCAAGTAGACCACAAACAATAGAGAGATGCCGGATGCTGCGACTGCGATCTTTAAGAACGGGATTTCCATGACCAGGGTTCTCCTCTCCAATGCAATTGCCACGCTCAAACCGGTTAGCCGGTCCGAATATCTACTCCTTCATGAATTAATGCTTCGCGCGCCGCCTTCTGCTCCGCCTCTTTCTTGGTCGTACCTATACCACGTCCGGCCGCCACACCGCGAATGGTCACCTCCACCTCAAACTCTTTCTGGTGGTCTGGACCTTCGGCGCGGATGACCTCGAACTGGGGCAAGGCAATCCGCTGGCTCTGGCAATGGTTTTGCAATTGCGACTTGTAGTCGCCATAGCACTTGGCCTTAACGGACGCCGCGACTTCATCGGCGAATACCCGCACCACGAAATCATGTGCGCAGTCGTAGCCGTTGTCGAGATAGACAGCGCCGATCAAGGCTTCCATACAATCTGCTACTAGCGAGATTCGTGCCCGTCCGCCGGAGAGTTCTTCGCCCTTGCCCAGGCAGATGAGGGGAACGATGTTGAGGGCCCGTCCGACGCGGGCCACGGTCTTGCGATTGACCAGGCCGGCGCGCATGCGGCTGTACTCCCCCGGCGAGCGATCGGGGTAGCTTTCGAAGAGGTGGTGGGCCATGACGAGCCCCAGGACGGCGTCGCCCAGAAATTCCAGCGACTCATAATCCAGACCGTCTCGCTTCCCATCCACCAGGCTGGAGGCATGGGTAAGCGCGCGATCATAAACGGACACGTCACGGATTGGAAAGCCCAGCCGTTCGGCCAGCTCTCTCAATTCCGTGACGCGTTCAACGTTATCAGTCATATTTGGTGAGGATAAGCGATGCGTTGTGACCGCCGAATCCGAGGGAGTTGGACATGGTGACATCGATCTTTGCCTCGCGGGCTTCGTTCGCGACCAGGTTCAATTGACATTCGGGGTCGGGGTTTTCGTAGTTGATATTGGGCGGTGCAATACCGTCACGCATGGCCAGAAGACAAATGACGGCTTCCACACCACCGGCCGCACCGAGGAGGTGGCCGATCATGGATTTCGTCGAGCTCGCCAGGGGCGTCTCTTCGCCGAAGACGGCATGGAGCGCCTTGCACTCCCCCGAGTCATTCAGCTTGGTGCTCGTTCCGTGGGCGTTGAAATAGTCCACGTCGTCCGGGTTGAGACCGGCTTCGCGGAGGCCCATGTTCATGGCGGTAGCCACACCGGAGCCGTCAGGACGAGGCGCCGTAATGTGGTGGGCGTCACAGGTTTCGCCCATACCGGCCACGACACCGAGGATTTCGGCACCGCGTGCTTTGGCGTGCTCTTCCGACTCCAGCATAAGCATGCCCGCACCTTCACCCATCACGAACCCATTGCGTTCCTTATCAAAGGGACGGCTGGCGCGTTCGGGTTCATCGTTACGGGTGGAGAGGGCGCGCATGGCACAGAATCCGGCAATACCAAAGGGGATTACCGTGGCTTCTGCGCCACCTGCCAGCATAAAGTCTACTTTGCCGAGGCGAATCATGTTGGCCGCATCACCGATGGCATGGGTGCCACTGGCGCACGCCGTAACGACGCACTTGTTGGGTCCCAGCAGGCCACGATGAATGGCGACGACGCCCGCGGCCATGTTAACCAGGCCTTTGGGTACCATCAGCGGGGAGACCCGACGGGGCCCTCCTTCAGCCATCTTGACAGAATCAATGTTAATTTCATTGAGGCCGCCAATACCCGATCCGACGATTACGCCCCCGCGGTAGGGATCGAGCTTGTCCAGATCGAGGCCGGACTGCTTCCACGCCTGATCGGCTGCTTCGATGGCAAACTGGCTGTAGCGACTCATGCGCCGCAGCTCTTTTTTGTCCATCCCGTCGGGTTGCACGTCTTCGGCAATACCCGCGATTTGCGCAGCCAGATCCGAGGGATCAAAGCAGTCTATTTTCCGGATACCAGATTTTCCAGCACAAAGACTGTCCCAGAATGTCTTGATATCGTTACCAACCGGCGATACGACGCCGACTCCGGTTACAACTACCTTCGTGCTCATCGGTACCCTTAATGTTCAAGACCCAGTCCGAGAGTCGCCTCTCGAACTGGGTGCTGCAGTTTTAACAATCTATATTCAAAGCACCCAGACAGGGCATTTATCCACCCTGGACTAGAGCTTAGACTGTATATACTTAATTGCGTCCCCAACGGTCTCAATTTGGTTGGCGTCGTCGTCGATGTCGATATTAAATTCTTCTTCGAGAGCCATCAACAATTCCGTCAGATCGAGAGAATCCGCTCCCAGGTCTTCCATGAAACCTGCGTTGGGTACTACCTCTTCGGGGCTCTTATCGAGACGTTCGGCAATAATATCTTTGATCGTTGCTGCTACATCTGCTTCGCTGGCCATTAAATACACCTCCTTTCCTGCTGTAAAATGGTGATACGTCTTATTTGGAGCGCAAGTATAGCCTGTACTTGGCCTTAAGTTCAACCAGAAACGTCGGCACAGGCACCACGAAGCACAGGACACTTGTGCGCAGAACCTTTCGCACACGAATGTCACTATTCAGGACACTTTGCTGATGGCGCCCCAAGGCGAACGCAGCCCACCCCGCTCGTTCCGACGCGGTGTCCTTCCGGATCACCCCCGGGCCTTGAGCGCCATGATAGCAATGGCAAAGGGCACCAGGGCAAAAAACCACCATTTATTCAGGATAACAAAGGCAATTACATCGTCGAGGGAAATTCCAAACATGTTTCACAGGCTCCTCCCCGTCGTGCTGCCGCTAACCGGTCAATCGCATGTACAACACCAGGCCTGAGAAGGCCAGGCCAGCCAAGCCGATCGCGAGAGCGATGCGGCTATGCACGCGGAATGTTACCTTTTCCTTATCAAACGCACTGGGCCCCGTCCAGGCCACGGCACCGAAGGAGAGCACCACGGCCAGCAGATTGAAGATATACTGCTGAATGCCCAGTGCGTCACCGGTGAAGGCCGCCAGGAAAAACAGCCAGCCGGCACATGCCAGTGCCAGTCCACCAACCCACGCCGGCTTTTTCGCGCTGGCGCTTCCGGTCAGCACCCGCTCATTCAGCGCGGCCTCATCTACGAGCGGCGAGAAAGCACGGGGCCGCTCCTCTTGCATCACAGCCGGTCCGGCAGAGACGCCGCCCAACTCCTCCTGCAGCGATTCAAAACTTAAACTCTCGGCGGCCGCTGGGGCAGCAGCAGGGGGCGGTGCCGCGGAACCCGACTTCTTCTTTTTCTTCTTGGTCCCATGGGCATGGACGACAGTGGCGGCCTTTTCGGCGCGAATCTCCCGGCGCTCCTTGGCTTTTTTTGCCCGCTGATCGTAATGAAGGACCACACAGCTTACACAGATGCGTCGCCCGCTGCTGGTGCGCTGGATATGACTCTTGCAGACGGTTTTGTGACACCGCTCGCAGGTCCGACTACACTCTTCGCACAGGAGCATTTCACACTCGTGGCAGAATCCCACGGAGCTCCGAATACCACAATCACCACATTCCATATCGTCACCCTAATCCGCTTTGCAGCGTGCCCACTCCCCAGACAGCCGACAGCCAAGTCGATTCCCTATTGGTTTTGATTATACAATGGGGCTATCTCAGCGGCAAATCCGTATCAACCCCCAGAATCCGAGGAGGAATCCACCGGCCCATGGCAACCCCTTCACTGCTCGAATCACGTACCCTCCTGCTCCAGGAGCTGCTGCAACGCAACGATTGGCGGGGCATCCTGTTGAATCGTATTGACAACTTTGCCATGGCCACGGGAGGTGCACGCAACTACGTCTCCACCCAGGCGGATCTGGGGGCCTGTGGCATTTTTATCCAGGATGACGGCACCCTTCACTATGCGGGCAACTCCATCGAGTCGACCCGGGTGATGGATGAAGAGCTAGCGAGCCCGACGTGCATGGCCAATCCCTTCCTCTGGTTTGAAGATTCGCCCGCCTCTTGGTGCCGGAAGAACTTTGACGGAACGCTCGTATCCGACGATGGCTCCCTCGGAGAAAACGTGGACGGCGCACTGGCGGGACTGCGTAGTATTTTACTGCCGGAAGAATGTGCCAATTACCGTCGCCTCGGCGCAGATGCGGCCAAGGCCATGGAAGCGACCCTCCGCAGCATTGACGTGGGCAGCTCCGAGACCGAAATCAGCGCCCGCCTCATCTATGAAGGCCAGCGGCTGGGCTGCCGTGTCTCGGTCAGTCTGGTGGCGGCCGACGAGCGCATCGCCCGCTACCGTCATCCCCTGCCCACCCTGCCGGGCTCTCCCCACGAGCAGCATGTAAAGCGCTACGTCATGGTGGTGGGCGGCATTCAGCGCGACGGCCTGGTGGTATCCCTCACCCGTTTCAAGGTGGTGGACACACTGCCCGATGGCATCGCGGATGCCTATGGGCGAATTTGTGCGGTGGACGCACGGATGCAGCAGGCCACCCGTCCGGACAAACATCTGGGCGATGTCTTTTCGGCATGCCAGCGTGCCTACACGGAATTCGGCTTCCAGGAAAACGAATGGCACAATCACCACCAGGGCGGCAGCACGGGCTATGCGGGACGGACCAGCAAAGGTGCCCCGGAAGCGACCTTCCCCTGCCTCGACCCGGAATGGGCGGCCATTGTCCGTGAAAAACTGGGGACGGACACCACGGTGAGCAGCGCCTTCGCCTGGAACCCCTCGGCCCCCGGCGTCAAATCCGAAGACACCTTCCTGCTGCACCAAGATGGTCGGCAGGAGATCATCAGCGAGACGCCCGGCTTACCCGCAATGGACTTGGGTGCCGTGTTGGGTGAGTCGACCGAGATTATCAAGGCCACCATGGCCACGCCCGATTTTCGTTAAGCCCGAAACGACGCAAAGGCATCGGAAGGAGCTGCCCCTATGAAGGCGATGTCCGGAATGCACGTCGTCAGCCTGGCCATCAACGTACCCGGCCCCGTGGCCACCGCGGAATTACATGGCCTTGGCGCCCGGGTATGTAAGATAGAACCCCCGGCAGGCGACCCGCTGGCGCAGTTTTCCCCGCCCTGGTACGACCGGCTCTGCGCGGACGCCGAGGTAATTACACTCGACTTGAAGTCGGCGGAAGGTATGGCCGAGCTGGAGAAGCGTCTTGACGATGCCGATTTGCTGCTGACCGCGTCCCGCCCGGCAGCATTATCCCGCCTCGGCCTGGAATGGTCCCGGCTCCACACGCGCTTTCCCCGACTCTGCCATGTGGGCATCATTGGCTATCCCCCACCCCACGAAAACCGGGCGGGCCATGATCTCACCTACCAGGCCTCCCAGGGCACCCTCCAGCCACCGGGGATGCCCAAGGTGCTGTTGGCCGATATGGCGGGTGCCCAGCAGGCGGTTACGGCCGCACTGGCCTTGTTGCTGAATCGCGCGCGACATGGCGTGGCGGGACAGAGCTGGGTGGCCCTCGCTGACGCAGCAGAACGCTTCGCCGTCACGCTCCGCGAGCAGGTCACCACGCCCGGTGCTATTCTGGGCAACGGCCTGCCGACCTATAACATCTACGCCACCCAAGACGGCCACGTGGCCCTGGCCGCACTGGAACCCCATTTCCATGCCCGCCTCCTGGAGGCCCTCCAGGTCCGCACCACGTCGCAGGCGGAATTGACGGCATTCTTCGGACACCGAGACAACGCGGAAAGTCTTGCATGGGCCGAGCAACACGAAATCCCCCTGGCGATTGTGCAGTAGGGGAAGCCTCCCCGGAAGCACCCCGTTGCAATCCACGACAACGCTCCCCTACCATGGCACCACAGTAAGGCACACCGGCGTCTTCACGGAGAAGCATCATGGAATTGCAGGACAAAACCTTCATCATTACCGGAGGGGGATCCGGCCTGGGCGCCGCAACGGCCCGCGAGTTTGTTTCCGCAGGCGCCAACGTTCTCCTGGCGGACGTCGATGTGGAGGGGAGCGCAGCGCTGGTGACCGCGTTGGGAAGGCGCGCCCGCTTCTCCGTTTGTGACGTCTGCAACGCCGAAGACCTGGGCAGGGCGATTGACTGCGCCCAATCGGAACTGGGGCCGCTCCATGGCCTGGTCAACTGTGCGGGAGTTGCCGCGATCATGAAAACGGTCGGCCGGGACACCGTCCATGACCTGGCCGTCTTTGAACACGTGCTCCGCGTTAATGTGGTGGGTAGCTTCAACGCGATCCGGCTGTGTGCCGCTGCGATGCAAGAGCATCCGCCGGATGCTTCCGGGGAGCGCGGTGTATTTATCAACACCGCATCAATCGCGGCCTTCGACGGCCAGATGGGCCAGGCGGCCTATGCGGCCTCCAAAGGGGCCGTCGTATCGATGACCCTCCCCATTGCCCGCGATTTGGCCCGTATGGGTATCCGGGTGGTCACCATTGCACCCGGCCCCTTTAAGACCCCGATGATGGGGGCCTTACCCCAGGAGGTCCAGGATTCGGTGGGTAGCCAGATACCTTTTCCCCCACGATTGGGAGAACCCGACGAGTTTGCCCGGCTCGCGCGCCACATTGTGGAAAACCAGATGATTAACGGTGAGTGCATTCGCATCGATGGGGCCATTCGCATGGGCCCGAAATAGTCACCCCGCCTGGGTGTAGCCTGGACAGGACTTGGATACCTATGAACGCCAAAGAACAGTTTGACCGGGATGGCTTCGTGATCTTCCGGAACGTGCTGGACGCGGGACTCATCGCCGAAGCCAACGCCCATGTCGACTGGCTGATGGAGAAACATCCCGCGTTGCGGCCAGAGGATTTGAACCATACCCTGGTTCAACATGATCCTTTCTGGGTGCGCCTTGTGAGCGACGACCGCCTCCTCGACATTGTGGAGCAATTCATTGGCCCCCACATTGCCCTCTTTGCCAGCCACTACATCTGCAAGCCACCCCACGACGGACAGGCGGTGCTCTGGCACCAGGATGGCAGTTACTGGCCACTTGATCCCATGGAGGTGGTCACCCTCTGGCTGGCTGTTTCGGATGCCGCTCCGGACAATGGGTGCATGCGGGTTATTCCGGGCACCCAGGAGATGGACCTCCAGGCGTTACAACAACGCCGTGACATCCCCAATGTATTGAATTCCGGCATGGATGACAGCCTGGTCAACGACCAGAGGGCGGTGGATTGTGTCATGGCTCCTGGAGACGTCTCGGTCCACCACCCCAATGTTATCCATGGATCAAATGCCAACACGTCCACACGGTGGCGGCGGGGCCTTACGATTCGCTACATCCCCACGACGACGCGCATCGGCGTGGACCATCCGGGCCCTCATCCCAGTGCCTTTCATCTGCGGGGCGAGGCGCCTCCGGGAATCAATGAATACAATCCGCGGCCGGTATATACCGAGCGCGATTGGATGGCCTTTGCGGGCTGTGACGCCTGGAAGTAGTGCGTTCGAGACTCCAAATATTCCCCTTTATGGTTGCCTGCGCGTAAAGGCCCTGCTATCATGTTGGAGAGCGGGTAGTTGCATCGTTGCCTACCCAAGTGCTGCCCGGGTCTGCCTCGCCAGTCGGCATCCGGGTTTGTTGACCGTGTTCCAGCCAAAATGAGTTTCCGCCGATGGACAGTAACCCTTTTGACCATGATACTCAGGACCCCGCCTCGGGTGGTTTCGATGCCACGATCAATGTGGACGCGGCCGCCTTTGCACCGCCAGCGGCCAATGCGGCCCGTGCGAGCCTGATAGTGCTCGCGGGGTGGGAGATCGGCAAGGAAATTGAAATCGCGTCCCCCTCGGTCATTCTTGGCCGTGCCGTCGACTCGGACGTCACCGTCCACGCCCCGTCGGTCTCCCGTCAACATGCCCAAATCGAGTTTGTGGACACCGAGGAAGAGCAGTTTTTCCGGGTCACGGATTTGGGCAGCAGCAATGGCACCCTCGTCAATAACGTACGTACCCCCACGACCCGCCTCCAAAACGGGGACAAGATAAAGCTGGGGGATGTTCTCTTCAAGTTTGTCCTGCAAGATGAAATCGATTCTCAGTTTCACCAGGAAGTCCACCGCCTGATTCACTACGATCAGTTGACGGGCCTCCTCACGATGGAAGCTTTTCGCGAGCGCCTGGTGGCCGCGATTCGCCAGGCGTCGCCCACGAAACCCTTTGCGCTGGCCATGACAGACCTGGACGGACTCAAGGCAGTCAACGATTCCCACGGCCATCTCGCCGGACGGATGGTGGTCGGCACCATGGGCAAGATCCTGCGGGAATCGGTCCGCCCTACCGATCTGGCCGGCCTCTATGGTGGCGACGAGGCGATCATCCTTTTTCCCGGCAGCACGCTGGCGGAAGCGGCCGAGGTCGCGGAAAAGATCCGTACGGCCATTGCGGAGCACCTCTTTGACCACCATGGCACCGCGATTCGGGTAACCATCAGTCAGGGCATTTCCGAGTTTCCACGGCACGGCACCACGCCCGAAGAGGTGATCGCTGCGGCAGACCGGGCCCTCTATGCGGCCAAGTCTGCGGGCCGAAATTGTGTGCACCTGGCCGCCACTCCGGAGCACTGAGTAATTCATATGGCTGTACCACCGCTTCCCACGATCACCATCACCACCGACTTCGGCAACAAAGACCCCTGGGTCGCGGCGATGAAAGGGGTTATCTGTTCCATTGCCCCCGATGCCCCGCTGGCCGATCTCAGCCACGACATCACCCCGCAAAATGTTCTTGAGGGTTCCCTCTTCCTGGCTGCAGCCGTGCCCTATTTTCCTGCGGGCACAATCCACCTCGTCGTGGTCGATCCCGGCGTGGGCACCAGCCGCAAGCCCATCGTGGCCCAATGTGCTGGTCAATACATTGTCTGTCCCGACAATGGCATCCTGACCGTGCTGGAGCAAAACCACCCCATTGAGGCGGTCCATCACATCAAGAACAAAAAATATCGGTTACCGGCCTGTAGCGCTACGTTTCACGGGCGCGACATTTTCGCACCGGCCGCGGCCCACCTGGCCCTCGGCAGAAAAATAAGCAGCTTTGGTCCCGCGCTGAAATCCCATCATCGCATCGCTGTACCAAAAGCCACGCTGGATGCAGACAACCAACTGCACGGCGAAGTAATCCACGTCGATCACTTTGGCAATTGTATCACCAACATCAGTGAAGCCATGCTCGACGACCACGGTGACTATCGGGTGCAGGTGGCGGCCCAAACCTTGAGCCCCATCCACCGGACCTATGCGGATGTCCCACCGGGCACCCCCCTCGCCCTCTTCGGCAGCACGGGCAACCTGGAAATCGCGGCATCCATGAGCAACGCGGCAGAGAGCCTCGACCTGCGCCAGGGTGCACCGGTCACCCTCTTTCGACCCAACGTTACGGAGAAGGGAAAATGAAAGTTATTGTGACCGGGGCCAGCCATGGCATCGGCCAGGGCATCGTAACCCGACTGGCCGCGCAGGGCTGCACGGTGGGCATGCTCGCACGAAGTGAAGAGCCCTTGCGTTCGTTGCAGGAACGTCACTCCACGACCAATGCCTTTCACCCCTTCGTCTGTGCCGATGTGCAGGACCCGATTGCCACCGAGAACGCCATTGCCGGGCTCATTGCGGAAATGCAGGGAGTTGATGCCCTGATTAACAATGCCGGGCTGGTGATTCGAAAGGATATCTTTTCTCTTTCGCTGGACGAATGGCATGCCATGGTGAACACCAATATAAACGGGCTCTTTTACGCGACGCGGTCCGTTCTCGGGCCCATGAAAGCGCAGGGTTCCGGCCACATCATTAATGTTTCCTCCATTTCGGGAAAGTTCCCTCTGCCCGGCGGCAGCGCCTATGCGGCCACAAAGTTCGCCTGCACCGGATTTTCCCAATCGCTTTTTCAGGAAGTGCGCGACTACGGCATCAAGGTAACCACGGTGTTTCCCGGCTCGGTAGACTCTCAGTCTCACCGTCATGAGGGGGATGCCGATACAAGCTGGAAGGTTACGCCGGAAGAAGTGGGTCAGGCCTGCTGGGACGTGCTCAATACCCGGCCGGGGAACTGCGTCAGTGAAGTGGAAATACGCCCCCTGGCGCGACCACCCAGGTCATGAATACGGCCCCCTGGATTGCAGACCGCCTCCGACTGGGCACCTGCAGTTGGACCGCGAAGGGCTGGGAGAAAGCCTTTTATCCCAAGGGTACCAAGCGCACCGATTTCATCCGGGTTTACGCCGAGCGCTTCTCTTCGGTCGAAGTGGATGCCAGTTTTTACGGCGTACCCCGCGACAGCACCCTGGACACGTGGCGGGAGGAAACGGCACCGGGCTTTGTTTTTTCGGCCAAGGCCCCCCGGGAGATTACCCACGATCGCTTCCTCCTGGGCTGCGAACGTCCGCTGGCATCTTTCTTGAAATCTATGGACCGCCTGGACGAGAAACGGGGCCCCCTCCTCTTTCAGTTTCCCTATTTCGCGAAACGGAAACAGGTCACGCTCACCGATTTTCTGGGGCGCCTCAAGCCCTTCCTCGATCTATTGCCCCGGGAGAGCGGCCATCAGTTTGCGCTGGAGGTCCGCAATAAGACGTGGGTCTCTGCGCCATTGCTTGAGATGCTCGCCCACCATGAAGTCGCCCTGGCCCTCATCGACCATCCCTGGATGAGTCGCCCCAAGCAGCTGTTCAATACGCCGGAGATTGTTACCGCGCCCTTTCTCTACGTCCGCTGGCTGGGTGACCGGCACGGGATTGAAGAGATTACCCAGGTCTGGAATGAAAGTGTCGTGGACCGTGCGGCTGATTTAGATGGGTGGGTGCCCGGCTTGCAACAGGCACTGGACGCCCAGCTACAGGTCTATGGCTACGTCAACAATCACTATGGGGGCTATGCGCCCAATGACGTGGCCCATCTCGAAGAGATGCTGACCCCCTATTTGCCCCGCCGTTCGCGAGCGGCCGCTCCCTGATCGCCGAATACACAGCTCAAATGCGCATTTTAAATGTCTTAACAGTACCATACCTGTTAAGATAGGGGGGCCTTTTCGAAACGGCCCCCTCTGCCGGGGCGTTTTCGCAGGGCGGTGGTGGAAATCAGCGTCGGCAATTCCCTTCGCACGGGGGAAGTGCGATGTGAAGTGCAGGCGCCCAATTGGGAGAACGTATATATGGACCCACTCGGCAGCCTCAATAACCCCCTCCGTGTCGCCATTATTGGCAGCGGACCCAGTGGATTTTATGCGGCCGATCCGCTGCTCAAATCCACCGAACCGCTTTGCACCGTAGACATGTTCGATCGCCTGCCCACGCCCTTCGGCCTGGTGCGCGGTGGCGTGGCGCCAGACCATCCGAAAATTCGGAATGTCACGAAGGTCTACGAAAGAATTGCGGCCCGGGAACGATTTCGATTCTTTGGAAACGTGACCATCGGCAGTGATCTCAGCCTCTCAGATCTGCGTCAATGCTACGATGCCATTCTGTTTGCCAGTGGCACCGAAACCGACCGTCACCTCAATATCCCCGGCGAAGACTTGCTTGGCAGCTACACTGCCACATCTTTCGTGGGTTGGTACAATGGGCATCCCGACTATAGGGACCACACTTTTAACCTGCAGCAGGAAGTCGCGGTGGTCATTGGCATGGGCAACGTGGCCATGGATGTGGCCCGCATACTTGCCAAGACAGCCGATGAGCTGAAGACCACGGACATTGCCCAACATGCACTGGAAGCGCTCGCCGAAAGCCGCATCCGGGAAATCCACATTGTGGGCCGACGGGGTGTCACCCAGGCGGCCTGCACGCCCCTCGAACTGAAGGAAATGAGCGAGCTCGCCGATTGTCAGCCCCGGGTTAACCCGGAAGATCTCGAGCTCACGCCCCTTTCCCAGGAAGAGCTGGAAGACCGCAATCGTAATCGTAACGTAGCGCTGTTGACCGAATACGCAGCGGCGCCCCCGCGCGACACCCGGCGCACCATGCATTTTCATTTCCTGCGCAGCCCCATCGATATCAAGGGCGATGGCCACGTGGAATCTATCGTGCTCGCCAAGAACAAGCTGGTGGGCACCGAAGCCTTTCAGCAGTGGGCCGAGCCGACCGGGGAAACCCTGGAGCTGCCCTGTGATCTGGTCTTTCGCAGCATCGGGTACCGGGGCATTCCCATTCCGGGCGTACCTTTTGAGGAACGCAAAGGCATTATCCCCAATGACAAGGGGCGGGTGCAGGAAAACGGTGCGGTCGTACCGGGACTCTATGCCGCCGGCTGGATCAAGCGCGGCCCCTCGGGCATCATTGGCACCAACAAGCCGGACAGCCACGAAACGGCCGACTGCCTGTTGGAAGATGCCGCCTCGCTGAGCCCCTGCCCCAACCGGGATGGAGAAGCCATCGTCCGCCTCTTGGAAGAAAAGAGTATTCGCTTCGTATCGCTGGCCGACTGGCACCAGATAGATGCGGCGGAAATCGCGCGCGGTAACGTGGTGGGCAAGCCCCGGGAACGTTTCACCCGCATTGATGAGATGTTACAGGTATTGCAGAACGCCTGAATACAGCACGGGCCCCGATGAATCATCGGGGCCCGTTTTTTGTCTATTGAAGTTGGTAGAGCATGACGTAAATGAGGACACCCGTCACGCTCACATACATCCATACCGGCCATATCCAGCGCACGATTTTCACGTGCGTATCAAACTGTTGGCGCAAGGCGAACCATACCGCCGCCAGGATGAAGGGCACCATCACCACCGCCAGGGGCACGTGGGTCGCCAGAATCGTGTAGTACACGTAGCGAAGCACGCCCGGACGTTCAAATTTGGTCATGGCGCCGGCGTTGTAGTGGTAGTAGAGGTAGCACGACAGAAAGACGGCCGAGCACACGAGGGCAGCGACCATGAATTTCTTGTGCAATTCCGGCTTCTGCTTCTTCTTAATGGCCCACCAGCCACCGAAGAGCATCAGGGCCGCGAGGCCGTTCAGACAGGCATTGATGGCAGGCAGATTTTCTACGGCCATGGGGTACTACTCCTTTATCAATTGGTGGACCGCTGCGACGAGCTCATTCAGTTCGGCCTCGTCTGTGCCCGTGTAATAGCCTCGAATCTGGCCTGACTTATCGACCAGGCAAAATTTCGTACTGTGAATGACCGGGTCATCTACGCTACCGATCTTGAAGCCCTCCACAGCGAGGGTCTGAATCGCGTCCATGCTGCCCGTCAGGAAATGCCAGCGGGTGGGGTCCGCACCAAACTTTTCGCCATAGGCCGACAGCACCTCCGGCGTATCCGTCTCCGGATCGACCGATACGGAGACGAATTGCACCTCGGGGTAGAGCGCAAGTCGCTCTGCTACCCCGGCCATCCTCCGGGTCATGACGGGACAGGGCCCGGCACAGGAGGTGAAGATGAAGTCGGCGATCCAGACCTTCCCTTTCAAGTCTTCCTTCGAGAGGGGCGCATTCTTATCACTCGTCAGGGAGAATTCCGGCAAGGGATAGAGCACGGGCAACTCGTCGGTTTCCGTCGGTACGTCTGCGACGCCATTGAGCACGAACAGCCCCATGAGGCTGACATTAAGCAGCACGAAAAAGATGATTCCGGTTATAAAGAGGGCCTTGAAACTCATACGATTGCCTCCGAAATGTCACGGGGAATACCGTGCGTGGTTGGCGCGGCTCAATAGAAATACGCATCCACCACAATAAAAACCAACAAAAACACCCAGTAAAACAAGGAGTATAGAAATACGGCCTTGGCCGCTTTTACCGTCTTATTCAGACGCCAGCGAACACAAACCAACACAAACAACACCCCAAGAACCAGGGCGCCCCAGAAGTAGATTAAGCCCGAGGTCTTCACGAAGGTGGGCCACAAACTCACCGGCACCAGCAAGATGGCCGTCGCCAGACTGTGACGAAAGGTGCTCTTTCCGTCGGGGTCCACCACGGGCAACATCTTGAAGCCCCCCTTCTCATAATCATCCCGATACATCCAGGCCAAGGCGTAGAAGTGGGGATGCTGCCAGAGAAAGAGAATCAGGAAGAGGACCAGGGCGCCCGTGTCGATCCGCCCGGTGGCGGCCGCCCATCCGATGACCGGTGGGATGGCGCCCGGGATGGCACCCACGGGAGTATTCACCCAGGAATATCGCTTCAGGGGGGTATAGACAAAGACATAGAGCGCCGCGGTTAGAAAGACCAGCATGGCCGTCAGGGGATTGACCGTGACCCACAATTGCACGGTGCCCACGACCGTCAAGACGGGCCCGAGAAGAAGGGCAGCCCGGGGACTCACCAGACCCGATGGAATCGGTCGGTTTTTGGTCCGGTCCATCAGGGCGTCGGCGTCCCGCTCGAAATAGTGGTTCAATACGAAGGCCCCGGCCGAACCCAGGGAGGTACCGAGGAGGGTCCACAGGAGCAGGCCCCAACGGGTTACCCCTTCCCCGCCCAGGGCGAAACCGATGACCGTGGTAACCAATACGAGCCGGATAATTCCGGGCTTGGTCAATTCCAGATAGGCAGCTACTTTCGTTTTGGCTTGCGCACGTGCCATAACGTCAGGAGAGCGCCGCGTCGAGGGAGCCCTGGGGCTGCTGCTCATTGGCGGTCTGGGAAGCTTCGGCAGGAGACAAAGGCCAGGCCCGGAGTGCAAGCAGCGTGCTCAGTCCCAGGACGGCGGCACCGGTCACCACGTGAAAGCTCGTTACGTAGGGGTGCTTGGTTGTCCAGATGGTGAAGGCACCGAGCATAATCTGCACCGACACCAACAGACACAAGCCGATCATCGTCCGCCAAAGCTCCGGATGACTGAGCCGACGGCGGTAGGCAGCCACGGCGAGCCCAATTATCAGCAGGGTGACCACGATCGCCCCGCCGCGGTGGGCCAGATGAATGGCTACCTGACCGAGGCTCACATCGGGTAATTGCGCCCCGAGGCTATCGGTATGTTCAAATCGCCAGTCATTGATCCACGTCAATTCCTCTTCGCCTACCAGGGGAAGCACGTTACCTGCGGTCGTGGGGAAATCCGGAACGGCCAATCCTGACTCGGTATGGCGCATGAGGGCACCAAGGAACAGTTGCACATATACCACGCCAATCAGACACAAGGCGCCCACTTTCAGGGCGGTGGCCGTTTCCGGCGCACCGAGTCGGACGCGTTCTACCCGCCGGGAACGTTCCCGGGAGAGGCCGTAGCAAATAATGATGGTAATCAGGAGAAAGGTCTGGGCCAGGATGGCATGGGCACTCGAAACGAGTACCGGCAGGTGGAAGATGACCGTCATGCCGCCCAAAACAGCCTGCAGCAGCACGGCAAACACCGCCCCCACGCCCAGCAACACCATCCAGACACGGGGCTCTTTCCAATAGAGCAGTCCCGCCAACACCACGGTCAGCAGCGCCACGCCCCCGGCAAAGAGACGGTGGAAATGCTCATGAAAGATGCCGCCCGTCCACTTGGAAATCCCGAAGGTGATGGGGTTTTCGTTATAGGTCAGGGGCCAGTCGGGCACCGAAAGGCCCGCCTCATGGCTCTTCACCTGTCCCCCGAGGAAGATGAGGCACAGGGTAGCAAAACACAGAAAAAGGGCCGTATAGCGCAGCCAATTGGGCGTCGCGGAAGGGTGCGTATTCGTCGCGCCAGACATTCTACAAATACCTTGTAAGTGGGTCATGGGTCACGCGGTGGCAAGATAGAGAGAAGCCACGCAGATCAGGCGGCCGCGCCGCCTGTGCCATCTCAAGAAAGGAAGCAGATGGCAAGAACCCCTATCATAGCGCGATGGAGGCGGGCGGTGCAATCTGAGGGCGGGTAAAAAGCCACGTAGGGAATCTATTGACAGGGAGTGAAGAACGCTCACGCACCCCAAAGCGTCGTCTGGATTTTCACGAAATGCCCTCTCTGGCGTGTGGCAGCTTGCTGCTACCTTCAATCGGGGAGCTTGCTCCCCGGCGTTCGGAAGACCATGGTGCGCCAACAGCACCGGATATTCACCGACGCAAGCCTCCCTAAGAGA
>JAXMOL010000026.1:0-98611 GCA_034669905.1 Candidatus Hydrogenedentota bacterium
AAGGCGAAGGCGAAGGTGAAGGTGAAGGTGAAGGTGAAGGTGAAGGCGAAGGAGAAGGAGAAGGAGAAGGAGAAGGCGAAGGCGAAGGCGAAGGAGAAGGAGAAGGAGAAGGAGAAGGCGAAGGCGAAGGCGAAGGCGAAGGCGAAGGCGAAGGCGAAGGAGAGGGTGAAGGTGAAGGTGAAGGAGAGGGTGAAGAAGATAGGGAAGGTGAAGACGTACCCCTTGTCGAGATCGCCGGAAAACTCCTCGAAAACTTCCGGATACTGGATAAAAACCGGGACGGTCGATTGTCGCTGGAGGAAAGCTGGGAGCTTTACCGCCGCTTAAGCCGGGCGCAGTTCAATGCGCTCGATGCCAACGGGAATGGGTTCCTGAGCGAAACAGACTTGCGGAGTTTCGTTTCCGCAGCGGGTTGCTTCTCCCCGGAGCGGTCTCTCAATCTAACCCTGTTCTCGTCCGTTCTTGTCTTCGTCTACGTTTGGGAAGAACTGCGGCAAACAATCAGGGAGCTGTTTGGGCCATAAGCGGCAATCGCTACGGTCTCCATGGAGCCACTCGTTGCCCTCCTCGCCGCGCCCGTGTCCTCCAAGCCGGCAAGGGGTATTCCCGACCCGGACAGGCCAAGGCGCGTGTGAACAGCCTGGCTTTCTCAGGCCACAACGGGCGCGGAAACGAGACTTCGCGGGTATGGGTTGGGAGAACGACCAACCGCCTGCGGGATCGTCGGGTTTTCGGGGAGAGTTCGGGCCCCTGCCGAGCCCGTCGGATTGGGTCGCGGACGTGTGATTGGTGTACACTGAATCACAGGGGGAACAGCGTTGCAGATAACAGTAACAAGACGGGCATGCCATGCAGACGGAAGAAGAACAGATACTGGTCGTAGACGATATCCAGGACAACCGCGACCTTCTAGGACGCTATTTGAAGAAAGAAGGTTTTTCGGTCCTGATGGCGGAAAATGGCCGGGTCGCGATCGAAATGATGCGGGCCCGGAAGATTGATTTGGTGCTTCTCGATATCATGATGCCGGAGATGGACGGCTACGAAGTGCTCAAGATCGTGGGTGATGATTCAGAACTGCGAAACATTCCGATTATCGTGATCACGGCGGTGGACGAACTCGATAGCGTGGTCCGTTGCATTGAGCTCGGTGCCGATGACTACCTGGTGAAGCCGTTCATCAAGCCCTTGCTCCACGCGCGGGTTGGTGCCTGTCTTGAAAAGAAGCGGTTCCGCGACCGTGAGCAGGAATCGTTGAGAAGGCTGCAGGAAGCGCAGGAGCGCTCGGAGCGGCTGCTGTTGAGTATTCTGCCCGAGCCTATCGCGGCACGCTTGAAAGGGGGCGAGGGGTGCATTGCGGAGGAATTTCCCGAGGCCACCATTGTCTTCGCAGATATCAGCGATTTCGCGCGTATCAGCCGTGATATGTCTCCCACCGAAACGGTACAGTTTCTCAATTCGGTGTTTACCGTGTTTGATTCACTTGCCGAGCGTCATGGCCTGGAGAAAATAAAGACCATCGGGGATGCCTATATGGCCGTAGCGGGGTTGCCCGTACCACGAACGGATCATGCGGAAGCCGCTGCAGAAATGGCATTGAGCATGCAGGCGGAAATGGCGCGGTTGAGCCAGGGTATTTCCGGCTCCCTCAGTCTGCGGGTCGGTATTCACACCGGGTCCGTCGTCGCGGGCGTAATTGGGAGTACCAAATTCAGCTACGACCTTTGGGGCGATACGGTAAACGTGGCCAGTGCCATGGAATCAGACGGACTTCCCGGGGCCATTCAGGTTTCCGCCACGACCTGTGAGCGATTGCGGGAGCGGTATATTCTGGAAGAGCGGGGTACCTTTTACGTGAAGGGTAAAGGCGATGTTACGACTTACCTGCTGACAGGGAGAAGCTTCTCCAGCTCCTGAGTATTGGGGATATATCGTTACGGAGGTTTTCGATTGCGCAGCCTATTCGCCTTGTTCTTCCGCAAATCAGGTGGCAAACCTTCGGTCGGCCACCTGGGTTCGTGGCTGCTCAGGCGGGCGCACCGCCAACTTGCCGCGGCAGGCGCCTGGGCAATAGAAATTGTCGCCGCGATCCGCTATACCATTTCGGTCTTCGGGGGGCTGGTGCATTTGGCCCTGCATCGCCGCTATTGGACAGGCACCGTCCGTGACGTTCTCGCCCGCCAGATCCTGTTTACCGCCGTGGAGGCCACGCGCTTTGTCAGCCTTGTGGGACTACTCGTTGGCGTGGCTGTCGTGGTGCAGGTTCAGCTGCTGGTGGCGACTGCGGGGCAATCGCACCTGCTTGGTCCGTTGATCGTGATGGTCGTGGTGCGGGAACTTGCCCCGGTTATTGTCAATCTTGTGGTTATCGGGCGCAGTGGAACCGCCATCGTGGCGGAGCTCGGCGCGATGAAAGTATCTGGCCAAATACGCTGCCTCGATGCGCAAGGGGTCGATCCGTCGGTGTACGTGGTCCTGCCGCGGGTTGTGGGTATGGCAGCCTCGGTTTTCGCACTGACCCTCGTCTTCATTCTCGTCGCCCTGCTGAGCGGCTATGCCTTTGGCGTGTTCTGGGGCGTCACCCGCCTGGGGCCGTGGGGCTTTGCAAACAGTGTGCTACGTGCCCTCTCGCCCAACGACGCCGTAATACTATTGATTAAGACCACCTTGCCCGCGGTGTTGGCCGGAATTATTTGCTGTGTCGAGGGCCTGGGCGTCGTCGCGGTGGATACGGAGGTGCCCCGTGCCATTACACGCGCCTTCGGGCGCTCCGTGGCAGTGTTGTTTGTCGTCGCGGTCGGAGTTTCCATCCTGACCTACCTCTGAAGCGGTCGGACGTGCGTCAAGGCGGACCCGGTGCGGCAACTTCCCTTGTGGATAGGCTTGGGAATCATGCTACGATGACCTCACCACATTTTGGAACTATGGAGCGAATATCGGTTGGATGATGACCTGGTGCTGCAGTTCTCGCGCGTAACACTCCCGTCTGGTGTGTACTATGATACGGGGATGTGGGATGTTGATTTTTCACTCCACGCAGGCGACCTTATGCTTGTGGCCACCGAAACAAATCACCCCCGCTTGCCCCTGGCCGATGCGGCCGTTGGTATCCTGTCGCGCGAACAGGGGAAAATCTTCTTTCTTGGAGAGGACTGGGAAACAATGCGACCCGATGAATCAATTGCCAGGCGGGGCATGACGAGTCGACTATTCGACGAAGGAGGCTGGGTCACGAATCTGTCCGTCGCGGAAAATGTCATGCTTTCGCAGCGGCATCATACGCGCCGCTCCGACACCGAGATTCGGGAGGAAGCCTCACAATTGGCGAGAAGATTTGGCTTGCCGGGCTTACCGACGGGGCGTCCCGCCAGGGTTCGGGAACACGACTTACAGCGGGCAGCGTGTATCCGTGCCTTCCTGGGAAAGCCCTCCATGGTATTGCTCGAAAGGCCGACGCGGGGTATCTATCCGCACGTGATGCCCGCGCTCGTAAACGCTATTCGTTCCGTACGGTCCCGTGGTGGTGCGGTGATTTGGATAACCGACTCGGTCGAGGTATGGAATGATCCCGCCATCAACCCGACCCTGAAGTTTCAGATGTCGGGCTCCCAGATGCTGCTCGAGTCGGAGGGGGTGCAATGAGTCAGTCCTTTCGATTCCGATACGCCAATGAAATTGCGGGGACCTTCATGCTGGTCGTGCTTCTGGTCTTGCTGGTCGTCTTTTTTCAGGCGGGAAACGCCCGAAAATGGTTTGAGCCGACGCGCGTAGTGTACGTGGCGTTGCCGGAGGAAGGCTCCTTCGGCCTGCAGGCGGGCGCGGAAGTCCGTGTGCTGGGAACCATTGCCGGCACGGTGGAACGTATCCGGATCGATGAGCACCTGAGCATGCGGGCGCGCGTGCGCGTTGCCGGGGACCTCGGGAGACTGATACGAATAGATTCTGTGGCCGTGATTAAGAAAAAATTCGGTGTGGCCGGGGATGCCTATCTCGAAATAACTCGGGGAACCGGAGAAGAATTGACGGAGGAAGTCCCCACGATTATCGGCATCGCGGACAAGGCCCCAATGGAAACCTTTGAAGACGTCGTGGACCAGATTCGCAATGAGTTCGTGCCCACGATAACGAAATTTCGGGACGGTACTGCCGAATGGGGGCGCCTCGCGTCCGACCTGCGCGACACGGAGGGCGATTTTCGGAACATGCTTCGCTCATGGGAGGTCGTGGCCACGGAACTTCACGAGGGAGAGGGGCTGGCCGCATCCCTGCTATCCGATGCGGATATGAAGGACGAAGTGCGCCAGGCCGTATCCGAAGTGCGCCAATCCACCGAGTTGGTCCACGGGATGCTTACGGAATTGCGTGCCGCGACGAAAGACATTTCACTGGCCGCAACCGCGGTGAGACAGGAATCGGAAGATTTGCCGGGCCTGGTCAAAAACCTCCAGGAGGTGTTGGCCGAAACCAAAGCCCTGACCGCAGGAGTCAGCGCGCTGGCTGTTGAAATGACCGATGTTGTAGCGGGTGTTGGCGATGAGGTCGATACGATGCCGGGGCTCGTATTACAGACCCACGAGACCTTGAGCGAGATTGAGCGATTGGTCGAGGGGATCCAGCGGCATTGGCTCGTCCGGGGGGGGATGGAGGAACGTCTTCCGGACACCCGCATCGCGCCGGAAGATGTCGTGGTGGTGGGGGTTCAGCCATGAGGGTATCCCAATTGCCGGGGTGGGGCGTGTTGCAAGCCATGTGCCTCGCGGCGCTGGGGCTCCTTTCCGGCTGCGTGAGCCGGGGAGATATTTCGGAGCCCGAAGAAGTTTCGGAATTCAGCACCATCACGGCCGCCGCCCGCTCCGCCTATGATCAGGGCCGTATGGAGCAAGCGGCCCGGTTGTATGGGCTCGCGCGAGCTCGGGCGACAGCGACAGACGACGCCGAGGCCCTCGGAGATGCCAACTACAACCTTGCGGTCTGCAAGACGCTACTGGGTGAATACGCCGCGGCCCGCATGCTGCTGGAGGAAATCGGCTGGGTCGGGCGTGTCTCAGAGTCCCAACGGGACGAAGTAATCCTGTTGGCGTCCAAGATTGTCTACCTCCAGGGAGACCTTCGGGAGTCTGCGGAAATTCTGGACGATGCGATAGCGTCCGGGGCCCTGGGCTCAAGCCCACGTATTCAGGTGGAAGTCAGTCTCCTGCGCGGCCATCAGGCCTGTGATCGTCAGGATCTGGCGGCCGCGGGCGCCTCGTTGGAGGAGGCCCGGTTCCGGAGTGGAGAAGAAACGGAAAATCCGGGATTGGCCCGATTGGCCGGGCAGATTCATTTGACCGCGGGAGCGCCTGCTGCCGCTGCGGCGGAGTTTGACCGCGAGGCGGAGCTGCTCAAGGGTATGGGGCGTTTTTGGTCCGTCTCTTCTGCACTGGCCCGTGCAGGGCACGCCTATGGCGAGAGCGGAAACTGGGAGAAGGCCGCGAACCGCCTCTACAGGGGCGCCCGAAGCGCCCTGGCCCATGGGCGGTACGGGGATGCAGAGACACGGGCTCAGGAGGCCTTGGAGGCCGCAGGTCATCTTCCTGCGGGTGACGACCGGGAGCAGATCACGGGGCTCATTGAAGAACTCCTCGGTGAATGGACGGACGCCGCCGGTTTGGAACGGTGATCCGGAACCGGGCACGGTCGACGGGCGTGCCGTTGGGATCCGCCTGCTTGACCCCCCGCTGCTGGGAGCGCATAATCAAGGCAGGGTAGTCCCGAGGCGGTGTTGCACTTTTCTGCTAAAGGGAAGGTGGCTTACACCCTCGGATGAAAAGGTGAGTACAGTTGGGAAGGGCGCGTCGGTGAGATCAGACGCGCTCGGTCGTTCCCTATTTCCCATAGCCACAATGCCGGAGGGTATATGGTTTCAGAGGAAGAGATTTTCCGGGCCGGCGTTCTGATTGTCGATGACCAGATCGAGAATGTGGACCTGTTAAGGCGCGCCCTCAGCCGGAGCGGTTACACCAACCTCTATTCGACCACTGACTCCCGTGAGGCGTCGGCGCTCTACGCGACACACGCACCGGATATTGTCCTGCTGGACATCATGATGCCCTACGTCGACGGATTTGAGGTCATGGCGCAGATTCAGGCGCTCTCCAAAGAGGACTACGCGCCCATTCTGGTGCTGACGGCGGACGACCAGCGAGAGACCCGTATCAAGGCGCTGAAATGCGGCGCAAAGGATTTCCTGACCAAGCCCATTGACCGGACCGAAGTGTTGACCCGTATCAGGAATATCCTGGAGGTGCGGTTACTGCATAAGAAAGTCTTGCGTCAAAATGAGGTGCTCGAAGACCGGGTCATCGAACGGACCCGGGAACTCCACGAATCCCGGCTCGAAATTATGCGGCGCCTCGCGCGGGCGGCCGAGTTTCGTGACACCGACACCGGCGCACATATTACACGGATGAGCCTCTACTGCGCGGAGCTGGGTCGGGCGGCCGGAATGGACGCCCAGGAATGTGACCTGTTGCTCAGTGCCAGTGCCCTTCACGACATCGGAAAAATCGGGATTCCCGATCGGGTATTACTGAAACCGGGACCCTTCGATACCGAAGAGACCGCCCTCATGCGGGAACATGTATCCATTGGGGCACAGATTCTGGATGGCAGCGAGTCGACGCTGATCCAGTACGCCGCAACCATCGCACGAACCCACCACGAACGCTGGGACGGCACGGGCTATCCGGAGGGCCTTCGCGGGGAAGCGATTCCACTGGAGGGGCGCATTGTCGCCATCTGCGATGTGTTTGATGCCCTGACCTCCAGCAGACCCTACAAGAAAGCCTGGTCGGTTGACCGTGCGCTGGGAGAACTGCAGCGGGGCGCCGGTGTCCAGTTTGATGCCCGTCTGGTCAGGTTGTTTCAATCTATCCTGCCGCGAATTCTAGCGGTCAAAACCCAATTTGAGGCACGGGAGTGTGCAACTGTATCGGGGGTTGTGCGATAAGCGGATCGACGTTGCGTCACCGCACGAACAGAAGGAGTGTTACCGTTGGGAAGCGATTCTATTTATAAACTCCTGGTAGTAGACGACGACCCCGATGCGCAAGAACTGCTTCGGCGCTCGCTGAATGAAGCGGAATATGAAGTCCAGATTGCCGCGTCCGCCGAGGATGCCCTGGCGTGTCTGAAGGCTTCCAGTCCCGACCTCATTCTGCTGGACATCATCATGCCGGGAATCAGCGGTCTGGAGTTTCTCCAGAATTTGCGCCGTGCGGAAGAGTTTGAGCATGTGCCCGTGATTCTGGTGTCCTGTCTTGACGACGTGCAGTCCGTGGTGGAGGGCCTGAAAGACGGCGCGAACGACTATGTGTCGAAGCCCATCTCCATTCCAATTCTGCTGGCACGGGTCCAAACGCACCTGAAGATTGGAATCCTGATTCGCGAGCTGGAGCGGCAGCGCGAGCTCCTTACCCGCCTGGCTGCCTACGATGATTTGACCAGCGTGCTTAACCGCCGGTCCTTCACCGCGGTTCTGGATGCCGAGATCAGCCGCAGCGGCCGACACCAGCACAAACTCTCGCTTCTCTTGTTGGACATTGACCTGTTCAAACGGGTGAATGACACCTATGGCCACCCAGCGGGCGACGAAGTGCTGATTGAATTTGCCCGCCGACTTTCGGAGTGCATTCGCGCTTCGGATGATATCGGGCGCTATGGGGGTGAGGAATTCTGCATTCTACTTCCCGAGACCGGAGAGCGCGCTGCCGCGGCCCTGGCAGAACGTTGTCGGGAGGCCATCGCCGGGAAGCCGTTTCTTGTTGGTGACCAGGTTCTCACCATTACCGTCAGTATTGGACTGGTATCCACTGCGCTGAAGAGTCAGCCCACCGTCGCGCAGCTGCTCGACCAGGTGGACCACGCCCTGTACCGCGCCAAGGAGAACGGGCGTAACCGGGTAGAGACCGCGAAGGTCCTGTGAACGGACTTGCCCGCGGAGCCGGACTGGAGAAGGTCCCGCGTGGCGATACCGGCCAGGATTACCGGGGTGCCCCTGCTGCCGGCATCAGCCGGTGCCCGAGCCCCGGTCCCGGCGCGCGTTCAAATAGGCAATGAGTCCATCCAATCCCGGATCCGTGCGGGGTGCGAAAGTCTCCACGCATCCGCTCAGCTGCTCTCGCTCCAGATTGCTGAGCTCCCGGGAAGTAAGCACCACCACCGCGGTGGATGCGGCCATGGGCAGTTCGCGAAACCGGGACAAGAACTCAAAACCGTTCATCACCGGCATCATCACGTCCAGGAAGATGAGTTGGACGTGCTGACCATCCAGCACCTCCAGTGCGACTTTTCCATCTTCCGCGAAGAAGACTTCCAACCCACGTTGGCCCAACAGCGTACCCAGGATACGCCTCGCCTCGGCATCATCATCAATAACGAGCACCGGCGATTTCGTCCCGACCAGCCCATGTTTGGTCAGCAGTCGGTCGAGGCGTTCCCCCTCCATCGGTTTGGACTCGAAATCAGGCGTATCCAGGACGATACGCAGGTCGAAGGGATCGCCCTCGTCGACGATTACGAAGGCGGAATCCGTCAGGGACACGCTATGTTTGAGGCGCTTTATCCGGTCCCAGGCCGCCGTACCAGGGACGACGTAGCGGTGGAGGAGCGCATGGGGTGCCAGTGCTGCGATGCCATCATCACAGTCTGTGTCTTGCAGGCGGATGGAAGCGACCCGATAACCCGCGCCCGTGAGTATGGGAGCCAGCTTTTCGATGGTGCCCTCTTCCTGATCCAGTAAGAGAACCAGGGGGCCGTCCGTATCCGCGGGGGAGCGCAAGATCGCGCCGACGCCTGCGAGCCGGTCGCCGCCCGTGGCTTCGGCGTCGGTCGGAGCGGCGTCCCCGTTGGCGGGCACACGCAGGGAGAAGCGGGAGCCCCTGTCAGGAACACTCGTGGCCGTTAACTCGGCCCCCAATAATTTGCAGTATTCCTTGGCGAGGGACAGCCCCAGGCCAATACCACCATGCTTCCGGGTTGTGCGGGCATCTGTCTGGGTGAAGGACTCAAAGATTTCTTCAAGCTGCTCGGCACTCATGCCGACGCCGGTATCTTCCACGGCAAACTCCACACACGGGCCAGCGGCCCCGGTCTGCCGGCTCACGGCGAGCGTCACGGTGCCTTCGCTGGTGAACTTGACGGCATTGTCCAGCAGATACTGTATCGCCTTCCGAAGTTTCTCCGGATCGGTGTGCAGTGGGGGAAGGCCTTCTTCCACACACAGGTGGAACGCGACGCCCCCTGCGCGCGCAACTCTCTGCATGGTCGCCTCCAGTTGCTTTGCCAGGGGCAATGCCTCTACGTTCCGTAAGTTCGCTTCGATTCCACCCGCCTCCATCCTGGAGAGGTCGAGGATCTCATTGATCATGGAGAGGAGCTTGTGTCCTGCCCGATTGATTCGACGAAGGTCATCGGCGAACTCCTTTTCTGCTTCTGCCGTAGCGTCTTCAATCAGCATATCGCTGTAACCGATGATCGCGTTCAAGGGCGTGCGGAGCTCGTGTCCCATGTTTGCCAGGAACTGGCTCTTGGCATAGCTCGACGTTTCAGCGGAAAGCTTCGCTTGCAGGAGCTTCTCTTCCATGTTTTTTCGGCCGGTGATATCCATGGCGATGTGCAGGTATCCCACGATGCTCCCTTCCCGGTCGCGCATGGGGACAATGGATTCCTCTACCGTACGGGAATGGCCGTCCTTCCGGATGAAGGCGCACTCGCGTTTGCCCTGTGCCCGCATCAGTGCCCAGTTCGCGAATATCCCGTAGCCATCGCATCCCGGTGTGAATTCTCCCGCGAGTTGGGAACGCCATACCGTTAGCTCTTGCTCCGAATGGAAACACTCGGGTGTGCGCGTGTTGACCATTTCCTTCGCGTTGTACCCGAGAAGCAGCTCCGCACCACGGTTGAAGAAGGTGATCACCCCTTCTTCGTTCGTCCCAATGATGGCCACCTCCCGGGCCGACTGGAGGAGTATGTTCAGGCGCTTGTTTGCCGAGAGCAATTCCTTGCGGATTCGGCTTCTTTTCTCAATCTGCGCCGTAAACTCGGTGCGTAGTTCTTCGTAGGCTTCGGTCTTCTCGCTCAGGCGTTGTCGCAGATCGGCCTCGCATTGGCCGACCCGTCCCAAACGGCTACCGGTCCGCCAGCCCGTCCATAGCGCGAGCACCGCCAGGAGTAGGAGTGCGAAGCTCCACGGATTATCGCGGAGTGCAGGCACCTGCCCGGCACCGCCATCGAGACCGGCGTTGGTGGCGGTGAGTACAACCACGCAGAAGAAGAGGAAGAAGGACGCCCCGTAGATTGGTCCCAGTTTCCGCATTCGCCATTCTCCTGTTGTCTATTGCACCATGAGCGGTACATTGCGGGAGCCGGATCCAGCGCGCCCCACCGCGCCAGATGGGCAGGAGACACGTGGCCGACGCTCGGCAATGTCGGGCCTGGGGTTCCGGAAGAATGGAACCATATCGCACCGACTACCTGTTCAGCTTACAACACTTCGGCGTAGGTGCGCACCACAATCATTTAACGGGTCTGACAGTCCTCTATTGTCGAAGTCTTAATGGCGGTTGGAATCCGGGGGGCTTCTGTTTTGCTGTGTGAGAATTGTGTCCCCGTGATCAGGCATAATGGAAGCCGTTGAAAGCCGAAGCTGAAGGAGTGCGTTACGGGTGCAAGTCGCTGGGCTACAGAGGGCTTGCGATTGCACAACGTCACGCGCCGTCAAAACGCTGAGTTGGCGCCTATGATACAAGCGGATTTACCACCCGATGAACGTGAGCGTTTGAGTGCCTTGCGAGGCTATGAAGTTCTGGATACGCCTTCGGAAGCAGCCTTCGACGATTTTACTCACCTCGCCTCCCACCTCTGCGGCACGCCCATCTCCCTGATTTCGCTCGTGGACGAAGGGCGGCAGTGGTTTAAGAGTAAGTATGGTATTGATGCCGACGAAACGCCGCGAGAAGTGGCGTTCTGTGCGCACAGCATTTTGGGGGACACGTTGTTTGAGGTGCCCAACGCGCTGGCAGATGAGCGATTTGCCGATAATCCCCTGGTTGCAGGCGAGCCGGGAATTCGCTCCTATGCGGGGGTGCCGTTGACCACCCCGGATGGCCACAACATTGGCACCCTTTGTGTCATCGATCAGGCCCCGCGTACCCTCACCCCGGCGCAACGGGACGGACTGATTCGTCTTGGCAGGCAGGTGGTCGTGCTGCTTGAACAGCGTCTCGCCGTGCGGAAGCTGGCGCGCCAGTTCAGTTTCCACCAGGCGATTCTCGATGGTGCCGGGACCGCTATCATCGCAACCGCGGAGTCAGGCACTATCACGAGCTTCAATGCTGCCGCGGAGCAGATGCTCGGCTATTCCGCCAGCGAGCTATTGGGCACACAAACCCCCGGCCTGTTTCATGATCCGGAAGAGGTTGCCGAGCGGGCACGGGAGCTGTCGGCGGAACTGGGCCACGTGATCGCGCCCGGCTTCGACGTTTTTGTTGCCACGGCGCGCCAAGGAAGACCCGACGCCCGGAATTGGACCTACATCCGGAAGGACGGCTCCCGGTTTCCGGTGTACCTCACGGTCACCGCCATGCGGGCGAAGAATGATGAGATAACGGGTTTTCTGGGGGTGGCCTCCGATATTTCGGAAAGAATCCAGGCCGAGGAAACAAGCGCCCGGCTGGCTGCAATCGTAGATTCATCCGCCGATGCGATTGTCAGTGAGTCCGTAGATGGAAAAATTACCAGTTGGAATCGGGCGGCTGAGAAACTTTTTGGCTATACCTCGGAGGAGGCCGTCGGTCAGCCCGTGGGAATGCTGTTTCCACCGACCCACCGCGATGAACTGGCCGGAATTTGCGCCCGCCTTGAGCGGGGAGAGCAGGTACCGAATTTTGAGACCGTGCGCCTGACGAAGCAGGGGGAAGCCATTGAGGTATCCGTAACGATTTCACCCGTGCTCAATTCACAGGGCAAAACCGTGGGCGCGTCCAAAATCGTCCGGGATATCCGGGAGCAAAAGCGTTCGCAGCTAAAACTTGCCCGCTCCGAGGCGCTGAACCGGGCAGTGCTGGAGTCGGCCGTAGACGGGATTACCGTAATCGATTCCAAGGGAACGATTCTCACCTTTAATCCCGCTGCCGAGCGAATCTTTGGGTATTCGGCCGATGAAGTGGTGGGTAAAAACGTCAGTCTACTTACTCCCGAACCCCACCGCTCCGCCCACGATGGCTACCTTGCGGCCTATCTGGAGACCAAGGTCAAGCATATCATCGGTACCGGGCGCGAAGTAGAAGGGGTCCGTAAGGATGGGACCCGCATTCCCATTGAGTTGGGTATCAGCGAGATGTACGTCGGGGGAGAATACTTCTTTACCGGTATTACGCGGGATATCAGTGCGCGAAAGCAGGCGGAACAGGAGATCCTGGATCGGAACCGGCTGCTTGCCTTGAGCGCCTCTGTGGGCCGCGCACTGACGGAATGCTCGGAATTGTCCGAGACCCTGGCCCGCTGCGCCCAGGCCATTGTCGATCACCTGGATGCCGCTTTCGCCCGAATCTGGATTCTCGATGAAGCGGGTTCAACACTGGAGCTGCGGGCTAGTGCCGGGCGCTATACCCATCTCGACGGGCCGCACGCCCGGGTGCCTGTGGGCAAGTTCAAGATAGGCCTCATAGCAGAAGAGCGGAAACCGCACCTGACCAATGACGTCCAGCATGACCCCCGTGTCAGCGACAAAGCGTGGGCCAGGCGAGAGGGGATGGTGTCTTTCGCGGGTTACCCGCTGCTGGTGGAGGGGCGCATCATTGGCGTGTTGGCGATGTTTGCGAAGCACCCGCTCGCCGATGCCACGTTGGATCTCCTCGGCACGGTCGCCACCCAGGTGGCCGTAGGCGCCAATCGATTCGAAACCATGCGGGAACTGCAACAGGCGAAGGAAGCGGCCGATGAGGCCAGCCAGGCAAAGAGCCAGTTTCTGGCCAACATGAGCCACGAATTGCGTACGCCGCTGAATGCCATTATCGGCTATAGCGAAATGATGGTAGAGGAAGCAGAGGACGCCGAGCAGACCGAGCTCATTCCAGATCTGGAGAAGATCCATGGGGCCGGTCAGCATCTGCTTCAGTTGATCAACGATATCCTGGATCTATCGAAAATCGAAGCCGGTCGGATGGAGGTCTACCTGGAGACCTTTGAATTGAGCGACCTCATCCAACAAGTCATCACGACCGCTGCCCCGCTCATCCAGAACAAGAACAATGTGCTCACCGTGGATTGTCCCGACACTATAGGCACCGTGACTTCGGATAGCACCAAACTTCGTCAGTGCCTCTTTAATTTGCTCAGCAACGCGGCGAAATTTACCGATTCGGGAGAGATCAGCCTCACGGTACGACGCGAGTCCCGTGCGGGCGGGGATTGGATCGTCAGCGAGGTGCGCGATACCGGCATTGGCATGACACCCGAGCAGATGGACGGATTGTTTCAATCCTTTCAGCAAGCCGATAGTTCGACGACTCGAAACTATGGTGGTACGGGCCTCGGCCTGGCCATCACGCGGAAGATTGCGCAGATGCTCGGGGGAGAAGTGGCGGTGGAAAGTGAATACGGCCAGGGCTCGCTCTTTCGCTTCGAAGTCTTCGACCAGGTGGGCGCTGTGAACCAAGACCCCACCGAGACATCGGCATCCGACGGCCTCGCTACGGACCCGGCCGCCGAGGAGGTGGCTTCGGAGACGGCGAACCCCCGGGACTGCGTGCTGGTCATTGATGACGAGGCCAGTGTACGTGACGTGCTTCGCCGCTTCCTGGAACGAGAAGGCTACACGGTCCTTGAAGCGGAGAGTGGCGAAATCGGCCTGTCGATGGCGCGAACGCACCAACCCTTTGCGATTACCCTCGATATCATGATGCCCCAGATGGATGGTTGGGCCGTGTTGGCAGCCCTGAAAGCCGATGACCAGTTGGCTGACATTCCGGTAGTGATGCTCTCCTTGCTGGAGGAGAAGAATCTCGCCTATGCCCTGGGTGTTTCCGACTACCTGGTTAAACCCGTGGATCGCCAGACCTTGACGCAAATCCTGGCAAAGCACCGGAAGCAGACGGAGCAGGAAAAGATTCTCGTCGTAGAAGATGACCCGGATAGTCGCGAGATGATGGTGCGCTTTCTCCGCGACAAGGGCTATGACGTCGCGGTGGCCGAAAACGGACGGGTCGCCATGGAGATGCTTCACAAGGGGGTTCCCTCGCTAATCCTACTGGATTTGATGATGCCCGAGATGGATGGCTTTGAGTTTACCGCAGAGCTTCGAAAGAGTCCGGCCTTTCGTGATATCCCGGTAGTCGTTTTGACGGCCCGTGACCTGTCCTCCGACGATCGGCGTTTTCTGGAACAGAATGTGGAGCATGTCATGATGAAAGGCGCGTTCAGTCGGGAGCAGTTCCTGACCGAACTGAGGGCAATGTTGTCCACGTATCAAAGGGATTGACGTCTAGCGGGTGCCCGGTGAGCCGGGGCCGTTCTTAACGCGTTTTTGGGACAAGTAGTACAGCAACTTACAAGGTCTGATGGTTATGGCAAGAATTCTGGTCGTAGAAGACAATGAAGTCAATCGGGAAATGCTGACCCGGCGCCTGGTACGAAAGGGGCACGAGGTATCCATTGCCGTAGACGGTCAGGAAGCAGTGACTGCGGCCAGCGCTGAAACGCCTGACATTATACTCATGGATATGAGTCTTCCGGTGATCGACGGGTGGGAAGCGACCCAGATGATCCGGGCCACGGATACTATCGCCCACATTCCGATTATAGCGCTCACGGCCCATGCCATGGAGAGTGACCGGGGCAAGGCGATGGATGCCGGCTGCGATGAGTTCGAAACGAAACCCATTCGCTTCAGCATACTCATGGAGAAGATTGAAGCCCTGCTCGAACAAGGGCGGAGTGCGTGACGGCTCCGCGTCAGAGGGTCCTGGTGGTTGATGACATGGAGGAAAACCGGGACCTGCTGGTCAGGCGCCTTCAACGGCAAGGCCTGGAAACCGCCGAGGCGGTCGACGGGTCGGAGGCCCTGGAACTGCTGCACTCAGCGCATTTTGATCTGGTACTTCTCGACATCATGATGCCGGTGCTCGACGGTTTTCATGTCCTGGAGCAAATCAAAGCAAATCCCGAGTTGCGTGAACTCCCTGTCATCGTGATTTCGGCGATGAACGAAATTGAAAGTGCCGCACGCTGCATAGAGTTGGGTGCAGATGACTACCTCACGAAGCCGTTCAATCCCGTGCTGCTCCGCGCGCGGGTCAATGCGTGTCTCGAAAAAAAGGCCTTTCGGGATCGCGAACGAAAATACCTCTCCCGAATTGAACAGGAGCGTGTCCGTGCGGACCGGCTCCTGGGGGTCCTGTTTCCCGACCAGGTAATTGAAGAATTGAAGCGCACGGGGAGTATCCAGCCCAAAGCCCACGAAGAAGTCGCGGTACTCTTCGCCGATATTGTCGGCTTCACCGCCTATTGCAGGGCAGAGTGTCCAGGCCGGGTGGTGGAGCTGTTGCAAGAGGTGATGTGTGCCTTCGAGGATGTGTGTCTACGACACGAAATCCACAAGACGAAGACGATAGGGGATTGCTTTATGGCCACGTCGGGCCTGATCGTAGAGCGGCCGGACCCGGCGCTGAACGCCGTTCGTGCGGGCACGGAGATGATCGCGGTGTTGCGAGAGTTGGTGCCGGAGTGGCAACTGCGCGTCGGGGTGCACATGGGGCCGCTAATATCCGGGGTTGTAGGTCGAAGACAATATCTCTATGACGTCTGGGGCGATACGGTCAACACCGCGCAGCGGGTGGAGCAGCATGGTGTGCCGGGGGGTGTCGTCGTGAGCGAGGTGGTCCACAATGCGATACGGGCGGTTATTCCTACAATTCTTCTTGGAGAAGTTGATGCAAAAAACAGGGGTGCGCTTCGTCTGTTTCGAGTTGTTTGAGGTGCGATAGGGCGATAGGGGGACAGAAATATACCACATTGTAAGTGCCTACAGTAAAAGGGGTAATGGGATTAATGGAGATGTTTTCCTTGACGGACACTCGGATAAAACGGTAGAGTTCCTAAGGAGCTACACCGTCGTTTTGCTGGGGAGTTGTGGGCGGATTCGCTGTGGCATCCTTAGCGCTTCGGTGGCGTCGTCGTAAGGCGTCGGTGAAGAAGGTGTCAAGGATTTCGTCTGGTTGGATACTGGCGAGGGTGACTGAAAAACCGGGTCACGTTCGATTCGGAAAACTGGGGTGCGCAGCGAAGGAAGGCCGTGCAATCCGTCGGAGGTTTTGGGAGCATGCCCGTGCAACGGATATTGGTGGTAGAGGACGACGAGTCCAGTAGAGACTTTTTAACACGCCGACTTCGTGCGAAGAACTACGAGGTGTTTTCCAGCGACGGAAGCGGCGACGTACTCGAATCCATAACCGAGATACAACCGCATGCGATCCTGCTCGATATCATGCTGCCCGGCGTGAGCGGCCTGGAGGTACTTCAGGCGATTCGAGAGTATTGGTCCCCTGAGCAGATCGCCGTCATCCTGGTCTCTGGACTCGACAGCAGCGAGGATGTGGTGCGCGGTCTGGAACTTGGGGCAAACGACTATGTGGCGAAGCCTATCAATTTCCCCGTATTGCTCGCACGGCTGCGCACAAGTCTCGCCTCCGTAGATTCTTTCCAGCGACTGACACAGGAACACGAGACCGAGCGAAAGCTTTCCGAATTAAAAGTCCTTGCGGAGCGACTTGGGACTGCACTTGATAAGCTCAAGCATATTGCCGGGAGCAGCGACAATCGTGACGCCTTATTGCAGGAAGTAACGGAGATGCAGCGTCTCTTGGATCAGCAACACCGCTGCCTGAGTTTTGAGCCGATTGAAATGGATTTCAATGCGGAGTTGCTCAGTATTCGAGACTTCCGTTGAGTCCCCGATTGGTCCGGGATGGCACGACGGTTGAGAATCGGAGCGCGGTCCATGGCCAAACTCTGGAGGATGCGAAATGACGGGATACAGTGTCTGCGTACAGCGATTCGGCGAGAAGACCAGTACGGTATCTTTCGCTTCGGGGGAACTCACCATCGGCCGCTCTGACGAATCGGATATTGTCATCTGTGATTCTCACATCTCCAGGAACCATGCGCGGCTCAAGCTCAATGAAGATGCCTTGGAGATCGTGGACTTGGGCAGCCGAAACGGCGTGTTGGTGAATGGTGCCCCTATCCAGTCGGCGCAATTGAAAGTCGACGATGTGGTTACGATTGGGACCTTTAATCTCATCTTCGAACGCTTCGAGGCGGACAAGGTTTCCGGCGAGTTCAACACGTCCATACCGATCGGGATGGCCAAGAACCTGGCACGGGATCTGGATCGCTCGGACAGCGGTATTTCCTACCTGAGCACCATGTTCCAGATCACCCAACTGCTTGGACAGCACGTCGACCTGGAGCAGCGGCTACTGGAGGCCCTCGACCTCATTCTCCAATCGGTCCCCGCAACCCGCAGTTTCATCTTGGTTCGCTACGCAAAGTCAGAGCGCCTGAAACTCAAAGCGAGCCTTTCTTTGCGGAACTACGCGACCGACCCGCCTATCAGCAAGACCCTCTTGAGTCACGTGATGCACACAAAATCTGCGGTGTTGACGGCAAACGCCAAGATAGACCCCCGCTTTCACGGCTCCGGGAGTATTTTTCGCCATGGTATTGAAGCGGCCATATGCGTGCCACTGTATGCCAACGACGCGGTCGTGGGCGTCATCTACGTGGATTCTGCGGAGCGTCCTCAGCCATTCACGAGCCGCCACCTGCGCCTACTCAGTATTCTGGGCCAGATTATCGGCACGACGATCGATAATGAAGCGATGCATACGCGCGAATTACGCAATACCCGGCTCGCGGCGATTGGAGAGGCGGTCAACGGGATTACCCACGACATGCGAAATCTGGTCACGGCCATCATGGCCCGTACGGAACTCCTGCAGGTGGCCTGCGAAGGGGAGCGCTGGGAGAAAGTCTCAGGCAACCTGGCCCACCTGATCAGTGCGTCCGAACGGCTACATGGGTTCACCGGCAATCTCGGCGTAATCTCCAACGAAAACAAATTGAACCTCTCCGCTGTCAATCTGGGGGCGCTTACACGCCAGTCTGTCGCGCTATGCCAACTCGTTGCCGAAAAGGCCGGCGTTGCTCTGGACGCCGAGGTCGGCGAAATGCTGCCCATCAACGGCGATGAAAATCAATTGCATCGGGTACTGCTCAACCTGATTTACAACGCCATTCATGCATGTTCCGATACGACGGGCAGTGTGAAGGTTCGTGCGTATCAGAACGAAGCATTCTCTTTCATCGAGGTGCAGGATTCCGGCGTGGGTATTGCAGATGACGAGCTGGACAAGATAATGGAACCGTTCTACTCCAAGAAAGGCAGTAACGGAACCGGACTCGGATTGGCGGTTAGTTTAAAGATTGTCCGACAGCACGGAGGCAGTCTGCGCGTACAGAGTGAACTCGGGGTGGGTACCACGTTCACCGTGATGATTCCCAGAGATACGGCCGCCTTTACCCCGGTCAAGCCCGCTTAAGACGGCTTCTGCTGTAGTGCGCTGAGAATCTCGTCCCGGGAAGCCACGCACCATTCGACCGGTACCGCCGCCGTGGCCTCGATTCGCTCCAGGGCCGCGAAATCCAACGGATCCGATATGGCGACCCGGATGCCCGCAGCAGCACCCCGAATCGGGATGCACACGTCCCGGTTCAGCGTGGCCATCCCGATCGCGCGCGCAGCGGCCCAATCGATCGCCTCATCGCTCAGCGGGACAAATTCCAGTCGGCACTGTTCTGCGATGGCGCTGGCCAGGGAGCGGGCGGAGACTTCCCCACGATCCAGGAGGAGCTCGCCGAGGCTGAGGCCAGTGCCCGGTTGCGCGCGAAGGGCACCTTCGATAGCGTCGTCTGTTACAAGGCCGTTGTCGCGCAATATTTCGCCCAGCATCAGGCAACTGGACAAGGGGCGATTCCAGTCGGCATCTCGGGTATCACTGTCTTCCGATGGGTTTTCCAACAGGCGACCACGATTGGCTGGCGGGACCGAGATGTCGCCATCGTGGGAGGAGCCCCGCAGCGCGGTGACAAAGCTCCGGCAATCCTCAAAGCGCTCTTCGGGTACCTCCGAGAGCGCGCGTTTGAATGCATCATCAACGTTCAGACCCGTCGAAGGTGCGGCGCCTGTGGAGCTCCATCCACGCTGCGCAAGGGAAGGGTGCTCGCCGTTCAAGAGCTCGTAGGCCATGACCGCCAGACTGTATTGGTCGCTGTAGGGCGTCGGTGCACGGCCATGAATCACCTCCGGGGCCATGTAGAGGTAGGTGCCTACCCGTGAAGCGGGATGGTCCGTCTGATCCTGCTCCGCCAGCACGGAAGCGATTCCAAAATCGATGAGAGAAACTTCTTCCCCGTGACCACACAACACATTACTTGGCTTAATGTCGCGATGGAGAATCTGGCGTGCGTGCGCGTAGTCCAATGCATCGGCGATTTGCTGTAGCCAATGCTCCAGCCGCGACCGCGGTACCTGGGCCCCGGATTCCGCTGCGGCCGACCGCAAGGTCTGGCCTTCCAGGTATTCCATCGTTATGAAGGGCTCTGGCTCGACCTCATAGAATGAAAAGACCTGGCAAATGTTCGGGTGATGAAGACGGCGGGCAATCAGGACCTCGCGCTTGAGCGAGTTGATGGCCCGGGCGTCCGATCGCGACTCCGCATGGAGGAGCTTACACGCGATCGGGCGATTGCCGGTCTGATGATCCAACGCAAGCCAAACGGAGCCAGAGGCCCCCCTCCCGAGTTGGCGAAGGAGGGAGAAGCGTGTGGCGAGTATCTTCATTGGGGTGCCTTATGCGTTGCGGTGGAGCGCTCCGGGGCCAGCGGGCCCGATGGGAGAGGGACCCACCCACCAACGAAACGCGCCTGGGAAACCACCCGCCCTACATACTACCACGATCGGGAAGAATGTTGCGGGGCAAGAGGATCCCATGGCGAGGCACGCTGCTCAACGAACGCTATCCCGCAATGCACGGCTGGACAGGAGCAGTATCAGCAGCGTAATGCCCGTCAGGAAGAAATCGCCCTGAAGGCCCTGAAGGCCTTTCGACGGCGCTGGACACTGGGCACAGCCCGTACCGGGTTCTCCTTCACCCTCACCCTCGCCTTCACCTTCACCTTCGCCTTCTCCCTCACCTTCTCCGGCGACGGCTTCGGCACGCAAGGCGACGGTGACGGATTTGAGTTGACCGCTTCCGATCGTGATGTCCATGGTGCCCGGAAGATAACCGGGTGCACTCACCCCGACGCTATAGGCCCCCTCGGCCATCGCCGGGAAGGCATAGAGGCCGTCGGTGTTTTCCGTAACCGGTGCGAAGGAACTCACCGTCAATTCGACGGAGGCATCGCCCAGGCGCTTCTGGTCGGCGGCATCCCACACGGTGCAGAACATGGTGGCGGCGAGAATGGCCGAACTCTGTACCAGTACCGGCTCCTGAATTGCAGGACCTTCGACACGGAGTGCGATCTCCTCGGGCTCCGTCTCCCCCCAGTAGTTCGATTGCATGACGAGCGCTTCTTCCCGCTCGTTGATCACGGCGAGTCCATCAAGCGTGGGGAGGAAATCGTTCCAGCCGCTGTTGGGATTGGTCGTGTCGCCAAGGGCCTTGGTGGTGTATTTCAAGGCCTGCTCGCTATTGTCCCGGATGATGATGCCGGCCCCCTGTGCGGCGGGGTCACCGAAGCGGTCTGGCATATCTTCAAAGGTGCAACGGCGGATGGTTGGAATCGCGTCCAGCACATCGATACCGGAACCCAGGCGCGTAAAGATGCACCGCTCGATGACGGAATTCCCCGGCCGTACTCCGTCCACCAATAGGGCGGTGCGGTCCCGTTCGGGGGAGCCCAGGAAGGTCACGTCACTGAGTGACATCGTCACGTCGTTCATATCAAACAGATAGGCTTCGTCGCTGAAGGGAGTAATCGTCACGCGACGCAAGGCGGAATTCTCCGCGCCCGTGACCATGCCCATGATAACGACGTTGGCACCCCGTTCCCCGGCGATGATGATGCCTTCGCCCATCACCACATCCTCGGCGTAGGTGCCTTCCCGCAGGATAATACGAGGCCGGGGCAGGGTGTTGGGGACGACCTGGGAAAGGGCGTAGCCAATTGTTCGCCAGGGATTGAGTGACGAACCACGGTTTGCTTCATCCTCGCCGTCCGGAGCGACATAGAGGAGGCCATTGGGGCTGGTCGGATCCGTGGGATCGCCATTCTCCAGAAATTCTTCCAGGTTGGTCACGTCGTCTCCGTCGAAATCCTCGCCGGAATCGTCGCGAAGGGGATCCAGGCCGAAGTCGAATTCGAAATTGTCCGTCATGCCGTCGTCGTCCGTATCCAACAGGGCGTCGTCTGTTCCGAGGCACATTTCCACGCAACGACTCAGCCCGTCGCCGTCTTCATCCGGGCTGTCTTCCGTGCACAGGGCGATACAGTCTTCAATGGAGCCTTCACCTTCGCCTTCACCTTCACCTTCACCTTCACCTTCACCTTCACCGGCCGCCTGGTAGGTGATGGAAAAGGAGGCGGGCGCGGTGTTGTCGTTTCCGACGAGATCCTGGACCACACCGGCTTCGATGGACAGGGTCACCGTGCCTTCTGCGGTCGGCAACACCCCGAGGCTATAGGTCATACCATCCGCCGTAAGGGAATCTATGGTCCCGTTGCTTACGGTAAGCTGTTCCACGTCGAAGCCCGCGATGATCTCGCTGAAGGCAACCAGGACCGGAATGGGGGACGCGCTGGTCGGATCGCTTTCGCTGGAGCTCATCTCCACGGTGGGTGGCACGGTATCGATGGTCAAGGCATCGGTGAAGGTCTGCATGCCGGTTTTTTCGGAGTCATTTGTGGCCGATACGGCGACGGTGTACACGCCATCGGGAAGCGTTTCGGTGACGTTGGCGCTCCACTCTTCGCCGGACACCGAGGCCGAATAGGTGGTGCCATTCACCGTTACATCGACGGAGGTGACGACCCCATCGTCCACGACCGTGCCGTGGAGTGCCGGGCTGGCATCATTGGTCATGAGGCCATCGAAGCCGGGGACAGGCGCATTGGTCAGCACCACCAACTCATTGGTCGTGGCGTCGCTGCCCACATTGTTGGCCACATCGGTGGCCGTAGCCATGACATCATAGGTGCCATCGGCCAGGCTGCGGGTTACATTCGCGGTCCAGGTCGTACCCGAAATGCTCGCCACATAGGCGTTACCGGAAACCACGACGCGGATGGTCACGGCAGTGGCATCGTTTACCGTTCCCGTTATGGTGGGCGAGGGGTCATCCGTCGTTAAGGTGTCTACCGTAACCACCGGTGACGTCGTGTCCACGGTGAGTTCATCGGTCGTGCTGTCGGTGCCCCTGTTGCCCGCCGCGTCCGTGGCTTCCGCCATGACGTCATAGGTGCCATCGGCCGCGAGACTGGTCGCCACGGCACTCCATTGGCCTGCCGTTACAGTGGCGGCGTAGGCGTTTCCACCCACGGTGACGCTTACGCTGGTTGCGCTGTCATCGCTGACTGTGCCCTGCAGCGTGGGTGGGAGGACGGCGCTAATCACGGATTCCACCGTGACGACGGGGGGCGTGCTATCGATAGTCAGTTCGTCATTGGTGCTGTCCAGGCCACTATTTCCGGCCGTGTCGGTGGCCTCGACGGCGACATCGTAGGTGCTTCCCGGGGTGAGCGGAGTCGAGATGACGGCGCTCCAGGTGCTCCCGGAAATCGTGGCCATATAGGCCACGCTGTCCACCGTAACCGAAACAGTCGACAGGTTGGCATCCACGGCGCTACCGGTTACGGTAGGCGTGGTGCTGGAACTGCTCTGTGGGTTGACGGTGACCACCGGGAGCGTTGCATCCACGAGCAGTTCGTCGGTGCTTCCATCGGTCCCCACATTGCCGGCCCCATCGGTGCCCGTTGCGACGACGTCGTAGGTGCCATCGGGCAACACGTCGGGCACGTTGGCCGTCCAGGTCGTGCCCGTGACGAGGGCGGAATAGGTCTTTCCATTGACCAGCACGTCTACCGACACGCTGTTCGCATCGGTGATCGTGCCGCTGAGTAGGGGTGTCGTGTCCAGGGTGACCAGGCTGTCTACGGTTACCACGGGCGCCCCCGTCTCGATTTCGAGTTCGTCGGTGGTGGCATCGTTACCCGAATTGCCCGCCTCGTCGGTGGCCGTCACCACCACATCGTAGATGCCGTCCGCCAGTGCGCTCCCGACGGTGACGCTCCAGACGCTGCCGACCACCGGGACCCCGGTGAAGGTCTGAGCACCGACTGTGACATCCACATTGGTGATGGTATGGGCGTCGCTCACGGTTCCGGAGAGCATCGGCGTCGTGTTGTTGGTCAGCAAGGTGCTCACGGTGGATGCGGGGGGCGTCATGTCGATGGCCAGGGCGTCGGGGAAAACCTCCATGCTGGTGGCGGCGTTATCATCCGTGGCCGATACGGTCACATCGTAATTGCCCTCGGCCAGGGTTTCGCCCACCGAAACGCTCCAGGTGCCACTTCCCAGCGTGGCATTATAGAGGGTGCCGTTGATGGTGACATCGACGGACGTAATGCTGAAGGACCCAAACGCGGTGGCCGTGCCCGCCACGGTGGGGCTGGGAGCGCTCGTGACCAGCGACGTGGCGGTTACCACCGGCGCCGTCGCCGAAATGGTCACTTCGTTGGTCGTGCCGTCCACACCCACGTTGCCGACCGCATCGGTCGCCGTGGCCACCACCTCATAGGTGCCGTCGGCCAGGCTATTGGTGACATTCGCAGACCAGGTGGTGTCGTCGACGACGGCGGTATAGGTCGAGCCGTCGATAAGCACATCCAGCGTCACGGCGGTCCCATCCGTCACCGTACCGCTCAACACGGGGGTCGCGTCGCCCGTGCTCACGCTGTTGACCGTGACCACCGGCGCCGTCGTATCGACCGTAAGCTCGTTCGCCGTGCTGTCCATGCCCACGTTGCCCACCGTATCGGTTGCGGTGGCGGAGACCTCGTGAACGCCATCGGCCAGGTTCGGCGAGATCATGCCCTGGGCAAGCGACCAGGTTCCGTTACCGTTGTTGACGGCCGGGTAACTGTTGCCGCCTACCGAGATGGAGAGGGTCAGGCTGTTGGTGCGATCCGCCATGGCATCGTCCAGGGTGCCCGAGAGGGCCGGACTCGCCGAGGCGCTTGTAGTGGGGGTTACCGTGATCAAGGGCGTGGTGGTGTCTACCCACAGGCCGTCGGTGGAACTGGCCATACCCACATTGCCGGCCCCATCGGTGGCCGTGGCTTCGATGGTGTAGGGACCGTCTGCCAGCGCGCTGGGTACCCCGGCGCTCCACCCGCCACCCGAAACCGTGGCGCCAAAGGTCTGGCCGCCTACCGTGATCGATACCGTGCTTGCCGTGGCATCGGTGACCGTTCCACTGAGGGTGGGGCGGGCGTTGTTGGTGGACTGGGTAAAGATTGTTACGGCGGGGGCCGTGGTATCGATGAAAAGGGTGTCCGTGTTGGCAATCGTATCGGAGTTGCCTGCAGGATCCAGCACATCGAGGGTTACTGTGTAGACGCCATCGGCGAGGGCCGTCAGCGTATTGTCCGCCAGCGACCATATCGTGCCGCCGTTGGTGGCCACCAGCCCTGATTGGCCATCGACAGAGACCGTCACGGTCGCCGTGGCGTCATCGACCGGCCCGGAAAGGGCCGGGCTGGCATCATTGGTAATCCGCAGGCCCATGCTGGCCGTCGGGACCACCGTATCAATCGTCAGTTCATTGGTGGTGTTGTCCGTATCGGTATTGCCCGCAGGGTCCATCGCCGTAACGATGACGTTGTACGTCCCATCGGCAAGGGTGGAAAGGCTATCGTCGGGCAGCGTCCAGGTGCCATCGCCGTTGTTCGTCGCGGCGAGTCCCGACTGTCCCCCCACATCCACGGTGATCGTCGCCGTCGTATCATTGACCGTGCCGGAGAGGGCGGGGGTGGAATCATTCGAAACCAGGGATTGCACGGTAATTGTCGGTGCGGTTGTATCGTAGGTTACCGTGCCGTCCGTGCTTCCGTTGATGGAAGCGGTTAGATTGGTGTTTCGGTTGATGGATAGGTCTACCACCGACATGGCCACAACGCTCGGACTGATCGTGCCCGCCCCGGAAATATTGAAGGCCTCAATCGTAAAGCGCCTTCCATCACCCAATCCGGTGAGGCTCACATCGTAGGTCGACGTACCGCCTTTGGTGATATCGGCAATACTGAAGCCCGTGATGGCCTCGTCGGCGACCACATCAAAAAACACCGGTTCGCTATTTGTCGGGTCCGCCTGACCGGCGCCGACGTCTACCGTGAGGGTCGGACCAATCTCGGGAATAATTCCCGGATCGTCGGTTTCACTGAATTCGGAGGTGTTACCGGCCGCGCTGGTGCGGGTGGCGGTGACATTCAACATATCATAGGGTGCCAGCTCTGCCGGGATGTCAAAGGTGGAACCGGTGGCAATGCCTTCGCCGATAAGAAACTGGCCTTCATCCGCGCTGTCGGCGAAGAGCTGTATTAAATCGCCGGCCGTGACGCCCGAACCCTGAACCGCATAGGGCCACGTGGTGGTGAGCCCGGTAACGGTGGGGGCCAGAATACCGTTGTTGGCGCCCCCATCCAATATGATTGGGCCCCTACCCCCATTGTCGAATATCGGGTTGTACGTAATTTTGACCCGTCTCAGGGCGCGATCTTTCTTGTCCAGCAATACGCCTTCGCTGCCGTTGTGGGCAATGATATTGGCACCAGCGGGGCTTCCGCCGATCGTGATGTCGGTGGCCGCACGGGTATCGCTGGTCACCACGATACCCTCCGAGTGGTTACCCAACGGTGACACGCCATCGGCGGCCACGCCAATCAGGTTCCCCTGGATAAGGGTGCCCGCGCCGCCGTCCAACACGATGCCATCGCCTCCATTTCCAGAGATGACGTTGCCGTTGGTGCCGCTGTCGTCGCCAATCAAGGTGCCCGCTACCGCGCCGGTAATCAAAACACCGATACTCCCGCCCGCGTCGGTCATACCTGTGGCATCGGTGCCAATATAGTTATTGAAAATCGTGGTGTTGGAAAGGGTGGAACCCGAAAGGGAGACGTTCGCGATTCCGTTATCGGCGATGACATTTCGGCCGCCGGTGCTGCCCGGTGTGCCAATTTCCGTACCGGCAATGGAGTCGGCCGTGGAGGAGCCGGCGTTGAGTTTAATGCCTTCGTCGCTGTTTCCGATCTTGGTTACGCCGTTTGACCCGATGCCGATGTAGTTGCCATAGATTTTGTTACCCGCGGCCACATCGCTTGCACCCGTCGTCGAGACAAGAATCCCATTATCTGAATTATCCCCAATGATATTGCGGTCAGCGGTCCCATTTACGCCCCCAATAATGTTGTCGGACGAATCCTCAATATGAATCCCGTGGACACCATTCCCTTGAGAATCCGTCCCGGTTATCGTCCCGATGAAACACCCCCTGATGGTGTTGTTGCTTGTACCGCTGCCGGAAAGGGTGATCCCTGTGCCGCTGTTGTTGTAAATCTTCATGTTACTTATGGTATTGCCGGTCGTGTTCCCGCTGATCAGGATGGCACCGGGGTCGGCTTTGGTAATCGATAGCCCGTTGAGCGTACTGCCACCAGAGCCGCTTGCAAGGGCAATACCCGCTGTACCGGTTGCATCGTCGAAATCGAGCAGAATGCCCTGACTTTCCCCGTCCAGCGTCACCGGACTGGTAATTGGTGGCACCACCGTCGTACAGAAGATGGTCATACCGGCGAGGCTGGCATCGAATTGGATGGTATCCGCACCCGCCGTGTTATTCGCGGCAGTGACCGCTTCATGGAGACTGATCTTGCCGTCCGCGCCGGGTGAAGCGTTGAGATTGGCGATAGAGCTCAGGCTGGGGGCGTCCACCGTGCTGTTCAGTCCCGTAACCACCACCGTCGCGCCATGGGCGGACGATGAGATGCCAGCGCCCGCAACCAAAAACACGACAAGTACCCTCAGATACCTGTGTCCCTGCCCCATGACGTTTCGACGGCATACCGATAAATTCACGACAAATCCCCAATTCTCGTTAAAGCCGACGAGGGTATACCGTTGCCCCGCCACGCGCCCGCAAAGGAATAAGGAACTTGTCGTGCGGGGTTCGCGAGATCGGGTTCCGCAGCTACTACCGCAGCGGCACACCATCGCATCAAACACAAAGTTCGATCATTACATCCTGCTCTTTTCTGTGGTCTATATTAGCACACCCACTCCCAGACGCCGGGGAAAATATTGGGGGTGAGGCAAACTTCGGATCAGCCGTGACAGTTGTCTTAAGTTAAAGGGCCACAAGGAGTTTTAGAGAATCCCGTCGTGGCGGGGGCGGCCTGAAAGGGGGCCGCATTTGCGTGAACGCGACCAGGTCGATGCCATGAGCGGACTGGCGGGCGGGCAGGGTAGGCAGGAGGATCTTTACGGGGATCGCATGCAAGAGAAAAGGCCAAGGAGGCGCTGTTGCAACTCCTTGGCCTTAGAGGCGTTATGAAATGGTGGGCGATACAAGATTCGAACTTGTGACCCCCTGTGTGTAAGACAGGTGCTCTAACCAGCTGAGCTAATCGCCCATCGTGAAGGCCGGTGTGCTGGCTTCAAGAGGACGCATAGTATAGCATCGTGGGACGGGCGCATCAACTTCGTTGCCCCCGGATGTTGGTGGTTGCTGGAAATCTGCTTTTATTTTCAGTATAGTGGGGCGGTAAATCGATTTACTCCAGTTTGAGGTATTAGTCGTCCATGTTTGCATTCCTTCGCGGAACCGTCGCCCTGAAAACCCCCGATCATATCGCTCTTGATGTGGGGGGCGTGGGCTATGAAGTGGCCGTCCCGGAAACGGTCTACCGAAAACTCGCGGTCCATCAGGAGGTGACCCTCTTGACGTACTGCCATATCCGGGAAGATACCTTTCAAATCTACGGCTTTCTGAAAGAAGAAGAAAAAGCCCTCTATATGACCCTCCTGTCCATCAATAAGGTAGGGCCCAAGGTGGCGCTGGCGGTGTTGTCGGGGCTCTCGGTGCAGGCCTTCGGTCAGGCGGTCCTGGAAAATGACGTGAAAGCCTTTACCAAAATCTCCGGTATCGGAAAGGCCATGGGTCAGCGCATCGTTTTGGAGATGAAGAACAAGCTCAAGCAAAACCCCGATTTGAATGCCATTATCGGCGAGCCCGAATCCAGTGATGCCGCGCCCGAAGGGGACGATGCCTATGAGGCCCTGCTTTCCCTCGGCTGCACACCCCCCGAAGCCAAGAAAGCCGCCCAGGCCGCCCGTAAAAAACTGGGCGAGGGGGCGAGCGATGAAGCGGTGGTGCGGGCTGCGTTACAATCCATGGCAAAGGTATAATCGCCCATGGCCCACGACGACATCGTAGATCCCGAGATTCAAGGGGAGGATACCCTCGCTGAGGAACAGATCCGCCCCCAACGGCTGGAAGAGTTTCCCGGCCAGGTGCCGATTAAGGACAAGCTCGCGATTGCGATTCAGGCGGCGCAGGGGCGTCAGGAGCCCTTGGACCACATGTTGCTCAGTGGGCCGCCGGGACTGGGTAAGACCACCCTGGCGCGCATTCTGGCCAATGAAATGGGCGTGGATATTAAACAGACCTCCGGCCCTGTCATCGAGCGGCAGGCCGATCTTTCGGCCATCCTTACGAGCCTTGAATCCTTCGATGTGTTGTTCATCGATGAGATTCACCGACTCAACCATGCGGTGGAAGAAACCCTCTACTCCGCCATGGAAGACTTCGAGGTGGATATCATGTTGGGCAAGGGTCCCACGGCCCGCTCCATGAAAATCGGGCTCAAGCCTTTTACCCTCATTGGGGCCACGACCCGGTCAGGACTGCTTACCCCGCCGCTCCGTGCCCGTTTTGGCGATACGTGCCGCTTTGAGTTTTACAGTCCATCGGAGCTCAAACACATTGTGCTTCGTGCCGCCCGCATTCTCGATGTGCCAATCGAAGACGATGGTGCGTTGGAAATCGCCGCCCGCTCCCGGGGTACGGCCCGGGTCGCCAATCGCTTGCTCCGCCGCGTCCGTGATTTTGCCCAGGTCAAGGGGGAGGGGGTAATCACCCGCGAAATGGCCGATGCCGCGCTGGAGTTACTGCGTATTGACCGCCTGGGGCTCGATGACATGGACCGCAACATCCTCATGACCGCCATCGAAAAATTCAGTGGCGGGCCGGTCGGACTGGCTTCCCTCGCGGTGGCGGTGGGGGAAGAGCGCCAGACCCTGGAAGAGGTCCACGAGCCCTTTCTCATCCAACTGGGCTTCATCAAACGCACCCAGCAAGGCCGCGTGGCCACGCCCCTCGCCTACAAGCATTTTGGGCTTAACCCCCCGCAAACAAACAGCCCTGAGTTGTTTTAGGTCCCAGGCATCCCGCATAATAGCGGCCATGTTGGTGGGTGCCGCACGTCCGTCGGGGACAGCTTCAGTTGTGGACGCGAGCCGCTTGAAATCACCGCGATCGGAGAATGTCCTGTCGTCGTTATTGATTTCCCACACTGACCACGCCAGGCAATTGATTTTTCAAAGCAACCCGTTACAGGTATTGTCTCCATGTCTCCCCTGGATCTAGAATGGGCACCAGAAATATACCCGGCCCCTTCAGAATCGGCCCCGACTCCTGGAAGGAACCACCCCATGCAAGACGAAGTGAACAGCACCCTGCAAAAGGCGCTGGAAATCAACCTCGACCCCCACAAATATGGCACGATTGCCGAAATTGGTGCCGGTCAGGAGATTGCCCGCTTCTTCTTTCAGGCCGGCGGAGCTGCCGGGACGCTGGCAAAAACCATGTCGGCCTACGACATGCAGTTCAGCGACGCCATCTATGGGGAAGAGGAAAACGGCCGCTATGTAAGCCGAAGTCGCCTCGAAAAGATGCTCGAAAAAGAGTTCCGTCTGCTCGGCGAGCGCATTCAGGATTCCCGGCCGAAGAACAGTTGTTTCTTCGCCATCGCCGACACCGTAAAGGCGGCGGGCTATAAGACCCGCGGTCAGTGCCACGGCTGGTTGGGGATTCGTGCCCAGCTCTATCCCGGTGCACCGCCCAGCGATATCATCCTCCATGTGCGGATGCTTGATAACTCAAACCGCCAACAGCAGTTCGCCTTGGGCGTATTGGGTGTCAACCTGATTTATGGTGCCTTCACCCACTATCGGAATCCCGAGCGGTTGGTGGAGACCCTCATGGACAATCTCGATCCCGGACGGATTGAGATTAACATGATAAATTTCCAGGGGCCCTATTTCGACGAGATCGACAACCGGCTCATGGCCCTCCATCTGGTGAAGTCCAACATGACCGGGGCCGTTATGTTTTCCCCCGAAGGCGAAGTGCTGCCGCCTTCCGATGCGCTCTACAAAAAGCACTGCCTCCTCTTTCGCGGTAGCTTCCGGCCCATTACCAATGTCAATATGGACATGGCTCGGTGTGGCAAAGAGCAGTTCATCAACGAAGACCAGACCGATGAAGAGCGGATGGTGCTGCTGGCCGAACTCACCATGGCCAACCTGATGAACGAAGGGGAAATTGATACCCAGGATTTCCTGGCCCGTGTCGACATGCTTGGCGCCCAGGGCTTCACGGTGCTCATCTCCAATTATCTTCGCTTCTTTCGTTTGCGCAGCTACCTCAACGAATTCACCAAGCGTAAGATTGGTATCGTTTTGGGCGTGCCCAATATCAAAGACATTTTCGACGAGAAGTACTACACCGATCTCGAGGGGGGAATCCTCGAGGCCTTCGGCAAGCTCTTCTCAGGAAATATTCGGCTCTACGTATACCCCGTGCTTGGCGATGACGGCGAACTCGTGACCCTGGAAAACGTTCGGGTCAGCAATCGCGTGCGACTCCTGCTCCGGCATCTCGTGGAGAACAGCTGCATCGTTCCCCTGGAAGGGGCCAACACGGAGTTGATGCAAATACAGTCGCGCGACGTCCTCAAGGCCATTCGACAAGGCCGCACCAACTGGAAAGATGCCGTGCCTGAAGTGGTCTATGAGACCATCGTAAGCAAGCGCCTTTTTAACTTCGACACGGAATAACGGGGACTGCACCGACGTCGCAAACCGGGCAGTAGGCCCCATGGCGTTTGGGCGGCATGACGGACGATGGGTGGCAACGACAATTCACCCGTCGGGGCCGTCCCCCTCCTGACTGAGACTTCAGGTCCATCGTGAGATAGGGGCTTTTCCGGTTCGCGGCACCTTTTTGTCCCCTTATTTTTCGGTTCATGGACAATTAGTGGGTACCAACCAAAACTCCCTCCGCACCAACGAACTCAACCCAACAATCGTGCCGCGCGATCCGGTATTCCCGGTCGCAGACTCGCCGCAGGAGAGTTCGTGCGCGGGCCGGGAGATACCACCCGATCAGTCGATGGCGGTCCCGGGCAAAGGGCAACGCGCTATTTCCCCCATGACATCTTGAAGACCTCCCACAACGACACCGCCCCTTCGCAAAAACTGGAGTACATGAACCTATTCTTCCCCCTGTAGGTCCCCATGGATTGCTGTGAAGAGGGGGACGGCCCCGACGTCGCGGTGGGCAGGGTTACTGCAGCGTGTGACTGATGGCCCCCGGGTTCCTGTGGGTGCGGTTTCGTTCCTCACGTCGGTGCAGTCCCCGCCTGCGGCGCGTCGTGGACCCGCCTGCAGCGCGTCGTGGACCCTCCTGCGGCTCGTCGTGGACCCGCCTTTAAAAAGGAAGGTCTTCCCCGGGCGTGAACTGATAGGGCTCTGGGTCCTCCGGCTCCCAACGATAGATCGCCAGGTCGCAGGTATCGTTGATGCCAAACTGCACCCCCTCCTCATCCAGCAGTTCATATTGCAACGACGGACGTTGATCGTCGCCCCGGGCACTCACGCCCCCCTTGCTATTGATGACCCGTTGCCACGGCACGTCGCTGCCTTCTTCCAGGGCGCGGAGGGCATAGCCGACTGCCCGGGCCGCACGGGGTGTGCCGAGAATGGTCGCGATCTGTCCGTAGGTCATCACCCGCCCTGAGGGGATGTCTCGCACCAGGGTATAAACCGCATCATAAAAGGTGGTCATGGGAGTCTTTCATCGGCGTCTGTCCCGCCGGTCTTCGGTCGGCAGGATGTTTGCGTGCCGCGCCATGGGAATCACTTGGCATTTTCGTTCCACACCACTATAATGGCCCGATGCGTTTCCTGTCACTTCCCGAACCGTGTGGAGGTGGGGAAAACGCAATCGCAGGGAAAATACGCCGCGCGGTTCCACGGTCTTCCGTGAGTTCCGGCGCGCAACACCATCTACGACGAAGGAGAGAACCCAATGGCGAAGAAGAAACTCAACGTAGCCCTTATCGGGACGAAATTCATGGGGAAGGCCCACAGTAATGCCTTTCGCCAGGTGGGGCGTTTTTTTGACCTCCCCGCCGAGCCGGTCATGAAAGTTATCTGTGGCAACGACCCCCAGGGTACGAAGGACGCCGCCGAACAGATGGGCTGGGAAGAAGCCAGCACGGATTGGAAAAAGACGGTTAACCGCGACGACATCGACATCGTCAGCATTGCCTCCCCCGGTTACCTCCATGCGCCCATGGCCATCGAAGCCGCCAAAGCGGGCAAAGCCATCATCTGTGAAAAGCCCCTGGCCAATACCCTCAAAGAAGCCCAGGATATGCTTAAGGCCGTCGAGAAGGCCGGGGTGCCCAACATGTGCGGTTTCACCTACCGCTTTAATCCCGCCATCGCTACCATCAAGAACATGATTCAAAAAGGCGAGCTCGGTGAAATCTTCCACTACCGGGGCTGCTACCTCCAGGACTGGATCGTCGACCCCGAGTTTCCCGTGAACTGGCGCCTCAAAAAAAAGACGGCCGGCTCCGGTGCCCTGGGCGACATCGGTGCCCACACCATCGACATGGCGCAGAATCTTCTCGGCGACATTGCCGAAGTGAGTGCCACCCTCCAGACCTTCATCAAAAAGCGCCCCATCGAAGAAGGCCAGGCCACCATCGCCAACAAAAAGAAATCGGCCGGCAAAAAGAAAATGGGTACGGTCGACGTCGATGACGCCGCTATCGTGATTGCCCGGTTCAAAAGCGGCAATACGCTGGCCACCTTTGAAGCCACCCGTTTTGCACCCGGCCGCCGCAATTTCCACGGCCTCGAAATTTATGGCAGCAAGGGCAGCGTCATCTGGAACCAGGAAGACATGCACAAGTTCCAGTATTACAACAACGCGGACGACGATCTGAAACAGGGTTTCCGCACCATCCATGCTACGGATCCCGGTCATCCTTATACGGAAGCCTGGTGGCCACCTGCGCACAACATCGGCTACGAGCACCTGTTCGTTCACGAAGTCTATGAGTTCATCAGCCAGCTCAAGCGGAAGAAAGTCAACTACCCGACTTTCGCCGATGGCGTTCAGTGCCAGAAGGTGCTTGACGCGGTAGAGAAGTCCAGCGCGAGCAAAAAGTGGGTTGGGGTGAAATGAGCGGCGGGCCCAAGTGTTAGGGAGTTAGCGAAGTGGAGCCTCTTAATTCGATTACGCACAGTAGTGTCTTTGTCACTATCCTGACGTTCGGTGCCTTAGCATTTAATCTGCTCTGGACGGGATTTCTCGTGTACGCAGTAATGAGAGGGTTGCGTTATGGCGAAGTGCTCGCAACTTCTGCCGAGGAACAAACGGAAATGGAGAAGCAACGTACTGTACAGATGGATGAGGCGCTAACACTCTTGAAGGTCTTGAATGAAAATCTGTCCAATCGCACCACCAAAAACTAGCGCCAAGGCTCGTTCCCAGGCTCTGCCTGGGAATGCAGATCCCGGAGCTCTGCTCCGGAAGACTGCGGCGTTGACCTAACCATCAGAAGAAAAGAAAGACATATCGGTAGCCCTTCGACGCAGAGCGTCGAAATAGGCATTCCCAGGCAGAGCCAGGGAACGAGGTACTAATTAAACCAAAGAGGGTTTCGTGATGGATGGTGGTACGATGTTCACGCAGTTTTATTTGCTGCTCGAAACAGTGTGGCTGGGACTTTCAATCGTTGCGTTGTTTTTTGGCATTCGCGTCTTGAAGAGTCTGTGCACACTGCTACAATCTGCAGCGGCCTACCTCGACTCCCGGCGACAATAGCGTTAAACTCGGTTCCGGGCGGGGTCTGGGGTCGAGGAAAGGAGACAGCCTATGGAGACCGTGGCAATGCCGTGGGCCTTTCTGGCGGTGGCTTATTTGATTCCGATCATCTTTTTGGCCATCGGAGTGGTGCTGGTTGTTTTTCTGGTGCGCTACGCCTTTGGTGTTAGTCGTTTTCTGGCGGCGGCGGAAGAAAACCTCGCATTAAATCGGAAACGTGAACAGCACGACGAGAAGATGGTGAAAGTGCTCTGCGAAATACGAGACCATATGGAACATCGCACCATCAAGAATTGAACGCAGGAACAAAACATCCCCAGGCTGAGCCCGGGAACGTGATAAAACGGTAGTTCCGCTACGTCTCAGGGACTACAGAGACAGCAGGGAAGGTTACCTGCTGTCCTTGTCGTCCCTGAGAACATGCGAAAACGCCGTAGTACAACATTACCCGCCGTGAAGGCATCAAACAACCACGAAGGAGAGAATCCATGAAATTAGGATTGCTGACCTGTATGTTCGGCGACAAGCCGTTGAAAGACGTCTTGGAAATCATCAAGCCCCTGGGCCTCGACACCGTCGAGCTCGGTGCTGGCGGTTACCCGGGAGATGCCCACGCGCCCACCAAAGAGCTGCTGGCTTCCAAGCCCAAGCGCACCGAGTTGCTGGCCATGATTAAGGGCGAAGGCCTGGAAATCAGTGCCCTGAGCTGCCATGGCAACTCCCTGCACCCCAACAAGGCCCTCGCGAAGGAATTCCAGAAGGCCCAGTCCGATACCATCAAGCTGGCTGGCTTGCTCGGTGTGAAGACCGTCAATGATTTCTCGGGCTGCCCCGGTTCCGACAAGAAGGCCCAGCAGCCCAATTGGGTGACCTGCGCCTGGCCGCCGGACTATCTTGAGATCCTGGACTACCAGTGGAACGACGTCGTCATTCCCTACTGGAAGAAGCAGGCCAAGTTTGCCAAGGACAACGGCGTCCGTGTGGCTTTCGAAGCCCACCCCGGCTTTGTGGTCTACAACACGGAGACCCTGCTTAAAATCCGCAAGGAATGTGGTAACAACCTGGGTGCCAACTTCGACCCGAGCCACTTCTTCTGGCAGGGCATCGAGCCCATCGAGTCGGTCAAGGCCCTCGGCGGCAAGGCCATCTTCCACGTTCACGCCAAAGACTCCAAGGTGGACCCGGTAAACGGTGCCGTCAATGGTGTGCTGGATACGAAGCACTACGGCGACGAAGCCAACCGCAGCTGGCTCTTCCGCACCTGCGGCTACGGCCACAGCCTTGAGTGGTGGAAAGACTTCTTCTCCACCCTGCGCCTCGTCGGTTATGACGGCCCGGTCAGCATCGAGCACGAAGACAGCCTCATGTCCAGCCAGGAAGGCCTCACCAAGGCCGTTGAATTCCTTAAGCAGTGCATCATCCGCGACAAACCCGGTGCCATGCACTGGGCCTGATGCCCCGCATAATCCTGTAAAAAACGAGGAGCACGGAAAGTCCCGTGCTCCTCGTTTCGTAACAGATTGTGCTTCGAAGTGGCTATTCCATTTCGGCCAGGTTCTTCAATTCTTTTTCATAGCAGGCCGGACAATAGCTGTGGGTAAAACTGGCTTGCGTATGCTTGCTCACATATTCTTCCACCACGCTCCAGTAGCCCCCGTCATCCCGAACTTTCTTGCAACTCGCACAGATGGGAATCAGACCACGCAGCGTCTCCACATCGGCCAGGGCTGATTTGAGCTGCTTGATGAGTTCGTCCTTTTCCTCTTCGCGCTCACGCACGGTTGCCCGGAGTCGGGCCCGCTCCATGGCGTTGTTAACCGCACGGCGCAGATCAAGCTCCCGCAGGTCGCTCTTCGTCAGGTAGTCGTCGGCACCCTCCTGAAGGGCCTGCACGGCGAGGGACTCGCTACCCCGGGCAGTACAGAGGACGGCCGGAATCATGGCCTCGACCAACTGGGGGACGAGCATGATGCCTTCCCCGTCGGGCAAGCGGTGATCCAGCAGGACACAGTCGGGCGTATGCGCTTCCAGCACAGCGCGCGCAGCCTGGAGGCTTTCGGCAAGCAGATAGTTGAACTCTTTTCCCAGGTGTCGTTGAACCGATTCGCGAAAAACGGAGTCATCGTCTACCACTAGCAACGTTGCGCTCATTCAAAATTCCCCTGTGGAAAATCCACCAAATTGCAGTAGTTGTCCAGCATGCGAACGACCTCCTGGAAGTTGGCGCTGATGTGGGTTTTTAAAATATAGCCTGCGATACTACGGGCGTAACTTTCTTTCAGATCGGTCTCGTCTCGGGACGTCGTCAGGACGAAGACTACGGCATGTTTCAGGCGCGGATCAGCCCGCAATTCGTCAAGAAACTCGATCCCGTTCATGCGTGGCATCTTCAGGTCCAGCAGAATAACGAAGCGCGGAATGGTCGTATGGGCCACGAAATCGCGCAGCTTTTCGAGGGCTTCGAGGCCGTCCCACGCCCGTTCCACCTGATACGGAGACTCACACTTCCGGAAGGCACGGGTTACCCGCTCGGCCTCCACATCGTCATTCTCCACCAGGAAAACGGTGATATTGGCACTGGAAAGCGACACAACGACCTCCCATTCAACTCGTAGGCTGATTCAGACAGATGCATGGTTTTTAGTGGATTTCACGGTGTTGTCGCTGCCCTGCGGACTATTTCTACACCGTAAACCCCGAATATACACTATAGTTTACACGATTGGTCGGATGAACGGCAATCAAATCAAGAGCGCTCGGGGCCATGTGAACGAAAATTCGCTGCCCTCACCGGGCGTTGAGACCACCGATATCGTGCCTCCGTAGGTTTCGATAGACTTCTTGATAATGGCCAGCCCCATGCCGCTGCCTTCAACCTGGTCTCGGGGCCGCAAGGTTTCGAACATCATGAAAATACGTTCGTGAAACTCGGCCTCGATTCCCGGGCCATCGTCACTGATCGTAAATCGATACTGGGTCGCTTCTTCCACACAGTCGACCCGGACGACGCCGTCCTCGCGGTCGTGGTGCTTGATGGCGTTGCCGATGAGGTTGTGGAAAATGTGACGAAGGGGGGTCTGGACAGACTCAAGTTCGGGTAAATCGGGACTGATTTCGAAGCGAATCGTTTCGGGGGGTTGGAGCATGATAATCACGTCATCGATCAGATCGCGCACCTTGAAGCGCTGTATGGCCGTTTCCAGACGTCCCGCTCGGGAATAGTCCAGCAGGTCATTGAGCAGGGTCTTCAGGCGGGCCGCCCGCTGTTGAATCAGCTCCAGGTGGCGCTTGGATTCGTCGGGGAGCAATTCTTCCGCATCCTCCTGTACCCAGGTGGCGAGGTTTTCAATGCCCTCCAGCGGCGTGCGCAGGTCATGACTGGCCACGTAGGCGAATTCGTCCAATTCACTATTGCTGCGCTCCAGGTCGGCGGTGTAACGTGCCAGCGTCTGTTCCGACCGCTTGCGCTCGGTGATGTCCACAATGGACGCCAGGACCAAGGTCTCTCCTTCGTCCTCGATGGGATTCAGCCCGATTTCCACTGGGATTTCCGTGCCATCCTTGCGCAGGCCGTAGAGGTCCCGGCCATGCCCCATCGGTCGGGACTCGGGATTGCCATGAAATGCCGAACGAAAATCAGGGTGTTTCTCCCGGTGTCGCCTGGGAACCAGCGCTTCGATGGAGAGGCCGATAAGTTGTCCGGGGCCATACCCGAAGATCGTGCTGCAGGCGCTGTTCGCCATGGTAATGACGCCTTTTTCATTCACGATAACAAAGCCGTTGGGAGCGGCCTCAAAGACGCGGCGAAGCCGATCCTCTGACTTTGTGGTGGCCAGCAGGGCTTCATTAAGTTCCGTATTGATGGCGCTCAACCGAGGGAGATGGAGGGCTTTGGGTATTACCGAAATCAGCGCAAACACGGTGGCCCAGGAAACCACGGCCGTGACGAGCTTTACCACCCCAGACAGCCGATAGGTGGGCCACCAGAAGATGCCGGCATCGAGGAGGTGGGTGGTGCCGCAGGAGAAGATAAAGGCCGCAAAGAGCCAGAATACCGGCAGGAAGGGGAAATCTTTCCGTTTAAGGATAAAGTAAGCCAGGATGGCTGGAATGGCCATGTAGGCCCCCCAGATGGCCGTATCGGAGGCGATGTGAAGCCACCCGTGGCCCGTACTCCAGTTCCCGCAATGCCACCGCGAAGGAAAATCAGTGGTGTCGAAGAGTTTTTGCCAGAATTCCAACATCGTTTCGCCATTCTGCTGGGCTGGGTGCCATGGTGGCATCCCATACCAAGCCGTCGTTACCTCGGTCCGCCTCAGTCACTGCCGGTCTATAGTGAACCTTGCGTACACGAAAGTCCACCACCATGCATCCTGACGGCGGGAAGGCGCGGCCTGTTCGCGCGCCGCGGCCCGCGGAAAACACCGTCCGCCCTGCCCGTCCGATTCGGGACACTACCCGGTCCCACCGCCCCGCATACGCTCCAGCAGATTCCGGGTGATGCGTTGCACCCGCGCGTCGGGCCCTTGTGGTTCCGTGTAGGTCGACGGCCGCACATAACCCGGTGGCTCGGCCAGTCCGTCGGCCCACCAGATAGTGGCTGCGTTGAAAACCACATTGTCGCGTGGCCCGGGGTAGACCGTGGCGGCGTAGGTGCCCTCGGCACTGCCTGTGGAAGCCGTTCCGGTGGCGACCACTGCCAGGCCGGGGATATCGGCCGGCGCGCCATGCCATTCGAAGCCGACGAGCCCGGGGATCCCCTCGCCGTTCTTCATGCCCGTGCCGTCGAAAATCCAATGCTCTTCCGCGCTGCAGATCCAGTCCGCACCGCCCGAAACCGGGTAGACATCGCGTCCGCCCATCATGAGGGCCTGGTCGGGGCCCTGGTGGGGATAGGCCCCCACGGCTGGATAACGCTTCACCAACTCTTCATCGACCGGTCCGAAATGGTCAATGCGGGTAATGCTGCGGTGGGGGTGTTTGGCCGCGTCGGGCAGGAGGTCTACCATGCCCCAGCAGGTATCACCCGAGAAAAATCCCGCGCTCATGCCCCCTTTGATGGCCGCCATGACATGGTCATACATGGGACGGGTCCAATACTCATCATGACCCACCGAGAGGAAGCCCTTGACGCGGTGAAGTCCCGGACCATCGGAGTGGGTGTCGAGATTGGATGTATAGGTGACATCGTAACCCTGCTGTTCCAGCCAGTACGCCATGGGGAATTCCCACAACAGGAATTCACCCGACCCGATAGACAGGGGCGTGTCCACCACCTGGCAGTACTTGCCATATGGGCGGTTAAAGCTCGTGGCCGTGCCCGCCCCCAGGTACCACTCCGATTCGCCGTCGTCATAGAGGGCAAACTGGTCGGGCCAGCGGTTATAGGCATTCCAGGTCGTGTCGCTGCACTGAAACATAAAATCAGCCCGGCGGTCGTCCCGTACAATGAAAATGACATAGCTCTGAATACCGTCCTTCTGCTCTGTCAATTTGCCCAGGTAAACCCCACTGACCCAGTCTTCCGGAATCTCAAAGGACAGGCTGGGCTCCCATTGGCAGTCCCGCACCCGCATGGCACCCACGTCCGGGTCAGGTTGGGTTTGCGCCTCAATACGTTCTGGTGGGCGTACCAGGCGGCCACCTTTTCCGCCATAGTAGCCCATGCGATAGAATTCGATAGAAACGGACGCGGGGGGATTGGCGGAAACCATAACGTCGAGCTGGTCACCAGCGCGCAGCGAGGTGGCATTGCAATAGCCTTCGACGCGGGGACTGCGGTAGCGTGTTTCCGGTGCGATGTGGGTCTTGCGGAGCATCCAATCGGTCGTGCCTTCACGGCTATTCTCGCGCGGAATAACACGGGCGGAGGATCGCACTTTTGAGGTGGCACCCGTGGCAGAGGCAACTCCCAGCATCCCGAGTCCCAGTGCAGCCCCTTTTAAGATATCGCGGCGTGGAAGTTGTTCCTGCACGGGGCCGTCATTTTCTGTCGATTCCACCACAATAGGATTCCTCTCTTCGTTGGACACGACCGCATCGTAGCCAATCCCGCCGACAGAATGGAAACCCCGGGCCATTTCGGCCACCTCTGCAACGGAGAAGGCACCGTGTTCCCAAGGCGCGCGGGTACCCCGTACGCGGTCAATGGCCCTTCGTCGATTCAAAATGACGACCATAAGAGAGGGCCCGGCAGGACTCGCTGATAGTCGCTTCAGGGCACGACCCGGCGATGCCGGAATGGAAATCCCTCCGAAGGCCTGGCCACTCCTGAGCGGCGAGCCCAATAAAAAATCCCCACGCAGACCGCGTGGGGAGATGATACAAACGATTCGATGCGGAATGTCCTAGTCGGCCATCGCGGCTTCCATGGCTTCATCGGTCAGTTCTACATTGTTAAACACTTCCTGGACGTCTTCGTCATCGTCCAGCATTTCCATGAGGGTCAGCATGGTCTTGAGCTGTTTGATTTCCAACTCAACCGTGGTCTTGGGGACCATCGTCAGCTTGGCTTCCTTGGGCTCGATGCCCATGCCCTCCAGGGCCGTCGCCACATTGTGCAATTCCGTGCTGTCCGTGGTGATGTCGTAGGTTTCCCCCTCCATGTCCACGTCTTCCGCACCTGCCTCGGTAGCCTTCTCAAAGATGGCGTCGTCATCGAGGCCTTCCTTTTCGACCACGATCAGGCCCTTCTGCTCGAAGTTCCAGCTCACCGCGTTGGTCTCGGCCATGCTGCCACCATACTTGCTCAGCAGATGGCGGATATTGGCCACGGTGCGGTTCTTGTTGTCGGTAAGGGTATCGATGATGAGACCCGCACCGGCTGGGCCGTAGCCTTCATAGCGTTGGGACTCATAGGTGGCGCCTTCAATTTCGCCCGTACCCTTGGCAATGGCCCGTGCGATATTGTCTTTCGGCATGTTCTCGCCTTTGGCGGCAAGCAGCACCGTACGGAGGCGGGGGTTCATGTCGGGATCGCCACCGCCCATGCGGGCCGCGACGGAAATTTCCTTGGCGAGCTTGGAGAAGATTTTGCCCCGCTTGGCGTCGAGGGCACCCTTCTTACGTTTAATAGTGCTCCATTTAGAGTGACCGGACATGCACTGAGATCTCCATAAGACTAACGTGATTGGGGGAAGGTGAAGGCGACATTGTAACAAAGGAAACCGAATCCACGCAAAGCGCCGTGCACCGGTCCGTTGCACGTTCCATCAAACGAAAAACGCGACACCCGGGGGTGTCGCGTATCGTGTGTCTGGTAATCTGGGCTGCTCACAGCTCGTTGCCGTCTTCCGCCGCTTCAATCAGCTTGAGGGCTTCTACGGGACTCACGGCCGCCTGCAGTGCCGTGACCAACTCGCGGTCTTCCAGGAGGTGCTGAATGCCCCGGATGGCCTGAACTTCGCCTTCGAAGTCCTTCTTGGGGACCAGAAGCAAGACGATGATTCGGGCCAGTTTGCCATCCAACGAGCGAAAGGGGATGCCCTTGGGGGCAATACCGATAGCGCAGATGACGTCTTCCACGAGGTCGGTTGCCAGGTGGGGCACCGCAATGCCCCGCTCCATGCCGGAACCGAGGGAATCTTCATCCGCGTAGAAGGCTTCCAAAATCACATCACGCTGCTTCATGGGCAGTTCGTGGTGCTGAATCAGCAGGTCCACCAACTCGCTCATGGCTTCCCGCTTCTTCTCGGCTTCCAGTTTCACCGTAATCAGCTCAGGACGAAGAATCTCGTGTAAGTGCATCATTGGGCCTGCTCCTTCGCTTCCTGCTCCGCACGGGCCTTTTCCTGGGCCTTACGCTTCTGCACGGCTTTCTTGCCCTTGATTTTCTTCAGTCGGAAGGTGTCTTCCCGTTCGCGCTCGTCCAGCACCGTGGCAATGGCACGCATCTGACCACGAAGGCGGGGGAGAAGGTATTCTTCCAGGGCGTTGATGCGGCGGGAAACCTTCTTCACTTCCTCACCCACAATCTGCAGGTTACGCTCCAAGGGGGCGCAGACCAGCAACTGGGCCAGCATATGCTCCGAGCACTCGGACGCTTCCTGGACGTGGGCGGAGGTGTCGAGTAGTCCCATGCCACGCTGGGCGGGGGTACGGACGATACCCTTCTGGTCGATGCGGCCCAGAACGAGGCCCCACACTTTCTCCGATTCCACGGAAAGGTGCAGTTCCCGACGGCCGGCCACCGCGGCCGACTTGAGCTCGGGCGTGCCGCGCACGGCGCGGGCCATGGCCATGACGTTACCTGCCAGGCGACCCTTATCGTGCAGGTCATCCCGCATCTCACTGAGTTCCCGGGCACGTTTCAGCAGTTCCTGCATGAGGGCGTCCCGTTTGCCCTTCAAAAGGCCCACGCCATCCGAAGCCATTTTAATCTGGCCCTTCAGGAGGAGCATATTCATGCGCGTTGGCGCGAGGCTATCCATACTCATCGTTCTAAGTCTCTTGTGAAGTTTGAGTGTCCGGGGCGTTGGCCACCACACACTGCGCTTCGATTGCTCATCTCGCCTACCCCATACAGGTAGAAGAGCGGCCTGACGAAGTCACCATAGGGACTCCGTCAGGCAGCAGTAACGACGATACTAGGCGTTTTCAATGGTGGACGCGGCTTCTTTTTCCACGACCTCATTTTCATCCGCTGGCTTGTAGAACTCTTCAACCGTTTCACGTTTGATACGGGTCAGCTCGGACTTGGGCAGGTGACCCATGACCTTCCAACCGGTGGCGAAGGTGTCTTCGATAGGCTTACGGGTCATGCCCTGGCCAATCATTTCCGCTTCAAAGGCATTGGAGAAGCGGAGGTATTTCTTGTCGAGCTCGGTGAGGGCGTCTTCACCCACGATGGCCATCAGCTTCTTGATGCGCTGACCTTCGGCGTACGCGGCGTAGAGCTGGTTCGCCCACTCACGGTGCCAGGCTTCCGTCTTGTTCTTGCCGATACCGTTGTTCATCAGACGGGAAAGGCAGGGAAGCAGGTCCACCGGCGGGAAGATACCCTGGCGGTGAAGCGAACGACTCAGCACGATCTGGCCCTCGGTGATGTAACCGGTAAGGTCAGGAATCGGGTGCGTGATGTCATCGTCCGGCATGGTCAGCATGGGAATCTGCGTAACCGAGCCACTGTTACCACGAATACGACCTGCGCGTTCGTAGATGGTCGACAAGTCGGTGTACATGTAACCGGGATAGCCACGACGGCCGGGGATTTCTTCACGGGCGGAGGAAATCTGGCGCAGGGCATCACAGTAGTTGGTCAGGTCGGTCAACACCACCAGTACCTGGTAGCCTTTTTCGAAGGCCAGGTATTCCGCGACCGTGAGGGCACAACGGGGGGTGAAGAGACGTTCAATCGCGGGGTCATCGGCCTGGTTGATGAAGGCCACTACCTGGGAACCCTTACCGCCTTCTTCGAAGGCCTTCAGGAAGTATTCCGTTTCACGGGCCGTAATACCCATGGCGGCAAACACCGTCACGAACGGGGCGTCATCGCCCTTCGTGTCGGCGTTCTGCACGATCATGTTGGCAATTTCGTTACCGGGAAGACCGGAACCCAGGAAGATGGGCAGCTTCTGACCACGCACGAGGGTGTTGAAACCGTCGATGGTGGAAAGACCCGTCTCGATGAAGTCATTGGGCGCATCACGCGATACGGGGTTAATCGCCGAACCGCCGATTTCCACTTCCTTCTCCGGCACAACCGGGGGCAGGCCGTCGATGGGGACACCCGTACCGTTGAAGCGGCGACCGATCACGTCGGGCGTACAGGCGACCGTAGCCGCGTCCGCTTTCAGCGAGACCGAAGTGCCCTTGATATCGACACCGCGCGTGCCCTGCAGAATCTGCAGCACCGCGTGGGTCTTCGTGGCTTCCAGGATCTGGCCCTCGCGCTGTTCACCATTTTCCATGTGAACATTCAGGATAGCGCCCGTGGGGAAACGGTCGCCATTCTCCAGGAACACCAGGGGACCTGAAACATAGGTCATGTCCCAGTATTCTTTTTGGAGCTTTTCGTCAGTTGCATTCTCAGACATGGCAGTAATTCCCTGGGTTATTTGGCTTCGAGTGCGCCAAGGACCTGTTTGTAGTTTTCGATGCAGGCATCTTTCTTGGCCGTGAAGCCGTCATTCGGCTCTTCCTTGAGACGCGAAATCTCTTCACGAAGGGGCAGTTCCGTGATGCGCGTCAAGGGAACCTCACGAGCGAGTACCTTCAGACATTCTTCATGATAGACGAGGATGGTCTCGAGGAGGCCGAAGCACTTCTCAAGTTCGCAGGCCGCGTCGTTTTCGGAGAAGGCACTCTGCTGGAGGAATACTTCACGAACCATACGGGAAACCTCAAGGATGAGGCGTTCCTGGTCCTGAAGGGCGTCGGGGCCAACCAGCTGCACGATGTCGTTCAGTTCGTTTTCGCGCTGAAGCAACGTGGCAGCCTGCTGACGACGGGCGATCCAGCCGTTGGGCGCATTCTCTTCAAACCAATCTTTCAGCCCTTCAAAATAGAGGGTGAAGCTGGTGTTCCAGTTCACACTGGGATAGTGACGGCGATAGGCCAGCCCGGAGTCAAGGGCCCAAAGCGCACCCGACACCCGCATGGAGGTCTGGGTAACGGGCTCGGAGAAGTCACCACCGGGAGGCGATACGGCGCCTACAGCGGTCAACGAACCCTTACGGGGGTTGTCGCTGGTGGCATCGCTGCCGCAGCAGATAACGTTACCGCAGCGTTCGTAGAAGGCGGCGATACGTTCAGAGAGATAGGTGGGGTAGCCTTCTTCACCGGGCATTTCTTCCAGACGGGAAGAAATTTCACGGAGGGCCTCTGCCCACCGGGAGGTGGAGTCGGCCATGAGGGCCACGTCATAGCCCATGTCGCGGTAGTATTCCGCCAGGGTCATTCCCGTGTATACGGAAGCGTCACGTGCCGCCACCGGCATGTTGGAGGTATTCACGACCAGAATGGTCCGGTTCATGAGCGAGTCACCCGTGTTGGGGTCGACCAGTTCCGGGAATTCGGTCAGCACTTCCGCCATTTCGTTGCCGCGTTCACCGCAACCCACGTACACAATGACCTGGGCGTTGGAGTACTTGGACATGCTCTGTTCCACAACCGTCTTACCGGCGCCGAAGCCACCAGGGACGATGGCCGAGCCACCTTTGGCAATGGGGAAGAGCATATCAAGAACGCGCTGACGGGTGAGGAACGGCTCAACCGGGGGCAATACCTTGTGCATGGGCCGGTTCTGTTTCACCGGGGATTTGTGCATCATGCGCAGCTCGGTGCCGTCTTCCAGGGTCGCAACGACCTCTTCCACGGTGTACTCACCGGCTTCCTTGACGCTCGCGATTTTCCCGGAAACGTGGGGGGGAACCATGACCTTGTGCTCGATGGCCTTGGTTTCCGGTACCGTACCCAGGATGTCACCACCGACGACTTCCTGGCCGACGGTTGCAACGGGGGTATAGGCCCACTTCTTCTTCCGGTCGAGGGCGACTGCCGTAATACCGCGGCCGATGAAATCGCCCGAGGACTCCTGCAGGGTGATCAGGGGACGCTGAATCCCGTCGAAGGTGGCGCCGAGCAGTCCCGGTCCCAATTCAACGGCCAGCGGTACGCCCGTAGCGACCACATCTTCGCCAAGATACATGCCTTCGGTGCTTTCAAACACCTGGGCGTAAATCTTGTCGCCTTCAATACGAATCACTTCGCCCATCAGTCCCAATTTGCCGACGGTCAGGATCTCACCCATGGAGACCCCGAGCATGCCATCGGCCTCAATCATGGGCCCGGCGATTCGGACGAGCTTTCCGACGATCTGTTGTTCCGTCACCGCCATTTGTTTCTCCTACTATCGGTTGCCTGATGTTTGCACCATCCCGGTCGATTCACCCGAAGGGGTGCCATGCCAGCGATCATGCGTTTCACCATGTAATTTTGAGAGAACTATCTGGAATGCCCGGAAACGGACAGTCCATGCTACATTTCATGTAATTCAGCAATAAACCAAAAATCGTTAGTCAAGTCGAATTTCGAATCCAACCGCCGGCTTAACGATAGCGTTAATATAGGCCAGCGTGCCTGCGTCCTCTTCTTCAAAGGAGGGGCAGAAAATGATCAGCGGAAGCCGGTTGTGACGCGCGAGGCGCCCTTGAAACCATTCCGAAAACTGGCTCCGAAACTCTTCGTTTACGATGACCACTTCGGCGTCCGAGTCCATCAAGTCCGAAAGACGGGTTTCTACCGCCTCCACGTCATATACCTCTTCGACCGGTACACCGGTGAGGCCGATCTGCAGGGCCGCCTGGCCATTGGCTAAAGCTATAACTTTGGAAGCCATGGTCATCCAATTCCTTGTTTATGTTTGGCCGCGTTGTGCCCCAAGGGGCAGCAACGCGACCGAGAAGTCATAGGGGCAGGTCAGACAGAGTACAACTCATCACGGACACGGCCCGCCGGAAGATTTCCAGCCAGGCCACGGGCGATAAGGCGAAGATTGACCACCTCGTTGTACTTCATCCAGACATAATCCATCATCACACCCACACCGAAAACATCGTTGCGTGCGCTCTGACGGACGTTCCGCATCAGAATGCGTTCAAAAAAACGTTCCATGGGAGAGAAGCGCTTCGATTCCAGCAACTGATAGAGTTCTTCTACCAATCGGGAATAGCGCGTCCGGTCGAGTTGCTCCATGGCCGCAGCGGGGTCAGAGGCATTCGCCATCTGGCGCAGCAGGGCCTTGGGCAACGTGCCCTGGCTCAAAAACTGGTCTTCCAGGGGGCGATCCAGATCGCCACCCGTTTGAATGTGTTGAAATACCGTCCGAAGATTGATTCGGTCGATTTCTGCCTGCAACTGGGAGTAGACCATCAGGCTGTCAGAATCGCCGGCCTCTTTCAGCCGTGCTGCATTCTCCACATAGTAGGCCTTGTCCAGCGCTTCTTCGAGCACCGAAAGGTCCTGCGTTTCCTGATAGGCCGGCAAGGCACCTCGCAACGCGCGGCATAATCCCCGATTCCAGCCAATAAGCCCCTGTACCAGTGATTCCATGGAATCGGACGTGCTCAATTCCTTAAGAATCGGCGGCGTCAGGTTGGGGCCAGGCATCAGGGCTGTGCCCACGGATGCGCCATCGAGGTTGTGGTGCTTTAACCGCAACAACGATTTGACGGCCATGAGATCCCACCGCCCCAGGAAAAGCTCCACCAACTCGCGGAACTCGCCATGACAACGGCTCAGCAGGGTCTGAAAGGTGGCCACGAGATTACGCGACACGGCCTCTTCGACCGCATCGGCGCCTTCGTAGCGCGTCAGTGCTTCCGCCATCTCCGTCCGATAGGACGAATCAAGCAGCGAATCGACCAACCGCGAAAGATCACCTTGATCCAGCAATTGGTCAACGGACTGCCGCTTGAGGAGATCGGCTTTCATGCCGTGGACGCGTGCGTTGAAGTGAACTACAAATGGATCCATATCGGCCATATCTTATCCTTCCCCGCCCGCAGCAGAATCGGGAAAGAGCCGATTCAGGGCATGCTTCCGCAACGCACCTTCCTGCAACCGGAAACGGGCAGCAAGGGTGTTGGTGTACCGGAACTTCCTGGCGCGATCCTGGACAGCTACCCCATCGGTCAGGCCCGCGAGGGCTTCAACCGGCAGGTCGCCATGGCCATTGGATTCAAGCCACTGCTTGCAGTGCTCTACGTGTGCCTCGGGTGCCATTACCACGATGTCCGTCGGGCTGTCGGCCATCAACTCGGCCAACAGCGCATTCAGGGTTTCGGGAAACGCGTCGGAGGTCGTGTGGGCCACCAGCGCTTCTTCTACCGTCGCCAACACTTCGTTGGTGATGGTGTCCTTCGTGGTCAGCGTTACCATGTGGGCTTCCGCTTCCACGCGTTCGCGGGAGCGCGCCGCCATGGCGCTGAGCTCTCCCTCGACCGCAGCAAGCGTGTCGGCCCGACGTTGCTCGGCCCGTTGCTGGGCATCTTGTTGGATCTGCGCCGCTTCATCCCGCGCCGCCTGCAAGACATCGGCTTGCTGCGTCGCGATCTGCTGAGACATCAGATCCAGAAGAGGGTTGTTTTCCATAGGTGATACTGCCGAAAAAACGGCATCCTCCTGGGGGCCAAGTAAAAAAATAGAAGGCGCCGCGAGGGCGCCGCGAAACACAACTTAGATATTGCCCAGAATCAGGAAGCCAATAACGAAACCAAGTACAACGATGGTTTCGGGAAGGGCAACCAGAATGAGGACGTTGGTGAAAAGCTCGGGCTTTTCTGCCAGGGCACCGGTACCACCAGCACCGATCGAGGCCTGAGCCCGACCCGTACCCAGCGCAGCACCCAGCAGTGCAAGGCCAGCGCCCAGGGCGATACCTGCAACACGGATACCTTCACCGATCGACGTAGCGGCTGCATCTCCAGCTCCTGCTACCTCTTCCGCAGCCATAGCCAGGGGGGCGCAGACGCTCATCAGGACGAGGCCAGCAGCGGAAAGCATGAATGCTTTGCGGAGTGTAGACTTCTTTACCATACCATTTCCTTTCTGAAGGGTTTGTAACTTCTGCCTTGGGGTTCGTAGAACTTGGGCAAGAATTCAACAAAGTTAAGTCGCAACGAGTGGATCGTTGGACTGAAAACGCCAATTCCGATATTCAGAATGTGTACGCAGGCGGCCGCAGGAATGCCGATGACGAGGCCAATGGTGCCGCCACCCAGCATTTCGGGCATGTCGTTGGCAATCTCAGCGAAGGCAATCGACACCAGACCCAGCGCCATGAGGCGGCTGTAGGAGAAGATGTTTGCCGTCAGGCCGATGATTTCCATGATGCCCATGGGAGCCATAACGCCCATGCCGCGCCAGAGGTAGTAGAGGCCGGCGCCAAAGATGATGGCGGCCAGTCCCAGGCCAGCGGCGGCGCCGAGGGGGAAGAAGCCCGCAGCCGCGGCGAGGGCAATCGGCAGGGCCGCAAGACCGAGCAGCATGCCGAGTTTTTCTTCCGCGTGCTTGGCATGCCCGTGGGCATAGCCTTCCCGCACACCCAGAATAAGGGAGAGGGGAATGTGCACCACACCAAAGAGTATGGACAGGTAAAGCAATTGGTCGGTGTAGTGGACGCGGTGGAAAATAGAGTAGTCACCCACCAGCTGTTCGACCACGTTGCCGAAGATTTCCCAGTAAATGATACCGAAAACGATAGACGAGACGCCCATCCACTGGAAGATGGTCATGCCATCTTTGAGAATCTGATTGTGGCCCCACTTCATCTTCACCAAGGCGCCGATGGCCACAATAATAAGGCCATAGCCGGCGTCACCCAAAACAAAGCCATAGAAGACAATGAAGGAAAGGGCGATGAGCCAGGTCGGGTCGAAGCTGCCATAGGTCGCCGGTTTCATGAGTTTCATGACCAGCTCGAAGGGCTTGACGATGGGGTTGTTCTGCAGCAGGGTGGGGATGCGCTCGTGGTCCACATCTTTGTGGGACATCTTCGCCGCAACGGCCTTATCACCAAACTGTTTCTTGCACTCGGCCTCCAGGGCGTCGTAGGAGTCCGAAGGGACCCAGCCCTGCACGACGCCGACCATTTCGCTCTGGGCGAAGGAGTCTACGACCTGCAATTGGGCCATCCGGTTGCCCACGAGTTGGCTCAGGGCCTCCATCGTGGCACCTTCCCGCTCGGAAAGGTTGTCCAGCTGGGACTGTACTTCATCGAGATCGGCCTGCAGGGCTGCGACCCGGGAACCGATCTTCCGCATGACCTCGTCAACCGACGTGCCGCGGGCGTCCCGATCGGGACTGGTCAGCACCGTGATGCCCCGGTTTTCCAGGAAGTCCGTCAGGGCCTCGGCCTTGTCTGCCGGATGGGTAACCACCATTACTTTGCGGTTACGGTCCATTTTCTGGCTGAGGAAGGCGCAGCTCGGGCTGACTTCTGCCACGATGGCCCGCTGGAGCTGCTCGAGCGCGGCCGCGTCGTAGCCATCGAGGATAATGGCACGGGCTGTTTCGCCCAATACCGCACCCTGTCCAATAAGGAGCGGGGTAATGGATTCCACAATACGGCCATAATTCTTCACGACCGCCATATTGTCCTGAATGTTCAGTTTGCGGCGGTGGAGCGTGCGAAGTTCACGGTGCCAGGCCCGGCACTGCTTGAGGCGGGCGCTGAATGCGGAGTCTTCCAGTTTCTTGCCCGCCGCAATCACATCACTGCGGTTCGGCGACTGGCTCAAGAGGGGAAGGGACTGGGCAAGCAACTGGTTGAGTTGTTCCAGCTGCGCCAGTTCCGCTTTTTCGGATTCCGGAAGGTGTACACGGTGCAGGAAACCGGGATGGTTTTCAAGCGCCAGTGACACTTCTTCTACGTGCATGGCGCCAAACTGCTGGAGCAAGGGCACCATAGCGTGCAACTCGGAGCGTAGACATACGATTTCTACTCGGTCCATTGGGGCGATCATAGAAAGGCCTTTTCTTTAGTCGGTGCCAGGTAAAATGCGGGCAATAATTTCGTCACGTACGGCGGAAGTCATGCTGGCAGAAGTCGTTCGAATCTGCTCAACCTTGGCGGCCGTTTCCTTCTGGATGGCATCGCGCTCGGCGTCCCGACGCTGTGCGGCTTCCCGCCGCAAGGTCGCAACTTCGGCGTCCAGTTTGGAGTTGGTGTCCTGGAGAAGGGCAGCACCCTCAGCATGGGCGGCTTCGACAATCTGCCGTGCCTCTTCACGCGTGGTGTTCAGCTCGTCCATCAGCGCACGCTCATGCGTCGCGACAGTTTCGAGTAGTGATTCTGAAGCCATAATCGGTCAGTAGCTCCGTAAGGGGGTAGAACGCGTCAGATTAATGTGGGATAGTGGGTCCATATTGATCTGGAGTGATACCACACCAAGCGTACCCATGCATCACAGATACGCTCCCACACAAACAGCCCTGATCATGCCAAAAGTGAGCGTGACCAGTCAAGCAAGGGGCGGTCTTTTTTCCTGCTTTCGGAAGCTTTCTTTGGGCCGGAAGGGTGGGCGTGTGGGTTTGTGTTGGTATTGGGTTGTCGCCCCGACCGTGCCTGCCTGCACGCGGCGTGGTGGCCCTTCCGACATACCCGCGAAATCGTTTTATGGTGTCAAGAATCCGCGCAGGACATGCCCCTCAATACCGATTGGGTCGTCCAGGGGCGCTGTATCCTTGTCCGCTGCGGGCGAGATGTTTGGGGAGCCCCTGGCAAGGTTGTTTGCAGCACGTTCTCCAGCGTGTCCAGCTAAATGCAGGAGTGGCCGGGATGTCCCCGTCATTCGCGGGATGTTCATGCGCTTATCTCTCCCCCCTCGCGTGGGGCTGCAGAAAGTGCGGGATTGAAATGGGTGCTTTCCACGAATGGGTCATCCCGCGACGGTGGAAGTGCACGCGGGGTTGTTACCTTTATATTATGCAACCCCATGTTGTTTAGCGCGCTTAACTATTTTCTGGTCTTGTAAACCCCAAAAACTTCAATGATCGGCTTGATTCGCAACGCAGCAAAGGTGTATAAATACGCCAATTCCGCGCAGGTGGTGGCAAGTTGGTGGCGATTCTTCGCAGGCGCGGTTTGGTGGGAACAGCATTGCGTGTAGGGCCAAGTGCGAATTGGCCTGGCGAGGTAATATTCGGCCCTCAGGTCGAATCGTAGCGAAACGTCGTTCCCCGGCGTATAAAGCGATTGGCTAGCCGGGGTAAGCCGAATGTGACGTAGCAGATTGCTTCATTGCAGCAACTCCAGCACTTGCTTGGGGTATACCGAGACGGGTTACTCACCCACATACCAACAAGCGATAATTGGACTAGAACCAACCACAAACCCCCTGACATCGTCGGAGTTGCCTTGGTAACTGTTGCCCCGGGCAGGCAGTGTCTCACTGAAGGTTGGTGGTAGAAAAGGAATTGATTCGTGGCTCAAGTGTTTCATCGCAGTGCCAACGTACTCGCCCGAGCCAGTATTATTGGCGGGGGCCTGGCGGCAGTAGCGATTGTGTCCATCGCGGCGGTTGTGTATCGGTCGCCCGTGGTGACCCAGGTGGATATTGCCAAAGCGCAGCCCATCCCCTTCAGTCATCAGCGTCACGTGGGTGCCAATGGCATTGACTGTCGTTATTGTCACACCTCGGTGGAAAAGAGCGGCGTGGCCAACGTGCCCCCTACCGAGACGTGCATGACCTGTCACTCCCAGGTGCTCACCGATGCCCCCATGCTTCAGCCGGTGCACGAGAGCTGGAAGACGGGCAAGCCCATCGAGTGGACCCGGGTCTATGACCTGCCTGACTTTGTGTATTTCGACCACAGCATCCACGTTGCCAAGGGTATTGGCTGCACCACCTGCCACGGTGAGATTCAGAAAATGCCCCTTACGTGGAAGGCCAACACGCTGCACATGGCTTGGTGTCTTGAATGTCACCGCGCGCCCGAGAAGTTCATTCGTCCAAAGAGTGAAGTTTTCAATGTGGACTGGAAGCCTGCGGGTGATGATAGCGAACGCCTCGAAGAAGGCCGGAAGCTGGTTAAAGAATACAACGTGAATGTTGAGCAGCTTACCAACTGCTCCATTTGTCACCGTTAGTAATGGGAAACATTATGAGCCCCAAAGACTTACAGAATACTGCGACCGACCAGGAGGTGCCAGCTTCCATGTCTTCCAGCCAGGAAAACGGCTATTGGCGCCACGCCAACGATCTTGATGGCTCGGTGGCCGCCGACGATACCCATCATCAGGAGTTCGACCTCGCGAATCCAGATACACTGGATCACGCCGGACGTCGAAACTTCATGAAGGTCATGGGTGCTTCCATGATGTTGGCCGGCCTTACCAGCTGTGCGCGTCAGCCAGAAGAAAAGATCGTACCTTACGTCAAGCCGCCCGAAGAAGCTGTGCCGGGTCGTTTTGGTTATTACGCGAGCGCTGTTTCCATGGCCGGCTACGGTTTGGGTGTGGTGGCAACGAGTTTTGAAGGGCGTCCCACGAAAATTGAGGGCCTCGCAGAGCATCCGGCCTCCCTGGGCGCGACCGACAGCCACGCACAGGCATCCATCCTGGACCTCTATTCCCCCAACCGTCTCGAGAGCATTTCGCACGCGGGCACCATGGGGACCTGGAACCAGTTTGTGGCCGACATTGCCCGGGTTATGGGTGATATAGACAGTGCTGCGGGTGCGGGACTGACCATTCTCACGGAAACGGTGACCTCGCCCACGATTCAGTGGCAGATGGCCCGTTTGATGCAGCTTTTCCCCGAAATGAAGTGGCGCGAGCACGATCCGATGGGTCGGAACAATACCCGCATGGGTGCCCTTCAGGCCTTCGGCGAGTACACCGAAACCAAGATTGACTTCACGAAAGCGAAGACGATTCTTTCGCTCGATGCCAATTTCCTCGTTGAGGGTCCGGCCCATGTGCGTTATGCCCGCGACTTCGCCATAACCCGCAGCGCGTCGGCAACTGCCGATGCCGCCGACTACGAAGCGCGCGAGCATTTTTCCCACGACGAAATGAGCCGCCTCTATGTGGCTGAGTGCACGCCAACCCTTACGGGTGCGGCCGCTGACCACCTCCAGGTTCTGCGCTTCCCGCTCGTTGAGACGCTGGCGCGCGTTGTGGCTTCCCGTCTTGGTGTGGCCGGAGTCGCCGCCAATGCCGATAATGCAGCCCAGCTCGATACGGCCTGGGTTGATGCGCTGGTAGAAGATCTCAGCCATAGCAACGGTCACGCCGTTGTGGTGGCCGGTGAATCCCAGCCGCCTGTAGTTCATGCCCTGGCCCACGCCATCAACGCTGCGCTGGGCGCGGTGGAGTCCGGTCTGGTGACCTATATTGACTCCCCCGAAGCAGACCCGACCGATCAGGATGCGTCCCTCGGTAAACTTGTTGATGACCTGAACAACGACCAGGTGAAACTTTTGATTGTGTTGGGCGGTAACCCCGTCTACAACACACCAGGTAGCGTGGACGTGGCAGCTGCCATGGCGAAGGCGGGCCTTCGGGTGCACCTGACCAGTGAGCAGAACGAAACGTCGGAGCATTGCCACTGGGTAATCCCCGAATCCCACGCCCTTGAGAGCTGGGGTGACATTCGTGCCTATGACGGTACCCATTCGATTGTTCAGCCCCTGATTCGCCCGCTGTACAACAGCAAGACGGCCAGTCAGATTCTTGCGGTATTGCTCGATGAGGGTTCCGCCGTCAGTGACTATGATATTGTTCGTGCAGGCTTTGATGCGAAAAACGGCGTCTTGGCCGAAGCGAAATGGCGTAAGGCCCTCAGTGTCGGTGTTGTGGAAGATTCGGCCTTCCCCGCCAAGTCGGTCTCGCTCCGCGGAAGCTTTCCTGAAGAGGCGCCCTTGCCCTCGGCAGAAGGGCTTGAGCTTCATTTCCGCTTGGACCCCAACATCGGTGACGGACGTCACGCCAGCAATGGTTGGTTGCAGGAGCTGCCCAAGCCGCTCACCCGCCTCACCTGGGACAATGCCCTTCACATCCACCCGACGACCGCCAAAGAGCGCGAGTTGGAGCAGGAAGATGTGGTTATCATCAAGGTGGGCGACCGGGAAGTGCGCGCCGCTGTCATGCTGATGTTTGGCCATCCTAAAGGGGCGGCCACCCTGCACCTCGGCTACGGCCGTCAGGTGGCTGGTTACATCGGTAAAGATCGCGGATTCAATGCCTTTACCTTGCAGGACGTGAATTCCCGCTACTACATCGGTGCCGGCGTTACCCTCGCCAAAACAGGCCGTAACTATCTGCTGGCCCGTACCGAAGAGCACAACAATATTGAGAAAAGCCTCCAGACGCAGGCCCAGAAGGCCGAAGATCGCCATCTGATTCGTGCGAATACCCTGGAGAACTACAAGGCCCATCCCGATTTCGCCCAGCACATGGGGCATCATGCGCCGTCCCGCGAGAACACGCTGTACAATCCGGATGAAAAAGACTATGCCGGCCTTTCCTGGGGCATGACCATCGACCTGAACCGTTGTAACGGTTGCGGCGTCTGTACGGTGGCCTGCCAGGCAGAAAACAATATCCCCATCGTGGGTAAGCAGGAAGTCAGCAAAGGCCGCGAAATGCACTGGATTCGTGTCGACCGCTACTACAAAGGCGACATGTACAACGATAGTGTGGAAGCGGCCCACCAGCCTGTTCCCTGCATGCAGTGCGAAAATGCGCCCTGCGAACCGGTTTGCCCGGTCGGTGGCACCATGCACAGCGCCGAGGGTCTCAACGATATGATTTACAATCGTTGCGTAGGTACCCGTTATTGCGCGAACAACTGCCCCTACAAGGTCCGTCGTTTCAACTTCTTCCACTATCAGATCCGGGAAGAGCAGGATGCGCCCCAACTGAAGATGATGCGCAATCCCAACGTGACCGTCCGTAGTCGTGGTGTCATGGAAAAATGCACCTACTGCGTGCAGCGCATTAACCGCGCCCGCATCGACGCGAAGGTCGCCGCTTCCAAAGTGGGAGGCGAGACCGTCGTCCCCGACGGCACCCTCGTTACCGCCTGTCAGGCGGCCTGCCCTTCGCAGGCCATCGACTTTGGCAACATCAACGACCCGTCAAGCCGCGTGTCGTTGCGCAAACAGAATCCCCGCGATTATGGCCTGCTGGCCGATATCGGCACCCGTCCCCGTACGACTTACCTGGCGAAGTTGCAGAACCCGTCTCCCGCGTTGGCAGGAACGGATGCGCACGCCGAAGCACATTCGGAGCACTAATCTGAGTTATGAGCGCTGAAGCAAAAAATATCCCGCCCGCCCTTCAGGTGGTTGCCCCCCTGGTCGAGCCCGGACACAACTACGAGTCCATCTCGCGGGCCGTCTCCGATGTGATCCTGGAAAAACCCATGCCCAAACCCTGGTTTGGAACCTTGGGTCTGGGTTTCATGTTGCTTGGTATCCTGGGTGCCAGCACGGCCTATCTCTTCTGGGAAGGTCTTGGTCTCTGGGGCATCAACAACCCGGTCGGCTGGGGTTTCGCTATTGTGAACCTCGTCTGGTGGATTGGTATCGGTCACGCCGGTACGCTGATCTCCGCCATTCTCCTGCTCTTTAATCAGGATTGGCGTACGGCCATTAACCGATTTGCTGAGGCTATGACCTTGGTCGCGGTAATGTGCGCAGGTATTTTCCCCCTGCTCCACGTAGGTCGCCCCTGGGCAATTTTCTTCATCTTTCCTTTGCCGAACACCATGGCGCTGTGGCCCCAGTTTCGTAGCCCGCTCCTTTGGGACGTGTTCGCTATCTCGACCTATTTCACCGTGTCCCTGCTCTTCTGGTTCACCGGCCTGATTCCCGATTTGGCGACCCTCCGGGATCGCAGCAAAAAGGGTATTGGACGGATGATCTATGGCGTGCTGGCCCTCGGCTGGCGTGGCTCGGCCCGTCACTGGTACCGCTATGAAATGGCCTACCTCCTGCTGGGTGGTATGTCGGCTCCCCTCGTGGTCTCGGTGCACACCATCGTTTCCTTCGACTTCGCCGTGTCGGTGATTCCCGGCTGGCATACGACCATCTTCCCGCCCTACTTCGTAGCGGGCGCTATCTACTCCGGTTTTGCCATGGTGTTGACCATCATGATTCCGGTACGGATTTGGTTCGGCATGACGGACTTCATCACAACCCGTCACCTCGACAACATGGCCAAGGTCATGTTGGCCACCGGACTGGTCGTGTTTTACGGCTACTGCTGTGAGGCCTTCTACGCCTGGTACAGCGGCAGTGACTACGAGCGCTTCATGATGATGAACCGCATGACCGGCCCCTACGGTTGGGCCTATGCGTGCCTCTTGTTGTGCAACGCGGTGTCGCCCCAGTTCCTCTGGTTCAAATGGGTACGTACCAATCCCGTGCCCCTCTTTATCCTGACCATTATTGTGAACATCGGCATGTGGCTCGAACGCTACGTTATCGTTGTAACCTCGCTGACGCGTGACTACCTGCCGTCTGCCTGGGGTGAATATGCCGGTACTATCTTTGACTGGGCCGCCTACGTGGGATCGATTGGACTCTTCCTCTTCATGATGAGCCTCTTCGTTCGCTTCCTGCCCATGATTACGATTTTCGAGTTGCGCCTCCAGCAGCATCAGATTGATAACGGTGAGATTCGCTAAGGTCTCTGGACCCGGTGAAACCTTAACCTGAGGAATAGTAAAGAAAATGTCAGCACACGGACATGAAGACGACACGCCGAAAGTGCACGGGCTCATCGCCGAATTTGACGATCCCGAAACACTGGTAAAGGCGACGACCAAGGCCCATGAAGCGGGATACCGCACCATGGACGCCTATTCGCCCTTTCCCATTCACGGCCTCGCAGAAGCGATGGGTGTCCGGAAGACCTATGTCTCCCTCGTGACACTCATTGGTGGCCTGACCGGTACGGCGACGGGATTTGGTATGCAGTGGTTTGCTTCGGTGAAGCATTACCCCTACAGCATCGGTGGCAAGCCGCTTAACAGCTGGCCGGCCTTCATGCCCATTACCTTCGAGTTGACCATTCTCTTTGCGGCCTTCTCGGCACTGGGCAGTATGTTGCTGTTTAACGGCCTGCCCCGCCCGCATCACCCCATTTTCAATGCCAAGCGGTTTGAGCGCGCGTCTAGCGATGGTTTCTTCCTCTGCATTGAAGAAACCGATGCCCAATATGATACCGATCAGACCAAGGCATTCCTCGAAGGCCTTGGCCCTGTGGAAGTCTCTGAAGTACTGGAATAAGAAAACCGGAACCGCGCCCGCCACAAGTGTTACGGCGGCGGAAAAACAAGTTGGATCTGATGAATAAATCCATGAACAACATAGCGGCCCGCTACTGGGAAGCCAACAAAGCCCTGCTTGCGTTGGTAACGGTATACAGTTTTGTATTGCTCGGCTGCCATCCCGACATGTGGAATCAGGCCCGCTACGAAGCATTGGAGAAGAACACCTTCTTTGCGGATAGCGCAGCAGATCGGCTTCCCGTGGAAAACACGATCGCCTATGACGGCGCCCGGCGCGCCTGGGTAGACCCCGTGTTTGAAACGTTGACCGGCAGTCCCGAGGTGCCCAGTGTGCTGGATGATGTCTTCCGCACCGGGTATGAGGGCGATGCGCTTAAGGCCGACAACTATTTCGAAGTGACCTTGCCCCTCCTCAAGCGTGGGCAGGAACGTTTCAATGCCATTTGCTCCCACTGTCATGGTGAGGGTGGCTACGGCAACGGCCTCATCGTCCAGCGCGGATTTCCGGCCCCGTCCAGCTTTCATATCGATCGCCTGCGGGAAGTGGAAGATGGGTACATCGTAGACGTTATCCGGAATGGTTTCGGGCGCATGTACAGTTATGCCGCCCGGGTATCGCCGGAAGATCGTTGGGCCATCGCGGCCTACATTCGCGCGTTGCAGCACAGCCAGAATGTGCCGACCGATACGCTCGACGAGAATGAACAACAGGAATTGGACAAAGCACTGAATCCGGCAACGGAAGCAGTAGACAATCACGTGGCGGACCCCAATGCTCACTGAGAATCAACTTCAGAAAGTTAGTGCCCTGCAGGGAAAGAGCCTCATCGCGGCGGTAGCCGGTCTGGTCGTTACGATTGGATTGGGCGTCCCAACCGATTCGGTCTTCCAGGGCTTGCTGATAGGTTATCTGCTGTGCTTCGGCCTGGGTATCAGCTCCCTCGGACTGCTCATGCTTCATCACCTTTGTGGTGGTAGCTGGAGTTTCGTGGTGCAGCGTATTGCCGAAGCCGGTTCGCGCACGCTTCCCTTCTTGTGTGTCGTGGGCGCCGTCGTCATGATTGGTGGAGCCCTGGCCTCGACGGTCTATCCTTGGGCCAATGAAGAATTCCTGGCACAGGAAGGCAATGAGCTCATTTCGCACATGTCGCACCTGAAGCATGAGTTCCTTAATCTCAATGTCTTCGTGATTTGTTACTTTATCTACTTCGCCATCTGGTTGAGCTTCATGCTCGCCTTCAATGGCTGGTCCAAGAAGCTCGACGCTACGGGTGACCCGAAGTACATCGCCAAGATGAAGCGTTGGGCGGGCTTTGGCTGTGTCCTGTATGTGCTGACCATGACCTTCGCGGCAACGCACTGGGCCATGTCGACGGACCCGACCTTCTTTTCCACCATCTACGGTGCGTGGATGATTGCCAGCGGTGCCCTTTCCATGATGTGCTTCTGCGTCATCATGCTGACCTGGCTTTCGAATGAAGGGCCCCTGGCCGAGAAGATCAGCTCCCAGATTTACCACCACTTCGGTAATTTCATGCTGGGCTTCACCATCTTCTGGTCCTACCTGTCCTTCTCGCCCTTCCTGATTATCTGGAATGGTAACCTGCCCGAAGAAATCGGTTGGTACCTCCACCGCTCCGGTGATCTCGTGCCCGTCACGATTGTATTGATTGCGTTCGTATGGTTCGCGCCCATGTATCTGCTGCTGATGCGGAAGAACAAGACGAACCCGAACGTGCTGCGGAAGATTGCCATCTACGTGCTGGCGACACGCATCATCGACATGTACTGGAACATTGCCCCGTCGTACGAGCATAACCACGCGACACTCCATTGGCCAACCATCGTCTGCACCCTTGGTGCGGTGGCTGGACTGGGCGGCCTGTGGCTCTGGGTTTTCCTTCACGAGCTGAAGAAGCGCCCCATCCTGGCGCAGCAGGATCCCCGTGAAGAGCTCATGTTCATGAAAGAAAAGGCCCACAATCATGCATAACCCACAGGACAGCATTAAAGAAGGTTACGAAGTAACCGACATGAACACCCGCGTCATCACGTTCTTTCTGATTGGACTATTCGTCCTCTTGTTCGGCGCTGTGGGTGCTATCATCATCGTCATGCGTGGCTTCGAGGAATCCCGCCCGTCCCTGAACCGGGAGCAGGCTTCGCCGCTGGCGGAAGCCGGTATGCAGGTTCCCGACAAGCCCCACCTTCAGGGTGACCCCGTTGCAGACCGGGAAGCGATCGTGAAAGCGAACGTCGACCAGGTCAACAGCTACGGGCGCCTGAGCGAAGATCCCGAAATGCCCCGGGTACACATCCCGATTGAGGTGGCAATGGAGCGCGTCGCCGCAGGCGTGGCCTATCGCCAGGCACCGTCGGTCGCCCAGGATTCGGCCACCGAACAATGAGTACGCTTCCCCTACATAGCACCCTGCGATACGCTGGTCGCGCCTTCCTCAGTCTGGCGTTGATAGGTGTGGCAGGTGGTGTCTGGGCCCAGGCAGCCTCGAAAGACGAGGTGGAAGAGATTGGCTTGGATCCCATCTCCTTTCGCGGGCCTAACCCCACGGAGCGGTTCAAGGATATCAAATATCAGCAGAATCTGGGTGACCAGATTCCCATGGACCTTGTGTTCCGCAACGAAAAAGATGAAGAGGTACGCCTCGGTGATTTGTTCACCGATAAACCGGTGGTGCTGTCCATGGTGTATTTCGGATGCCCCATGTTGTGCACCCTGGTGTTGAACGGTGAAGTGACTGGCTTTGATGGTCAGCCCGATACCTTCAAGCTCGGTGAGGCATTCACCGCTATCAGTGTCAGCATTGACCCGACCGAGACCGGTGCCCTGGCCTCGGAGAAAAAGGCCAGTTACATGGAGACGTTGCATATCGACAACGCCGAAGAGAACTGGCACTTTCTCACCGGGGATGAAGAGAATATCGAAACCCTGGCTGCGGCCGTGGGCTTTCGCTACTACTACGACGAGCCGTCCGGGCAGTATGCCCACGATAGCGGCGTAGTTATTGCAACGCCCAAGGGTAAGATTTCCAGTTACTATCTGGGCATCGAATACTTGCCGGGCAACCTGCGCACCGCGTTGGAAATCGCTGGCGCCGGGACGATTGGGAAGTTTCTCAAGCAGCCGACCCTGCTTTGTTTCGCCTACGACCCGACCAGTGGGACCTACGGGTTCCTGATTATGAGCGCGCTGCGTCTCGCGGGTATCGGTACGGTGCTGATGGTGGTGGGATTCTGGGTGGTGAACTATCGCCGCGGTCGGCAGAGCGCATTGCCCGATATAGATACAACAACACAGACCGCGTCTTAAGCCGACGGGGCTGAAACGTTTTAATTTGTCGAAAACCCACAAACCGTTAGGGTGATAACAGGTTAGCCATGAATTTTCCTCTTATACCAGAGCAAGCATCGACGTTTGCTCCCAGCGTCGACCTCCTGTTCTACGCATTGACAGCCTTTGTGTTGTTGTTTACTGTCGGGGTCACCGCCGTCCTGATTGCCCTTGGCATCAAGTACAAGGCCGAGCCAGGACGTAAATCAGAACATGTTGAGAATATGGCCTTGGAGCTTCTCTGGAGCGCCATCCCCGCCGTGATCGCGTTGGTTATCTTCGCCTGGGGTGCCATCATCTACTTTGACTACCGAAACATCCCGGAGAATACCCTGGATATCAACGTCATCGGTAAGCAGTGGATGTGGAAGATTCAGCATCCCAACGGCAAGCGGGAAGTCAACGAACTCCACGTGCCGGTGGGTAAAGCGGTCAAAATTACGATGACCTCGCAGGATGTGTTGCACGACTTTTACATCCCCGCCTTTCGGGTGAAACAGGATGCGATTCCCGCGAAGTACACCGACATGTGGTTTGAGGCTACCAAGGTAGGTACCTATCCGCTCTTCTGCGCCGAGTACTGCGGCACGGACCACTCCACCATGGGGGGGACGGTTACCGTCATGGAGCAGGATGCCTACCAGGAATGGCTCGAAGGTGGTCCTCCGGTTACGCCCGCCCAGGCTGGTGAAACGCTCTTCCAGCAGATGGGTTGTGTGACCTGTCACGATGCGGGTGCCGCCAGCCGTGGTCCGGTACTGAATGGTGTCTTCGGCCACGAGGTGAAACTCCGCGACGGTAAGACAGTCGTTGCCGATGAAGAATACATCCGTGAATCCATCATGAGTCCATCGGCGAAGATCGTTGACGGCTATGCGCCGCTCATGCCGACCTTCCCGAATCTGGATGAAGAAGATATCCTCAATCTGCTCGCTTACATCAAGTCCCTTAGCGACGAACAACAATAACGGAAATCGATAACATGGCAAACGATGTGGTGCACGGCACGGAGATTCCCCCACGGGATCACACGCGCCCTGAAGTAAATTATTTGAACTGGCGTCAGACGGTCAGTTCCTGGCTCCTCTCGCAGGACCACAAACGTATCGGTATCATGTATTTGATCTCGATCAGCATCTTCTTTGTGGTAGGTGGGTTGTTCGCGACGATTTTCCGTATCGAACTGCTTACTCCCGAGGGTGACCTGCTTCAGGCGGATACGTATAACAAGTTCTTCACGCTTCACGGCGTGGTGATGATTTTCTTCTTCCTGATCCCCTCGATTCCGGCGGTCTTAGGTAACTTCCTGATTCCGCTGCAGATCGGCGCCAAGGACGTGGCCTTTCCCAAGCTGAACCTGGCGAGCTGGTATATTTTCATGGTCGGCGGTACGCTGGGCGTGGCCATTATCCTCCTGGGTGGACTGGATACGGGTTGGACCTTCTACACACCGCTGAGTACCTCCTATGCGAATACCCACGTATTCCTGGCGGCCATCGTGGTGTTTGTAACCGGGTTCTCGTCTATCCTTACGGGCCTGAACTTCCTGGTCACCATTCACAAGATGCGTGCGCCCGGTCTGACCTGGTTCCGTTTGCCCCTCTTTATCTGGGCACACTACGCGACCAGCGTTATCCAGATTCTGGGTACGCCCGTGCTGGCCATCACGATCTTCCTCGCCGGCGTGGAACGTCTCTGGGGTGTGGGTATCTTTGACCCGGCCCTGGGCGGTGACCCCGTGCTCTTCCAGCACATGTTCTGGTTCTACTCCCACCCGGCCGTGTATATCATGATTCTCCCGGGCATGGGTGTAATCAGCGAAATCATCGGCTGCTTCTCCCGCAACCGGGTATTCGGGTACGAATTCATTGCCTTCTCCAGTGTGGCTATCGCCATCATCGGCTTCCTCGTCTGGGGTCACCACATGTATGTGAGTGGTCAGGCCATGTATTCCAACCTGGTCTTCTCCCTCTTGACCATGTTGGTCGCCGTGCCCTCGGCCATCAAGATCTTCAACTGGACCGCCACCCTCTACAAGGGTAATGTGGTCTGGGCGACGCCCATGATTTATGCCATCGGCTTTATCGGGCTCTTCGCCATCGGTGGTGGTACGGGACTGTTTCTGGGCGCGGTTGGCCTGGACGTGCCCCTTCACGACACCTACTTCGTCGTGGCCCACTTCCACTACGTCATGGTAGGCGGCATGGTAATGGCCTATCTCGCGGGTATTCACTTCTACTGGCCCAAGATGACCGGTAAGATGTACCCCCAGACCCTGGCTAAACTCTGCGCTATCCTGGTATTCGTTGGTTTCAACTGCACCTTCTTCCCCCAGTTCCTGGCGGGTTGGTTGGGCATGCCCCGTCGCTACCACTCCTACCATGAAGACTTCCAGGTCTTGAATGTTATGTCGACTATTGGTGCCAGTATCCTGGGACTCGGGTTCATCATTCCCGTGTTCTATCTGGTCTGGTCCCTCTTCTACGGCAAAGAAGCCGGTAGTAACCCCTGGGGTGCCCGCGGGTTGGAATGGGAAGTATGTACCTCTCCCCCCGATCCCCATAATTTTCATGAAACACCGGTCGTAACCAGCGAAGCCTACGCCTACACCGGGGAGGAAACACTCAGTGAGTAGCGCAACCGTGCACGACGAGAACCCCTATCTTGCGCACCATTTCGAATCCATCGAGCAGCAGGAAGAATCCTGCACGCTCGGAATGTGGCTCTTCCTGGCCCAGGAAGTCATGTTCTTCGGCGGGCTCTTCATGGCCTACGCGGTGTATCGCTTCATGTATCCGGAAGCCTGGCTCGAAGGCAGCGCCTCCCTGAGCGTGCCCATCGGTGGTGCTAATACGGTCTTCTTGCTGCTGAGCAGTTTTACCATGGCCATGGGCGTTTATTTCTGCCAGGTCGGTAACAGTAAATGGCTGTTTCGCGCGTTGACCGCCACCTTGGTTCTTGGCATTATTTTTGTCGGGGTCAAATGGGTCTACGAGTATACGCCCAAATTTGCCGAAGGAATCTTTCCCGGCGCTGGCTGGGGTCCTCACGGTCACCATTACGGTCATCTTGCGGACTTTGCCGACCAGGGTGCCCTGCAGATCTTCTTTGTGCTCTACTTCATCATGACGGGAATGCACGCCTTTCACATGCTGATTGGCTTCGCAATCCTCCTCGTGTTGATGTGGATGACCAAGCAAAACAAGTTCGGCCCCCAACGTTACATGCCCATTCTGTTCTTTGGTCTGTATTGGCACTTTGTAGATATCGTATGGGTCTTCATTTTCCCCATGTTCTATCTGGTAACCTGATACCGTTGCTCAAGAGAGATTAGTTCCATGTCCCAACATCACATTGTACAGCCCAAGACCTATGCGACCATCCTGCTTCTATTAATGCTGCTGATGGCTGCAACTATCGGTGCCTCCTATATCCACTTGGGTGCTACCTACAACCTTCTGCTGGCCCTCTTCATTGCCTGTTGTAAGATGAGTCTCATCCTCATGTTCTTCATGCACGTGAAGTATGGTTCCAAGTTGACGGCCGTGTTCGCCACGGGCGGCTTCTTCTGGCTCATTATCTTTATCACCCTGCTGTTTTGCGACTATTTCACCCGCTATTGGAATTCGCCCATCGGGCCCTCTCCCTATGGCGGATAGTTGAAACCGGCGAGTCTATACCGCTTATTTCGCGTCTGAGTAGCCCAATGAGGGCTTCTCAGGCGCTTTTTTTGTGGAGGTCACACGGGGTGTCGCCGTAGAATGTATCCACGAGGTAGGTCATGAATCAGGGTTATGCGCTCCCAGTGTTAGTGAGTTTCCTGCTGCTTGGATGTGGCGGGCCCGAGCCTTATGCCATCATTCCGTGGCGTGGGTCGGTGCCCCTGGGTGTGGAGGCCGCCACCGATGACCAGGTGCTCTTTGTCTATTTTCAGGCGGAATGGTGTTCGGTCTGTCGGCAAATGGAGCAGCAAACTTTTTCTAAACCCGGGGTCGCCCGAGCGCTGAGCGCCTATGTGCCGGTCAAGATTGATGTCGATGAACAGCCCCGCACCGCAGAAGCCTATCTGGTGACGGGGACACCGACCTATGTGCTGGTGGATAAACAGGGCCATGTGCGGGCTCGGTCTCTGGGCTTTCTGAACCCCTCGGAAATGGTCCAGTTTCTGGAGGAAAGTGCCCGCCTTCTCGATGCAGAGCGTTCCGCCAATGCCGCGGGGAAGAACCCGTAATGGGGAAGGGGTGGACGGTTGCTTGAGCCAGGGTGGAATCGCCGAAAGGAACTCCCTCGTCTGGAAGCCGGCGTGGTGCAGGTGGTTCAGTTTCGGCTGGACGGCTCCGACGCCGTTGTGTCGGAGTTGGGACAACATCTCAATGAAGCGGAGCGGGCCCGCGCGGCCCGGTTCAAGCGCGAAGTGCACCAGCGGCGCTTCACCGTCGGGCGGGGACGGCTTCGTGTCCTCCTGGGATATTTTACCGGTCTGGCGCCTCACGCCCTTACCTTTTCCTATGGCCCCCATGGGAAACCCTCCCTCGCCGCCCATGCCGGTGGGGTTACCTTCAATTTGAGCCATTCAGAGGAAGAAGCCCTGTGTACGGTCGCCCTGGAGCAGGAGCTGGGGGTGGATCTGGAACATCGCAGTCCTCGGGTGCGGATGGAGGCTATCGCCCGTCGTTTTTTTCGGCCGGAAGAGGCGGCGTTGTTGGATGGACTGGAGGAGGGGGCGAAGATCGCGATGTTTTACCAACTATGGACTGCCAAGGAGGCCCTGCTGAAGGGGGTCGGTGGCGGGCTGACCTTGCCCCTGAATCAATGTGCTTTCTCACCCGGAACGGCTCCGTTGGGGCTGAAACTGCACGGCCTGCCGGACGTGGCCCGCGATTTGTGGCAGGTTTACACCCTGCCTGTGCCCGGCGAATTCGGGGCCGCACTGGCAGTTTCCGGGCCGATTCAGCGTATCCAGTGTGGCCAATGGGATGGCTGAGCTGAGATGGGGGTGGGGGGAGGCGCCTGCTTGGCGGCATTTCAAGGGCATGCTATACTCAAGCCGTCAGTGATGCCGTTCCCAGGATAGAGGGGTCTGGACGACCCTGGGGTGTGAAGGGCGCGGGATGCGGGTAGGTGCTTTGGTTGACGCATATCCGCCGTGTGGCGAAGGAGTATTGGTAATGCGTCGTATTCTGGTCGTCGATGATGAACAGCATGTTCGGAGAATGCTCGCCGCCTGCCTTTCCCGGGCGGGCTATGAGGTGAGCGTGGCCAAGGACGGCGCAGAGGCGCTGAAATGTCTCGCTCAAGAGCCCGCCGATCTGATTGTCCTCGATTTGCTTATGCCGGAGAAAGAAGGGCTGGAGACCTTGATGGCCCTGCGACACAACCCGGAACGTCCTCCAATTATTGTCATTTCCGGGGGCGCACGGGCTTTGGGGTCCGATTTTTTACCGGTGGCCCGTAAGCTGGGCGCCAATATCACCCTGCAGAAGCCCTTTCAGAACCAGGAGCTGTTGGACGCCGTTGCAGAGCTGCTCCCGTCAGAGCGTGGGGGGGACTAAAGGGGGTTGCCAGGGGGAATCGGGAGGTTTTTGGGGCAGCGCCGTGTGCTGACTGGGTGGCTAAGTGTCGGAATGACAAGGGGTTGGGGTGTATGGCTTCCCAAAAATGCTTCGAACAAAAATAATTTCACTTTTCGGGAACCTTTCCTGCCATTACGGGATTATACTCCTGTGTAGGCATAGTCAGGTGACGGGCAGATTCCCCGACTGACTGGGCATCCGACGGGAAGCGGGCGGTTACCATCCCCCTGCGAAAGGCGGTTCTGCCCCCCTTGGGCCAACGTGGTGCTGCCGGCCCGCTCAATTCAATGGAACAGTAACCAGGCATACGACCCATTTCAGGCGGCGGATGTCCGACATTCTTGACCCAGAACAGAGGAATTCAGAATCCATGAGCAAGTACTTCTCACCCTTCCATTCCAGCCGTTCTTCCGCGTCGACCTCCTGTCAATCCTGTGCGGGTCCCAGCCGTCGTGCTTTTCTTAAAGTCGGGGTGCTGGGTGGCTTGGGCCTCACCCTCGGTGACTATCTCCAAATTCAGGCGCAGGCCCAGGAAGCCGCTCCCGCTGCCGGTCCCCCGGCCCAGTCGGCTATCTTTATCTTCCTGAATGGCGGCATGAGCCATATCGATACCTTTGATCCCAAACCCTACGCGCCCATCGAGTATCGCGGTGAGTTGGGTTCGGTGAAAACCAATACCGGCGAATATTTCGGTGGCCAGCTCAAGAATCTCGCCCAGGCGGCGGATAAGATGGCCGTCATTCGCTCCATGACCCACGGTGAAGCCGCCCACGAGCGGGGTCAGCACAACATGCTGACCGGTTATCGCCCCAGCCCCGCGGTTCAATATCCCAGTTTCGGGTCTGTGGTCTCCCACAAGCTCGGCGGCCGAAACAGCATTCCCCCCTACGTAAGCATCCCCCGGGTGGACAACACCTACTACGGAACCGGTTACCTGAGCTCTGCCTTCGGTCCCTTTTCGGTCGGGGGTGAGCCCGCGACCAAAGGTTTCAAGGTCCGTGATTTGAATCTCCCCGGCGGCGTTACCCCCGAGCGGATGGAAGGGCGTAAGAGTCTACTGGAAACGGTCGACGCCCACTTCAACGCCATGGAGAGCAGCGACGCCCTGGAAGCGATGAATTCCTACTATCAGCGCGCCTATTCGCTGATCAGTTCCGAGAATGCACGAGAAGCCTTCAACGTGGATGCCGAACCCGACGCGATTCGCGACGAGTACGGTCGGCATGCCTTCGGGCAGCGCTTGCTCCTCGCCCGGCGGCTCGTGGAAGGCGGCGCCCGCTTTATCACCGTCAGCGACGGTGGTTGGGATATGCACAAAGGCATCAAGAAGGGCATGGAAAGCAAGTTCCCGTCGGTGGACCAGGGTACGGCGACACTGATTCGTGATCTGGATCGCCGGGGATTGCTTGAGACCACCATGGTGATCCTGGTTTCGGAATTCGGACGTACGGCCAAATTGAACAAAGACGGCGGCCGTGACCACTGGCCCAAAGCCTTCAGCGTGGCCCTGGCCGGTGGCGGTATTAAGGGCGGCATCATTCATGGAGCGACCAACCCCCAGGGTACGGAGCCATCAGACGCGCCCGTGAGCCCCGCCGATCTGGGTGCGACGATTTACACCCAGTTGGGAATCAATCCGGAAGAGCGCCTGATGAGTGCCGGTAACCGACCCATTGATATCATTCGTCAGGGTAGTGTCATTCAAAACATTGTCTAATTGAATAGACTGCGTGCGGCTTTGAAAATCGATCGGTTGGAATTCTCTATGCGAATCTATAGTCATCGTATCAGTGTGTGTTTCGTGCTGCTGTCCCTGGGCCTCGCGTCTCTGGCTTCTGCGGTATCGCCCAGCTTTTCCACGGTCATTCCCCGTGGTATCGCCCGCGGCGCCGAAACGGAAGTGACCCTCCACGGAGACAACCTGGCAGATGCGGTGGACATCATGTTCCACGACAGTGGTATCGAAATGGTATCGCTCACGCCGGTAGACGCCAAAAAGGCGACGGCCGTTCTGCGGGTGGCACCGGACTGTCGCGTCGGAACCCATGCCATTCGTATTCGCACGGCTACGGGCATCTCGACGGTGCAGCTGCTCAGTGTGGGGGCGCTGAACGAGATTCAGGAACAGGAACCCAACAACCGGGAAGAAGAAGCCCCCGAAATTCCCATGGGCACCACCATTAATGGGGTGGTTACTTCGGAAGATGTGGATTACTACGCGGTCAACCTCAATCCGGGGGACCGGGTGGCGGTTGAAGTGGAAGCCCTCCGCCTCGGCGGGGCCTTGTTTGACCCCAAATTACGGCTCTTCGGTCCGGAAGGCCACGAGCGGGTATCGGAAGACGACACCCAGTTGTTTCGTCAGGATGCCGGATTTGTGTACACCTCTACCGAAACCGGGAAACACCTGATCGCCGTTAGTGAAGCGGCCTACCGGGGCGGTGGCAATTACTACTATCGTCTCCACGTGGGCCAGTTTCCCCGTCCCCTGGCCGTGACCCCCATGGGGGGTGTGCCGGGCTCGGAAGTGCAAGTGACCTGGTTGGGAGATGAGGGGGCCGGTACCCAGGCCATCACCGTGCCCGCCGATACCGACGGCGTCATCGAGTTGGCCGCCCAGACCGACACCGGCATCGCCCCGACCACCATTCCTTTCCGGGCGACCCCTTTCGGTGGCGTACAGGAAGTGGAGCCCAACAATGGTCGGGACCAGGCCACACCGGGTGCGATTACCGGTGCCTTCGATGGGGTTATCGGCGAACCGGGCGACACGGACTTCTTCCAGTTTGAAGGAAAGAAGGATCAGGTCGTTGAATTTCGTGTTTGGGCCCGAGCCCTGGGTTCCCCGCTGGACAGCGTGCTCGTCGTCTATAAGCCCGATGGCAGTGGACTGGGCAGTGATGATGACGCCGCCGCAGTCGACAGCAAGCTTCGGGTGACCCTGCCCGAAGACGGCGTCTATACCCTCTCTGTGCGAGACCACCTCCGGCGTGGCGGTGCGACCTTTGCCTACCGCGTAGAAGCCTCCACGGTTACTCCGTCCCTGCGGATGAGTCTTATCGAGAATCGGCCGGTGTCGCTGGTGATTCCGAAAAACAATTACACCTATTTGCTGGCCAACGTTTCCCGTGCTGATTTTGATGGCCCCATCAAGACCGAATTGCTCGGGTTGCCGGAAGGGATCACGGCCTCTACTCCCCTCATTCCTGCCGGACAGACCCAACGCCCCATTATTTTGTCCAGTACCGCGGAAGCCCCGGTCGCTGGTGCGCTGGTTGACGTGCGGGGCACCTTGCAGCAGGAGGGTAGCACCCTCAGCGGCGGGCTTGATCAGGAAGTGCGGTTGATTGATGGCCGTAACGATACGACCTTCTTCGGGCGCCAGGTGGACCGATTGGCCCTGGCGGTCAGTGAAGCGGCCCCGTTCTCGGTCGAGCTGGTGACGCCAACCGTTCCGACGGTCACCAACACCTACCGCATGTTGACGGTTAAAGCGACCCGGGCCGAAGGCTTCACCGGTGAGATTAACTTGCGCTTCCCCTGGTTGCCCGCGGGTATGGGCGGCGGTACGGCCAAGATTCCCGGAGACCAGACCGAGACCCAGATTCGGCTGGAAGTGCGCAATGGCACGGCCATCGAGACCCATGAGATCTTTGTGGCCGCGACGGGCGGCGGGTATCTTCTTTGCACCCCACCTATCCCCTTCGAAGTACAGGAGCCCTGGGTGAATTTCACCGTGGCCGCGTCGGAAACGGAGCAGGGCAAACCGGTGGAAGTCGTGGTGGCGATGGAGCAGAAAGTGCCTTACGAGGGTACCTGCAAGGCCGAATTGCTTGGACTTCCCAAAGGCGTCTCGACGGAACCGCTGGAATTTACCAAAGACACCACGGAACTGAAGTTTGCCCTGACGGTGGCCGAAGATGCCCCCCCCGGAAAGTTCAGTGCCCTGAATGTGAATACCGCTATCGAAACCCCCAATGGAGTGGTGCTTCACCGGAGCGCAGCAGGCGAATTGAAGGTTCACAAGCCCTTGCCCGCAGCCCTTCAGGCCCAGGCACCGAAACCGGCTCCCAAAGAAGAAAAGCCGGATGCGCCCAAACGAAAGACCCGCTTCCCCACGAGCTGATCGTGGTAGAAGCCCTGTAGTGATGTAGTCGTTCAAACCAGTTTCTTGAGCAAGATGGAATGATGATGAGCACGAAAAACTTCTTAATCGCCTTGAGCGCAGTTCTTTTGGCCGTCACGACGGCCCACAGCCAGACGCTCACTGTATATCCCAGCAAGCTGACCCTTAACAACGCCCACGATGTGGAGCGCCTTATCGCCATGATCGTGCGTCCCGATGGCGTGACGGTCGACGTGACCAACGAGGCGGTGTTGACCTTCAGTGCCGAAAACATTGTGTCCTGGGGAGACGACAAACGACTCCACGGCACGGCCGACGGTGAAGTGACTGTCACCGTCACCCATGGCGACCTCAGTGTCGACGTGCCGGTTACGGTTTCCAATGCCCAGCAGGTGCCGCCCACGACCTTTTCCAACGACGTGTTGCCCGTGCTCATGCGGGCCGGCTGCAACTCGGGCGGTTGTCACGGCAGCGCCCAGGGAAAGAACGGTTTCCGGCTGAGCCTCTTCGGCTTCGACCCCGACTACGATTTCATCAGCTTGACCCGGGAATCCCGCAGTCGCCGCATTAATGCCGCCCTGCCGGAAGAAAGCCTCATGCTCACCAAGCCCTCCGGCGTGGTCGATCACGAAGGGGGATCGGTCATTCAGCCGGGTGACGGGCTCTATGAGCCCATGTTGCAATGGATCCGGGAAGGCACGAAGCAGGACCCCAAAGATCTGCCCACCTTGACGGGGATTAACATCTATCCGCCCGAAGCCGTGTTGGAAGGAGAGGGGAGCCAACAGCGCTTCGCCCTGCTGGCCGACTACAGCGACGGCTCCACCCGCGACGTGACCGATTCGGCCGTGCTCAGTTCCAGCGACGAATTGACCCTGACCATTGATCCGGCCGGTATTGCCACGGCCGGCAACAAAGGGGAAGTCTACGTCATGGCGCGCTACGGCACCTTTGCGGTGGTTTCCAAGGCGATTATTATTCCCCAGGGCATGCAAGTGGAATGGCCCGAAGTAAAAGAACACAATTACATCGATACCCACGTTTTTGCGAAGTTGCAGAAACTGCGTATCCCCCCGGCGCCCCTCTGCGATGACGGCACCTTCGTCCGTCGCGCCTTCGTCGATATCATCGGCAACATCCCCACCGAAGCCGAGACCCAGGCCTTCCTGGCGGATGAAGACCCCGACAAGCGCGCCAAGCTCATTGATAAGCTCCTGGAGCGTCCTGAATTCACCGACGTGTGGGCGATGAAATGGGCGGAAGCCCTGCGGGTGGCCGAGATCCCCAATATTCTCGACCGCAAAGGTATGCACCGCTACAACGATTGGCTGCGTCAGGCCATCAGCAGCAACACCCCCATGGACCAGTTGGTGCGCGAACTGTTGAGCGCCGAAGGCGGCAACTTCACCAACCCGGCGGCCAACTTTTACGTGATTGAGCGGGACCCCCTGCTTATGGCGGAAAACGTGGCCCAGGTATTCCTGGGTATTCAGCTCAAGTGCGCTCAGTGCCACAACCACCCCTTTGAGCGGTGGACGATGGATGACTATTACTCCTTCTCGGCCTTCTTTGCCCAGGTGGGACGGAAGGCGTCCAGCGATCCACGGGAGTCTATTATCTTCAACCGCGGTGGTGGCGAAGTGAAACATGCCAACACCGGACAAAACATGGCACCCAAGTTCCTGGCGGGTGAAGTGCCTGACGTGAAGGGGAAAGACCGGCGCGCCGTGCTCGCCGATTGGATGACCTCTCCAGAGAATCCCTGGTTTTCCAAGAATCTGGCCAACCGCGTATGGGCCCACTTCCTCGGTGCCGGTATTGTCGATCCGCCGGATGATGTGCGGGTTACCAATCCGCCGACCAATCCCCAGTTGCTCGAAGAACTCGGTAAGAAGATGCAGGAATATAAGTACGACCTGCGCATGCTCGTGCGGGATATCTGCAACTCCTACACCTACCAGATGTCCACCCGGCCCCGTGATCCCAATAACAATGACGCCCGCAACTTCTCCCACGCCCAGGTCCGTCGCCTGACGTCGGAACAGATGCTGGACGCGATTGTGAAGGTGACGGGCAATGACGTGAAATTCGCCAATCTGCCCAAGGGCGCCCGGGCTGCCCAGGTCGCTGGGGGCGAAAGTGGCGTTTACTTCCTCAAAGTATTCGGTCGTCCCCTCCGCGAAACAGTATGCACCTGCGAGCGGACCGGTGAACCGACCCTGTCCCAGTCGTTGCATTTGATCAATGGCGATACCATCGACAATGCCATTAAGGGAAAAGGCGGTCTCTTGGACAGCCTGCTCGCGGCCGAGACGCCCCACGACCAGATTATTGACAAACTCTATCTGGCCGCTATTTCCCGCACGCCGACCGAGCAGGAAAAGACGGAACTAAATAATTATGTGGCCGCAGCTGAAAACAAGCGCGAGGCCCTCGAAGACGTTTTCTGGAGTATGCTGAATTCCAAAGAGTTTATTTTCCAGCACTAGTTGTCTTCTTCCGGGGCCGGCCCAGGTGTCGCTCCCGCTGGAAGCGCATTCGATATAAGGGTGTGGACGGCTTACCGTATTAGCCTTCACCCGCCGGTTTACGAAATAAACAGGGCGCTAGAATCCTCTCGGGATTGCGCTGAGGAGCATTGGAATGGATTTACGCATGAAACATCTGACGAAATGGATTGCACCCGCAGCAGTGGTCGCGGTGGGATTGGTTGCACCCGTTGCAACAGCCGAGGATGCGCCCGCCGCACCGAACCTCGACACGGTCCTTTCCGACTTGGCGAAAATCGGTCCGGACCAACTGATCGCCCACGTGGACGCCCTGAAAAAACAGATTGGCGACCTGAAGGCAGAGTCGGAAGCGGCCCAGAAGAAAGCGGCCGAACTGGAAGCCCAGTCGGCGGCGGTCAAGGCCCAGGTCGAGACCATCGAGAAGTTTATCGCGTCGGTTCAGACGGCCATGGCGCCGCCCGCACCGGCACCTGCCCCGGCCGAGCCCGCTCCAGCACCCGCTCCGGCACCGGCTGAACCCGCTCCCGCACCGGCGCCCGAGGCGGCTCCCGCCCCGGCACCGGCCGAGTAACCAGGCCCTGAGGCAATGGGAATGAAGCACGGGATACAACCTAGACACGGGAAGCTACCTATGACGTACCGATACCTGGCACACGGCCTGCGCCTGACGCTTTGCGCCGCGCTCATCGTGGTGACGTGCCCAAGCACGTGGGCCGAAGACGCCAAACCGGCGGTCGACGCGACGATTTCGAATCTGATGAAGCAGGACCCCGCGGCCCTGGTGGAAAAGATTAAGGCCATGAAAGCGGCCTCGTCCAAACAGGACGCCGAAGCCGCGGCCCTGCGGGCAAAGTCCACCGAACTGACCCAGAAGGCGACCGCGCTGGAAGGGCAAATCAATAAGCTCGTCGAGCACGTGAAAGTCCTGAGTGAGAAGTTTCAGGTAGGGCCCGTCGCCGGTGCTGCGATGGCCGATGGGGCGGCTCCCATGAAGGCTGCGGCACCCGCCGAAAAGCCTGCGGTGGCCCTCACCAATTTCGCCGACCACGTGATGCCCATTTTTCAGGCCCGTTGTATGAAATGTCACAACGCGGACAAGGCCAAGAGCGGCCTCAATCTGGCCACCTTCGCCACCACCATGGAAGGGGGCAGTGGCGGCCCTTCGATTGTTCCGGGTGATCCGAGTGGCAGTCGTTTGCTCGCCCTGATTACCCAGGCCGAAGAACCTTTCATGCCCCCCTCAGGTGATCCGCTGACCGCCGAACAGATTGAAACGGTTCGTAAATGGATCGCCGATGGCGCGCCGGCCGACAGCAAATCCAAGGGTATGGCAAAGAAAGAAGTGAAAAAAGCAGAGGGCGAAGCCTTCGTCGCCGCTTCCTTTGATGGCCCGCCGCCCATGCCGGAAGTGGAACTGGCGAAGCCCCATGCCCTCCCCGGTCGTGGCGTCGTTGCCCGTGCCGTAGATACCAGCCCCCGCTCGCCCCTCATGGCCGTTGGTGGGGACCGTCAGGTCTTGCTTTACCAGACCGACACCAATGAAATCCTGGGAGCCTTGCCGTTCCCCGAAGGCGATGTCTTCACGTTGACCTTCAGTGTGAATGGGGAATTGCTTCTTGCCGGTGGTGGCCAGGAAGGGGACACGGGAATCAGTGTCCTCTGGAACATCAAAACGGGTGAACGGATGGGCACCTACGGGCAGTACTATGATACGGTGCTGGCTGCGGATATCAGCCCGGATCACCGCATGATCGCCCTAGGTGGCCCCAATAAGAAAGTGCGCGTTTACTCGACCGAAACCGGCGAGGAACTGTACAAGCTCGACAAGCACAACGATTGGATTCACGCAGTAAAATTCACTCCCGATGGCGAAATCCTCACTACAGCGGATCGGGCCGGCGGCATGTTTATCTGGCAGGCGGCCAATGGCCGGGAAGTGGAGCAATTGCGGGGTCACACGGGCGCTATCCACGCCCTGGCCTACACGCCCGATTCCAACATCCTCGCGTCCGCGGGTGAAGATGGCACCGTGCAATTGTGGGACACGTGGAAGTACAAGCGGGTCCGCAGTATCAAGGCCCACAGCAAGGCCGCGCTCTACGTGGATATCAGCGCAGACAGCCGCATAATTTCCTCCGGTGCGGATCGCCAGACGAAAATCTGGGGGCTGGACGGCAAAGAGCAGAAGGCCTTCAAAGACGGTGGTGATTGGGTCTATGCGGCCTGCTTCGGTCAAAACAACCGGATCGTCGGTGGTACCTGGTCGGGCAATATCATCCTGTGGGATGGTGAGTCCGGCGAAGCGGTGGCCGAGTTGAGCACCAACCCCACCGCAGAGCAGATGGCTAAGAACGAAGCCGCAGCCCAGTAACTCGTTCGTTCGGGTGCATCTGCGCTTAGCAATCGCCCCCGCTAAACCAAAAAAATAACCCGGTGACTTCATGGTAAGAAGTCACCGGGTTTTTTGTGTTGCGTCGTGTCCTCAGGCCAACCTACTCGGCGGCCTCGGCCCCGCAGCCACAGGCTTCGTTGCCGGCCTGCACCGCGTCCAGCACCCAGGAGGAAAGGATCGCCATGGTGTACTTGCCACCATGATCGGCCTTTAGTCCGAGGTAAAAGCGCGCGCTATCGTCGGCCGGGATGCACCAGGCGACCCGTGCCGGAAAGGAAAGCTGCTGGTTGTCCAGCGCCACCGGCACCTGCACCAGGGTCTGGGGCCGAATGTAGCGCCCCAGCGACATGCGGAGGCCTCCATAACTCACATCACAGAGCTTGGCACGGTTGAGGGTGCCACTGCCATCATAAAACTGGACCGTGCCATCGGTTGTTACCCGGGTGAATCGCCGGGTTTCTTTTTCTACGGTATTCATCTTCGTACTTTCTATCGGGGCCCGCCTGGCCCCACCCTAAATATCAGGACTATGCATACGTTGTGCAGGGAATCCGACTGCCCGGGCTTTCATATATATCCTGTTCGGGCGGTCTCTGGTGTCAGCGCTTGCGCTTTTGTGGCGACCTCGTCGACTTCCTGCCTATAGGGTGGTCCTGTTGCACCCGTCTGTTACCCCATTGGACCCCAAATTACAAAACCGGTTCGGGTAGCGGCTTCGGATGCGCCCTGCCACGTACTACATAAAAAACGCCAACATGCGGGTGCATGTTGACGCGTGGACCTATTATGTTGGGTGGGGCAGGAATCAGCCGTAGGCAATCATGATCGTGGTCTTGCCATCGTCACTGCCCAGGGTGTAGCTGAGGGTCTTTTCCCCTTTGCTCAACGTCATCATTTCCATCGAGCCCGGCTGGGAGATGTTTTGCACGGTCTCCCATCCCTGGGCCGTCGCCTTGCTCTTCAGCGTGGCCGCCAATTCCGCCATGGCCGCGTCCGTGGTGCCATGGAGCATCAGTTGGTCTTTCTCGCCCGTTCCGCTCTGGACCAGGTTCCACGTAACCCCATCCGGGATATATACATCGTCGGGCAGTTTTTCGGGCAGGGCGACATTTTCGCCGGCCTGCATGTTCACGGCGTTTTCGCCGTCACCCGCCTGGATAGAGAAGGTACCATTCTCGGAGTTGAGATCGACGGAGGCATTGCCACCCGTTTCATTTTCAATGGCCGTTTCTGCCAGTTTTTCGGCGGTCATTTCCGCCGCCTTGCCACAGCCTGGCAAGACGCTGGCCGAGGCCAAGAGCACCAGGGCGGGTGTCGCTCCGATGAGGTAAGTACGTACGTTGTTCCACATTTCTGCTTTCTCCCGTGTTTTCGTGCCCCAATGGGCGCCAGAATCAGCCTTCGCCCAGCTCGCCAATATAGACATTGGGTGCGCCGGTTACATCAATTTGAATCTGTTGTCCTTCGGTCGTCACCCGAATGTTTTTCACATCAAAATCATCTGGCAACAGCGCAATGGACTCCACATTGTCCCGGGGGATGACGGCCGCGCTGCGATGGGCATCAATCTGCACGTGGTTGGGCTGGTTGCGTGCAATCATGAGTCCGGTCGCTTCCATGGCAATCCAGAAGTCGTTAAACGCCGTGACCTTGCCCACGTAATTCATGGGCCGTTGTTCGTGGTAGTGCCGCTTCAGTTTAATGCGGACGATGCGATCTTTAATCATCTTGGTATTCCTTCCTGTCGAGTGGCCCGTTGCGTATTCAGCGGGTCGACGACGATAAACCCCATGGTATCAATTAATCACGCCAGTAGGCGCGCTTATAGGCTTCCATACGCTTTTCGAGTACGGCCAGCGCCGCGTCCTCCGCCCGCGCCGCTTCCTCTTCTGTCAAGGTGGCTTCCGGGTAATCGCTCATGTCGGTGGAGAAGGCGTGAAGTATCATCGGCGAAACAGGCGGCTCGGTAATGGTGGCCAGCTGGAGGCCATCGGGGCTGAAGGCCACCTGGGTTGGCCGCGCCACTTCCACATCCGCCAACACCGCCGCTTCCTGCAGGGTGGTGATCAGCGTGCCATTCTTCACATCCCAGATCTTAAAGCTCCGGTCGAAGCTACCCGTAACCAACCGGTTCCCGTCGGGGCTGAAGGCCATGTCGTCAATGCTGCCCGTGTGGCCCCGGAGGGCGAGGGGCGCGGTGACAGCTTGACCATCATAATGCCACAAGGCCGTTCGTCCCTGTTTGTCACCCGTGGCGAGTTGGGACCCGCCGGGAGAGAGGGCCATGCTCACGATGCCGGCCTGGTGGACCTCGGAGCCATCTTCATAGGTGAAGGCGGGTTCCGAAAGGGTGCCTGCAGTCGTGTCCCAGATGGAAACGCTGCCGTGGTCAATGCCCCGACCATCGGCGTTCAGATCTTCCCGAGCGAGCAGCAGGGTGGCGGGGGCATCCGTGAAGAAGCCCCGGAGTCCTGCGACGCCTTCGATAGAAACGCTGGCAAGCTCGGAGCCGTCCGTGAGATTGCGAAGCACGGCCTGGAAGGGGCTGTCGGCCTTCTGAAGGCAGATAACCACCCGGTCGCCCTCAGGGGAAACGCGGTAGTTGGGCGTGTTCCGGGGGTTCAGCTCGCCAAGCAGGCCCTCGCCGAGTAGGGGGGTAAAACTTGCTGCCTCTCGATTGAATTGAACCAGTTCCTTACCCGACGCAATGAGAAGTTGGGTGTCTCCCAACACAAAGTCGATGGCGTCGCTGCCCTGGAGGCCCGTGGCTACCTGATGAATCAGTTCCCCGGTGGTCACGTCCCAGATGCGCAGGGTCTCGGCATCCCCTTCGGCGCCAATAGAGGCCACCAGGGAGCCGCTGGCGTTCAGCGCAATCGCTTTGGCGGCCTGATCGTGGGCTTCGAGCACATGGAGACGACGGCCCGTGCGGCCCTGCCAGATCACGAGACCCGCGTCGGACGTGCCCGCGATGACATCGCCTTCCGCACTGTACGTGGCCATGCGGAAGCCCGGTAGCTCAATCGGGGCAAAGTCGAGGTCGGACCGGAGGTCCCAGACCTTGGCCGCGCTCTTGCCGATATCGTCGTCGGAACTGGCAAGGTATTGGTCGTCAGGACTGAAGGCCACCGTGAAGATGTTGGCCCCATGGCCCCGGTAGGTCTTGAGGGGAAGCAAGTCGGGGACCGACCAGAGGCGGACGGTGCGGTCATCGCCCACGGTGGCGAGGCGGCTGCCGTCGTGGCTGAAGCGCACCGACCGGATTTCGTCTTCGTGGGCCTTGGCGATGGCGCTCACGAGCTTGCCTTCGCTGGTGCAGACCAGTAGGCCGCCTTCTTTTTCACCGGCGGCCACGAGGCTTCCGTCAGGGCTGAAGCGCACCACGTCGGGGTGGCCAAACTTGACGCCCGTCATGGCTTCGCCGCGCCAATCGCCCGTGTTGATGTCCCAGAGGGCCAGGCGATCATCCATGCCGAAGGCCAGCAGGTCGTTGGCCGGGCCAAAGGCGGCGGCGTGAATAGAGAGGATACTGTCTTTCGGCAACAAGGCGTTCTTGATGAGTTCACCCGACGGAACGGCGAAGACCTGAAAGCGCCGCTCGATGCCTTCGTCGCCGAAGACTTCCCGGACTACGAGCAGGTGGGAGCCATCGGGACTGAAGTAGAGCCCGAAGCCCCGGGCCGTGACGCAATCTTCAATCGCGAAGATGACCTCGCCGGTGTTCACGTCCCAGACCCGGGTCGTTTTGTCACTGTTGAGGGCTGCCACGAAGTTGCCGTCGGGGGACAGGTCCAGGAAGGTACGGCTTCCGTTCGCTGACTGGGCTTCTTCAAAATTAACCCGTACTTCCTGGGTAGCCACATCCCAGACCTGCACGGCCTCGTCGCTGCGGAGGGCCACACGGGCCCCATCGGCACTCGCCGCAATGGCGGCACCGTTTCCGCTCTGGAACGCAAACTCGTGGGTCATTTCGCCCGTGTGTACATCGTGAAGCGAGAGGGAGCCCCGGGCGGTGCCTATCAGCAGCCCATTGCCGCCATCGGTAAAGGCGGTAAACTTGCCGCCCCGATCAAAGGTAATCAGGTCGGCGTGGGCGACGGCCTGAAAGTGGCCCCATTCCCATTGGCGCAATTCTTCGGGTTGGCAATCTGCGAGGAGTTCCCGGGCTTTGTCCATCTGCTGGTCATTGATATTGAATCGGGTGTTGGCAATGCTCGCGTAGTAGAAATCCTGCTGGGCCTGATCGCGGGCCAACTCCGCTTCTACTTCGGCTTTCTCGGCGGCCACACGGGCCACTTCTTCGGCCTGCTGGGCGACAACCGCCTCATCCCGTGCCGCTTCGGCAGCATTCTTCTGGAAGGTGATATTGATGTTGTAAAAGATGCCGAAGCCCAGGGCCGAAAGGAGGAAGACCGAGACGACCGCCAGCGATTTCTTATGCTTCTTTACAAAGCGGCGAATCAATTCGCTCAGCTTGTAGTCATAGGCATCCACCATACCGCCGGAAAGATACTTCTGGATATCGTCGGTCAGTTCTTTGGCCGACTGATAGCGGTTCTCCGGGATGAGGGCCATGGCCTTGCTGCAGATGGCCGCCAACTCGGGGCGCACATCGGGCTCGAGCATGCGGACGGGCTTGGGCTCCACGTGGCCCACTTTCTCCATGAATTCCCGCACGTTGTTTCCCGCGTAGGGCATTTTACCGGTGAGGATGGTGTAGAGCACGGCACCCAGGGAGTAGATGTCGGAGCGCTCGTCGATGAGGTCGGTGCGGCCCATGGCCTGCTCGGCGGGCATGAAATAGGGGGAACCAATGGTCTGGCCATACATGGTCTTGGCCGTGGCCTCGGCACTGCTCACCCGCATGGCCGTTACCGTTTCCTGGAGGCCCTTGGCGTGGATGTCGTCTTCACCCCGGACCTTGGCAATACCCCAGTCGATGACCACCGTTTCACCGAACTCGCCGATCATAAGGTTCATGGGCTTGAGGTCGCGGTGGATGACGCCCCGGCTGTGGGCGTAGCTGATGGCCTGGCACAAGTCGAGGAAGTGGGTCAGCAAAGGCAGGCGGTCGTTGAGGGTCTTGCACTCTTTCAAGAAGTCGTGCATGGACTGACCGCGCACGAGCTTCATGGTGTAATAAAGACTGCCGTCGGCCCGATAGCCCAGCTCATAGACCGGGATGATCGACGGATGCTCCAACTGTCCCGTGATGCGTGCTTCCTGGAGAAAGCGGGCAATAATCGGAATCGTGAGAATGGCGGTCGTGGGCGCACCGGCCTGGGTGCCGGGTAAGATATGTTGTTGCAACAGTTGCTTGAGGGCCACATCGCGGCCCAGGTGGGTGTCGTGCACCAGCGTAATCTGGCCCATGCCGCCCTTGGCGAATTCGCGGACCGTTTCATAGCGGCCTTCGTGTTCGGCCACGGCCGGCACAATCTCGGACTCGTCGAGCTCGGCGGCTGCCTGCACCGGCGACATGATCTGGGTGCCTACGCTGCCGATGGACTCGAAAAAGGAGTCGGGGGCATCTTCCCCGACGATATCGCCCACGCTCCCCCGGTCACTCGTGTTACCCGATTTGGTCATACGGGTCCGGGCAGGGTCTTCGTCACTGTCTTCCAGCAACGAATCGAGCAAGGGCTCGCCGCCCGCCAGGGTATCGGGTGGGGGGGCATCCCCCAGGAAGGAGTCGGCTTCCGAAAAATCACCCAGGATGGAGTCTACCGGCCCATCTCCTGCGGAACTGTCTGCCGGGGTCTGGCTGCTCTTCTCAAAGGCTGCCACGAATTCGTCCATCGAATCTACCACACTGGCCAGCTTCTCCGGATCGCCTCCCAGGGCCTGAAGGGTCGCCGAAGCGTCACCCTCATGGTCGGCGAGAGACATCTCGACCAGACTGTCAATTTGCTCTCGGTCGGCCGCAGAGAGCAGGCCTTCCTCGACCAGGCTATTGCCCAAATCGGCCTGGGAGTTGGTCTGGGTGCGCCGCGCCACCTCGGAGAGTTTGTCGGGGCGTACCTTTTTCATAGATACGGCCAACAAGCCAAATAACAGACTACGGTCCTTCTTCATGGAATTCCTCCCGGCGCGTTATGATGGAAAGGCTACGGCGCTTCAAGGTGATTTTGGGGGAGAACACCGGGATATGTCAACAGTTTCACGCCACATGCCACGGGTCCCGGGATAGAAAGCTCTTGACAGCAGGATGTGTTTAGGATAATACCATGTTTACTGAGTAATGCAAGATCGGATATGCTTCCAAAGGCCGCCGTTGGCTGTGCATGGGAGATATGGGGGGCGGAGTGCGGCGTAGAGACAGGTGTGGGCGATAATTCCGAGGCCGTAAGGGCATGGTCGGCACGAGTCCCCTGCCTTTCTACTTGTTTTCAGGTAGAATGTAAGGGAACAATGGCAGCGTAGGTCCGCATTATCTGTTTACAGTGGACATCGGTTATGTTAAGATTAGCGGTATTAGGGAAGGTGGGAAGATGCATGCATAAGAAAATTCTGACTATCATCGCGCTCGGTGCGATTTTCGTTGGCTGCGCCGCCGAACAAGAGGCGCGGGTCGGTGAAGATGGCAAAACCTATGGCACAACCGAGGGGACCTTTCGCGGTCGCTGGTGGAGCTATGCCGAGCGGGGCAGTTCTTATCTCTCGGGAAAGATGTATGCCGAGGCCAAGGAAGATCTGCTGAAAGCCCTCGACGGCCGTTCAACGGACAGCTGGCGTGCCCGCACCTATGGCCTGCACTTTGTTGAGTACTTCCCCAACCGCGAACTGGGTGTGGTGGAGTTTCATCTTGGTAATCTGGAGGCGGCTGAAGCGTCGCTGAAAAAGTCGCTGGAGGCGGTGGATACCGAGCGTGCCCACTACTACCTGGATCTGGTGCGTCGCGAACAGATTGCCAAGGGGGCCGTTTCCGATACGACGGAGCCGGAACTGAACACCAACGTTGAGCCGGGGCGTATCCTCGCTTCTCGCGAACTTGATTTCGAAGTGGACACGACGGACGACGTGGGCGTTGCCGAGCTTACGGTTAATGGGAAAGAGGTGTACCAGCGTGGTGCCTCGGAAGCCAACGAAAAGCTGGCCGCGAAAGAGGAAGTTATCCTTAACGAGGGTACCCACAAGATAGAAGTCGCCGCCCGTGACCTGTCTGAAAAGGTGGTTAAGAAGGAAGTCGAAGTGGTGGTTGACCTAACAGGCCCCACCATCGGTGTCTTTTCGCCCATCGAGCCCACCGTCACCGAACATGGCACTGTCGTCCTGGAAGGGGCAACGGTTGACAAGAATGGTGTCGTTTCCGTGGCCGTCGATCAGGGGTTGGTCGCTGAGTCCACGGGCACAAAGAAACTGCCCTTTGACACCGAGCTGCCCCTGGCCGCCGGTGAGAATACCTTTGTGGTGGCCGCCCGCGACGTGGCCGGTAATGAGACCCGTTCCGCCATCAAGGTCTTCCAGGGAGACCCCGATTCTGCCGAAGCGAAATTGTGGCTCCTTCAGCAAAAGTATCCGGAGCGCATGAAGTTGGCCAGCGCGGGTCTGCCCGTAATGAGCCTCACCTTTGGTGTGGATGAAGCCACCCCGGGTGAAATTCGGTTGAAATCTCCCCAGGCCGATCGGCCCTATCGCCACAACCGCACCCTGCGGGTTTCCGGCGAAGTGGTGACCCAGACCAAGGTGACCTCTCTGAAGATCAATGGCGAGCCCTTCGACGAGTTGACGGGAGCGCCCAAGGAAAGCTTTAACCGCCGTTTGCCGATTGATGCCACCGAAGATGGCAACACCCAGGTAGCGGTTAACATCGAAGCCACCGACGAAAACGGAAAAGTCTACTCGCAAGACTTCAATGTCGATGTGCGCCCGGTGGAGCTGAATACGAAAGAGTCCCGGATGCCGGTGGCCGTCCTGGCCTTTGCGGGTTCCAACGTGGACACCAGCGTGACGGACTACCTCCGCCTCACGACCGAAGCCCAGGTCTTGGGCGAGGGCCGTTTCCGGGTGGTAGACCGGACGCGCCTGCAGGATGTCTTGACGGAGCAACAGTTGGCCGCTGCCTTGGCAGACCCCAACGAAGCCCTGTCGCTGGGTAAGCTCACCAACGCCCAGGTCTTTATTGTGGCCGATGTATTCACCCATGATCAGGCCGGTCTCGAGATTAAGGCCCGGGCCATCAATGCTGAAACGTCGGATCTCATCGCCACCTTGGATGCCTTTGTGGACGACAAGGAAGACCGCGCCAAAGTGGAGGCGGCCTGTCGGGGTCTTGCCCTCCAGCTTGCGGAACGCTATCCCCGCCTTTCCGGCGAAGTTCGCTCAGTGCGGGGTGACAGTGTGCTGATCGATTGGACCAAAGAAGACGGTGTTCAGGAAGGGGCCTATTTCCTCTTCGTGCAGGAACAGGAACCGTGGATTGATGAAGACACGGGCGAAGTGCTGGAGCCCGGCGAATTCGTCCCGGTTGGCCGTGGTAAAGTGCTCAGTTTCCTGAGTAGCGGCGTCAAAGCCCAGACAGTAGACAGCGGAGAGGAGGGCGTTACCCTTGAGAAAGGCATGCCTGCAATTACTATGTAGTCTGATCCTGGCGCTGACCAGCGGCCAGGCTTGGGCTCAATTGGAAATTAACTCCTCACCCAATGTGGTGGGGAGTGGTGCCCGTGCCTTGGGTATGGGTAGCGCGTTTATCGCCATTGCCGATGACGCCACCGCAGCCTCGTGGAACCCGGGCGGACTGACCCAGTTGGAGCGCCCCGAATTTTCGCTCGTGCTCAGTTACAAACGGAACACGGAAGACTTCGCGTCGTCGTCACGACGGGGATTGAATTTCGACAACACCGTCAGTTTTGAAGAAATCAATTACGCGAGTTTTGTGTACCCCATTCCGCGCACCATTGGGGGACGGAACCTGGTGGTCAGTCTCAACCTGCTCAAGCAATATGACTTTGAACGGGAACTGGACTTTCGCTTCAACGATGTGGGCGCCGCGGCGCGGGGCGTCGTGAACCTGGCCGCGCGGTACAAGTACCGCCAGCGCGGAGGGCTCCGCTCTCTTTCACCGGCCTTTGGCTTTGAAATCACCGACAAGCTCTCCATGGGCGTGGTGATGAATATTTATGACCAGGATATTCTGCCGGGCAATGAGTGGGAAACGCGCAACAACATCCGTCAGCGCACCTTCTTCAACGCCATTACCCTGCCCTTTGCGGTCAATCGCATCAGTGAAGACTACCGCGATTTCGATGGCCACAACTACACCATTGGTTTGCTCTACAAGCCCAATGAGCGCTGGAGTATCGGTGCCGTCTATCACACCAAGTGGAGCGCCGACGTAACCTATCGTCAGAATACCCGCTTCATGAATGGCGCCTTCGTCGGAAAAACCAACACCGAGCGAAAGCAGGAATACACCTTTCCCAGTGCCCTGGGCCTTGGTGTGGCCTACCGCTTTCCCAACGACAAACTCACCATCTCCTTTGATGTGACCCGTCGCGAATGGGATCAGTTCGAGGTGCTGGACCCCGATAACCCGGTGCGGTCCCTCCGGCGCACGTCGGGTGTGACCGGCCAGAATAAGGGTGTCAGCAAAATCGACCCCACTTACACCGTTCGCCTTGGCGGTGAGTATGTCTTCGTCGACGACTCCAAGCCCAAACAGGACTATTTGCCCAGCCTTCGTGCCGGTATCTTCTACGACCCCGAGCCCGCCGGTGGCCGCCGGGATGTGTGGTACGGCATCGGTATCAATGGCAAAAGTAAACGCGGAACCGGTGACCCCGATGATTTCTATGGCTTCTCCCTCGGTGCGGGTGTCCTGGTGAAAGACCGGATTAACTTGGATATTGCCTACATCTACCGGTGGGGAAACAACGCCCGCAGCGATACCTTCGGCCTCTTTGGCACCGATGCCGACGTGGATCAGCACAACATTTACGTCTCCACCGTCGTCTACTTTTAATCCGTTCCAATTTTCAAGACGCGCCCGTCCGCCCATCTGGCAGACGGGCGCGTTTTTCATGTGTTCCACCGACTGCACGTTTTTGAACGGCAAAAAACTTGCAATTGCATCAAAGAATATAAATACTGTGGTATAAAATAAAACTGCGCAAGAGATCGGGCATATTCCAGTGTTGTTTACCTCGCTTGACGTACGCCCTGTTGCCTTCGCAGTGCTGGACGGCATGGCCTTTCGAACACGGGTGAGGAAAAGCGCAATGACCTGGATTCTGGTCTCGAAGGATGGAAGCCGACGTGGGCGCCATTGGGAATTGGGTGCGGGGCCCTTCGTATTGGGGCGCGCACTGGATTGCGATATCGTTATTGACGATCCCAGTGTATCCCGCCGACACTGTAAACTCGTTATTGAAGGCGATGAAGTCTGCCTGGAAGACCTCGGCAGTAGTCACCGCGCGCTGCTCAACGGCGAGGCCGTACACAAAGCTGTCATCGGGGCGGGAGATACCCTCTCACTGGGCGCTTCCACGTTTGTCGTGAGTCGGGGGCAGCACGACGGGGATCGATTTGCCGCCGAAAACACCGATGATGTGACCCTCGACCTGTTTGGTGCAACAGCACACGACAGCGTGGTTATTGATGGGCGCCCCCAATCCAATGTCGAATTGGTCCATCTCTTCAAACTGGGGCGTAGCCTGAGCCAGTCCCGGACCCGGGCCGAGTTGGACGAAGTCGTCGCCACCCACCTGGAGAGAACGCGCGGCTACGACGACATCGCCCTGGCCCTCATGGGAAAAACAGCAGCCACCCCGCGCTGGTTTCCCGAAACCGCCAAAACGGACGCCCTCTACCCGAGCATCTTCGAAAAGACCATGGAACGGCAGTCCGCCCTGTTGAACCCCTACCGTACGACCGGAGAAGGGCGGGGACGGCTCGCCGTGGTGATGGCGGCGCCCATCTGCGTGGGGGGGAGCTGCCTCGGGGTTCTGTTCGCACGGACCACCCCGCGGACGCCCGTGTTTGACGAAACCGATCTGAACCAGCTTCTATCCGTGGCCCAGGTCATCGCGCCCTACTACCAGACCCTCGACGAAATGGCGACCCTCGAAGAGACCGTCGCCGACCTCGACGAACAGGCCGGAGAACGGGGACCGCTCCTGGGAAAGAGCCGGGCCCTCAGCAAGGTGCGCGGCCTTATCCGCGATGTGGCCCGCACCAGGCTCAACGTCCTCATCACCGGCGAAACCGGCACCGGTAAAGAGCTCGCCGCCCAGATGATTCACCGGGGTTCCGATCGGGCCGACGGACCATACGTCGCGGTGAACTGCGCCGCCATTCCCGATCACCTCTTCGAAAGCGAAATGTTCGGTCATGAGCGCGGGGCCTTCACCGGCGCCGACAAAAAACGTCAGGGCCGCTTCCCCCTGGCCGACGGCGGCACCCTCTTCCTCGACGAAATCGGCGAGCTTTCCCCCGAAAACCAGGCCCGCCTCCTCCGCGTCCTCGAAGCCGGCGTCTTCCACGCCGTCGGCGCCGAAGAGGAATCCCACGCCGACGTCCGCGTCGTCGCCGCCACCAACCGCGACCTCAAGCGCGCCATCCGCGACGGCCGATTCCGCCGCGACCTCTTCCACCGCATATGCACCGTCGAAATCGCCCTGCCGGCACTCCGCCAGCGCCCCAGCGACATCCCCCTCCTCGCCCAACACTTCGCCAGCGAGCTCGCCCCCGACACCAAGGGCCCACGCCCCCAACTCACCGAAGACGCCCTCGCCTACCTCCAGGCCCTGCCCTGGTCCGGCAACGTCCGCGAACTCCGCAACGCCATCGAGCGTGCCACGGCCCTCGCCAAGGCCCCCCAAATCACCCCCCACGACTTCACCTTCCTCAACAACCTCCTCCAAAACGACCCCGACGACGCCCCGCCTGTATTCCCCCACCAACGCCTCGCCCCCCTCGCCGAAATCGAACGCAACCACATCACCCACGTCTTAGAGCAATGCAACTACAACGTAAGTAAAGCCGCCCGCGTATTGGGGATTCATCGGAATACCCTGCACAACAAGATCGCGGAGTATGGTATCGGGGGGTAGGGGTTGCACAGGGAGTGTGCAATTTGCTGCATGATTTAAGGGCGGTCGTTACACCATCAGGGTCCTGATGCTCCCGCTGTAGCCCACTCGAACAGCTCACGACGATACCCATTCTCTCAAAAATTCTCTATTCGAAATTCACTATTGAAGATTCGAATCGATCCGCCACCAGTTGAGCACGTGCGAACTCGTCTCGTAGGCAATTGTCCGTCGAAATCCTGTTCGAATGCACAAATGTTGAGCAACTGGACGCCCAACTATTGTGCTGTTATGCGAATCGGTGCGGTGATGTGTTGTGCCAAAACGACCAGTATGTGCTGCTCGCGCAACCCCAGTCATGAATTTATGACGCTCCCTCGCAAGGTTGGTGCGCGACTTGCTTGATACGGGCGAATGTTCAGCACTGCGTTGCCAAGCGAGGCGCGTGGGTTCAGCCTCATGCTAAAGAAGGCTGGCACAACCAATGGTAAGGGTATTTTTGTGAGCAAGACTGTCAATGTGGCTATCCCCATTTTACTCAGCTTCTATCTAGTCGGATGTGCGTCGATTCCGCGAAGCATCTACCATAAAGGCAGAACGGCGACGCATGTAGTCGGGCGAGAATTACGTGACAATGACAAAGAAAAGTGGGATGTCAGTGTGGGGCGAATTACCATGTCGACTCCCCTGTTTCGCCCGGTGAAAGAGGCTAAGACGGGAGAGAAAGGGCCGTTGGACTTCGGTGCCAAGAAGTCTATTCCGGAATTGTACACCGCGCTACAGAAGTCAGGGTTGGATATCTCCAACGTACAGGCGCGTGTTCGAGAGTTCCAATTGGCAGCGGCACTCCAAGGGACTCTCTCTACCACTGAGTCAACACAAGAATCAGCCCTTGCGGCTAGTTTGGCTGGGAGTCTTGGCTTGGACGGAAAGGCTACCGGGGGTATTGATCCGACAATCAAAGATGTAACGGCGCTCCAGCAGTTACTTGAGAGTGTCCTTAGTTCTGCGGAAATATCGACCGCAATAAGCGCAGCGGCAGAAGGAAAAGGGTCTGTTTCCAATACGAGCAAGACCACGACGGTTGACGCACCTCCAGAGGTACCCACTGACTTGCCGGACTTGGCCACACTGCCCGATGGCATTGCTGCAAAAATGGTAGGCCTTCTGGAGCGCTCAGAAGTAGAACGTGTCGTGCCCCAGGCAGACCTGGCTAATTTGGCGGGCTCCCTCGCCGTTCACATGGCGAACATGGAACAATACTACTTTCCAGGTAGTTGGGTTGGCGATCTGAAGAGTATCAGTTCCGATTGGGCAGCCTACCAGGTGAATTTTAATGTATCTGCCGAGCCCGGCTGGTATACCCATCTAAATCAGTACGACGGAGTAGTCGAAGCGACTTTCAATCTGCTCAACAAAGAAAGGGGAGCGCCGTTGGAAGGCAGTGTAAAGGTGCTTTCCGTCGTGCCTTTTGAAGAAGCGCAGGCAATTTCCGAAATCGACGCTGCGCTGGATTCCATGTCGACGGCAGTCAGCTTAAGTGCGGCGTTTCAAGCGATTGGCATTAAGGGGGCCTACAAGGACCTGCGCCAGCTGACGACCCGCCTCGACGGACTGAGAACCACCAATACCATGAATGTGTCCTATCCGCGCGAAAATACCGTAGCGATTCGTATGCGGCCGCCAGCGGTACCCAATCGCAACGGTCGAGACCTCCAGCCACGTAGCCGGGTCTTTACGGCAACCATGCTCGTGCGACAGGATAAGAACGCAAAAGTCGCCGCAGGTAACGGGAGCGCCGACGCTGCCGCGACCGAAGCCGGTTGGGTCGGTGTGTTTAGTGGTGCGCCGAAATATGTAGAGAACGAGGCCGAGGCCTGGCAAGGGCTCTCACCAGACTCAAAGGACCTTAGCGCTGTCAAGGAAGTGCCGGCGAGCGCGATTTGTGCCATCGAGCTTGATACCTATTGGGAACCCACCTTGATGGTTGGCAATTGGCAAGAGTTCCCTTGGCGAAACGGAACGCGCTATTCGAAGCCTTATTTGAAAAAACGGCTCCGTTCCCATCTTTGTCACTGCGATGGTCGTACGCTATCGCCCAATGTCTGTCAGTATCACCGCATCGATGCAGTGGTACCGCCGGCGCGTGTGGCAACGAGTGACGCCCGCAAGAAAGGATTCAAACTTGAATCAGCTGAGGGCGTTTTCTGGAGAGTAGGGAGCATGGCAAAGGCTGCCATACTCGTAAAAACGACATCCCCATTGTCGGACGATATGAAATTCTTGGTTGCCGGACATCAGGTAGTCACAAGTGACTTTAATGGACGGGAGGCGCTTATCGCGGTAGATTTGTCAGGTACCGACTTAGACGAAACGAAACCATTTCCCGTAGCGCTGCTCGTGCTGGGAGGCGACAAGTCGACGGTTGGTCAAATGGTGAAATTGTCGCCACAAGAGAAACAGAAGGTAGCTGGCACGGGGGCGTCGGAGAAGAGCGTGAAAATCGATGTGAAAAGTCCTGCGGTGACCGCAGAAAAAATTCCACTAAATGTCCAGACGTTGGAACTTCTGAAAATCCTACTAGGTGAAGAGTTTAGGTTGTTGACGGGGCAAGTTGTTCAACGCGATTGACGAACGCCTGCGTTTCTTCCGATTTCTTGTGTCTGCCGTTTAGTTTGTGAAAAAAGCTGCTGGGGGAGCGCTGTCCAAGTAAAGTGTTTCTAAGCTTGCCAAGCAGAAAGGCCTACTGGAGCGAAGCAGAATTGCTCTAAAGGGAGTTCAAGAACAATGAAATTCATACATCTATCCGATATTCATATTGGAAAGTCCAAGAACGAGGAGCGTTTTGCCACGATAGTTGACTGGATAGTCGATAATCCCCATGAGCACGAAGCCCATGTCGTCGTAATTACGGGTGACTTGGTCGACGATGGGGCACTGGGCCAGTATCGTGCGTTCAAACAGCAGAAGGAACGAATGGAAGGTGCGGGTCTATTGGTGCTCACAACGCCTGGTAATCACGATTATGGTTTCAATGGTATATTTGAAAGCTCAGAATCCATGGCGCGATACCGAGAATTTGCGAGTGGTGGTGTGGGATATCCTAATGTAGTCGAAGTTGATGGGTGTGCATTCATCCTGTTGGATTCGATGCTCCAAGAAATGATTGACCACGAGATGTGGGGTGCTCAGGGCGAATTAGGGCAACAGCAATTGGCAGACCTGGATAGGATTCTCAATGATATCGAGCAGAACCGCCCGGATTTCAGGGTCGTTGTGGCATTGCATCATCACCCGTTTTACTACCGCTACGTAATGACACTTCGTGACAACGCGCGTTTCAAGTCAGTAATCGCCGATAAAGATAAGGGAGATGCTCGGGTAGACTGCTTGGTATTTGGGCATAAGCACAACGAGCACCGTTTTTCTGACAAGGAGAGGGAATATCATATAGGGGTCATCTATGCCTCTGGGGCAACGACTGAGCGAGATGACGCGGGGAAACTTGTTGTGCCGGTTGTTGATGTGGCGACAAGTGATATCGTGAGACAACTGCTTTAAAGAGGATGTGCAGCGACCATGTTGGAGCAGCTGGTACTCAATACAACTCGGAATACAGGCGAATCTAGTATTTCACATGTTCGCGTGTTCAATATTAGGATTTGAAGAATGACGGAATCGAAATCTCGCGAAAGGAACGATTTCAGAGAGAAAGTCATGCTGCTTTTTCTCGACAAACTTGTGCTTGGGTTGGTTGTGGGCATAACTGTTATCTTCATCGGAAGTCGTCAGAATCGAATCGAGAATACCGAGGCGTTGGTTCTTGGGACTATTCAATTTCAATCAGACATTTACTTTCAGAGTTTAACGGTGATAGGAGAAAACGTACAAGAACTTTCTAACGTTTTGGATGATTGTGTGGCGAAGGCTAGAGTTGGGAAAGACACTTATACAAGATTTCGAGTTCGAAAGTTGTCGTTGGAGACTGCGTTGCGAAATCTAGAGGCTTTTCACGGAATCGTCAGCGGAGAATCTAGTAAGGAAGGCTATCAATCTGAATTGGAAGGATTAGAATCCGTCGAAGCACTGATTAGGAATTCGGTCGGAGATACTCTGTCAGGTGAGCAGAAAGAACTCTTACAAAGTTCAACTGCTTCGCTCTTCGCTCTTCATATCGCAACCATAGAGGATAGCAAGCAGAAGGTAGTTGATATGATTAAGAACGACATCGATGCGATTCGTCAGGCGATGTGATGTCGCTGGAGGGTAAGTGACTTATGAGAAAAATAATTGGAGTGGTTGTTCTATTGTCAAGCGCCTTGTTCGACTCTGCGACCATTGCTGACGAACTACTTCCCTATTACGCTTTGCGAGAAAGCTGGGCATTGTGTAAGGATGGCAGCGTATGTACATTCATAGCTCCAGGGACGTTCTTGTTCGCCGAGAAGGACAAGCGCGCGCAACCAATCTCGATCGGAAATGGAAAATATGTTGAGGTCGTGACCCAGGATGGCGTCGAGGCGCGAGTTTGGGAGCCTAGTGTTTCCAAAAACTCTTGGTTTGAAAATCAGTGGTATGAAGGAAAAGATGTAATTGTTCATTGCGACTTCTCGTTGAGTGCTGACCCGACAGACGTCGACGGGGAGGAAGACATAGTTCGCTTTGTGCCAGGCGACGTCTATTCCTCTGAGCTGTTGCACGGGGACGTTGTAATGTTAGTTGGGGCTAGAGATGGTCTTGACCGTCGTGGCTACATTCGAAAGGCTCTTTTCGACGAGCTCTTGCTCAGGGGTTGCTTGACAGACGCGAAACTAGGACATCCGAGATTCACTGTTACGTATCGTCACATAGCAAGTATAAGCACGCATTGCGGCGAAATGCTCGATGCGCAAGTAGAGATACCGTTGTCGGACTTGGAGAGCTCGGACAAGGCAATGACAGACTTGGCGCTGGTTCTCAAGCATTTCGAGTTGGGAGATATTTCTCCAGACCAACGTCACTTTTCGCTTCGCAGTGCAATCGGTCAGGAGAACTGGAAGATCGAATATGGGATTTATGATGTTCAAGCGAGTTCATCAGCAAATGTTCAGGAGGCACATCGAGAATTTTCAGTGCTTTCATCCGTGGTCACAGTATGTCATTCGTCTCCCACCGGTGTTGAAGATTTAGAATATATAGAGCAGGTGAGACTGAGATTCACAAACGACACTGCAGAGGTGGTGTGGAATTTCTCTGAGGTAGGTCCTCTCAGTAAAGCCGACAAGAGATTGAGAAAGCTCAGAAAAGATGTTGAGAAGCCATTCTTGTTTAGTCTCAACTCTAGAGATCACTACATACATCTAATGGAACGAATATCTGACGATCTTCGCGATAGGAGCCTCGCAGGGTACTTTTTGGCACGGTTTAACGCCAGTGCCAAGTCAAGACATAGGAAGGATTGGGAGAAATCTTATACGTACTTTAGTGTGGATGAGGAATCGAAGTAGCTTTTCTAGTAGGTTGATGCCAGCTAGTTCGTAATGTCACAGGTATGTCTGCACGCTATGGATGTCCATGGCGACAGGCACTTCGAACTCCGCACGGGTCTTTGTTAGGCCGGTTCTGGAATCTGGTTAAGTCTACTGGTACCATCTGATACCATCATTCACCTCAGAGGGTATCCATCGATATGGCGTCAGAATCTTCTTCCAATCACAGCAGTCCGCATCCCTACGCGACGTATGTCGCAATCGCCCTCGCCCTCGTCGCCCTCCAGGTCCTCGTGCTCTTCCTCTTCGGCCAACCTCCCATTTCCACCGATGGCCAGGTCAAGCTGTGGGAAGGCGAGGTGCTCAGCGCGGGGAATTCGCAGCACTTGTCTGATTGGTATACCTTCTCCCACATCATCCATGGCCTGTTGTTTTATGGGATGGCGTGGGGGATGTTTCGGAAGCAGCCGGTGGGCGTTCGGTTTTTGATGGCGGTGGGGCTGGAGGCGGGGTGGGAGGTGTTGGAGAACACGCCCATGGTGATTAATCACTACCGGCAGCAGGCCCTGGCGCAGGGCTACACGGGGGACAGCATCCTGAACTCCGTGTCGGACAATGCGTCCATGATGCTGGGCTTCCTGGTGGCGTGGCGTTTGCCGGTGTGGGTGGTGGTGGCGTTGGGGGTGGGCCTGGAGTTGTTCGCCGCGTTCATGATTCGGGATAACCTGACGTTGAATGTGATTAACCTGGTCTACCCCTTTGAATTCATCGCGAACTGGCAGTCGGCGGCGTAAGTAATTCGGAGTGCGGGTTTTCGTATCCGTTTTTGACGCCGTTCGCTTGATGCACCCCAAGAGGTAGTGACCATTGGGAGCGCAGGCGGCTCGCCTGCACGGCAGCGCTGTGGAAACTCAGCAGGCGGGCCGCCTGCGCTCCCAAGCCCGTCGTCCGTTAATATCCCCACAAAGCCACTCGTGATTCGCGTCTTTGAGAATGGCACCCTGTATGCGATGTGGATGTCGCGGGGTTGCCCTTGTGGAAACTGTGTGAGCCTTGTGGGCGGTGGTGGTGTTCGGGCTGAGCCTGGAGTTGTTCGCCGCGTTCATGATTCGGGATAACCTGGCCCTGAATGTGATTAACCTGGTCTACCCCTTTGAATTCATCGCGGACTGGCAGTCGGCGGCGTAGGTCGGGCTGGGGTTTGCTCCAAGGCCTACACCCACAAGGCCACTCGTGCCTCGCGTCTTTGAGGGTGGCACCCGCCGTCGGGTTCATGGTGCCGTCGCTTTAGGGTTCCGCCCTCACTCCCTCGGCTTATTCAACAGGTGCTTCAGGCGATACAACATGTCATGCGCCTCCCGTGGGGAAAGCGCATCCGGGTCGATTCCTTCAAGCTCTTGCTCTACCTTGCTGGGTTCGCCCATGGCGCTGGGGCCAAATAAATAGGTCTGCTCGGGAAGGCCGACGCCCGCCGTATTGCCCGACTCGAGCCCTTCCAGAATCTCCCGCGCGCGGGCCAGCAGGCTGGGGGGTAGGCCGGCCAGCTTGGCCACCTGGATGCCGTAGCTGTGGTCGGCGCCGCCGTCGATGATGCGGTAGAGGAAGATGACCTTGTCGCCGAGTTCGCGGACGGCCACGTTCACGTTTTTGGCGTGTTCGAGTTTGTTGCCGAGGTCGGTGAGCTCGTGGTAGTGGGTGGCGAAGAGGGCCTTGGACTTCAGGCGGTCGTGGATGAATTCGGCGACAGACCAGGCGATGCTGATGCCGTCGAAGGTGCTCGTGCCCCGTCCGATTTCGTCCAACACCAGGAGGCTGTTTTCCGTGGCCGAGTTGAGGATGTTGGCCGTCTCGATCATCTCGACCATAAAGGTACTCTCACCACGGACGAGGTTGTCCGACGCGCCGACGCGGGTGAAGATACGGTCTACCACGCCGATGTTCGCCCGCGCCGCCGGCACAAAGCTGCCCATCTGGGCCATGAGCGTGATGAGCGCCACCTGGCGGAGGTAGGTCGATTTACCCGCCATGTTGGGTCCCGTCACGATTTGCAGCGACGCGCCGTTCCGCTCGAGCCGCGTGTCGTTGGGCACGAAGTCGCCCCGGGGCATGAGGTCTTCCACCACGGGGTGACGGCCGTCCACAATGTCGATGTCGCCCTCTGTGTTCACCTGGGGCTTGGTGTAATTTTTCGTCACCGCCACCTCGGCGAGGGCCAGCAAAATATCGAGGGAGGCCAGGGCGTCCGCCGTCTGCTGGATGCGCTTCGATTCGGCGGCCACCCGCTGGCGTAGCGCCACGAAAAGCTGGTGCTCCAACGACTGCATTTTGTCCTGGGCCGTGAGGATTTCCTCCTCCCGCTCCTTCAGCTTCACCGTAATATAGCGCTCGGCATTCACCAGGGTCTGCTTACGCTCAAAGTCCTCTGGCACCAGGTGGGTGTTACCCTTGCTCACTTCCAGGTAATAGCCGAAGACCTTGTTGTAGCCCACCTTGAGATTGTTGATGCCCGTGCGCGCCCGTTCATCCGCCTGGAGGGTGGCAATCCAATCGCGGCCCCCGCGGACCAATCCATGGAGGCGGTCCAGCTCCGGGTCGTGGCCATCCTTAAAAATATTGCCCTCCATGATCGTGAGGGGCGGCTCATCCACAATGGCCGACTCGATCCATTCCGCCACATCGCTGAGGGGGTCGAGCAGTCCACGCAATTCCCGCAGCAACGCCGACTCCGTGGGCTCCAACGCGGCCAACACCGCCGGCAGGCGCGTAAGCGAAAGGCCGAGAGATTTCAGATCCCGCGCATTGCCCGACTGGGCCGTAAGGCGACCGAGCAGGCGCTCCAGATCGGCCACGCCTTTCAACGCATCCCGCAGCTCCATGCGCAATTGCGTGTTGTCAAAACATTCCTCCACGGCATTCAGCCGCGCCTGGATGGCATCCACCGCCAACAGGGGATGGAGTATCCACTGGCGGAGTTTGCGGCCGCCCATGCTCGTGAGGGTCTTATCGAGGACGCCGAGCAAGGTTCCCCGCTTGGATTTCTCCGCGAGGGAGGTGATGAGTTCCAGGTTACGCTGGGTGTTGCCATCGAGGATGACAAAGCCCGAGGGATTGTAGCGGCGGGGCAATTGGAGATGGGGCACCCGGTCCCGCTGGGTCTCTTTCACATAGGTGAGGATAGCCCCCGCACAGGCCGTGGCCGCCGGGGCATCATCCAGCCCCACGCCCTTCAAGGAACTGAGCTGGAAGAGCTCCGTAATCTGCTCACGACAATAGGTCGTTTCAAAATCTTCATCGAGCCGCTGGGTAAACGACACCTCGGGAAAGCCATATTTGAGGCGCGCCAAAAGTTCCGGGTCCATAGCCCCCGGCACCAGGACCTCCACCGGCGCCACGCGGACCAGTTCATCCGTGAGGATGCGCTCCAGGCCCACGGCCAGCGCGCCCGCTTCGCCCTTCACCTCCGCCACGAGGAATTCGCCCGTGGATACATCGATAAACGACAGGCCGCCCACCGTGTGATTCGCCGTGATGGCGCCCAGGTAGTTGTTCGCCGATTCATCGAGCAGCTCGGGTTCCATGATGGTCCCCGGCGTCACCGTGCGGACGATCTCGCGCTTGACGATGCCCTTGACCGATTTCGGGTCTTCCATCTGCTCACAGATAGAGATGGTGCGGCCCAGTTTGATGGCCTTGGCGATGTAATTGTCCACCGCACGGACCGGCACCCCCGCCATGGGGATACGCGCCGCCTTATCCGCACTATCCCGCGACGTGAGCGAAAGGCCGAGGATTTCGGCGGCCTCCACCGCATCCTCAAAGAAGAGCTCATAAAAGTCGCCCATCCGGAAAAAGAGGAGCGAATCCGGTGCCAACGCCTTGGCCTCCATAAATTGGCGGACCATGGGCGTGACTTGTTTCGGGGTAACGTCGGCGAGTTTTATCCAGTTATCAGTCATAGCGACGCATTATATAAGTTTGAGGGGATAAGTTAGAAGTTTGAAATGACAGCTCACCACTTCGTTTTGCGGTTTGTCCCGATTTATGCGAGGGTTCTCGAAGTTATTGCGTTTGATTTTGTCGAAATGCGACAAATGACATAGAATGGCTTACTCACACGATTTCCAGAGGCACTCATCTATGATATTCCACTGCACCGAAAAAATGCGGAAGAAACTTCATCTTCCCCCGTTGACCCAGGTGGCCGACGAAACGGGGCCCCATCTGCGCTGGTATGTCAACGTATTCACCGCGCAGCGGGTGCAGTATGTGTTGACGACCAATGCGGCGTCGCTGCTGTCCGTGGTGCTGCCGGGCCGGGGGCTGACGGATGGTGCTGCCTATCAACGGGCCTTCCTGGAATCCTTGGGGACTTGCCTCGGGGAACTGGAACAGCGTTTGGTGTTTGAGCGGGTTATCCTTCCGGGAAGTGCGGCCGTTGTTTATTCGAAGACGGCGAATCGTTCGGTTCTTGGTACGATGAAGGAAATGGCCTATGAGTGTTCCTATGGCATGGAATATCAGGGCATGGACGCGGGTGACGTGACCCGACGGTTGAACAAGACGCCCTATACGGCCAACAAATACAAGTATCCACGGGAGGTCTTCGCCAGCCTTTCGTTGCGGTAGAGAATAAGTTCAGAATAGTGAATTTTGAATGGTGAATTGGACATCGGGCGTTCATTGGGGATCGAGAGAGCAGACTGGGGTACCCCATGACGGAAAGCGTGGGGTCTTGGCGGGTCTTTGGGGCAGCGCGGTTGTTGTTTTTTCAGTCCAGACCACTACCGCCCCGAAGGGGCACCGCAGTTCAAAAGCCCAGAGCGATGAATTTAGAATGGTGAATTTTGAATTGAGAATTGAACACCGGGCGTCCACCGGGGATTGTGAGTGCAGAACCGGGTGCCCCATGACGGAAAGCGTGGGCTCATGGCGGCTCGTTGGGACAGCGCGGTTGCCGTCTTTTCGATCCAGACCACTACCGCCCCGAAGGGGCACCGCAGTTCAAAAGCCCAGAGCGATGAATTTAGAATGGTGAATTTTGAATTGAGAATTGAACACCGGGCGTCCACCGGGGATTGTGAGCTGA
>JAXMOL010000027.1:0-94510 GCA_034669905.1 Candidatus Hydrogenedentota bacterium
GACAGCCCCGACGGTCGCGCTCATGCGTCTAAGGCGAAGCCTCCAGCCAACCACGGGGGCTACGGGGCCGGGGCAGGGTTGATAATGTCGGTGCAGTCCCCCTCAGACGTGCGCCCCCATTTCCACCACCTCCCAATTTTCCTTGTCCTTTACGTCCTTTATGTCGTTTGGGGGAGGGGGACAGCCCCGACGGTCGCGCTAGTGCGTCTAAGGCGAAGCCTCCAGCCAACCACGGGGGCTACGGGGCCGGGCCAGGGTTGATAATGTCGGTGCAGTCCCCGGGGGACAGCCCCGACGGTCGCGCTCATGCGTCTAAGGCGAAGCCTCCAGCCAACCACGGGGGCTACGGGGCCGGGCCAGGGATGATAATGTCGGTGCAGTCCCCGTTGCCACAAAAAAGGCCCCCGGCAATTGCCGAGGGCCTATAGGCAGTCTTGGTTCTTACTTCACCTGCTTCAAGATAGCAAAGTCACCGGGATTCCACGCCTGGGCAATTACATAGAACGTGTCGTCACGCTCTACCATCACGGCATTGTGGATGTGGGTAAACTTCTCGAGACCCAGGTCTTCCTTAATCATGACAGTCGAAACCACCGCACCATCCTTCACCAGATAGATGGGTGCGCCCTTTTCCGTGTCCGGTCCGCGCAGGCAGCCCACTACGGTGTAGCCGCTCTGGTAGTCGATGTCACAAGGGAGGCTGCCCTTGGGCAAATCAAGCTTACCGAGGTACTTCCCGTTGGCGTCGAAGGATTCGATTTCGCTGTTGGGACGGTCCGCCACGGTGATGGTCTTGCCGTCGGGGGCAATCGTGATGCCGTGTCCCGTGCCAAACTGTCCGGGGCCATCGCCCTTACCGCCGAAGGCGAAGGGGGTCCATTCCGCCGAGCCACCGTCCTTCAGTTTCACGTCGGCCGTCAAGACCCAGTCCAACTTGGAGTAGCCCGTCGTGACATAGAAGCGCTTGTCGAGTACTTCCACATCGGTAGGCACAAAGGCGCCGCCGTCGGTAAAATAGGCGCCGACCGCCGCTTCGTCAAACTTGGTGTCCGCCGTCGGAGCGTCCAGGATGAAACGCAGGTCGCCGTCGATGGTGGTGGTGTAGACCTTGTTGGTGCCATTGCCCGGGAAGGTCAAAAAGGCCTTGTCTTTTTTGTTATACCAGATGGTCGTGTTGTGCATGTTCGCTGCCGCCATATCGGCATCGGTGGGGAGTACGTCAATCTTGGAAAGATCGGCGCTGATGCGGATAATCCCCACTTCCGGCAGGGCAAAGTAGATTTCGCCCTTGCCTTCCCGCCGGTCCACCGCGAAACCGCCGTGGGCCGCGTTGAGGCCCTTCATGGCCGCTTCCGGCAGGGCGGAGGAGGTCTTGTAGACTTCAAATTTCAGGTCGCCCTGTCCCGTCACGCCCGGGGCAGCAGGGGCATCTGCGGCCGCGACTTTCACGGGGGTGGAGATGGAAGTAAATCCGTGGCTGTGTCCCGGGTGGGCCATGGCCGTGCCCGCCGTCAGCAGGGCAATGCCTGCGCCCAATACGACCCGTCCAAATTGCGTTTCCGACATCGTGTCTTTCCTTCTGGTTAAGTTCGTTTTATTGCGGTTCACGCCACTTACGTAAACGTCATCCCATATTCGCAGCAGAAATTGAGGCCGCCTTCCAGGGGCATAATACCCTCTTTCTTCGTCAGGTCACCATCATGGCCCATATGGTCTGCAATCCCATACCAGGGCTCCAGACAGATGAAGGGCGCGCCGCCCGCTTTACTCCAGATGCCGAAGTAGGGCCATCCGGCGAAGTCCATCGTCACCGCGTGATTGTTCTTCTCACTCTTGATCGCGATGTGGGTGGACTGGAGATCCTTAAAGACCAGGGCATCTTCCCGGAAACGATCTTCCGTGTAGGGGATGACCCGCGTGTCCACCAGGTAGTTTTCCTCGCACTCGCCGATCAGCCCGTCCGACGTGACGTTCCAACGAGCACAGGTTTCGGGGACTTCAAATTCCACATAGTAATCGCGGAACGATTCGCCGGGGAGCAGGGGACAAGTGAATCCCGGATGGGCACCGATGGAAAAATACAGGGGTGCCGAACCCGGGTTGGAAACCGTCAGGGCCACGCGGAGCTGGTTCTCCGTCAGGGTGTAGTCGATTTGCAGTGCAAAGGCGAAGGGATAGACCGCCCGGGTCGCTTCCGAATCAGAGAGCAGATAGGAAACCACCTGCTCCGTCTCGCGCTTGACTGTGAAGGTGCAGTCCCGAGCAAATCCGTGCTGGGGCAATTCGTAGGTCTGGCCCTGAAAGGTGTAGCGGTTGTTCGTGAGGCGGCCCACGGTGGGGAATAGGATGGGCGCATGGCGGCCCCAGACGTCGGGGTCGGCGCACCAGAGGCGCTCCAGCCCGTTGGTCTTGTCGTAGATACGGGTGAGTTCCGCACCCTCAGGATTAATCTCGATGCGGAGCTGGTCATTTTCCAATACGTTCATTCAATAGACTTTCGTGCCCCGGTTCCGATTGCCATGGATATGGGTACCCTCCTGCAGCCGGGACGAATCCTACCAAGCCCTACTCACCCTTTCCAAGGTTTTCATAGTATTTAATATTGTGGGTCGCCCGCCCGAAGGCCACGATATCCGGCCAGCCATCGCCGTTCATATCATGGGCCAGGGCATCCTCGGTCGCCATCCCGCCATCATCCACCACCTGTTTTGTGGAGGTCGCGGTATTGTTACTGTCGATGCTCAAGTAGTAGACATTTAGTCCAGGCAGATTCTTTGGTCCAGCCTTCTCGCGAAATCCTACCAGGAGATCCTGGTCGCCGTCCCGGTCGAAATCGGCAAACCCGATGGCATGGCCCCCTTTCAGCTGATCATCGAGTACCAGTCGCTGGTGGGAGGGGAAGGGCTCGGAAGAAAGGGTCGGCGTATAAAGCACCGCCTGGTGGCCGTGCATGGGTTCGATGGTCGCCATGAGGTGTACCGGCTCGAGTCGTGGCGGTTGGGTGCCACTGAGTACCGTCTTAATTTCCCCGGCACCGCCCAGCCCGACACTGTTGTTGGCCGCGAAAACGCGTGCACCATTGTATGTCGAAATGTACTGGTCTTTCCCTTTCCGATAGCGGGCGAAGACGCCTTTGCCAGACGCAATGAACAATTGTTCCGCCAAACCCGGTGCCTGCGGTGCCGCCCAGATGTTGTGGACGAGATAATGGTTATTGCTAATCGTCTCACGACGCCAGGGCGTCTCCAGGGGATTCTCACCGGGGAACAAGGCATAGAGAAATACGGCCGAATCCGTAAACTCCGGTCCGGTTGAGTCAACGCCCTTCAGGGGGGCCACTACCAGTGCCTTTTGGCCACGGCCTTCGAAATCAACCCATCGGACCCGGTGAAGGGTGGGTTCTTCTTCTATAAGTGTGATGGCCTTCCACGGAGCCTTCACATCGCCGCCGTGGTGGAGAAGAAACAAGGCACCACCGGACTTGGTGTTGTTGTATTGCCAGTCGGCGCCAACGGCCAACTCGGGGATACCGTCTCCATCCACGTCATGGGCGGCGACACATACGTTGGAGTTGCGGAGGGTATCGGCAATCAGGTGCCGCTCCCATGTGGGATTTTCATACCACGCCACATCGTCCGCGCTCACGCCCACGATGTCCGGCTTGCCATCCTGATTGAGGTCGGTCACCGTGATGGCCAGCCCCGTGCCCGCCTCGGCATGGATGACATGCTCCTTGAACTCGGGAAGGGGGTGAAACAACGTCTGGGCCGCTGCGGCCAACACCAGCGGAAGTAGTAGGGGTGTGGTCATGGGGTGCCTCCTTTTCGCCTGGTCAGTATACACAACCCGGCACGAATTGGCAGGCGCAAGTGGAGCGGAAAAGGGGTGATTTAACCTCAGAGGATGCAAAGAGCACAGAAAAATGACATCGCCGCAATGGGTTTTTCCGGAAATGCGCAGAGGGACTCAGTGTGTTCTCTGTGTTCTTTGAGGTTAAATAAGTTCCCCGTATACTTGGATGCTGTTCTCGTACTGCCGATCGTCGACCACGTGACTGCCGGATATCTCAGGCAGTACGAAGTGGTGACGCGAAAACATGCTACGGGCTTTCAGCCCTCTGAAATATAAACACCCCGTTTACCCAGGCCTTCGGCCTGGGCTGGTGTGTTGCCGCGCCGTTGGCGCTCGTTGGGTTGCAATTGGGACACCCGCTGGTGGTTCCGGAGGGCCGAAGGTCCATCAACATATCAGCATGGGCCAACGGCCCATGAACCGGGGTGGTGTTCGTTCTCAAGGGCTGAAGGCCCGTGCCATAGCCTGCGCCAACTCCTTGCGTATCCCCGCAAGATTCGAATTTCGTGCAGAACGGTAGCGGTAGAGCAGCAACCGTACATTTCGCAGTTCGCCCCGCTCTACGTAAATCCGGTACTATGCCGCTTACCTATGCAACGAATCGGGTTATGGAGAGGAAACACTATGATGAAACGTATATATATCGGGACCCTGCTGGTAGTCAGTATGGCGATGGCAGGGTGTGGCGGGGTGCCTTCCCAATCGCAGGAAGACGCGATCGCACCACTGAAGGATAAAAAGCCCGAAGTGGCCCTGATTATGAAATCCCTGGCCAACGAATTTTTCAAGACCATGGAAGATGGTGCCCGGGCCCATCAGGCGGAGCACGCGGATACGTACACCCTGGTCGCCGAAGGCATTAAAGACGAACTGGACGTGAATCGCCAGGTGCAGTTGGTAGAGCAGATGGTGGCTCGTGGGGTGGACGCTATCGTTATTGCCCCGGCGGACTCCAAGGCCCTCGTGTCGGTGTGCAAGCGCGCACAGGACAAGGGCGTCGTGGTGGTGAACATCGACAACAAGCTCGATGCCGACGTGCTGGCCGATCAGGATATGAAAGTGCCCTTCGTGGGGCCTGACAACCGCGTCGGTGCGAAGAAAGTGGGGGACTTCCTCGCGACCCAATTGCAGGCCGGTGACGCTGTGGCGATAGTGGAGGGGGTACCTTCGGCCTTCAACGCCATCCAGCGGAAGCTGGGCTTTGAAGATGCCATGAAAGCAGCGGGCATGACCATCGTCACCAGCCAGTCCGCCGGTTGGGAGCAGGACAAGGCCAATCAAATCGTCTCGGCCATGATTACCAGCCACCCCGAGCTCAAGGCTATTCTCTGCGCCAACGACAGTATGGCCCAAGGCGCCGTCTCGGCCCTGCGCTCCGCCGGCAAGCTGGATGCCGTCAAGGTCGTGGGCTTCGATAACATCTCCGCCGCCCAGGCCCTTTTGAAAGAGGGGGCCCTGGTCGCCACCGCCGATCAACACGGCGATAAGCTCGCGGTCTTCGGTATTGAGTACGCCCTGGAAATGCTCCAGACCGGTGCCGCCCCCGCCGATCAGGAAACGCCCGTCGACCTGGTAACGGAAGCCTCCTGAACGTGAATTCCATGCGGCATCTCTACAATTATCTCGGCCTGGCGGCCGTCCTTGCCCTGTTGATCGCCTTCTTCGGTTACCAGTCGGAGAATTTCCTCACGTGGGCCAATTTTGTGACCCTCGCCAACCAGGTGCCGGCGGCCCTGCTCATTGCGGTGGGTATGACCTTCGTCCTCATTATCGGCGAGATAGATCTCTCGGTGGGGGCCATAGTCGCCTTTTGTGGTGCCGTGCTGGGTGTCGCCATCGTGCACTGGGGTTTGCCCTTTTTTGCAGCGGTACCCATCGTCGTCGCCGCAGGGGCACTGTGCGGCCTGGCCAATGGTTTGATTACAGTCCGATGGCAATTGCCTTCTTTTATCGTGACCCTCGGCATGATGGAAGTGGCACGAGGGGCCGCCTATCTGGTGACTGATTCCACCACCGTGTATATCGGCCGTCCCGTCGATTGGCTCATGGGCGTGTCCATCGCCGATTTGTCCGTGCTGTTTTTCGGTGCCCTGGTGGTGGCCATCCTCGGGCAGGGCCTGCTCTCCATGACCATCTGGGGGCGCGGACTTATGGCCCTGGGTTCCAACGCGGAGGCCGCGCGCCTCTCCGGTATTCCCACCAATCGCCTCCGCGTGTTGGTCTTTGTGGGCAGTGGGGTGTGTGCCGCCCTGGCGTCCATCGTCTTGTGCGCGCGCCTCTCCAGCGCCGACCCCAACATGGGTATGGGCTATGAGCTCTATGCCATTGCGGCCGTGGTGGTCGGGGGGACGAGTCTGCTTGGTGGTCGCGGTTCTGTGGTGAATACGGTGTTCGGCGTTCTGATGATCGCGATCCTCGGCGCCGGTCTGGCGCAGATAGATGTGGCGGATCCGGTGAAGCGAATCGTTACGGGATCCGTGGTGGTGGTGGCCGTTATTCTCGATTACTATCGCGGTAGAATGAGGCGCCCTTAGCAGAGTTTTAAAGAGGGTGTATTGATAGTAGGATAGCGTAGCGGCGAAGTTCGTGTAATGCATGCTATGCCGGTATGTTTTGACTGTACAAACGCCATGGCGTTCGCTATACTGACCCCGAGAGTGTGGAGGAAAGGCGGTAGTCTGGGCGAATCAATCGGTGTTCAACGGGCTGTCGCTCCCTCTTTGGAAGGTACACTGGTAAAACGAGGGAGACGTTTTATGAAGGGTAAGAATAAGGCAGTAATTTCGAAGGCGATTGAAGAATACTTAGTGGGTCAGTGTGAGGAAGTTTATCGGGAGCTCTTCGCTCCCCATTGTCTGGCCGGTGGGCCGGATGTCGGGGCTTCGGGCGATGGTACCCCCGTCCCCATGGATTCCGCGGCCTTCAGAGATCACAGTCTGATGTACAAGTCGGCGTTTCCCGATATGGAATTTCGGGTCGACGAGATTATTGAAGAGGGTGACCGGGTGGCCGCGCGGTGGACCGTGCGCGGTGGGGATTGCGGCAATCTGGAAGCGCTCAGTCTCCGACGACGCCTCGCGTCGGGTAAGCGGGAATTCTCCGCGAGTGGGGTTGCCTTTTGTCGCCTCCACGGCGGGCGGATTGTTGAGATTTGGCAGTTGTCCGATTTGGTGACCTTGCTGAAGCGATTTGAGTTTGCCAGCCTGGGGCGCGAAGCAGCCGTCTGATACCCGACCTGCGAGACCCAGATTGGGCAGAAAAGGCCGCCATGGATTCCGTGGCGGCCTTTTCTTATGGTGGCAACCTGGGGAGTGGTGATTGGGTGCGGGCGCGGCTTCCGATTGACTTTGGCGCCATTTGCGGATATACTTGCTATCAACATACATAGGATATCCTATGTATGTTGATAGCATGTTTGGAGTCGCATCGTGGAAAAAGCCTATGAACATCCTATGGATGAACTGACCGGGTTGCCGGGTCGGGACGCCTTTGATGCCCAATTGACCGCATGGATTGAGAAGAAACGGCGGAGTCCGGCCCTGCTCTCCATGGTGGTGGCCGATATCGATCTCTTTGGTGCCATCAATGAAACCCATGGGCGCGATGGTGGCGATGGGGTCTTGTGCGCCCTGGCGTCGGCCTTGCAGGCCCATTTGCCCGCGCCCGCGACCGTGTTTCGCTTCGGTGGGGATGCCTTTGCGGCCCTCCTGCCCGACGTGGAAAAGGAACAGGCCTTTTTGCAGATGGAGGCCTTCCGCGCGGAATTTTCGGCAGCACGGCAGGTATCCATGGGAAAGAAGACCCAGCCGTTGGTGGTGACGGTCAGCATGGGATTGAGCACCTTCCCCGACGACGGCGCGAAGGCCTCCGATGTGATTCACAAGGCCAACGAAGCCCTTTATCGGGCCAAGGTCTCCGGGCGCAACAAGATCTGTCTGGCACGGGAGGAGAAGATGGTGACGAAGACCAGCCACTACATGCAGGGCCAGCTCATGGGCCTGCGGCGATTGGCAGAACGGGAAAAGATTGGCGAGGCCCTGTTGCTTCGCGAAGCGCTGAACGATTTGCTGCGGAAGCATAACGCCTGAGGCCGTTGGAGGTCCCTACCATGAGTGAGCCCGTCCGCTGTGCCTGGCCCAAAGACGATTATGACATCGCCTACCACGACACGGTATGGGGTGTTCCGGTGCACGATGACCGGGTCTTGTTTGAGTTTTTGACCCTGGAAGGTGCCCAGGCGGGGTTGAGTTGGAATACGATTCTTCGACGCCGTGAAGGGTATCGAAAGGCCTTTGCAGACTTTGACGTGGAGAAGGTGGCGCGGTTTACGGAGAAAAAGCAGGAAGCCCTCCGCGAAGACACCGGCATTATTCGGAATCGGCTGAAGATAGCCTCGACGGTGACGAATGCCCAGGCCTTCATCAAGGTGCAGGAAGAGTTTGGAAGTTTCGACGCCTACATCTGGCGCTTTGTGGACGGTGCACCCATCATCAACCATTGGAAGACGATGAAAGAGGTGCCTGCGAGCACAGCGATTTCCGATACCCTGAGTAAAGACTTGAAGAAGCGTGGTTTTCGATTTGTGGGCACCACGATTTGTTATGCCCACATGCAGGCGACGGGGATGGTGAATGATCATACGGTGGATTGCTTTCGCCACCAGGAGTTGTCCTGATGGCTAACGCCAACGAGCACGTGCCATGGCTACCTTTACAACCGAATTAACCGAAAAGCATCAGGCTTTCATCGCGAAGCAACATATGTTCTTCGTCGCGACGGCCCCCACGGGTGATGGCCGCATCAACCTGTCGCCCAAGGGTCACGAAAGTTTTCGTGTGCTCAATGAAAAATCGGTGGCCTATCTCGACCTGACGGGAAGCGGGAATGAAACTGCTGCCCATCTCTGCGAGAATGGCCGCATTACGTTGATGTTTTGTGCCTTCGAAGGAGCACCTTCTATCCTGCGCATCTATGGCGCAGGCCAGGTGATTCAACCCGGAGACGCCCCGTGGAATGGTCTGTCGAATGAATTCCCGGAGCTACCCGGCGTGCGGCAGATAATGATGATTGAGATTGAGTCCGTTCAGACATCCTGTGGATACGCGGTTCCCGAATACCACTACGTGGGGGACCGGAATGCCCTGTTGAACTGGGCGGAAAAGAAGGGCCCGGAGGCGTTGGTCGCCTATCGGGATAAAAACAATGTGTTGAGTATCGATGGCCAGCCGACCGGCTATGGCCAGCGCAGCCAGTAACACGCAGTGAAGAAGGAACATACCATGGCCAGGAATATCTACGAAAAAATTTGGGACGCCCACGTGGTCGCCGAGCCGGAAGGTCAAGATACGATCTTGTATATCGATCGCCACTATGTGCACGAAGTCACCTCGCCCCAGGCCTTCGAAGGCCTGCGCTTGAACGGGCGCAAGGTACGTCGTCCCGACTTGACCTTTGCCACGATGGATCACAACATCCCCACGACGGACCGTTCCATCCCGATTCAGGACCCTCTTTCCAAGCAGCAGGTCGAAACCCTTAAGGCCAACTGCGCCGAAGTAGGTATCACCTGTTTCGACATGCACGATCGGCGGAATGGTATCGTCCACGTGACGGGGCCTGAGCAAGGGCTCACGACCCCCGGCATGACCATCGTGTGCGGTGACTCCCATACTTCCACCCACGGTGCCTTCGGTGCCCTCGCCCACGGCATTGGTACGTCGGAAGTGGAGCACGTGTTGGCCACCCAGACCTTGCTGCAGAAACGCTCCAAGACCATGGAAGTGCGGGTCAACGGCACCTTGCCGGTGGGCGTGACGGCGAAGGACATCACCCTCGCTATCATCGGAAAAATTGGTACCGCCGGTGGTACAGGCTATGTCATCGAATACACCGGCGAGGCCATTCGCTCCCTCAGCATGGAAGGCCGCATGACGGTCTGCAATATGAGCATCGAAGGCGGTGCCCGTGCCGGCTTGATTTCGCCGGACCAGAAAACGGTGGACTACCTCAAGGGCCGTCCCTTCATCCCCACGGACCGGGATTGGGACGAATTGGCCGCCGAGTGGTTGGCCCTGGCCTCCGATGAAGGCTGCACCTACGACGTGTTGGTGGAGTTGGATGCCGCCGAGATCCAGCCCCAGGTAACGTGGGGTACTTCGCCTGGCATGGTGAAGGGTGTCAATGACAAAACGCCCGTGCTCTCTGAGTTGGAAGGTAACGAAAAACTCTCCACCGCGAGCGCGCTGAAATATATGGATCTGGCCGAAGGATTGCCCCTCACCGAGATCAAGATTAACAAGATGTTCCTGGGCTCCTGCACCAACGGGCGTATCGAAGACTTGCGCGCGGCTGCCAGTGTGGCGAAAGGCTACAAGGTCAACCCGAGCCTGGATCAGGCCCTCGTGGTGCCCGGTTCTTATGAAGTGAAAAAGGCGGCCGAAGCCGAAGGGCTCGACCAGATCTTCAAGGACGCGGGCTTTGAATGGCGTGAGCCCGGCTGTTCCATGTGTCTCGCCATGAACGACGACATCCTGCAGCCTGGCGACCGGTGTGCTTCCACCTCCAACCGGAATTTCGAAGGACGTCAGGGTAAAGGCAGCCGCACCCACCTGGTGAGTCCCGCCATGGCCGTGGCCGCCGCGATTGAAGGCCACTTCGTCGACATTCGCGAGTGGAAATTTAACTAACCAAGGCGGCTCGGCGTGATCGCGAGAGTTGCGCTCAGGTCGTCCATATGGGACGGGCCTACAGCCCTCGCGGGCAGAGGCGATACCAGTACATGGGGCGTTGCCCCATGCTGGTATGGAAACGGACCGTTGGTCCTGATTCAACGTACAGCGGTCATGAGTATTGAACTCAGCGCCAACGGCGCGACCCATATCAGCCTGGGGCGAAGCCCCAGGTGAAGTAGCCAGAGAGAACACAAGGGCTGAAAGTCCGGCCCAAAGATACTAAACCACGGCTTGACCGGCCGGAGGAGATAACACTATGAACAAATTTACGACCCTGAAGGGAATCGTGGCCCCCTTGGAAGCGTTAAACGTGGACACGGACCAGATTATCCCCAAGCAATTCCTGAAGCGTATCGAGCGCAGCGGCTATGAAGACATGCTCTTCTATGACTGGCGCTACGAGGGAGACGGCAAGACGCCCAACCCCGATTTCGAAATGAACGCTCCGCGCTATCAGGGCGCCTCCATCCTTTTGACCAAGGATAACTTCGGTTGCGGCTCTTCCCGCGAGCACGCCCCGTGGGCGCTCGATAATTACGGGTTCCGGTGTATCATCGCCCCGTCCTTCGCCGATATCTTCTACAACAACTGCTTCAACAACGGCATGTTGCCCATCGTAGTCGATACGGATGTCGTCGATGGCCTTTTCCCAGAGGTCCGCGCGACGGAAGGCTATAGCCTCGAAATCGATTTGCCCAATCAGAAGATCATCAAGCCCGACGGCAGCACCATCGCCTTCGAGTTGAACCCCTTCCTGAAGGAGCGCTTGCTCAACGGCTGGGACCAGATTGGACTGACCCTCTTGCACGACGATGCCATCACCGCCTACGAGAAAAAGCGCGGCATCGCGTAGTACTTTTTAGACGAACAATTCAACGGCCCCAACCCACCCGGTTGGGGCCGTTTCTACAGGAGGTTGGACACACCTGTCCGACACAGGACGCACGTTGCTCAAGCAGCTGAACGCACATCTCTTCAAGGTGCCTCCACGTCGCAGAAGAACAGTTATTCGCTCGTTGCTACGGTCCCCCGTAGCAATGCATACCATTCCGCTCCTGCGGAATCGCGCTTCATCAGGACAAGCATGCCCCGACACAAAGTGCTCTAGGGTTGTTTAACAGGAGGTCAGGCTTTCCAGTCTGACACAAAGCCCACGTCGCTCAAGCATCCGAATGCACGCCCGACGATCCGGTCCCGTGATAGCTCCCTCTTTTTTCCGTGTAATTCGGTGCTTTCCGTGGTCATTCAACATAGACCTGCCACCGAAAACACGGAATTACACGGAGAGACAAATAGCACGCGCAACACTTTCTCTCGTCAACTTCTCCAAAATAAAGGGGCCCCGGAGCGATGTGCTCCGGGGCCTTCTATATGGAAAGCGGCGTTTTTCAGGCCGCGCTGTAGGTGGGGTAATCCGTGTAGGCCTCCGGGCCGGGGCTGCTCCAGGTCGTGGGGTCGGCCTCGTCGGCCAGGGGCCAGCCGTGGGCGATGCGCTCCACATAATCCGGGTTGGTAATCAACGGGCGGCCGATGGCGATGAGATCGGCGTGGCCCTGTTGGATGGCTTCGTTGGCCTGCTCCGCCGTGTAGCCACAGTTCCCCATGAGGGTCCCATGAAAGACGGCACGGAACTCTTCCAGTGTCATGGGATCGCCAAGGTCATGGAAACCAAAGGCCAGGCCGTCCATGACGTGCAGGTAAGCGAGGCCATACTGGTCCAGCTGCTCCGCCACGTAGAGAAAGGTTTCACGAAAATCGGGTGAGCCCATGTCGTTGAAGACACCATTGGGGGAGAGACGTACCCCCACATGATTGGAAGGGAACACGGTGGTCACCGCTTCGACCACTTCCTTCAACAGGCGGTAGCGGTTTTCCAGGCTGCCGCCATAGGCGTCTGTGCGGTGGTTCGTTTTGGACTGCAAGAACTCATCCAGCAGATAGCCGTTGGCCCCGTGAACCTCCACGCCATCAAAGCCGGCGGCCTTGGCCCGCTCGGCGGCGCGGCGGTAGTCTTCCACAATGCCGGGAAGTTCGTCCGTTTCGAGGGCGCGGGGTGTTTCGTGGGGTTCTTTCCCGTTGACCGTGTGGACGCCGTCCCCTTCGATGGCAATCGCCGAAGGGGCTACCGGCAAGGCACCGCCGTGAAAGCTGCTGTGAGAGGCGCGGCCCGTGTGCCAGAGCTGAAGGTAGATAGTGCTGCCCTCGGCATGAACGGCATCCACAATGGGCTTCCAGGCTTCCTGCTGGGCATCGGTGTAGATGCCGGGAGAGTCCACCCAGCCGTTGGCCTGCTCCGAAATGGTGGTGGCTTCCGTAATGATGAGCCCGACGCCACTGCGTTGCCGGTAGTATTCGGCCATCAGCGCGTTGGGGATGCGGTCTGGTCCGGAACGTGCCCGGGTCATGGGGGCCATGACGACCCGATTGCGCAGATTCAGGCTGCTGGTGGCGTAGGGGGACAAAAAGTGGTCAAAACCTTGGGTGTTGCTCATAGGTGTCTCCTCTCGGTGTGATGGTCCGGTCCCTGTCGGCCCGGGGGCGCACATCGCCTACCCACCACATCGTTTGCTTTACAGGAAGATATTCGTTAGCAACAAGTTTTGAGGTCACCCGCCTCGAAGTTTATTCTCGGGTAGGTGTGCCGGACGATTCCCCACTTGGGAGAGGCTTGGGGTGGGTTCACAATAATCTCGTGGCCTAACCCACCCCCGGCCCCTCCGAGGAGGGGAGTTTTAGGAGTGATTTGGTCAGTTCGTACGGCAGATTTCCGGTCCACCGGGTCAAAATAGAGCACTTGTACTTCCGGGTAGGGGGCACGAAGTTCCTTGTTTTCGGTATACTACCGGCCCCAATGTTCCAACTAGCAGGATAATACGCCTCATGCCCCCAGGAAATGTGTACCTCGTTGGCGCAGGTCCCGGTGACCCGGGCCTGCTCACGCTGCGAGGCCGTCAGTGTCTTCAAACCGCCCAGGCTGTCGTCTATGACGCCCTGGTGAATCCCCGCCTACTGGACCACGCGCCCCAGGCCGAGCTGATTTACGTCGGGAAAAAGGCGGATCGCCATAGCCTGCCCCAGGAAGAGATTCAGCGCATTCTCATTGCCCAGGCCCGTCAGGGGAAAAACGTGGTCCGTCTCAAGGGGGGAGACCCCTTTGTGTTTGGCCGGGGTGGGGAGGAGGCGTTGGCCCTGGCTGCCGCCGGGATTCATTTTGAGATTGTGCCGGGGGTGACTGCCGGCATTGCGGCGGCCGCCTATGGGGGTATCCCCGTAACCCACCGGGGACTCGCCACGAGTGTGACCTTCGTGACCGGCCACCTTTCCGGCGAAGAAAAAACGCTTGCCCTGGATTTCGCCCGTTTTGACCCGTCGGGTACCCTCGTGTGCTATATGGGGGTTGGGGCCCTGGCCCAACTCCGGGACGGCCTTCGTGCCAACGGGTGGGCGGGGATTACGCCGGCCGCGGTGGTCGAGTGGGGGACCTATGCCCGGCAGCGCACCGTAACCGCGTCGCTGGACGCACTGGTGGAGGTGGCAGGGGAAGCGGAAATTAAATCGCCTGCGATCATCATCATCGGCGCCGTGGCGGGCTTGCGCGAAGAACTCGCGTGGTTTGAATCCCGCCCCCTTTTTGGCCTGCGGATTGCCATCACCCACGCCCAACAAGGCAACGACACGCTGGAGCAACGGCTCCGCACCCTGGGGGCCGATGTGTACGCCTGCCCCACCGTGGAAATCCAGCCGGCCGCCCGTCCCGAAGGCATTGAAAACCTGGAGGACTTCCAGTGGATCGTGCTGACCAGTGCCAACGCCGCCCGCACGGTCTTCGCTGCCCTCGATGACGGGGGGCATGATGCGCGTTTGTTGGGGAACACCCATATCTGCGCCGTGGGGGCTTCGACCCTCGCCGCCCTGGAGCAACGCTTTATTCGCCCCGATGTGGTCCCGGAAAACTACACGAGCGAAGCCATCGTCCGGGCCATGAACGAGACGGAATCACTCGCGGATGCCGCGGTGCTCATTCCCCGCGCCGATGTGGCCCGGGCTTCCCTGGCGGAGGCGCTGGGGGCGGCGGGTGCCCGGGTGACCGAGTCGGTCGCCTATCACATGGAGGTGCCCGTAGATGCCGAAGGGGCTACTGGGGGGCTGCTGGATTTCGCGCCCGAGCTGTTGGTCTTTACCAATGCGGCCGCCATTCGAAACCTTTCCGCCTTACTGGGCGAAGCATCGCAGGCGCAACTGGCGCAGAGTACCCCCGTGGCATCCATCGGGCCCGTGACCACTCGGGTTGCCAGGGATGGAGGATTTCAGGTCGTGGTCGAGCCAACCCTCCACGACGTAGCCCACCTCGTGGAAGCCATTTGCGCCTGGGCCGGCGAGCGCGCTTAGCTCAGTCGGTGGCGAAGCGATAGCCCACGCCTCGGATGGTCTTGATGTAAATCGGGTTGGCGGGGTCCGCTTCAATTTTCTTGCGGATGTGTCCGATGTGTACATCCACCACCTTGGGCACGCCGTAGTAGGTGTGTTTCCAGGCAAGCTCGATAAGCTGCTCCCGGGAGAAGACCCGATTGGGCCGGCTGGCAAGGGTCCAGAGTAATTCAAACTCGATAGCGGTCAGCACGACCTCCGCCTCCCCGCGCCAGATCTGACGGGACTCGGGATCGATACGAAGGTCGCCAAAGCGCTTCTCCACGTCGGAAGGGCGGGTCCGGGCCATGCGGCGCAGAATCACCTGGACCCGGGCGAGGAACTCCTGTACGTCAAAGGGTTTTGTCATGTAGTCATCGGCACCCATGGTCAGGGCCATGACTTTCACGGCACCTACCGCCGTGGCACTCAACATGAAGACCGGCGTTTCATAGTCTCTCCGGATACGGCGCAAGACGTCGATGCCATCGCAGGGTGTTCCGTCCCGGTCCGGGGCCAACGAGATATCCAATATCACGAGTGCGGGCGCCGAGTCGGCGACCAGGCGCAGGGCGTCTGCACCGGTCTCTACGACGGTTACGGTATAGCCTTCGCGAATCAGTTGCTTCTTGAGGTGCTGGCACAAAGGGCGGTCGTCGTCGACGAGTAGGAGGTGTTCACCGGCCATCGGTGGGAACTCCCGTCAGCGTAAAATGGAACCGGGCCCCGGTGCCCGGAAAACCTTCTGCCCAGACCGAGCCCCCGTGTCGGCCCACGATGCGTTTCACCACGGCAAGTCCCACCCCCGAGCCCTCAAATTCATCGGGTTGATGGTAGCGCTGGAAGACCGTAAAGATGCGTTCAGACTCGGCGGGGTCAAAGCCCACGCCATTGTCGGAGACGGTGTAAATGGAGATGCCTCCCGCGACGCGCTGGGATACTTCGATGGTGGCCGCCGAATTGGGACGGGTGAATTTCAAGGCATTCCCGATGAGATTGACGAAGACCTGCTGCACGAGGGACGGGTCTCCCAGGGCCGTGCCCAAATCATCCCATTGAAAATCGACCTTCCGCCCCTCGGTTTCGGGCTGGAACTGGGAGACGACCTTTTGCACCAGGCCCGTCATGTCGATGACCTCCTGCCGCAGGGGTTGTCCCGTGACCTGAGAAAAGGCGAGCAGGTCGTCCACCAGCCGGGCGGTCTGGCGGGATGCCTCCCCGATTTGCTCTGCATATTGAAGGGCATCGGAAGACAACTCGGCCCCATGCTTTTCCATCAGGAGGTAGGCAAAGTGCTCGATGAAACGCAAGGGTGCGCGGAGGTCGTGGGCCACGGAGTAGGAAAACCCGACCAATTCTTCGGTCAGGCGCGCGAGGGCCTGGGTGTCGAGGGGAGGCGACCCGCCCTCGGCGTCTTCGTGGTCGATTTCGGTGATGTGCACCAGATGATGTGGCCCCTCCGTCCGTTGGGCCAGGCGCTGGATAGAAAGGGAAAAGGTCCGTTGTGGGTCGGCGCGGTTTGCCAGGTGAAAGGGGGCCACCGCCGCCGTGGGCTCTTTCAATGCGTGCTCCAATGCCGTAATGAGGCCCGGCACCCCGACGAGGGACTGGATGGGCGCCCCCACGAGGGCTTCTGCCGACAGGTCTACCAGCCGAAAGAACGGGCGATTCCCGTCTACCACGCAGGCGTTCTCGTCCAGAACGCACAACGCCACGGGCAGGGCGTCGAGACTGGCCCGGGCCAGGTCGCTATCGCGCCAGCCCGAAAGGGAAGATTCAGGGTGCATAGCGGCGATTGTATCACCCGCCCTTGCGCCAGGCAATGAAGTGCTTCTTCCCGCAATCTTTACCAAAAGTTTACCGAAACCAACCCGGAACTTAACGTATGGGCGGTATGTTAACTTCAGTTTTCTGTATACAAGGAGAAACAGAATGGCACAAAATGAACGCCGCTCCGTGGTTGGGGCGCGTGACCTAAACGAAGTGTTGAAGCACGAGCGGGAAGGTTTTGAGGACTCGGACGAGGACTTTAGCTCCCACAAACGTCGCCGCCCCTGGAAGGACGACTGTCGCCGCCAGGATCGTGAATCGAAGAAACAACGCCAACGGAATACCGAATGGGAAGATTAGTGGGCGGTGTAAACACCGCGTGGGTGGGGTCCGTTCAGTTGGCCCCCCAACAGAATACAATCGTCATGGGTGTCTGCTGATGGGCACATCCATACCGGGGGGCCGAGACGCCAAGACCTTGGGGCCCGTACATGATCTGGAGCGTCACCTTCCATCCGAGTGGTGGCGGACCCTGTTTAATGCGGTTTATCTGAAGACCGACGGCGATGTCGTCGAAAATTCGGCCAGCACCGAGAGCGACGTTTCGTTTCTTATCGAAAGTGCCGGGCTTCAGCCCGACGAATCCATCCTGGACCTTTGTTGCGGACAAGGGCGACATACCCTCGAACTGGCCCGTCGCGGTTTCCATCATGTAACCGGGGTGGACCGCTCCCGTTATCTGGTCCGTCTCGCGCGCAAGCGGAACAAGGAACAGGGGCTTTCTGCGACTTTCCGCGAAGGGGATGCCCGCAAGCTGCGCCTGACCCCGGAGTCCTTTCACTGTGTGGCCGTCATGGGGAATTCCTTTGGTTATTTCGAACGGGCGGAAGACGACCTCGCGGTCTTATCTTCTATCTGGCGCGTCCTGAAACCTGGCGGGCGCATCGTGCTTGATGTGGTCGACGGGGATTGGATGCAGCACCATTTTGAGCCCCGTTCGTGGGAATGGATCGACGAGAATCACTTTGTCTGTCGGGAACGGGCCCTGGCCAATGACCGGCATCGGCTCATCTCCCGCGAAATCGTGACCCATGCCGAGCGGGGCGTGATTGCCGATCAGTTCTACGCCGAGCGGCTCTATTCCTATGGGCAACTGGAAACCCTCCTGCGCAAGGCCGGATTTTCGACGATTCGTCAGGGCGCGGACCCCGTTACCCACTCTGATCGCGACCAGGATCTGGGCATGCTCTCCCGACGTATTTGCGTCGTGGCTTCCAAGCCGGCCAACGTGGCCAGACGCCCCCGCCGTGGACCCCTCTTCCCCGAGGTGCTTGTCTTAATGGGCGATCCGTCGCTTCCCGACGACGTCAAGCGGGAGGGCGTGTTCGCGGCCGAAGATCTTGAGACCATTCGTAAGATGCAGGCGGCCTTGGCAAATCTGAAGGAATATCGCTTTTCCTATTGGGACAACCACGCGAACCTGCTGCACTTCCTGGACCGGAACAAACCGGATTTCGTCCTCAATCTCTGTGATGAAGGCTATATGAACGACCCGTTCAAAGAGCTGCACATCACGGCGGCGTTGGAGATGTTTGGTGTGCCCTACAGCGGCGCAGGTCCCCGGGCCTTAAGCCTGTGCTATGACAAGGCCCTTGTCCGCTCGGTGGCCCAATCGCTGGATATCCCGGTGCCCCTGGAATCTTTCTTTGGTGCCGATGACCAGATGGCCACCTTGCCGTCGGTCTTTCCCGCGCTGGTGAAACCCAATCTGGGGGACAGCAGCCAGGGGATTACCCAGAATGCCGTGGTACACAACAAAGAAGACTTCGTCGCATACTGGGAATGGCTCCGGGCCGCCTTTCCGGACCGCCCTCTCCTCGTGCAGGAATTCCTGAATGGTGCGGAATACAGCGTGGGCGTTATCGGAAACGTGGGTACGGACTTTGTCGTGTTGCCCATCCTGGAAGTAGACTACTCGGGGCTCGACCCCGCGCTACCGCAGATTCTGGGCTACGAATCCAAGTGGGACCCCGAGTCGCCCTATTGGACGGATATCCGTTGTAAGAAAGCCGTGCTGGACGAAAGCACCCGGCGTCAGATGTCCGACCATGCCCTGCTGCTCTTCGAGCGTCTGGGATGTCGGGACTATGCCCGTTTCGACTTTCGGACCGACAGCGAAGGTACCATCAAGCTCCTGGAAGCCAACCCCAATCCGGGTTGGTGCTGGGATGGCAAGCTCAACATCATGGCCGAGTTGGCGGGCTATACCTACGCGGAAATGCTCTGCCTCATACTGGAAGCGGCGCAACTCCGCTATGGTGCGGCACCCGCTCTGGAAGGCGTTACCGCTCCCCCGGCGCCCACGCTTGTTGGAGTATCCTGAACAAGCCCTGTTCCCCGAATCCCCGTCCCATGCCGTAAGGCGTCGGGCGGGGATTCTTTTATCGGGGGTAACCGGGGAAATTATTCGGGAAGGGCTTGGGCATACCACTGGCGGGAAAGCATGCCGCCCACGACGTAGAGCACGATGACGCGCCGATTTGCGTAGAAGTCCGTTCCTTTGCGCGCCAGGATTCGGGCCACCGATTGGGCTCCTTTCTGGTTCTGCATAAAGCCCGTGACCGGCACGCCCGTTTCATAGGCCAAGCGTGCCGCCCAGGAGCCGCCCGACCGCGCACGCATCATGAAACTGTCGCCGAGGAGCAAGATCGGTGCATCGGCAATGGCATTGTATTCATAGGGCGTCCCATCGGCCAGAAAGACCTGTACGCCGTCTTCCACCAGGCGGTCATAGCGATGTTGTTCTTTCGGCGGCACAAAGTACTTCACCAGAGGGCCTTCGGCGTCCAGGTGGTAGGGCTGAGCCGTATAGGGGTTGGGGGCACCGGGGGTGCTGAGTTCGTATCGGCGAAGCCGCTCGGCCAGCACCGTCGTCGCGATGCCCATCGCACGATCGGACCAGTGGAGGTCTGAAGTGGGGTAGAAAGGCCGCTCGCCGTCCGTCCGCGCCGCCTGAAAGGCGGGCAGCAGGTCGATGACTTCCACACCGGCCGCCAGCAGGGCTTCCATGTAGCGATAGCGCTGGGGGTAGAGGGGAACGGTCGTGGGAGCGCGCTCGGAGAGGCTCCGGGGATAGACCTCTTCCTTCTGCGGGATAGGGATGAAAATAAGGTCCACGCCCCGGCTGGCCAACTCGGCATGCAACGGGACGAGGGTCCGGTAGGCCGTCGTGTCTTCAATCCGGTGGGGAGTCTCAGCAGAATTCGGACTCGGATGGGCCATGGCAAATTCGGTGAGGGCCACCGTAAACAGCGAACGCTCCGGTCCCACGAGGTAGGCCGCGTCCCGCCCTTTCGCGTCGGCGATGCGGGCGGCCATTTCCACGTGGAAGGGGGCCAGGGTATCGTTCCAGGCCTCCCAGCCACCGGCACCGGAAATCGTAGCGCGGACGGCGGCGAGGGATGCCTGTATGGCCGCGGAACGGTGGGTGTGCGTATGGGGGGCGTCCGGGGCCGCGGTTTCTTCATTTTCTGTGAGGGGGACCCCGTAAGCGACCATTGCCCCAAGAAAGAGCGCCGCTCCCAAACTTAAACTACGCATGCAACTCAAAACTCCCGCTCTATCCTGCCATAGCAAGGGTGGCCCCCTTTCACGAGGCCACCCCACTTGTCATAGTACGCATCCGGACTGGGCGCCCGTCTTCTTGTTCTTGCTACGCAATCAGCCCCTCCACGAAGGCCTTCGTCTTTTTCGCTTCCGCCAGGATTTCCTCCAGTGTGCCCGGGTTCAGGCATTCGATGATCATGGGGCCGCCCTTGAATCCGCTTTCCTTCAGATTCGCCACGACCTTCTCAAAGTTCACCTGTCCGGTGCCGGGGGTGATGTTGACGCTCTTGCCTTCCAGGTAGTCTTTGACACACATACCGTAGACCGCGTCGCCGATGCCCTGGCTGTCCATCTCGGGGGCGCGCTTTCCTTTGGAGTAGTGGAGGATGTTGCCGGGGTCATAGTAGAAAGAAAAGTTGGGGTGGTTGATGCGTTGAATGGTGGCCTTGCAGTCGTCCCCGGTGAAGTTGAAGGTATCGTGGGGTTTCATGCAGACGCGCACGCCTTTTTTCTGGGCGTAGTCCAGGCAGGCCTTGATGGCGCTCTCGTAGGTCTCCAGGTATTCTGCCCGACCTTCGCCCCCGAGGAGGATGTCCGGCACCGTGGCGGCCGCACTCGCATCGATGAGCTTGGTCAGGCCGGCGATGCCTTCGTCCAGGCCCTTCTCGGTGGGGAAGCGTCCGCCCCAGGCCGCCGCCACCGTGAGGCCCCGGGACTTGGCGGCTTCGGCCATCTCCGCGGCCTCTTCAAGGGGCATGTCCCAGTTAATCATCTGGGCGCCTTTGCCGTTCTTTGTTGTGTTCATAAAGCCCACATACTTAAAACCCGCCTCGGCGATGGCATCGAGGGCTACCGTGTATTCGTGTTGGGCCCAGGGGCGCGTGAAGCAGCCGACCTTCCAAGGGGATTCGTTGGCGGGTTTTGCCTGGGCGGCCAGCGTGGTGGCCAGGGTGGCCGCCAGGGAAGTCTGGAGAAATTGACGTCGTTTCATGAGGGTGCTCCTGCATGGGTTTCGGTTGCTAGCAGCCTAGCGGAAGCGTCGTGGGGATGCAACTATGTTTCTGTCACGGAGCCCACCGCGCCTTCCAACAGAAGGTTGACTAGTCTCGCCACGGCGCGTCAACGACCCGGTCGACATAAGGCCCACGCAGGTCTCACGGGCACGTGATGTTGTTCCAGTGACGCCAAACGACGTAGCCAACACTTCACGCGAAATCGCGTCGAAAACAGTTGAACCACGAATGGACACCAATGTACACGAATGGAGTCCCTTTCGGTCGAGCGCCATCATGCGGCAAGCAAGCCTTTTCCCTTCCGTGTAATTCCGTGCCTTCCGTGGTCGATCTCATTGACACCCATAACCACGCCAAGCTCGGTGTTCACAGAGACACGGCGGCAAAGATTAGTGCGTTACGAACGGTCACGGTCGCCGATCTGGGATGCCCCTGCATGCGCTGTTCGGGGCAAGTGAATGCTATTCCTGCAGGCCACTCACCAGATCCGAAATGGCTTTCTTTAACGTTGGATCAGAAACAAGTTCGCCGGAACGACGGAGTTCCGGAATGGCATCGGCACCGTACGATCGGCAGATTGCATGTGCGCGGTCCTTCGTGGATGGGTCGCTGGAGATAAGGAGCGGAACCAGTGCTGGAACCGCCACCGGTCCGATTGCTGTCAGTGCGTGCTGAGCGACCTGCTTGTCGGAGTAAGTCTCACTCTCCAGCAACGAAGCGAGTTGATCCACGGCGGATTCTGCTCCGATCTCGCCCAGTGCGAGTGCTGCACTTTCCCGATATAGAAAGTCGTTGGATTTCAGCGATTGCACCAATACTCCGATTGATTCCTCGTCAGCACAATCTCCTTTTCCGAGGGCGGAAATTGCGGTCCGTGTCACCAATCCGGAAACAGGGTCTTCCACGAGCGCACGCAATACATCGCACTCGAATTCAGAAGCGTCCGCCCCCTTGTCCTCCAACGCAAGAGCGAAAGCCAGCTTTTCATCCGAAGAGGATTTCAGGATTTCTTCCACATCCGCCCGGTTGTTCAACGCTATCGGTTGGGAGTCTATTTCTGATGGTGTGGTGAGGGGATTCGAACAGCCCACTGTCGTCAAAAGGAAAGATAGCAAGAGGAGCGTGCCAAACACGATTCGAGATGATACGCCGCCAGGGAAGTCCAACGTAGATGACAAGTTCATGTTCCTCTCCTGTGTGTTCACTTGAATAGTCCCCGGTTGACGTTATCCTATTTCTGCTTGTGGCGCAAGTATCAAACTAAGGAGTAGCTGGATCTGTTCAACAGAAGGTTGACCATTCCCGCCACGGCGCGTCAACGACCCGGTCGACACAAGGCCCACGCCAGCTTCACGGGCACGTGATGTTGTTTCAGTGACCCCAAACGACGTAGCCGACGCTTCACGCGAAATCGCGCGTTGAAAACCTTTGAACCACGAATGAACACCAATGAACACGAATGGAAATTCTTTCGGTCGAGCGCCATCATGCGGCAAGCAAGCCCTTTCCCTTCCGTGTAATTCCGTGCCTTCCGTGGTAGTCACCCGCCAATTGCGTTGCGAAGGTGCACCCCGGAATGGTAGCGTGGTCGCCTTACCCGTGGGAACGTAGGCATGGCGTTAAAATGAGGTACACAAATGATAAGTTCGGGGTGTCTTGAAAACAGGCGTGGGTGCCATCGCGTACTCCTACTACTGGGGGCCTTGATATCACTCGCAGGTGTTCCAGCGGCGGATCTCCAACTGGTCATCGATGCAGAACTCGGGACGCCCGCACAGCACGCACAGGTCGCCTTTCAGCGGGCCCTGGCGCAGCACGAGTACCAGGTGGTGTTGGCCGCGCCCGAAGAACATCTTGCCCCCAACCGGGTGACCATCGGCGTGGCGGGAAGAAGCGCCGCCGTGGATGCCTGGCTCGCCCGGGGCCAGCGCGCCGTGCCGGAATCCCCCGAGTCGCTCTTAATCGCCCGTGACGCCGTCGGTGATGGCGTCTCGCTGCTCATTGCCGGGCGGGACGACCGAGGCCTCGCCTATGCCCTCTACGAAGCGGCGGATGCGCTGCGGAATGCGCCACTCGGCCCTGAATCCCTTGCGGCGATACAAGCGGCGGAAGAGTCCCCCTTCCTCGCCGTGCGGAGTGTGACCACCCAGCTCTTCAACGAGGACGTGGAGCGGGACTGGTATGGGAGTGAGGACTACTGGCATTGGTTCTTCCGGGAAATGGCCCGTAATCGCCTGAATAATTACGCCCTCACCTTTGGGCACAACACCAATTATCTCGTGCCACCCTATGCCTGGTTCTTCGAAGTGCCCGAATACCCCGACGTGCGGGTGGAAGGCATGAGCGATGAAGCCCGTGCTGCCAACCTCAAGCATCTCCAGCGCATATCCGAAATCGCTGGGGAATACGGCGTAGATTTTACGGTGGGCCTTTGGACCCAACTTCCTGTGGTCAAGGTCCGCGTGGGCCTCGACTATGGCCCCTCGCCCGTGGTGGGCCTTCCCGAAGGCGAGGCGGGCGGTGACTACTGCGCCAAGGGGTTGCAACAGCTCCTCGAGGCCTGTCCCGAAATTGACGGCGTCCAACTGCGCATGAATCTGGAAAGCGGTATACCCCACGAGGCCCAGGAGCGCTACTACCAGTCCCTCTTTGACGCCATCGCAAACTGTGGACGTCCGGTGGGGCTCGACATGCGCTACAAGAGCCTGAGCCAGCGCACCATCGACCTGGCGAACGAAGCGGGGCTAAACGTGAACGTATCCACCAAATTCTGGTGCGAACACCTGGGCCTGCCCTTTCACCCGACCTGGCAGGACCCGGCCTACTCCGAGAGCCGCTATGGCTACGGAAAGATGCTTCACTATCCGCGCAACTACCGTGTCACCTTCCGCCTCTGGAATGTGGGCAGTTCCCGGCTGCTCCTGTGGGGTGACCCCGACTACGGCGCGCGTTTCGCCCGGAGCTGCGCCCTGAGTGGGGGAGCGGGCTTCGAAGTCTTCGCACCCCTCTCCAACATGGGGTACGGCAACGAGCCCGGGGACTGGCGCCTCTTTGCCAAGCCGGAAGACGAACATTACACCTGGGAGAACGAACGCTATTGGGCGCAGTTTCTGACCTTTGGCCGTTATGGCTATAATCCCGACACCCCCGACACCGTCTGGGCCCGTGCCTTCGGGGAGCGTTTTGGCACGGCGGGCTCGGCGTTGGATACCGCCTATCGGGCGGCGAGCCAGGTCATGCCCCTCGCCACGGCGACGACCCAGATGAGTGCGGCCAACTGGCGTCTCTGGCCCGAGATGGAAACCTGCATGCACCTCGATGCCTACCGCGCCATTCAGCCGGGGGATTACTCCCAATTCTATGCCATTGCGCCCTTCAGCAGTCGCCAGCAATGGCGTGCCGAGGGGTGGGCGGCCACCCATTCCGCCTTCGTGGAAGATGCCCTCGCGAACAACCTGAACTCCAAATGGACCCCCATCGAAGTGGCGAACAAGCTCGATGCCCTGGCCACAGAAACCCTGGCGGCCCTCGAAGAGGCCCAGCACCGGGCAGGTGGGCTGGGTGAATCGGAACGCAAGGAATTCGACGCCACTACCATTGACCTCGCCGTGGTGGCCCGGCTGGCCCAATACCACGCCGAAAAAAAGCGGGCGGCCGTCCACCTGGAATTCTTTCGCCTCACCAATGAAAAGGCCCGTCTGCCCCTGGTCTGGAAACACATTAACGCATCCAAGGTGGCCTGGGAAGCCATCGTGGCCCTGACCGACGGGTTCTACTACGATGACATGGTCTTCGGTTTCTCCAAGGAACATAATTCTGACTTTCCAGACCGCCTTCAGGAACACATCGGCCATTGGAAAGACCGCCTGGACGATGTGCAACAGGATGTGGACTTCGTCGCCACCTTTCTCAAGAACAACGGAATCGCCCTGGATATTGACACCGATGCCGCGGCCCAACTGGTTACCCGCTATCCCGGCGAGACACCCGTCGCGGTGAAGCCCACGGTGAGCCATCAACGTATCGTCAAGGCCACCCCCGGAGTGGATATCACGATAACGGCACGGGTGGAAAGTGCCGAGCCCCTGCGGCAGGTTTCCGTCTACTATCGTCCCGTGGACCAAACCCGCGCGTGGAAGCGCCTCACCATGGATAGCGGCGAAAAGGGAGTCTACTCGGCAACCATACCGGGTGGCGAAATCGACCCGGCCTATGATTTTCAGTACTACCTCGAAGCGCGCGTGGCCCACGGAGGCACCTTCTGGCCCCATTGGGAGCAAGAAACACCCTATGTGGTCGTTGCGGTCACGCGGTAGGCCCCGGCGAGCGCTCTCGGTGGGTCACTTTTTTGTTGTGATAAACATTGACAGTGTAAGTGCCTCCTGCTACTATGAATGTAGGAGAACGTAGCAGTAGTTCGTAGTGCGCCATCGATAGCGACATTGCGATTGCCACGTTCTACTGCGCAGCTGGCGGGAGAACGTGTACAGGGGTTCTGGGCACGTCCTCCCAAACCGGGTCAACGGTTGCGTTGAAACAGGCAGATCAGGGCGATGGCAGTTTGGTGGCACAAGTGGGCGTTCTTCTGGGGCTTCGGGTGTCAACGTTTCGTCGGGCTGAATCTCCTTTTTTCGATGCGGTCGTCGGCTCATGGCAGGGATCGCGATCACGCGGCAGAAAGGAGGCAAGGCAATCCCTCCCACCAGGCTATTTCTCCATCGGTACCCATCTCGGGGACGATGAGGCAACCGCAGTTATTGGTATAAAAAGGAACGTTGTTATGAAACGAAACGGTTTTACCCTCATTGAATTGTTGGTGGTGATCGCGATTATTGGGATTCTGGCGGCCATCCTTCTTCCGGCGCTGGCCCGGGCACGGGAGGCGGCACGGCGTGCCAGCTGTGCGAACAACCTGAAGCAGCTGGGGCTCTCGTTGAAGATGTACTCGAACGAGTCCCGGGGCGAAAGCTACCCGACCCTTGAATTTAATCTCATGTGGCCCTTTGCCGACCAGTCCTTCCCGCCGTCCACGCCGGATGCTGGTAAGGCGGCGGCCCTCGGTGAATTACTGTGCGACGGCGATACCGAGTTGCCCTTGGGCGCCGGCGCGGTTTTCACGGCGGTCAATAATCTGGTAGCGACCTCGGCCCCGGGCCCGAGCGTGGGGCAGATGTATCCCGAATACCTCAACGACCCCAGCGTGCTCGCCTGTCCGTCCGATGCCGAAGACTCCCCGGACGATTTCCTGGACAAATTCGGCAACAACAACCTGCACAAGTGGTATCTGAATTCTGCAGGTGACGGACTCCGGCAGAAAGGCAGCCAGCTTTCCGATGCCAGCTATATCTATACCGGTTATCTGTTGGACAAGACCGGTGATGAGCCAGGTCAGGTTCACCCGACAGCCGGTATCAACCTGCAGATGGCGCTTTTTTTCAATGCCGCCACCACGAAAGCGCAGGCAAACCCCTTCTCCATTGGCGAAGTGCGCGGGAATTTCCTGGCCCTCTTTGCACGGGATGTGTCGGATGGCTCCCTCGCGGGCTACGGTAGCAATGGCGGGGACACGGTCCTTCGGCTTCGCGAAGGGATCGAGCGCTTCCTCATCACGGATATCAACAACGCGGCGGGTTCGGCCCAGGGCCAGAGTGAAATCTGGATCATGATGGATCAACTCGGCAACACGAAAGCCGACGGAACCGATACCAACCTGGACTACTTCAACCACGTACCGGGTGGCTGCAACGTGCTCTACATGGACGGCCACGTCGAATTTCAGAAGTACTCCGACGACAAAGGGCCGGTCAGCCGCTCCTTTGCCACGTTTATCGCGGAAGAGCTGTAATTCGGCCAGAGAACACCTGGTGTATATCTGATGAACACGCGCCCGGGACCGGTATGGTCCCGGGCGTTTCACGTCGGGGCGGGCGCTCAGGGGGGCCGCTCCTGCCGGGGGGTAGTCGACCGCCTTCGCGCCAACATGGGCATGTGCGGTATACTATGCGGACACGCGCTGCGTAGACTTGGTCTGCGCCGTTTGGCTATTGGGCCTCCCAATGGCAGTTTCCTTCCTCGCGCACATCCGGATACCCCGTGCCCGTGAGAATGATCCGGTCTGCAGTTTCCATGCTAAAGGACTGCTATCTATAGACTTGGGTTGTGTGAAGCTTGTTTGAAAAGTATGCATACTTGACTTAGTTGATAAGGTATGTAATAATTGGTGTAGTTAACGTGAAGTATTATCCCCTCTAAGGATCCAGGACGCATGGCAAATCTGATTGAAAGTAACGGAGATCTGGAACAGCTCTCAGGAGTCGAAACCTTTAAAGCCCGCAGTGGGGGACTCTATGGTCCCATCGCCGAGGACTTGGCTTCCGACACGGACCACTTTTCGGACGAGAGTGTTCAGATTCTGAAGCACCACGGTTCCTATCAGCAGGACAACCGGGACACCCGTAAGGCGCGCAAAAAAGAGGGGCTCGACAAAGAGTATTCCATGATGCTGCGCACCAAGTTCCCCGGTGGCGATCTCACGGCCGATCAGTTTCTTTTCTGCCTCGACATGGCGGCGAAATATGGCCAGGATGATTTTCGTGTGACGTCCCGCCAGGACTTTCAGTTCCATGGTGTGTTGAAGAAGAACTTCCGCCCGTTAATCAATGACCTGAACACCCTCTCCAAGATCACGTCCGTGGGGGGCTGCGGCGACGTGGTCCGTAACACCATGGCCAATCCCGTGGCAGACATCGACCCGCGCTACAAGGATTGTGTGACGAACCTGGTAGAGATGGCCCATAAAATCAGCGATGCCACCCTGCCCAAGAGCACGGCCTACTATGACCTGTGGCTCAATGGCGAGAAGGCGACGGTGAACCCCGACGGCACGGTCCAGTATACGAAGGACCTCCGCACGGAAACGCCCGACGAACTCTATGGCAAGCAGTACCTGCCCCGTAAGTTCAAGATTGGTGTTGGCACCGACTTCGACAATAGCTCCGATATCTACACCCAGGACGTGGGCATCATGGCCGTCACCGAGAACGGTAAGATCGTCGGCTATGAAATCCTCGCCGGTGGTGGCCTGGGCTATTCCCACACCAAGAAAGATACCTACGCCCGTGCCGGTTCCCACGTGGCCTTCGTTTCGGAAGAAGAAGTGCTGGATATCGTGCTGGCCATCATTAAGATCCAGCGGGATTACGGCGACCGCACAGACCGGAAACAGGCCCGTCTGAAGTACACCATTGACCGTATGGGCCTCGACACCTTCATCGAAAAGATTGGCGAGTATGCCGGTAAGAAGTTTGGTGCACCGCGCAACGTCAAGCCCACCGATCAACCCGATTACCTGGGGTGGCACAAGCAGATTCAGGACGGCATGAACTATGTCGGCGTCTGGGTCGAAAACGGTCGTGTAAAAGACTTTGAAAACAGCTTCCAATTCAAGACGGGGCTTCGTGCGGTCATCGAGCGCTTTAAACCCGACGTCCGGGTAACGGCCCACCACAACCTCGTCCTGGCGAATATTAAAGACGCCGACGTGGACGCCGTGCAGGCCATGCTCGACGAATACAAGCTGCCTACCGACAAGGGCATCAGCACCCTCCGTCGCCTGGAGATGGCGTGCCCGGCATTGCCTCTCTGTGGTCTGGCCCTCTCCGAAGCCGAACGGTATTTCCCGTCGGTGGTCGAAGGCCTGGAAGCCGCAGGCCACGGTGATGCCGACGTCATTATCCGGATGACGGGATGTCCCAACGGCTGCGCCCGCTCCACGAGTTCCGAGATCGGGTTGGTCGGCAAAGGCCCCGGTCGCTATGTGATCCACACGGGCGGTTGTTACAACGGTACCCGCATCAACGAAATCCTCCTTCCGGTCGTGAAGGAAGACGATGTGGTACCCAGCCTCGCGGCCCTGTTGAGCCTCTGGAAGGCCCAGCGCGCCGAAGGCGAACGTTTTGGCGACTGGTCCAAGAAGGTGGGCGTCGAAAAACTGCGTGAACTCCTCGAAGCCGAATTGGCTGCCGGTGTTTAATCCTTTGATTTGGAGCGTGTGATATGGCCGTAGCAGAATTAGAGGAATCCCAATTGGCGGAACTCAACGCCATGGGTCCCGAGGCGCTGCTGACGTGGGCCCTGGAAACCCATGGGGACCGGGCCGCTATCATTACCAGCTTTCAGGATACGGGCTGTGTGATGATCGACATGATGTCGAAGGTGGCACCGGGACTCCGCGTGTTGACGGTGGATACGCTCCGGCTTCATGACGAGACCTATGCCCACATGGACGCGATGGAAGCGCGCTATGGGGCTATCGAGCGGTTCACCCCTGACCCCGCGCGTTTGAAGAAGATGGTGGCCCAGCATGGGGAGTATCTCTTTTTCGACAGCAAGCCGAAGCAGGAATACTGTTGCACGGTTCGGAAGACCGAGCCCAATCAGCGGGCGCTGGAATCGGTGGACGTCTGGTTTACCGGCTTGCGCCGGGACCATTCCAGCTTTCGGGTCGATACGCCCAAGGTCCAGTATGTGGATCGGGGGGGCCGTCAGATTCTGAAAGTGGCTCCCCTGGTGGATTGGAATCAGGCGAAGATTGATGCCTACATGGCCGAGCACGATGTGCCCAAGAATGCCCTTTATGATCAGGGCTACACGAGCATCGGTTGTATGATCTGCTCCACGCCCACCCTGCCCCACGAAGACAAACGGGCTGGACGGTGGCGCTGGTTCAATGCCTTGGATGACGACAAAAAAGAATGCGGCATCCACATCGGCGGTAGTGGCATCTAAGCCGACCAAGGACCAATTATCCGGGCCGACTCGCTAATAGAGTCGGTCCGGTTTTTTAATGGGACTGTCAACGCTCCCGACTCAAGCGGGAAAGGTCAACGATACGCCGAAGGCGGAGACGGCTCGACCGTACGACACGTCGTTGATCTACCCCGATACATCCGACCTGAAAACCCGCGACCAGGCTTCGTGTCCGTTACACCGGTCCGACAGGAGTCGCCGCGAGCCGACCCCTGAGCCACGCACGAACGTCACCAAACTCGTTTAGACTCGTGTGGCAACGATCGCGCGGCACGGTTGGATTTCGGAATTGTATGCGACGGGTGCCCACTGCGTATGGACATCACCCCCCGAACAAATCGCCCTGGCTCGGCGCGGGTACCGGTGGGGTAAGTGCCGCGAGGAGTTCCTTCCGATGGAGTTCCCCATAGCGTCCGCCCAGGGGTTGGGCGGCAGACTCGTTCCTTAGAAAGCCATCACGACAGGCACCGCCCCAGTAGAACACCGGCTTGCCCTGGGCGAGGGTCTGTTCCGCCGTATACATGCTGCCTCCTTTCTTACCCGGCTCGATGACACACGTGAGACGGGCGCAGGCGGTGATGCTTCGATTGCGGGTGATGGCCTGGGGCGTGGCCCACGCCGCAGTAGGTAGAAATTCACTCACCAGGAGCGCCTGCCCATTTTCCACGCCAATGCGCAGGGACGGGGGGGCCTGGTAGGCGTGCAGTCCTTCCGGCAGCAGCACCACCGTGGTACCATCGGCCCGGAGCGCGGTGTTGTGGGCTTCCATGTCGATGCCCGCTGCGCCACCGCTTACCACCGTAACCCCTTCCTCCGCGAAGAGTGCGGCGGCCTTCTGCGCCCAGTCTTTCCCCTCGAGGGAGGGCCTGCGGGTGCCTACAATGGCGGCGCCTGGCTCGGCCGCGAGGGATTCATTGCCCTGATAAAACAGAAAAGGGGGCGCCTGGGTGCCCAGACTTTCCTTCAAAAAAGACGGGTAGGATGCGTCCTCGCAGGTCCAGTGGCGGATGTCCCATTCGCCCGCGAGTTTCAGGAGAAAGTGGGCCCGCTCCTGTTCCGCCTCGCCACAACGTGAAAGGGGCTCGGCTACCGCCTGCTCTCCCGGTGCGGTGAGGGCGAGGAGCTCGGTCGTGTTTTGTCCGAAGAGGCTCTCTAAGGCGACCTCCTTTCGCTGCGCAATCTGCATGGCTGTGTGCACGGCCTTGCGCCCCGCCCCGGGCACCAGGGCGAGGGCAATTAAATCGTGGATAGGAATGGGAGTGGAGGGCATCGTTCGTTCCGCTTTTTGGGCCGCTTTGGGAAAGAATAGCAAATAGACGTTGTTTCATGAAGGCAGCAGGAGGGAAGTTTAGCTCACGCGGAAGATGCCCCCACAGCATGATAGACCAACACCAGTATTTCACAGCACAAGAATTGAATCCAACCCACTCATGAAATACTATGACGATTGAGATGCGAAACTATTTTCCGTGTCTTTCTGTGCTTTCCGTGGTAGAAACCAACCTGATGGACCACGGAAGTCACGGAAGGGCACGGAAGGAGAGGACAACGAACTTAGTCGTGCGGAAAAGGAGCGCGTTGCGTGAACCAACCTGTAGCCATTAAGCGACCGGTATTCCGTTTTTCCATGGCATCCGTGCTACTGCTGATTAGCCTGCTTCCCGTGGCCTTTCCAGTAGACGCTGCGGAGCTGCCCAACATCGTTTACATCCTCGCCGACGATCTGGGGTATGGCGATGTAGGCTGCTACAACGCTGATTCGAAAATTCCCACGCCCCATATCGACCGGCTCGCCGCAGCAGGTATGCGCTTTACCGACGCGCACACACCGTCGTCGGTTTGTACGCCCACGCGCTACGGTATCCTCACCGGACGCTATTGCTGGCGGACCCGGCTGACCCAGCGGGTACTGGATGGATTCGACCCACCACTCATCGAAGTGGAGCGCCTGACGGTGCCCAAACTCCTCAAACAACAGGGCTACAACACGGCCTGCGTGGGCAAGTGGCATCTCGGCATGCAGTGGACTGATAAGAGCGGCAACCCCCTTCCCGCCGTCCCGGTGGATCGTCGCACGCCACCCCGGCCCGGGCAAGACGTCGACTATGGGGTGCCTGTTACGGGCGGTCCCCTCGACGTGGGCTTTGATGGGTATTACGGTATTTCGGCCTCCCTCAATATGTCGCCCTTTTGCTATATCGAAAACGACCGGCCGGTGCTGGCACCGACCATCCTATCGCCCCGCATCAAGACGGAGTTTATCTCGGTGGACGAAGGCATCCGGTCGCCCGACTTCACGATTACCGGTGTCATGCCGACGCTGACAGGGAAGGCGGTTGAATACATCGAGGCCCAGAGTCCCGACAGGCCATTCTTTCTCTACTTCCCCCTGACCGCGCCCCATCTGCCCCTGGTGCCCAACGTGGAGTTTCGCGGTACGAGTGCGGCAGGCGAGTATGGCGATTTCGTGGTGGAAGTGGATGCCACGGTCGGCGCCGTGCTGGACGCCTTGGACCGGGCGGGGCTGGCCGAGAATACCCTGGTCATTTTTACATCAGACAACGGTGGCCTCTACCACTGGTGGGAAGCCAGGGAAGCCGACGATCGGGCGAAGTACAAGGTCAGTGCCCGCGGTCAATATGTGAAAGAGCGGGGCCATCAGGGCAACGCCCACCTGCGTGGAACCAAGGCAGACATCTGGGAGGGCGGCCACCGGGTGCCCTTTATCGCCCGTTGGCCTGGACGCGTCCCGGCGGATGCCACCTCGGAGGTGCTCATCGAGTTGACCGACCTGCTCGCCACCTGCGCCGCGATCACCGGGGTCGCGCTCGCGCCCGAGCAGGGCGAGGACAGCCACAATATGCTTCCGGCCCTCCTTGCGGAAAAGCCGGAAGAGCCAGTGCGGGACTTTGCCATCCATCATTCCCTCTGGGGGGATTTTGCCATCCGACAGGGCCCGTGGAAGATGATGCCTCAGCGGGGCTCCGGGGGCTTCAGTCGTCCGCGCACGATAGAAGTGGCCGAGGGCGAGCCCCAGGGGCAGCTCTATAACCTGGCGATAGACCCGTCGGAAAGCACAAACCTCTGGGCCGAGCACCCGGAAGTGGTCACTCGGCTGCAGGCCTTGCTGGCGACGGTCAAGAAGTAGCGCCCATCCGTCAAGTCGTACCGTTTAACCAATAGGACGTCTCTGTACGCGCCGACAAGGTTTACGGGAATTTCTTGACTTTATTTCGGTGGCCTTTGTATTATTTCTGGACGGGGCAAGGAGAATGACCATGATGGATGACATTAATAACGCCCCCAACGAAGGCACGATTGCCAAGAGTGCCCGGATTGTGTCCGTCGATGCCCTTCGCGGTTTTGACATGTTCTGGATTGTGGGGGCCGACCATTTCGCCCGTGCACTCGGAAAAATCAGCGAGTCTCCGGTCGCCCAGACCTTTGGCACCCAACTGAAGCACGTCGGGTGGGAGGGCTTCCGTTTCTACGACCTTATTTTCCCGCTCTTTGTTTTTCTGCTGGGCATGTCCACCGTATTCTCCCTGCCCAAATATGTGGAACAAAAAGGGAAGTGGGCGGCCCATGTGCGGCTCTTCCGTCGCTTCATCCTGCTCTTTCTGCTGGGCGCCTTTTACGACAGCGGCATATCCGAGATGGCGAACGAGAGTCCTTTCAGCGGTGTCTTACAGCGAATGGCCTGGTGCTATCTCTTCACGGCCCTGTGCTTCCTTAACTTCCGGCTGCGCGGGTTGATTATTATCTTCGCCGCGATTCTTGTGGGCTACTGGGCCTTGCTCAGTTTCGTGCCCCATCCCGATGTAGATGGCGTCACCTTTGAGCGTAACAAGAACATCGTGAACTGGTTTGATTCCAAGTATCTGCCCATGAAAGAAGAAGGGCAGTATTCGGATCCCGAAGGGCTCTTAAGCACGATACCCGCCGTGGCCTCGGGTCTCATCGGGCTCTTCGCCGGTCTGCTGATGGTGAATGGGCGCTTCAGCCCCTGGAAAAAGTTTGGGGTCTATCTCGGCGTCGGAATCCTGCTGGTGGCCCTGGGCTATGGGCTGGGCTATCAAACACCCATCATCAAAAAGATATGGACGTCGTCCTTTGTGCTCGTCGCGGGCGGCTACAGTTTACTTTTACTCAGCCTTTTTTATCTGGTGGTCGATATTTTCAAATTGCAGAAATGGGCCACACCCTTTATCTGGATTGGGGCCAATCCGTTGATGATCTATCTCGCCAGTGAGTTCCTCGACTTTCACAATATGGCGGAGCGCATTGTGGGTGGTCCCGTGGCGGAAAGTCTGGGAGACTATGGCGAACTGATGGTGACCACGCTCGGCATCGTATTCGTTTTCGCCTTTGCGCGCTTCCTCTATAAGAAGAAGATTTTCCTGCGGGTATAGGGCGGGTACGTACGTGTTTGTCGCAACACGGCGTTTGGATTCTTAAAATGTTACGTTTGCCAATCCCCTCTTCGGAGGGGATTTTTATATTGCAGCCCGAACGTGCGTGGTTCTTTGAGAATGCCGACGGGCCGCGCCGTTTTATAGCGGTGCTACGTATCCTGCCGCCCATGCTGCGACCAGTAGAACAACCGCCACCAGGTCGCGCCGGTTGAGTGCGGTCTCGTGCCGTCGGGTCCGTGCGTAATCGAGGATGAGTCCCGTCGGGCAGCCGTACTTGCAATAGGCCTGGGGCACAAAGGCGGAGGCGACCAATCCGACGACCGCGATGACGAGGGTGGCTATTCCGCCGACGCCGAAAATCCAGGCGTCGAAGGGTTCCAGATCCGACAGGCTGACGGGAATCCCGAGGAGCAGGACCGCGAGCCCGGCCACGACGCCGAAAAAGGGGAGGGTGAGCAGAAGGTGATGGAGGCCGCCCCGAATGCGGAGTCGCCCCGGCACCCAGCGATAGAGCAGGGATTGGGCCGCACCGTGGGGGCACAGCTGCTGGCAGTAGACGGGTTTGCCGGTGGCCCAGGGCAGGGCAAAGGCCAGCCCGACCAGGGCGACGAGTCCCGGGGCGCTCTTCCAGGGGATGGCGCCGGTGGCCCACCCCCCGAGCACGGACAGGGACACCATGTCGCCCACCCAGAGGCCGAGGACGAGCACGAGGTATCCGTGGAGGGCATAGCGCACGTAGCGATTGGCCCGGTAGCGGGTGAAGGCCACGATACAGGCGAAGAGTATGGCCACGAAGGTCGCGCCATCGCGAAGACGGAGGGTCATGGGCGGCCCCGTTTTCTTTGGTACTTCCGGCGGGGCGACGAGTGCCTTCGCTTTTCGTACGACCCCTTCCATCACGGCACCGCTGGTCATGGTGGCCCCGGAAACCCCATCGCCCCAGGCGCGACTCCCGACGACCTGTGCCAGTTCGTCCACCGTCTTGCCCGCGTGGCGCTCCGTGAAGTAATCGTCCTCCCGCACGTAGTCGGCGTAGCGCTGGCTCTCATAGGTTGCGCCCATGGTGATACCCACGACCGTTTTCTCCGGGGTGAAGCCAATCAGAGCGTCGGAGGGGCCCTGATAGCCCATGATGCCATCGGCATCGGGGGCCGTGCGCACGACGGTTCCCAGCACGGCACCGTCTTTATCACGGACGGGCTGAAAGGGATCGTCGTCGTGTCCTTCATCAATTGTGGCTGCCTCAGGGAAGAGGCGTTGTACATCCCGCAGGGCGACGGCCTCGGGAAACTTGAGGGAGGGCGCGTCGCCGCCCAGGCGGTAGGCCACCGATTGAATGATGGCCAGGCTGGTGAGGGTCGCACCCGAGACGGCGTCGATGGACGTCGCGTCATTTTCGCCGCCGAAGTGCCACCCCGAGAAGGACGCGAAGAAGTCTGGCGCCTTGTGGATGGCCTCCAGGTGTTCCTCCGTGTCGCCACTCCAGAGCAGGGTGGTGTTGGTGACGGTCCCGTCTTCGTCGAGGCCGATGAGGATATCGGAGGGGCCTGCGTAGCCGACAATGGATTTACTCATGGGGAGGGTTTTTACGGCATAACCCAGGACCGTGCCATCTTCGCCTTCTACGGTGGTGACGTCTCTTCCGGGCCGAAGGGAAAAGGCCGTGGGGAAGAGGGGGAGGGTGTCGCGGAGACGCAGTTCACTTTCAACCGGCGTGCCGCCCCCGCCGTGAAAACGGAGGACCAGCACGAAGGTGACGAGGAGTCCGGCGCGAAAAAGGCGCACGCCCCCGTGGCGTGCGCCGTGTATCGTGGGCCTGAAAGCGGTCATGCCCGACCCGTTACTCTTTCACCCGAATAATCTGGACCGCGTCGGTGTGTACCGCACCGGCGACGCCATTGGTATCGACGGTTACGATGGGTTGCTCTCCCGCGTTGAAGGAAAAGACGCCGAGGCTCTGGAAACCCATATCGCCCGTGGGAGGCTCCTGCATGTTGACGGTCACCGGCACATCGCCATCGGCACTATGGACGATGAGCACGGCGGCGGCGGCCCGGTTTTCGTGGGGCTGGTGGGCGTGTCGAATTTCATAGCGCCCGGCGGCCTCGAGGGTGGCGGAATAGATGGCCTTGGCACTCCCGCCGGCATAGACGTAGCCAAAGGCGACGAAGCCGGGAAGGCCCGTGCTGTCATGCCACTTGCCTGTTTTCTCGGCGGCCATGTCATCGATCACGATGCCCGAAAGGCTCGCGGGGTCGATGCCGGGCATGGGTCCGAGGGACGAGGCCAACTCGAGGGCATCTTCGGGAATGATGATGGCATCGGTCAGCGTGGCGCGATAGGCCTTTCCAGGAAGCTCGAGCATTTCGAGTAATTGGGGCAGGTGTTTTTCGTAGACACCCCGGGGCAACGTATCCTGTTCAATACAGATGGCGGCCGCCTTACCCACGACCTCGCCCACCATGCCGAGGGTCTGCATGACGCGCACCGTGCCGAGGGCCTCGTGGGTCACACTGATGTCGCGTCCGGCCATGAAGAGGTTGTTGATGTTACGCGAGTAGAAACAGCGGTAGGGGACCGGGTAGCCATAGAGCCGATCGACCTGGCGGTCATGCACGGCATAGGAAATGAAGGGGTTGTCGGGGAACTTCTCCGCGTATTGCTCCTTGGGATAGTGGAGATCGATGGACCAGGTGCTGGGCACGCAGCCATCGGGGAAATCGCGCTTGGCGACGATATCGTCTTCGGTCAGCACCACATCACCCATGAGCCGGCGGGATTCGCGCGGTCCGCCAATGTAGGCGATCCATTCGAGATAGGCGTTTTGATGTTCTGCCGCGCCATCGCAATTCTTCATGGCGTTGAAGGCGCCATAGGCGGCCCGAAGATTCCAATCGCGGATACCTTCCGCATCGGAGAGCGGGTTTTTGTCGTAGCCCCCTTCCCAGAACCACTCCGCATGATTGTTGCGCGGATAGGGAAAGTCCTTCATCTCCATGTTGAGCGCCCAGGGCGTGAGCGGGAAGGCCACGGGCGTTTCCGCCTCGGCCCAGCGCCACATGTTACTCATCCCCATGCGGCCCTTCGCCGTCATCTCCCAATCGGCCCCCGCCAGGGCGCCAATGGTGCCGTGGCCGGTGGCGTCCACAAAGAGGGGCGCACGAAACACGGAGCGGGCAGACGTCTTGGTGTTGAAGGCCCAGACCCCCGCGATTTTTTCGTCGGCCATTTCCACGTCATAGGCGTGGTGGTTCAGGAAGAGATCGATATTCTTTTCCGCACGAATGATGGCTTCCTTGTGGTCATCGCCAAACTCTTCCGCACGGCCCGGTGACTTGGTGGCGCTGTCGCGGAACTCGGCGATAATCTCGCCAATGCGCGGGAACTTGCCCCGGCGGATGTTGCCCTTGGCCCACACCCGCACTTCCGAGGAGCCATTGCCCCCCAGAACACCCCGGTTCTGGATGAGAGCCACCTTGATGCCCATGCGCGCTGCCGAAAGGGCACTGCCCATACCCGCATAGCCGCCGCCAATAACGACCAGGTCATAGCCATCCCGCACCGCCGGTTCCGGCAGGCCCAGCTTTTCCTGACGCCACGTGCCCAGGATGTCCGACGTGTTCGGCGGGACATCCGTCACATCCTGCGTGAAATAGAGGGCATCTACCCGGCCATCAAAGCCCATGGCATCCAGTATCGCCAGAGCCGTCGCCTCGGCTTTCACCGAAACCGTGCCGCCATATTCCCAATGCCATTCCGCCCCTTCATCACCAAAGATCTCCTCCAACACGTGGCCGCCCACCGCCACGCGAAATTTGCCCGGCGTGCCCTCCGCATTCCAGCGGGCCACCCAATCCTTCGTGCGGACATAGACATGATAGTCGCCCGTCGCTGGAAAGGTCACCGTGCCCTCGGCATGGGCCACCGGCGTGCCCAGGCCATGGGCCAGCAGATAGGGCGAACCCATCTCGTGGATAAACTGGGTGTCCAGTTTCCAACCGCCATGGTCGGAAAGACTCTCCGCCTCCACCAGCAGGGAAGCCGCCTGAGACGACGGTGCCAGACCCACCGCCGCCAGAACACACAGGGACATCCACATCACACGGGACCTGAGCCCCGAAGGGAATACAGGGGAATTCATACGCTCTCCTTAAACACCGCGCCCACGGGCGCGTCCGACCAGCCCCGACATCGCACCGTGCCGGGTTACCCAGTGTAGGGGATAGGGGGAGGGGATTTCGAGTTGGCGGTGGGGGGGATGGCCTCGTTACATTGTTAACAGGTAACCAATGCTGGTTCATCCCCACGTGCGTGAGAATAGGGTCAGGTGTGGGTGGTCAATTCCGCCGCAATTAATTCGGCCTGTTTGAGCACCGTCTCCGTGGCCAGTTTCTGCATGTCGGGTGGGTAGCCAAATTGCCGCAGGGTCCGCTTCACGATAACCTTCAATTTGGCCCGCACGCTCTCTTTGATGGTCCAGTCAATGGTTGCGTTACTACGAACCCGCTCAAACAGCACCACGGCCAACTCACGGAGCTTGTCGTTTTCCATCACCTCACGGGCACTGTCGTTGTTGGCGATGGCCGTGTAAAAGGCATACTCAAAGTCGGAGAGGCCCATGGCCTTGGGTTCCTCGTCCATCTTGTGGATCTCTTTGCTGAGCTTGATGAGTTCCTCGATGACTTCCGCCGCCGTCAGCACCTTGTTGTGGTACTTCTTGATGGATGCTTCCAGCATTTCCATGAGGCTCTGGCTCTGGATGAGGTTCTTCTTCGTCCGGCTCTTGATTTCGTCGTTGAGCAGCTTCTTCAGCACCTCCAGCGCCAGGTTCTTGTGCTCCATGTCCTGCACTTCCAACAGGAACTCCTCGGAGAGGATGGAGATGTCCGGCTTCTTGATTCCGGCCGCGTCGAATACGTCGATGACCTGCTCGCTCACCAGTGCCTGGTCGATGACCTGCCGGATGGCCGTCTCGATCTCTTCGTCGGTCTTGCCCGTGCCCGTGGCGTCGAATTTCGCCAGCCGCGACTTCACCGCCTGGAAGAAGGCCACCTCGTCCTTGGCGTCCATGGCCTGCTCGTGGGGTATGGCAATGGCGAAAGCCTGCGACAACGCCGTCACCTCGTTGATGAAGCGCTTCTTGCCGTCTTCCAACCCCAGGATGTGATCTTCCGCCGCCAGAATGAGGGACAACTTCTTCCGGGTGTCCGCGTCGAAGTAGTCCTCATAGGCGAAGCCGTGGAAGAGTTGGGAAACCACCTCCAGCTTCTCCAGCATGAGCGCCACGGCCTTTTCCTGTGCGATGGCCGGGTCACCCTTGCCGCCGCTGTCGGAATAGAAACTCAGGGCCTTCTTGAGGTCCGAGGCGATGCCCAAATAGTCCACCACGAGCCCCCCGGTCTTGTCTTTGTAGACCCGGTTGACCCGCGCAATGCCCTGCATGAGGTTGTGCCCCTTCATGGGCTTGTCGATGTAGAGCGTGTGCAAGGAGGGCACGTCAAAGCCCGTGAGCCACATGTCCCGCACGATGCACAGCTTCAGCGGGTCGTCGGGGTCCTTCATGCGCTCCGCCAGGGTCCGGCGCTGGTCTTTGGTGGTGTGGTGCCTGGCAATCTCGGGACCATCGGAGGAGGCCGAGGTCATGACCACCTTGATAACGCCCTTCTTCAGGTCGTCGTCGTGCCACGCGGGCCGGAGGGCGATAATCTCTTTGTAGAGAGCCGCCGCGATGCGCCGGGACATGGCCACCACCATGGCCTTACCCTCGGAGGCCAATTGGCGCTGCTCAAAGTGGGCCACCATGTCCGCCGCCACCTTTCGGAGGCGCTGCTCGCTGCCGATGAGGGCCTCCAGTTGGGTCCATTTCGCTTTGGACTTCTGGGTATCCGTCAGGTCTTCCTGGTCGAGTTCGTCGTCCAGGTTTTCGACCAACTTTTTGCCCGCCTTGCTCAGGCTGATTTTGGCCAGTCGGCTCTCGTAGTAGATGCGCACCGTGGCCCCGTCTTCCACGGCCTGGGCAATGTCGTATACGTCCACATAGTTGCCAAAGACGGCAGGGGTGTTCACGTCCGTGCTTTCGATGGGCGTGCCCGTGAAACCGAGGTAGGTCGCATTGGGCAGGGCGTCCCGCATGTACTTGGCGAAGCCATAGACCACCTTCTTGCCGATGATGTTGCCGTACTCGTCCTTGTCATCGATGGTCTTGGCCTGGAAGCCGTATTGGGTGCGGTGCGCTTCGTCGGCGATGACCACAATGTTCTCCCGGTCGGAAAGGGTCTCATAGACGTTCCCTTCGTCGGGCTGGAATTTCTGGATGGTGGTAAAGACCACGCCGCCGGAGGCCACCTTGAGCAGGTCCTTCAGGTGGTTCCGGTCCGCCGCCTGCACCGGTTCCTGGCGGAGCAATTGCTTCGAGGCCGCGAAGGTGTCAAAGAGCTGGTCGTCCAGGTCGTTCCGGTCGGTAATGACCACAATGGTGGGGTTGTCCATGGCAAGGACCACCTTCCCCGTGTAGAAGACCATGGAGAGGGACTTCCCACTGCCCTGGGTGTGCCACACCACGCCGCCCTTGCGGTCGCCCGCGGGTTGACCCGCCACGCCTGGCAGGCCGTAGCTCTCGGGCGATTCGGCAGGCCCTGCTTGCGTCGTGGATTTCCCCACAAAGCCCGATGCCCGCAGGGTCGAGGTCACGGCACGGTTCACGGCGTAGTATTGGTGGTAGCTCGCCAGCTTCTTCACCGTCTCGATGGTGATAACGCCCGTCTCCCGGTCTTCCTTGCGGTTCTTCTCGAACACAATGAAGGACTTGATGAGGTCGAGCAGGGTAGTCGGGTTCAGCATCCCCTTTATCAGGGTCTCCATCTGGCCCACCAGGGGCGAGGCCTTCGTCTTGCCGTCGCTCGTCTTCCAGGCCATGAAGCGCGTAAACCCGGCGGAGATAGTCCCGGCCCGCGCCTCCAGGCCATCCGAGGCCACCAGGAAGCCGTTATACGTGAAGAGGCTGGGGATGGCCTGTTTGTAGGTCTGGAGCTGATTCCAGGCCGATTTCACCGTAGCGTTGGCGTCCGCCGCGTTCTTCAGCTCGATGACCACCAGGGGCAGGCCGTTGACAAAGAGAATCACGTCGGGACGCTTGTTAACGCCGTTCTCGATGATGGTGAACTGGTTGACGCACCGATAATCGTTGTTCTCGGGGTCGTGGAAATCCACCAGCCAGACCAGTTCCCCCCGTTCGTGGCCGTTGTGCTGGTAGGTAACCTTGATGCCCTCGGTGAGCATCCGGTGGAAGGATTCGTTGTTGGCGATAGGCTCCGGGGAACTGATGCGGAGGAGTTGCTTGATGGCGTCCTCGCGGGCGTCCGGCGGGATGTCGGGATTGATACGCGCCACGGCGTCGCGCAACCGCTCCAGCAGGAGCACGTCCTCGAAGCTCTGCCGCTCGGGTGACTCGCCGTCGGGCGCAATGTCTGGGCCATAGGTATACGCATAGCCCTTCTTCTCCAGGAGCTCGATGGCGAGGTGCTCTATGGCGTCTTCGGTGATCTTCTCCATCATCGATTCCCCCAATTCATTCGTAGTCCCGAAGGGACGGCATAGAGTAGCCCAGGCGTGAGCGAAGCGAACCCTGGGATCACGCCCAATAGAAATCCGGAGCGCCGAAGGTGCGGCATAGGTGAACCGGCGCCATTCCCCCGACGTAGTCTATGCCGCCCCGCTGGGGCTCGTGGGATGGGGACGGCCAGACCCAGGGCTTGCTGCGCGGCGCCCTGGGCTACGATATGCCGTCCCTGCGGGACTATGACGTTACAGTTTTTGCGCTTTTCTCCGGACATCACCTTGGTATCCAACCCTCCGTATATATCCCATTCCACAAACGAATCTACAGCCGCCTCTTCGAGTTTACTTCGTAGTTTTCACCCGTCATAACAGATTCTAGGTAGTCGTCATCCAGTAACCTAAGAATTCCCCATTTGTCTTTGTCATCAAACATCAATTTCTCATTCTTTCCTTTTCCAACGGTCTTAATGGGGAGTTTGTATTTCTTGATGACTTTCCTAATGTCACTCATGGTAATCGACGCGAAATAGGGCTTTGAGGCGATGTTTTTCAGCTTGGCAATTTTCTGAAGATGTCCCTCACACGCGATCTCGAAGGCATCAAAGTTTTTTATCGGAATCCTTTGCTTTATTTCATCCAGCGTCTCACGCGCTGTTTCGATGAGAAGCTCATAGAATCGGAAAATCCGCTGGAAATTGCCTTTATTGATTATAAAGAGGTGGTTGCCATAAACAATGCAGTCTACTCCCTGATCGAAGAGAAGCATGGCGTCGCGATAGCGGTCATAATGTCCCTTCTGGAGCACAATCGCAAAGAGCCGTGACCGCGTCAATTCCTTCTTCGGACTGTAGGTGCGAAAGAATAAGAGCGGTTCTCCCTTCTTAGGGGTCAAGGTAATAACGTAAAATCGCATTCCATTTATGAAATCCCTGTCCTGGGAGAAGGTATCTAATTCATTGACAGTCTCGAGGCTTTCAATTTGGTCCGCTACAGCGTCATGTTCGTCGAGATCTAAGCACTCGACTTCGTGAGTATCCAGTTTTGTACTGGGGTCGTATGCCTGAATAACGATATCGTCGGTTGCATACCCCACCTCCAGTTTCGTAATGGCGCCACGGCAAATGTCTTTGAAGTCATCGGCAAGATCAATTGAAATAGCGAGGCGTTGAAAGTCCGGCGTGTCGTCGTCTCCGGATAGCGACGCCAGGCACACTTGCACGTCACAATCATCAATCTCGGTATCCAAGATTGCTTTCAATGAATCCCGAAAAAAATCCTTTTGCTTCCTCGATGTCATGCTTTCGCCTCCAGGTAGAGTTCGTCACCGGCCTTCACCGCACTCACTGCTGTACCCCGACGTACGCGATTCTTGGTAATTAAGGATGCGGTCTCTCCGCTTTCCAACTCCACTTCATAAATATGATAGCCAAATAGGTTTAACATCGGGTTGATATGCAACATATCCGAGTTTATATATAGAATCCCAAGAACGACGAAGAAAATGGCCAGGCTCATCCCTTCCTTGAACGTGCCCACAGGCAGGTCAAGAAAGGGCAGCAAATACGTTACGATGTAACTCATCGCCTCCCCGTCGCGCCGATTGACCGCAGCAACTTTGATTGAGATCGGGTTTACTTTCCGTATTACCCATAGGTACGACACCATCCCAGCCAAGCCAATGGTTACCGCAACTGATATTCCGAATGCCCACTTGGGCTCGTCCTGATACAACTGGACGCAAAATATGGCCCCAAGGGGAAAGTAGGAACTCAAAAAGAGCATTACTCGGATCAGGAAACTTGGCATATCCGTGCCCCTTTCTCTTCTATGTCTATACTATACCGTTGTCAACGAATATTATTCACGGTTGCTCCCAGTTACTGAGCAACCCGGACTTCACCGCTCATGAGATTAGGAAGTAAAGTGTCGCGGAGATTTTCGAGCTTGTGAAGCTGTGCGTTGTTCAAAATCAGCTTGTCAATCAGTGGCTCCATGAAACCATTCATGGTATCAAGTTCGTCGTCATCAGGAACGAGCACCATCGAGTTGGAGAGGTCTCTTCGCTTGATGTGCCCCATAGTCGTTGCTTTGCTCTCAGCGATAGCAATGAATTCCTGAAGGTGGTACCTCGTCCACAAGTAAATGAACCATTTCGAATATCTCTGGGAGGTAACCTTGAACAGGTGCTGGTTCAAGACGCATTCGCTGCCGTCCCAGAGTTTCACCACCAGACTTCCGGACCAAGAAAAGATGATGTCACCGCTACGAACGATGTATTCCTCTTTCACGTCGGAAGTCGCCCAGTCAGAGTTCTCGGTGACTCCTCCCTTAAGTTCTTTTATCTTGAGCACGGGCAGCTTATCGACTTCGTTTTGAGGTGGATACTTCTGGCACGCCAAACCGTTTAAGAAGTCTGCGACTACATCCAGCGGCATCTCCTCCCAATCGTCCTGGGCTTCCTCCACGAACCACTGCCGGAACAGCGTTTCGGCCATGGCTTCGAGGGTCTTGTTCTGGCGGTGGAGCAGGTCGATTTTGTCGTCCAGACTCGAAAGGACGGCGGCGATGGCTTTTTGTTCCGCCAGCGGGGGGAGGGTTACCGGAAGGTCTAGGAGGTGAGGGACTTTAATGCTCGGCTGCACCCCACCGATGTCCAAGCTCAACATAAGATCTCGACCCAGTGGACTGGATAGGAAATAGTAGAGAAACTCTCCCGAATTCTCCGGACTACATCGCAAAGCAACTAGGTTTTGGGCTATTGCGCCGTTCCGTGCAGACATCATTGCGACGTTACCTATGGTGCCAACCGTTGGCACCAGGACATCCCCTACATCCGGGTGGCCAGAGCGAAACCACGTCTTAAACGTTTCTTCGCTCACGAACTTTCGAACCGTCGTGTAGTTAGGCGAGCGAAGAGTGGAGGAGACTGCATTTACTTCCAGCAATGGTTGACCGAACTCCTGTGTCGGTGGAGTCTTACCTCTGTTGTCGACAACCTTTTGTAGAAGGTCACCGAGCCGCTCTGTCCTCCACTCACCCATCAATCTTCACCTCCGCCAGATTCTCCGCAATCGCTTTATTCAAGAGGGCCCGGTGGGAATAGAGAATAGAGAATTTAGAATAGTGAATGGTGAATAGTGAACGGTGCGTGAAAGACGGGGCGCATCCCGTCCAGCCCATTCTCCGTGGCAGCGCATTGCTGTTTGTGGTGGTCATGGTACTCATAGCGATTCCTCGCGCAATTCGGCCTCGATCTGCTCGATGGTGGGCAGGGCGGGCTTGAGGTCGTCGGGCAGCGTGCGGGTGAGGGTGTATTCGCTTACACCGATGGGCTGTTGGGTGTTTTTCAAGGCGTATTCCACCACGGTATCGTTCTTGGACTTGCAGATAAGCATGCCGATAGTAGGCTTGTCTCCGTCGGCGCGCAGGTGCTCGTCCACGGCGGTGACGTAGAAATTGAGTTTTCCGGCAAACTCGGGCTGGAACTTGCCGGTTTTCAACTCCACCACCACATAACAATGGAGCCCCGTGTGATAGAAGAGCAGGTCGATCTGGAATTCGTCGCCGCCGACCTCGATCCGGTATTGCCGCCCGACAAAGGCGAACCCCGCGCCGAGTTCCAAGAGGAATCGGGTCAGGTGGTCGACCAAGGCATGCTCCAGTTCCCGTTCGTCGTAGCGTTCGGTCAGGGTGAGAAAATCGAAGGTGTAGGGGTTCTTCAGCGTTTCACGCGCCAGGTCGGACTGGGGCGCGGGGAGGGTAGCCTCGAAATTGGTCACCGCCTGGCCCGCGCGCTGGTGGAGGCCGCTCTCGATCTGGTGGGTCAGCACGGCGCGGGACCAATTGTTTTCGATGGTCTTGCGGACGTAGAAGAGCGCTTGGTCACGGTTCTGAATTTTGGTCAGAATGACGACATGATGCCACCAGGGTATTTGGAAGATGCCTTTTTCGCAGTTTTCTTCCAATTGCGTAGCAGCCTGCTTCGCAATTGGACGGTCGCTTGACCAGAAGAGATACCAACGGCGAATGTGCTCCAGATTTCGTTTGGAAAAACCCCTTAGCTCAGGGAATTCCGCCGAGAGGTCCTTACTCAGGTGTTCCAAGAGGCTGTCGCCCCAACGGGCCTGTTGCTGCTTCTCCACGATGTCACGGCCCAGTTCCCAGTAAAACTCCAGCAGCGTGGTATTAACCCGAACAGCCGCCTTGAGTTGAGACGTACGGACACGCGCTTTGAGTTCACCCAGCCATTCAGCATAGGTGGTATCGGCGGAGAGTTCATGCTTCATGGGATTTTCACCTTCGCCAGATTCTCCGCAATCGCCTTGTTCAGCCGCGCCTCTTCCTCTAATTGCGCCTCAAACTCCGCCTTCAGCGCCGTGAAGCGCTCCTTGAAGTCGAAGTCGTCTTCCTCATCCGCCAACCCCACGTAGCGCCCCGGCGTGAGCACGTAGTCCAGTTCCTTCACCCGTTCCACCGTGGTGGACGCACAGAAGCCTTTCACGTCTTCATAATCCCCATCGGGATTACGCCAAGCATGGTAGGTCTCCGCAATCTGCTGGATGTCCTCGTCGGAGAACTCCTTCGTCCGGCGATTGATGAGGTGGCCCAGGTTGCGGGCGTCGATGAAGAGAATCTCGTCCACCCGGTTGCGGAACTTGCCGCTGGCCTTGTTACGGCTGAGAAACCAGAGACAGGCGGGTATCTGGGTATTCAGGAATAGCTTGGCGGGCATGTTGACAATGCAGTCCACGAGGCGGGCTTCCACAAGGGCCTTGCGGATGTCCCCTTCGCCGGAGGATTTGGAGGTCAATGCGCCCTTGGCCAAGACAAAGCCCGCCTGGCCGCTGGGGCTGAGGTGGTAGAGGAAGTGCTGTATCCAGCCATAGTTCGCGTTGCCGCTGGGCGGTGCGCCGAACTTCCAGCGCCCGTCATTCCGCAGGAGGTCGCCGCTCCAGTCGCTGTCGTTGAAGGGCGGGTTGGCGATGACGTAGTCCGCCTTGAGGTCCTTGTGGGCGTCGTTGAGGAAGGAGCCTTCGTTGTTCCACTTCACCTGGGAACTGTCGATGCCCCGGATGGCCAGATTCATTTTGGCCAGCCGCCACGTGGTGTGGTTGCTCTCCTGGCCGTAGATGGAGAGGTCGTTCACCTTGCCCTGGTGGCTTTCCACGAATTTCTCGGACTGGACAAACATGCCGCCGGAGCCACAGCAGGGGTCAAAGACCCGGCCCTTGGTCGGCTCCAGCATTTCCACCAGCAACTCCACCACGCTCTTGGGCGTGTAGAACTGGCCGCCCTTCTTCCCTTCCGCCAGGGCGAACTCGCCCAGGAAATACTCGAAGACATGGCCCAGCAGGTCGGCGCTTCGGGCCTTGGCATCCCCCAGGGCAATGTTGCCCACGAGGTCGATGAGCCCGCCCAGGGAGGTGGGGTCCAGGTTGCCCCGCGCAAAGACCTTGGGCAACACATCCTTCAGGGACGGGTTCTCCCGCTCGATGGCGTCCATGGCCTCATCCACGGTCTTGCCGATAGTGGGCTGCTTCGCGTGGGACTGGAGGAAGCTCCACCGTGCCCCAGGCGGCACGAAGAAGACATTTTCGCCCTTGTACTCGTCCTTGTCCTCCGGGTCCGCCCCGGCGTATTCGCCCTCGCCCGCCGTCAGGGTCGCGTGAAGTTCTTCGAAGGCATCCGAGATGTATTTCAGGAAAATCAGCCCCAGGACAATGTGCTTGTACTCCGCCGCGTCAATGTTCTTCCTGAGTTTGTCCGCCGCCTTCCAAAGCTGTTTCTCGATGGGTTCTTCTGTGGTCGTCTTCTTCTTGGCTTTCGCCATGCGTCTCTCCTGCCTATTCTCGTGCGGATGGAGGGGGCTAGTTGGAAGAGGCCGCTACAAAGATGCTCTCATACTCCCCCCAAAATCACGCCCGGAATTGGGTGTGATCCGCCCTCTTCGTGGGACAAGAATACCCCCTTTACCTTCGGGATGCAAGATGGTAGCCAAACAGGAAGGGTGTATTTCTGGTGGTGGGCGCGAAAACGTGTGAGCCCAGTGGGCCTTGCCGCGGACAGGCGTATTCGCGGTCCTATGATCGCTATTGAAACGATGCTTCCCAATAGTGAATAGTGATCCCTTGACCTAATCCTCGCGACCGCGGTGGTGTCGCGTGCACTTTTCAGGAGAGAGCGCCTTATGTTACCCACGATGATTTTGTTGGCGGCGATGGGCACGTTGCCCGGTGAGCCCTTGTTGGCGGCGGTGGGGGCGGAGCATGTGAAGGTCTATTATGAGCCGGGGCGTTTTGGGGGATGGCCGGCGAATTATGGGATGTGGAATTGGGAGGACGAAATCCTGGTGGCCTATAGCAAGGGCTGGGATAAGGATCTGGGGGCGACGGCGCACCATATTGATCGGGAGAAACCGGAGGAGTTCTGGTTTGCACGGAGTCTGGATGGGGGGAAGACGTGGACCCATGAGCATCCGGCGGCGGAGCAGGGGCAGATGATTCCCCGGGGGGTGGCCCTCCATGGGACGGAGACGCCAGGCCTGGCGCTGCCGGAGATTGTGGACCAGACGGAGCCCATGGATTTCAGTCACCCGGATTTTTGTCTGACCTTCCGCATGGACAATTATCACGGCGGCACGTCGCGCTATGAGTATTCCTATGATCGGGGGAAGACGTGGACGGGGCCCTTTGCCTTGCCGAATTTTGGGACGGCGGGTACGGCGGCGCGTACGGATTACATCATCAATGGCAAGCACGATATGTATATCTTCATCACGGTGGCGAAGGAGAACAAGCGGGAGGGCCGTCCCATGGTGGCCCGCACGCAGGATGGGGGGGTGACGTGGGATTTCGTTTCGTGGATCGGGCCCGAGCCGGCGGGCTTCGCCATCATGCCGTCGACGGTGCGCCTTTCAAGTCGGGAGTTCCTGACGACCTTACGCTGTCGGGAGGGGACCTTCCGGTGGATGGAGCAGTGGCGTAGTGTGGATGGTGCGAAGACGTGGACGAAGGAGGCGAACCCGGTGGATTATATGGGGGAGGGGAATCCACCCATGTTGAACCAGCTGCCCAATGGCTACCTGTGTCTGACCTATGGCTTCCGGGCCTACCCCTTCAGCATCCGCGCGCGCCTGAGCACCGACTCGGGGGCGACGTGGGGTCCGGAGATTATCCTGCGCAATGATGGCATCGATCGGGATATTGGCTACGTGCGGAGCATTGTGCGCCCGGACGGCAAGGTGGTGACGACCTATTACATCAGCGATGAGAAGACCGGTCCGGAGCGGTACATTGGTGCGACCATCTGGGACCCGATGAATGTGGCGGAAATCACGAGCGGTGAGGTGGAGCGGCAACTGGGCTTTTAACCGTCATCTCTCGGGTGCAGGTCCGCCGTGGCGAAGAGTCGGAGCTCCGGATGGGCGGCCCAATAACCGGATGAAACTCACTGGATTCCCGCCTTCGCGGGAATGACGGTGGGTCGTTCCGTTGTACAGGTCTTCAGAGACCACGTTACACGGGGGGCTTGAACTCTTGCCGAGGGGGCTCGACGCCGGGCTTGAGGGGGAGAAACATGACGCGCTCGTGGACGATACGTCCGTCGCCGGCCACGTTTTCCGTGTCGCCCGTGTGGAGGAAACCCATCTTCTGGTAAAGGGCAAAGGCCCGTTCGTTTTCCGGCACGCTCGTAAGGACGATGCCGTCTCGGCCTTCCGCTTCGGCGGTATCAATGAGGTGTTGCATCAGCGGTTCGCCGAGTCCTTCGCCCTGCCAGGCATCGGTGATGCCAATGCCGAGCACGGGAACGGGATCGCCCATGTTCCACAGGAAGGCATAGCCGATGATGCTGTCGTTGTTCAACAGGACCACGACGTAGTCGGTGCCATCTTCCGCACGGCCGAGGATGTGTTTAATGGTGTCATCGTCGTAGGCATGGGGAAGGAAGCGATTGCGGGTCGTTTCGGACAGTCCGGCGTTGAAGGCCTGGAGGGCGGGGCCGTCGGAGCAAGCGATATAACGAAAAGCGACTTCATGATTGTCTCGGGTACGGAGCGGACGTGGTGGCATGGGCATCCTGAACGGTTGATGAACTACAGTGATCAGTGGTGTTTAATTTCTTCTCCTTAGATTGTACCTGATGGCGGCAGGAGATTTCGTCGTGCGGTATTTTGCGTGCAGGCTCCGGCGCGGCATGGCGAAAAAAACGCCCGGCGCGTGGGGTGCGCCGGGCGGTGTGTTTCGGGGTGACGTGATACTTAGCCGATGTTGTCTACCTTGAGAATGCAGGGGTCACCTTTCCCAATGTGGAGCAATTGTTCGGAGACCGCGTCTTCGATGTTCTCCACGAAGAGGGTGCGCAATGGCCGGGCCCCCAGGAGGGTGTCGAAGCCATTTTCCACGAGGTAGTCGCAGCACTGCTTACTGAGGGTGATGGAAACTTCGGGCTCGCTGGCCTCGGGATTCTTGCACACCACGGTGCGCACCCCGTCTTCCGCTTCGCTGACGTCAAACCACGTGTTGCACTCCTGGCGGTCGGGCGGAAGGATGATTTTCCGGGCCATGGCCACCCGTTCACAGAGATCGCGCATGAGCTTGTTGAGGATGTTGGATTGTTCCGCCATTCCCAGGGGGCCAAAGACCAGCGGGCGTCCCATGCGGCCGAAGAGTTCGGGGGGCAGGCCCGGTACGGCGAGCATGGCCTGCTTGACGATTTCTTCCGCCGAGGGCACGTCATCCGGGTCGGCTTCACCGGCCGCCACATCCAACAGGCGATTGGCTTCGTCCTGCAAGATGGCAAAGGTCTGAGGCGTCAGGTTGGGCGTGGTGGACGCGATTTCCTGGAGGATGGCTTTCACGGCCTGATTCTGTAACTCGGGTTCGGCCTCGGGATTGGCCTCCAGCCATCCGGTAATCCGGTGGCGCAATTCACCCAGCTGTCCGAGGATAGCCGCACCCACGTTGGTCGTGATGATGATCACCGTATTCTGGAAATCGATGTTCCGTCCCATCGAGTCAGTCAGGCGGGCTTCGTCGAAGAGTTGGAGGAAGATACGCCAGATATTGGGGTGGGCCTTCTCAAACTCATCGAGGAGCACCAGCGAATAGGGCTTGCGGCGCACCGCTTCGGTGAGCATGCCGCCTTCTTCCGCGCCCTGATAGCCCCGGTCTGAACCGATGAGCCGGTTCCGCGCCGTCTCCGTGCCATATTCCGAAAGGTCCACGCGGATGAGGGCTTCTTCGCTGCCATACCAGTCGGCCGCGAGGGCCTTGGCCAACTCGGTTTTACCGACGCCGGAAGGTCCGGCAAAGAGGAAGACCGCCTGGGGCTGCTTGGGCGGGGTAAGGCCGACAAAGGCGCGCTTCATGGTCTTGACCACCGCCTTGATGGGATCGGGCTGGCCAAAGACCCGACTCGACAGGTTTTTGTTCAGGTCGAGGAGTTTGTGGCGTTGATCTTCCGACATGTTTTCGATGGGGATATTGGTCCGTTCCGATACCGCCTGGGCCACGTGCTTGCCATCCACCGGGGGCAGGTAGCCTTCCGGGTGATCGGCAGTGACGTGGTTCAAGGTGACCATGGCACCCGCTTCATCGAGGATGCCCAATTCACGGGCAGGGGAGCGCACTTCACCGATGTAGCGCCGGGCCAGGGTGTTCACCCGATTGAGGGCGTCTTCCGTGTAATCTACGGCGTGGTGTTTGCCATAGACCGGGCGGACGCGCTTGAGGATGTCGGCCACTTCCGCGGGGCTTTGTTCTGGCACGATGACGGGGCTGAAGCGCCGTTTCATGGCACCATCTTTTTCGATGACGCGGAATTCGGCAAAGGTGGTGGCGCCGACGCACCAGAGTTCGCCCCGGGCGAGGGCCGGCTTCATGAGGTTGGCGGCATCCATACCGCCACTTTCACCCGTTTCGCCCAGCCCGATGAGCTGGTGGATTTCGTCGATAAAGAGAATGACGCTGCCCTTGGCGGCCTGGAGTTCGCGGAGCACGGCGGTGAGGCGCTGTTCGAATTCACCGCGGTACTTGGAGCCGGCCATGATCAGGCCGAGATCCAGGCTGATGATTTTCTTGCCTTTGAGTCGTTCGGGCACCCGGTCTTTGACGATGTTGATGGCCAGGCCTTCGATAATCTTGGTCTTACCCACCCCCGCTTCACCCAGGAGGACCGGGTTGTTCGCTTCCTTCTTCAGCAAGATGCTGGAGATGCGGCGAATCTCGTCGGCGCGGCCAATCACTTCTTCCAGGCCACCGGCCGCGGCTTTTTCGGTGAGGTCAATGCCGTAGGTTTTCAGGGCTTCAATGGACGATGCCGTGGCCGTTTTGCGGCTTACGGCACCCACGGGGATTTTTCGGTCGCCATCCAGAATGGAGCTGGTAAGGCCGAAATCCGATGCCAGGAAAGAATCCATCGCGTGGGTGCGGTAGTCAATGATACCGGCGAGGAGATCGTCCCACTCAATCTGGTCTTTTTTCTTGGCGGCCACCGTCTCAATGACCCGCTCCAGATTGTGGCCGGTTTTTTTCGGACGGTTATCGAGGATGCTGCAAAGCTGATTCAACTCATCGGAATACTGGCCCTTGGCGACTTTTTGCTTGGGCAGATTGCTGATGAACTGGTGGTTGAGGGCCACACGAAACTCACCAAAGGAACGGCGATCCTTGCCATCTTCCCCTTCGAAGAGGCGGCGAAGAGAGCTTTTTTCACGGTCCATGGCGTCGACCCACAGCAGGTGCTGGAAATCGATGGGGCCCAATCCGAGGGCGCGGGCTTTGTCGAAGCGCTCCTCTCGGGTAAATCTGTCGAAACGGTCTTCATTTACTTCGGGCATGACGCGAAGCTCCCTGTACGGTTCAAAAAAATTGCTGTTCCCATGGCGGTGCTGTGGGTGTGATTCTCAGTTTTTACAGCACCGGTCAATAGACTAAGTAATTGGGCCGGGAAAAGCAACCTGTTTTTGTCGAGCAGGGAGCGCCGGAGTGGCAATGATACTGAGTTTGCCGACACGTTTGGCGCTTCGGGAACGTAATACCCGAAAAATTGCGCCTTCCACGCGTCGGGCATTTCGCTGGATGACCGATAGTGTTACTTACCCAACGCGGCGTTCATCTCCACGATCATGCGGGCGATGTCCTGTCGTTTCTTGAGCAGTACCTGGGGGTCCCGGGTGAAATCCACGAGACTGGGGATGACTTCGCCCAGGTTGTAGACCTTGGCGGCCCGCTCGAGGAGGGCTTCGTGTCCGGGCGTCTCGAGGAGTTTCCGACGGCGATCATTGAAGATGGCCAGGTAGTCATAGTCTTCGATGCCGTCCCGGATGTTTTCCCAGCGGATGGAGTTGACCGGACCGTTCTTGTCGGTGTAGAGGAGTAGCCCATCACCGTTTACGGGGGTCACATCCAAGAGGCTCTGCCAGGGATTAATTCCATTGGGGGGCGTGTTGATGCTCCAGTAGTACATGCCCCGAACCCCAAGCGCCCAGGTCTGCCAGAAGAGGATGCGGTGCTCGATGGATTCGAAGTCGACGAAGAAGTTGCCATAGGGCCGGGGGGGCGTCTGATCCACATACCACCAGACTTCTTTTCCGGAGTGAATCCGTTCCAGAATCTGGGCGTTGTTGGCCGTGTCGAACAGGGGGGCATGGACCGCCCACCGGTCCAGTCCATCGGGCAGAAAGGGGTCGAGGCCATAGGTCGTCACCATGATGGGGATATCCGGTGCGGCGTCTTTCCACTGCTGCATCCCTTCCATGAGGCGCGGCCAGGCGGGTCGTGCTGGCTCGTTGGAAACGTGGGAAAACACGCGGTCCTGGAGCTTGTGTTTCACCACAAAGGCGTTCGCTTCGGCCAGGTTGTTGGGATAGGCCACGAGAGACGGCGGCACGTTGATGGTGGTCGTACCGGCGGGGTCCGCCTTGTCGAGCGCGGCCTTGAATTCGTCCAGTGCCCGCCCAAAGTTGGCCTGTTCCGCCGGGAAGTTGAGGGCACCACGGAGGGTGATACGGTGTTCCGCCGCGTTTTTCATGAAACGGGCCGTGAGGGCGCTGTCACTCAGGGTTCCGCCGGTCTGTTGGTGCTGCTTGCGGGCTTCTTCCAGATCAAAGACGAAGTCGGTCTTGAGCATGGGGCGTTGTGGCAGCTTGAAGCCGAAGACTTCTACTTCCAGGAACACCTCCACCGGGGGCAGGCCGACCCCCTGGATCTCTACGAGACCGCTGTAGGTCCCTGGTTTGGCGCTGGCGGGCACGTCCACGGTGAACCAGACGGGAGCCGTCTGCCCACCGGTCACGTCGAAGGGCTTGAGCGGGAGCAGGGCATCGGGCCAGGAGCCCGTGGGGCCTTCAAAGTGGCTTGAGATAGCGACACGATGAAAGTGGGGGGTATAGATATGAATGGCTTCCGCGGAAATACGTTCTCCACCCGTCGCACGCAAGTCGTTGGCGACCAGGTGGACGTCGCGCAGGTTCTTGCCCTTGGGGGGCCGGATGGCGATCTGGAAGGATTCGGATTCCCCCTGGGCGGCGGCAATGGCAATGGTGGGGTCGGTCTTGTCCGTGGGGCTGAGTTGATCCTGAGCCAGGATCTTGTGGAGGGAGGTCTCTGCCCAGAGATTCGTCTCGCCACTGCTTAAGCGGGGGCGCTTAACCGTGCGGGGTTGCTGATCCAGGGCATGGGGGGCATCGGTCCAGGCCGGGAAGCTTTTTCGGGCGGGATTGCCCACGATGAACTGGGTGTCGATGCCGCCGTGGGGCGAACTGGTTTCCGTGCCCAGACGGACCACCTTGCCGCGTTGGGTAATCTGCGCGAGGATTTCATAGGCACCGGGGCCCGGGGCTTTCCAATTGAAGGTGCATCGGGCCAGGCGATTGGGGGCCAGGCTGAACTTCTTTTGAGGCAGCGCCCAGGTCTCGCCATCGGCGGCCTTGACGTGGGCGTTGATCTGGAGATCGGGCATATCCTTGATGGGGGAGAAAAGAATGGTCAACGTGCCGTTTTCATAATCGATCTGGGCAGCGAACTCTTCCGTCGCAAAATCCACATGTTTGAGGCCGCGCACGATGTTGAGACGGTACTGGGTTTCCCACTTGGCGCCCGGTTCCAGCAGAAAGGGAACGAAGGCGGTCTGGATGCCCATGCGTGCCCGGGGGCTGTCTTCCGTCGCGGCCTGATAGGGTTCTGTGAGGAAGGCATAGGTGTGGTTGGCGTCAAAGACGGCGTAGAGACTTTCCTGCTCAATAGGGTCGGTAAAGGCGAACCAGTTTCGTGCGGCGGGGTGGTAGGCCTTCTGGGTGGGCTGCAAGATGCCCCCGGTGGTGGGGACGTCCAATCGGTCCCGCTCCGACACCGAGCCACCGGGGGTCACATCATTGCGGACCCAGGGGGTGACCCATTGCCGCTCGTCGCCCCCGTTCGTGACGGTCCACGTAACGCGTACGGAGGCTTCGTCCGGGAGTAACTCGAGTTTCCGAACGACTTTCAGTCCACGAATGTTGGGCCCGTCGCAGTCATAGCTATACTGGATAACGGGGCGGTCGGAAATGCTGTCCAGGGCTTCCATTTTTTCGTTCAGGCGTCGGTTGGGCACATAGAAGTTCCCCACACCAAAGCCTTCCTGGAGGAGGCCGTCATCGCCTGCGAAGCTGGTGGGGGTGGCGAGCAAGCCGAAGGTGTGGAGCATGCCGCCCTCATTGGGGTGCATACCCAATTCGATGAGATGGCCCTTAATCTCGATTTCTTCGTTAATGACTGCCGCAGTCGAGATGAGGGGAAGGAGGAAAACGGTAAGATAAAAAAGGACGCGCATGATGTGCCTTTGGTTAATGGGGGTAAATCAGGACAAGCCGTCTATTGTAATGGGCAGGGAGGGCCTATTGCACCTTGTGACTGCCGGGCTCCCGAGTGGGGGACTGGCGCCGGTTTCGATACAGCAGTCCGCACCAGATGCCGAAAGTGAGCAGAAGGCCCATTGCGCTTATCGCGCGACCCCACTGGAAGCTCCGGGGGGTGAATTCGAAGCGCACTTCGTGCTCGCCAGTGGGGACAATGCAGCCCATAAAGTCGCCATTAACCCGCAGGAGCTCGCGCCGGGTACCGTCGATATGGACTTGCCATCCGGGGTGGAAGCGCTGGGCGAAGACCAACAGTTGGTCATTGGGGGTCACGGCGTCCCAGACGACATGGCCAGGCTCATTTCTTGTCCACGTAAGCGTTCCGGGGGTGGCCTCCAGTAAATCGATGGGCTTCATCACCAGGGCGGTCGTGGCCACGTCGATGCCTTCGATATCTTCCCGGGGGGTGTCGGACAACGCCGTACGGGTCACCAGTCGGGCCATGGGAAGCGCATCTTCATGAAGGGTCCAGTTTCTTGCACCGAGGGGTTGTTTTTCCCAGCGAACGCCCGCGAGCCGTTTGGTCACTTCGGCGTCCGGGTCAAGGACCCATGCCGGGGGCAGGCCCACATAGCCCATATAGCTGGAGAGGCCGAGTTGGCTCAGTCGGGCTACGCGCCAGTTTCCGTGGGCACGGTATTCCCCGTCAAAGGCCTGAAATGCCGGGTCGTCGGGGAGTTCTTGCGCCAGGGAAGTTTGCAGCGCGTCGTAGGGAGAAGATTGGGGTTGGTGTTGCCAGACGAAGGGCATGGCGTAGAAGGCGGCATCGAGGGTTGCGAAAAGGATGAGAGCCGCGATGACGGTCTGGCGGGCGCGGGGTGCCAGGGCCACCAGCACGATGGCCAGGGTGATGAGGGTTGGTCCCACCAGGAGCCGTCCCCAGTGGGTCGTAAAAGCGTCGGAGAGTTCCGCCGTTCCCAGTCCGCGCAGGGACAAAACGAGTAGCAGGGATGCCCAGGCCGCGACGCCGATGGCCCACCACCGTCCGCGATTCGTGTGGGAAGCGTCTGTCCCACGGGCCATGCGGGCCAACGCGAAGGCACTGATGAGGGCCACGGCAAACTGAAATAAGACCAGGTGCCGCGCGGGACACCGGAATGCGCCCAGCACAGGGATCATGGCGATGAAACGATAAAGTCCGCCATAGTATCCCAACGCGAGAACCGGTGTGAGAACAAGGAGCGCGAGGCCATAGCGCCGGAGTCGTCGAGGGAATTCGGAAGACGGGGATGTCCCGAGCAGCCATAGCGTGAGGACCATGGGAACGGCACCGACGTAGACCACATATTCCCAGGGGGGCGTGCCGTGGGCAATACCGTTGGCGAACCAGTAGGGACTTACCCATTGGAGAAGGTTCAAGGGATGGAGGGAGCCTTCTTTCCAGAAATCGGCCTCGCCACTCCGTTGGGCATAGTCCAGCAGATCAAAGGTCGGCAGTACCTGAACGGACGCGATGCAAAGTCCCAGCGCCAGGGCGGAGGTGAGGGCGGCCAATCGCCGCACCGGTTGGTCGAAGGGCCGCTGACAGAGGATGTAGAGGCCTACGGCGAGGAGGGTAAACAACACATACTGGGGGTAGCCAGAGAGCAACTGGGAGGCGGTGAGGAGGCAGAGGCCCAGCCACGCACGACGAAATGCGACTGCCTGGGGCGAGCTCAAAAGGAGGTGGACGGTCAGGAGCACCCAGGGAAGGTGGCTGATGACGGTGACAGCCTGGATATGGGTGTAGTGATAGAGGAGGAATCCGGAGAAGGTAAAGAGGTTGGCCCCGAAGAGGGCGGCGAACAGGGGAAGCCGATAGTGGCGCAAGAGGGCCACCATACCCGCATAGAGAAAGACATAGCTCGCCATAAACTCGACGTTGAAGGCCAGCGGCAAGGGAAGAACCCGATAGAGGCCCCATTGGAGGGGATGGAAGAATGCGCCCTGACCTTCGGCATGGAGGTAATAGCCGCAGAATTGCTGGGGCCACCAGAGGAAGGAGTAGCCGTTTTCCAGGCAGTAGCTGTAGAAACTTCGATAGGGGAATTGCTGGGAGCCCAAATCGCTGCCCTGATAGATATTTCCACGGAGCAGGGGATAGGCCAGGAGGAGGAATAAGAAGAGCCCGCAGCCGCTGGCGATCAGGGTCAGGCAAGGCGATTCAATCGGGCGAGGCGTCGAATTTTCATCCGCAGATGGTGCTGGCATGGCGCGATTATAGGGGAGTGGGGCACAGGGCGCAAACCTGGCATGGGTTGACTGCCGTCGCAAAAGATGGCTACCATGAACCTCCCTCCGGTGCCGTAGGAGAGCACGGCCCCATCCCTTCGGGGGATATTTTCGTTATTTTCCACAACAACAGGGTGATTTATATGGTCGACATGGCGCGTGTCTGGCCCATTCTATGTCAATTTGGCATAGGGGGGCTGCTTTGTATCGTCGGAGTCTGGGCAGGGCTGTCCAGCGGGTATCTGGATATGAACCTGAAAGATGACCGGCGTCTCATCGCGGTAATCGTTGGTGGCTTCGTCGGCTTGTTGGTCCTGTCGTGTGCCTTTACCTTCTGGCTGCCCTTTGTCGGTGGAGGAGATGCATCATGATCGGTACACCGCTGGACCTGATCGTCATGATTGCCTACTTTGTGCTTGTGGTGGGCTTCGGTGTCTATTTCGGCAAGTACAGCAGCACGACCAAGGATTTCTACTTTGGCGGTCAGCGTTTCGCCTGGTGGGTCATTGCCTTTTCTGCAACGGCAACCACGGTAGGGAGCTACAGTTTCGTCAAATACAGCGCAGCGGGCTACAACTATGGCCTGAGTAGCACCCAGTCCTATCTGAACGACTGGTTCTGGGTTCCCATCCTGTTGTTGATTTGGTTGCCTATCATCTACTTCCAGCGGATCCAGTCGGTCCCGGAATACTTTGAGCGCCGCTTCAGCAAGACGACCCGACTCGTCGCCACCGTCATTATTCTCATCTACCTGGTGGGCTATGTGGGCATCAATCTGCTGACCCTGGGCCAGGCGCTCCATACCATGTTGGGCTGGTCCGTCTTTGCCGGTGCCTCCCTGGCCTGTGTTGCGGTGACCTTTTATGTCTTTGCCGGTGGTCAGACCTCGGTCATCATGACCGATTTGGTACAGGGCATTACCCTGCTGATCGTCGGTGTGGGGATCTTCCTCGCCGGCGTAGCCCACTTCGGGGGCTTCGTGGACTGGTGGGCCCTTATGCCAGAGAGTCACCGCTACATTTTTTCGGAGTTCAACAAGCCCGACAAATTCAGCTTTATCGGGGTATACGGTCAGGACGGATTGGCAAACACCGGGGCCTTCGTCCTGATGAATCAGGGTATCATCATGCGCTTCCTCGCCCTGCGGAGCGTGAAAGATGCGCGGAAAATGTCCATCTGTTGGATTCTGGTCCTGGCTCCCCTGGCGGCGATTACCGTGAGTGGTGGCGGCTGGATTGCGAAGGCGCTGGTGGAAAATGGGGAGATGGAGACGACCGCCAATGACGCGTTCATTCACGCGGCCCACTTCCTCTGCAGCCCGGGAATTTTTGGCTTCGTATTGGCGGCGCTCATGGCCGCCCTCATGAGTACGGCGGACACCCTTATCAACGCGTCGAGTGCCGTGTTCGTCAACGACGTTTACCGTCCTTATGTCCGGAAAGAGGCCCATGATACGCACTATTTGAAGGTGGCCCGGATTTCCAGTCTGAGTGTGGCGGCCATCGGGCTCATGCTCGTGCCCCTCTTCGACGGCGAAACCGTGTATCAGGCCCACGCCAAATTCACGGCAGCCATCACGCCCCCCATCGTGGTAGCGATCTTGCTCGGTATCTTGTGGAAGCGATTCAATACCCCGGCGGCCCTGGCGGCCATGGTGGGTGGTGGTGCCCTGGTATTCTTGTCGACCTTCTCCCCCTTCGACGACATCTTCCTCAAGCCCCTCGCCTTTGGTATGGGTGAAGGAAGCTACAAGTTCATTCGCGCGGTGTTCGGCCTGTTGGTCAGCGGTGGTCTCGGTATCGTGGTCGCCCTCGCGACCCGGCCCCAGCCGCTGGAGTCAATTGCGGGACTTATCACCGGCACCCAGCTGCAGGCCATGGAGTTTTTCAAGGGCGGTCCCCTGAATCGCCGGGAGGGCGAAGTGGTCTATGTCCCCGTGCAGACCGACACCTCCCTCTCGGGCGACGAAACGGTGTTGGTATCAACGGCCCACATGAAAACCCTCGCGGCGGACGTGGGTGATTTGCTCTATGTCTGTGACCGCCGGTGGTGGTTCGGTGGCCTCCGAAGCTTCCATACGAAAGCCATGGAAGGGGGACCCGGCGAAACGCTGCGCCTCAGTCCCGAGGCCATGGACCGAGGGCATTTCCAGGATGGCGATGTGGTTTACATGGAGAAACAGTTCTAGTTCGTGGTGGACTCGGAAGATTATGTGAGCGTCTATCACGGTCCAGATTTACCGGGTGTTCCTGTGCCACGTTGTAGACGCGGCGCAGGAGGGCGATGCCACGTTACGCGAGGTTTCGTGTGCATGGAGCCCGGTTGACGTAGGGCCAGAGTAAATGAATTGATTCGGGCGTCCTTCTATCCCCGTATAGTTGGACGCCCTCATTTCAGGTTCATGGGAAGTAAGTGGGGAGGTATTCTTGTCGATCACACGGTTTGATGTCGTTCGTGCCACCCGAACCTTTTTCCGTTCGGGTCGGTTTCGACTCAGGCCATGGACTATGCGTCTGCGATTTTGACGATGAGTTTGCCCTGATTGCTGCCATCAAAGAGACGCAAGATGGCCTGGGGTGCATTCTCCAGACCATCGACCACGTCTTCCCGGGACTTCAGTTTTCCTTCGCCCAACCACTGGGCGAGCTGCATGCCGCCTTCCATGGCGCGGTCCAGGTAGTTCGATACGATGAACCCCTCCATACGCGCAGAGCGAATCAGTAGGTTGAGGTAGTTGCTTGGGCCGGGGGGCATTTCGGTGGTATTGTATTGGGTGATGGCTCCACAGATGACGACCCGCCCCTTGAAATTAATGAGGCCCAGACAGGTGTTCAGGATTTCGCCACCCACGTTGTCAAAGTAGACATCGATGCCATCGGGACAGGCCGAGGCGAGGGCTTCGGCGATGTTTTCGGTCTTGTAGTTGATGGCGACGTCATAGCCTAACTCGTCGCGGATCCAGGCACATTTTTCGTCGGAGCCGGTGAGCCCGACCACCCGGCACCCTTTTATCTTCGCGATCTGTCCGACAATGGAGCCCACCGCACCCGCCGCCGTGGAAACGACCACCGTGTCTCCTTCCTTGGGCTCACCCAAGTCCAGGAGTCCAAAGTAGGCGGTGAGCCCCGTGATCCCCAACACACCGAGGTGCTTGGTCAGGGGCACGGGCAGTCCCTCGGGGATTTTCATAAGCCGGTCTTCTTTCTTCACGAGGGCATAGTCCTGCCAGCCCCCCAAGCCCCGAACCAGGTCGCCCGGTGCGAAGTCGGGATCATTGGAGGCGATTACCTTGGAGATCGTGGCACCCCGCATGGGACTGTTTAGGGGGACCGGGGGCATATAGGACTTTCGGTCGGTCATCCATCCGCGCATGGCGGGGTCGAGGGATAGGTAAAGGTTGCGCACGAGGACTTCATTGTCGCCGGGCTGGGGAACGCTCCCCTCCTCAAAACGAAAATCCGTTGCTTTAATGGCGCCGACGGGGCGGGCAGCGAGGAGTATCTGGCGGTTGACAGTGTCGGTCATGGTGATTGCTCCAGCAGGGTTAGGTGTTGTAACGGGTCGTATACTGCGTTGCAGGGTACCATTTAGACCGCCACTGGACCATCCTGGTTCACTCAGGAAGCCTCGCAGGGCCTGAGACGCAAAACAAACCCCTTATTCCTCTTCGTGGGACGGGGATTCCCATTCATTGCATACGGTGTTATCGGCCAGGGGAACCTTTGCCAGGAGGGAGGCCCGGGACAAGACATGGCCGACGATGGGCGCGGTGACCCCCAGGAAGAGGGCCACAAGCAGTGCTCGGACGCGGATGGCCGGGTCGTCGAAGTGCAGGGTCAGGGCGATCAGGCTGGAGATTACCCCGATAGCGCCGGCTTTGGTTGCGGCGTGCATCCGGAGGAAGACGTCAGGAAAGCGCACCAACCCGATGGCCGCGATGAGGGTAAAGATGCCGGAAATCCAGAGCAGTGCGGCGATGAGATAAGCAGTCATTCTCCCGCTCCTTTTTGAATGTACATGGCAAAGGCCACACTGCCGACGAAGCCGACCAGGGCCGCCACGATGGCCACGCTCAGGAAATAAGATGCCCCGCTGGTGATCGCGTCTACCACAATCATCCCGATAAGGCAGGTCGAAATAAAATCGAGGGCCACGACCCGGTCTGACAAGGTGGGGCCTTTGACGAGGCGCCACAGGGCCAGCAGCAGGGCGGTGCCGTAGAGCATCAGGACGCCATGTGTGGTTATCGTTTCCAGCATCGAAACCTTTCCTTAATCAAAGAGCCGCATGAGCCGGGCTTCCAGGCCTTCTTTAATATCTTTGCGCACGGCCTCGGGACTTTCCATGTCGAGGACGTGGACATAGAGTATGCGGCCGTCGGGCGACAGGTCGATACTCATGGTGCCTGGCGTGAGGGTTACCGCATTGGCCAAGAGCGTATGCTCGGCGACGCTTCGTGTGTCGAGTGGCACGGCGACGATCCCCGGGCGGAGTTTTCGAAAGGGCCAGAGGGTTGCACCGGCCACGTCGAGGGCGCCGACAATTACTTCCTTTACGAAATAGAGGAAAAAGGCGACGGCGTAGTACACCTTATTCCGGTAGGCCCGACTCTGAATGATTTCCGGTTGGGCACTCAGGATCGCGTAGCCCACCAGAAAGCCAATGACGAAGTTACCCGTGCTCAAGGTGCCCGATGCGGCGCACCAGGTGGCCGCCAGGAGAATATTGATGGAGAGGGACTTCATGACACGTCTCCCAATACGGCAGCGATATAGGCCGCCGGATCCAGAAGTTGGGTCGCCGTCGTCAGGGCAAGGTCAAAGAGGGGCATGGCCAAGACGGAAAGTAGAACACTGAAACTGGCAAGGGCCACACAGGGCAGGACCATGCCTCTCATCCGTGACGCCGAAAGGGGACGTTCTTTCAGGGCATCGTCCCCGTCCGCAGGGGCACTTTTCCAAAAGGCCTCATTCCATATTTTGGTCATGGAATAGAGGGTCAGCATGCTGACCACCAGTGATACCCCCACCGTAATATAGGCGCTTTCGTCCAGGCCCGCGCGTAGAAGGGCCAACTTGGAGATAAATCCGGAGAAAGGCGGCAGCCCGGCGAGCGACATGGCGGGTATAGCAAATAGAAACGCCAGTCCCGGGTGGAGTCGCATGAAGGAACCGAGTTGCTTAAGGTCGCTGGTACCACGGAGATACCAGGTGATGGCACTGATCACAAACAGGGCGCCTTTGGCGGCCATAACGTGTACGAGGAAGAAAAGCGTGGCGGCGAGTCCGGATACGGAGAAAAGGGCCAGGCCGAAAATCAGGTAGCCTATCTGGCTCACGATGTGAAAAGAAAGGAGGCGCCGAAAGTCATACTGGGCAACGGCCCCCAGCACGCCTGTGGCCATCGTCAGGGCGGCCACCGTGAGGAGGATGGGCTGGAAGTAGGCCTGCTCTGTGGCGAAGAGGAGCGTGTTGGTGCGGATGAGGGCGTAAATGCCCACCTTGGTCAGCAAGGCGGAAAAGAGGGTGGTCACCGCATGGGGCGGCGTGTGGTAGGAAGCGGGCAGCCAGGAGAACAGGGGGAAGGCACCGGCCTTGATACCGAAGGCAATCATCAGCATAGCGCCCGCCGCCTGTTTGAGGGGGGCATTGTCTAACGACGGAAGACGGACCGCGAGATCGGCCATGTTGAGTGTTCCGGTTTTGCCATAGATGATACCCACCGCCGAAAGAAAGATAACCGATCCGAGCAGGTTCATCGTGACATATTTCACGGCTCCATCCAGCTGATCACGGTTTCCGCCCAACACGATCAGGACAAAGGAGGCGATGAGCAGGACTTCGAACCAGACGTAGAGATTGAAGAGATCGCCGGTGAGAAAGGCCCCGTTGACGCCCGCTATCAGCACATAATATAAGAAGAAATAGCCGTCGCGCAGACGCCGTGCTTCGATGGTGACCACCGAGAAAAGGGACAGGAGCAGGGCGATGATTCCGGTCATGAGCACCATGGTCGCGGCGAGGCCGTCGGCCACCAAGGTGATGCCATAGGGAGCGGTCCAATTGCCCACGTGGAGCACCTCGATATGATCGGGGTAGACTTTCCATGCCACGGCCAGCGAGGCCAGCAGCAGGACTACACCGCCGAAAACGCCCAGGGCGCGCTGGGCTCTCGGGTGGGCCGTCACGCCGGCGCAGAGGGCGGCCAGGGCCAGGGGAATTATGATGGGGAGGGTGAGGAGCAAGTACGGGAATCCTTTATCTCAACGTTCCGTGCCGTGTAGTTCGTCAATATCATCAGAACCCAACACATCGAAGGCCCGCCGAAAGAGCACGAGGGCAAAGGCCGCCACACCAAAGCTGATCACGATGGCGGTGAGCACCAGGGCCTGGGGGATGGGGTCGGCACTGCCCGCGGGGGGCGCGATCATCGATTCCTGCACCAGCGGTGCGGGGCCCCGAACGATTCCGGCCGAGGTGAATACCAGCAGGTTGGCGGCGTGCCCCAGGAGCATGAGTCCGAGGATGATTTTCAGGAAGCTTCGGCGCATCAGCAGGTAGAAGCCACATCCGAAGAGTACGGCGATAAGGAAAACCAGGCTAAGCTGCATGGCGTTTCTCCAACATGGAAAAGGTGATGGACAGGACCACACCGGCAACGACCAGGTAGACGCCCAGGTCGAAGACGAGCGGTGTGCCGACCTTTACCTCGCCCACCAGGGGGAGGGCAACGGTGCCCCACTCTCCCGTGAGGAAGGGGCGGCCAAACCAGACACTTATCATGCCGCTCAGCAGACTGGTCGCCAGCCCGAGGGCAATCATCGTCTCGGGGGGAATTCGGACTGCGCGGCGGGCCGATGCCACGTTGCGTGCCAGGGCGTGGAGGATAAAGGCCGTGGCGGCCAGCAAGCCACCGACGAATCCACCGCCGGGCTCGTTGTGTCCGTGGAGCAATAGCAAGACGGATAAGAGTAGCATGATGGCCTTGATGATATGGGACCAGTAATAAAGCAGGGTGGAGTTCATGAGGTGCCCTTTCGCTTCGTCCGTTGCCGCAAGAGGGCACGGGCGCCGAAGGCGGCGACGGCCAAGACCGTGATTTCCCCCAAGGTATCCAGGGCACGAAAATCGACCAGTATCACATTGACGATATTGCGTCCGTGGGCCAACTCGAGGCTGTTCTGCCGGTAGAAGGTGGCCACGGGCTGGGTCTGGTCCGAGGCCAGGGTGCTATAGACGAGTACGCCCAGCAGCAATCCGGCAAGGGCGGCGATAAAGCCATCGCGCCGTCGTACGGCCTTGGGGGTCAGGGCCTTGAAGTCGGGCATCGCGGCGGCCAACAGGGCGAAGAAAACCACCGTAAGCGACTCCACGATAATCTGGGTTTTTGCCAGGTCGGGGGCGCCATAGTACACATAGAGCAAGGCCATGCCATAGCCCACCACTCCCAGACAGGCGAGGGCACCGAATCGGGACTGGACCCGGGTCAGGGCCAGGGCAGCCAGCGCGATGAGGGCTACGATCAGTAATTCGTAAGCCCGCACGGGCACGGACTCAAAGGCATCCTGCCGTACCTCGAGCTGGAGGGCACCGGCGACCGCCGCAATGAGGCATACGACCACGAGCAGCAGGTAGTAACGCAGGTAGCCATGTTGTATGAGCCGCGTCTGGCTTCGTGAGAACCAGAGCATGGCGGAGACTGTACGATGATAGAGCGATTCGGGACCTATCGCGTTCAAGCAATGAAGGGGACGGGTTATACGATGCCAGAAGTGTCGCAGCAGAATCAGGGTGAGTCCCAGGACCAAGGTGGCAATACTCAAGAGCAGGGCGACGTTGATACCATGCCAGAGGGCCAACTTGAAGGTTAAGTCGGATCCCAGCACTTTCGTGCCTCCGGGGGCGAGGATGTGCTCTCCGAGCACGTGGGGGTAGAGCCCGGACAATAGCCCGAGGAAGCCAAGAATTATCGGGCCGAGCCAGAGTCCCAGTGGAATCGTATGTCGGGAGGGGGCAGGCGCCTCCTTATCCCGCCGCCAGAAGGGAATGAGCCCCATGACCACGGCGACATAGACGTTGGATACATTGCCGAGTACGGCGGCAAGCACCAGTGCCTGGGTGGCTACGGGCGCGTAGAGCATGGCCTCATAGACGCTTTCTTTCCCCACGAAGCCCAGCATGGGCGGCAGGCCGGCCATGGAAAGGCTGGCGCAAAGGGCGGCGAAGGCCGTGAAAGGCAGGGCCGAAGCCAGTCCGCGGAGCCGCTCCACCTGGGTCTCGTGAAGGGCATGAATGACTGTACCAGCGACCATAAAGAGGGCTGCTTTGTAAAAGGCGTGGACGAAGAGAAAGACTTTGAAGGCCTTAATGGCCAGGGGAGTTCCGAGGCCCAGGCAGAGGACGAGCGTGCCCAGGGCACAGATGGTGGAATAGGCGAGCATGGGCTTCAGTTCGGATTGCTGGATGGCCAGCCAGCCGCCCACGAGCATGGTGGCGGTGCCCAGACCGACGAGGAGCCAGAACCACAACGCCGTATCGCCAAGTGCGGGACTGAGTCGTGCGAGGAGGTAGATGCCAGCTTTTACCATGGTGGAGCTGTGCAGATAGGCGCTGGCGGGTGTGGGGGCGGCCATGGCATTGGGCAGCCAGAAGTGAAAGGGGAACTGGGCCGATTTGGTTGCGGCGCCTGCCACAATCAAGAGGACGATGGCCACATAATGGGGGGAGTCGGCAAGGCCTGCGGTCGTAATGATGGCACTCAGCTCAAAGGAGCCTGCGGCATTGCCGAGCAGGATGAGCCCGGCCAGGAGAGCGAGCCCGCCTGCCCCCGTGGTCAAGAGGGCCTGCAGGCTGGCATTGCGGGCGGATTCCTTTTGGTGCTCAAAGCCGATGAGCAGATAGGACGCGAGGCTGGTCAGTTCCCAGAAGACAAAAAGCAGCAGGATATTGTCTGCAAAGACGACACCGAGCATGGCCCCCATAAACAGGAGCAGGAAGGCCATGAAGCGCCCACACCGCGGGTCACCACGAAAATAGGCCTCGGTATACAGGCAAATCAACGCGCCAATACCTGTGATAAGGATGCCGAATGCGATACTCAGGCCATCCAGACGGAAGGAAAGGGAGAGGCCCAATGCCGGAAGCCAGTCCACCCGGGCCAACTGGGCAGAACCTTCCGCATCCAACTGCAGGAGCGAGTAGAGTAAATAGAAAAACGCACTGGCAGGGATGGTCGCGACAAGCCAACCGAATCCCCTACCGGAGTGGCGAGCGAGGCCAGGGCATGCGAGGGCGCCGACCACGGGAGCTAGAATTATCAGGAAAATCATCGTGCCTGTAGTTATACCATACCGTCGTGGGCGTTTTTTTTAGATTTAAGGAGGGGCCGCCAATCGAGGGGCCGTGATGCGTTTACCGATACGCTGTAGTTCTCCTACAACGAATCGTCCTCCTTTATTCACGACGGGGGTCAATTCATTTCGGGGGTGGAAGACTTTCGGTAGCGGGCATTTCGGTGCAGGGGCGCTGCCGGGGCCCCCGACGGGCATCTCTGGGGGGCTTACTATTCGCGCGTTGACTTGAATGTCTGCTTGTGGATGCGGGCTACTTCCACTTTCGATAAGCCCAGGATGCGGGCGGCCCGTTCGGCGTCTCCATCGCATTGGCGTACCACCGCCGCAATAAGGGTCTGCTCGGCATGTTCCAACGGGTCGAGACTTACTTCAGCGATACCGTGCTCCTGGGATTCACTATCGCTCAGATCTTCGCTCTCTATCCAGCTGCCCTTGCCTTGCCGGGCTGCACGGGTGATGGTCGCCTGCAACTCTGCCGCGTTTCCCCAGAGGGGCAGTTCCTCCAGGTATCCCAACGCATCTTCGGTGAGTCCTTCGACGCTGCGCGGTGCCCGTTTTCGCTCGTTATGGAGGAAGTGCTGTGCCAAGGCGCGGATATCGGCCCTGCGATGGCGGAGCGGGGGGATCTGGAGGCGAATGCGGCTGAGGGCCTTCACCAGGTCGCCCCGAAACTTCCCGTCGGTTACCAGGGACTCCAACTCAACCCGGCTCGTCGTGATGACCCGCCCGTGAAAGGAGACTTCGCCGGTACTCCCGAGCCGAGCGAAGGTGCGTTGCGCCAACGTGCGCGAGAGCAATTGTTGGTTTTCCAGCGTCAGGGCACCCACTTCGCGCAGTATGAGTGTGCCGCCGTTGGCCTGATCCAACAGCCCCGCATCAATGATGCGTCCACTGGATTCGGTGGGACGTTCTTCCCCGAGGAGGGTGCGGGCGAAGGGCGGGCCCGCGATCGTTTCACAGTTGGCGGTGATTAACGGACCCCGTGGTACGGGACTCTGGTGATGGATCATGCGGGCTGCCAGCACTTTTCCCGTGCCCCGTTCGCCGACTATCAGCGTGGTGAGGCGGGTTTGTGCGGCCGAACGGATTTCGGCGCGCAATGCCGAGGCACCCAGACTACGTCCCAAAAACCCGATCCGCTCGTCTTCCGGGATGAGTGAGACTTCGTCGGGTGTGCTGTCACCGTCGGAAGCCGCGATGGGATGAAGACCCGCCACACTGGCGACCGCATTGAGCCGGGCCAGGTCCGTTTCTTCCAAGACGGCTTCCCTCAATGCGGCCCGGAGTACGAAGGCACCCAGAACACCGTCGACGGTGCGAATTGGAGAGACGCAGATCTGCTGGGCGGCCTGAAAAGCGTGCTTGCGATCAAATTTCAAGAGGCTGCGCCCACCGCCCAGTACCTTGGCGACCTGCTTCAGGATTCTATCAGGTAAAACTTCCCCTTTGGGATAGATGTCGAGGGCTTGCGCCTGGCTACCGAGGCATACATGCACCCGAACGCCGACGGGAAACAGATCCTGGATGCACTGGATGCAGTTTGCCGCATAATCGTGGGTGGAGCGGGTTCGATTGAGTTGACGACTCAGCTGATAAAGGCGCACCATTTCCTGGGCGGATGCGGGGTATTCGAAATGGGCTTCTTTCGGGTCGTCACTGTCGAGTGAGATCGTGGTACTCAGTGATTGGGTGGTATTGTCCGTGCGCGGCCGCGCGGTGTTGGACCCCGAAGCATCGGTTACAACCGACTGGGTAACGATGAAGACGTCGTTTCCCAGGGAGATCTCGTCGCCTACGGACAGGGGACAGCGCTTCGCGATGCGCCCATTGACCAGGGTGACGTTTCGGCTTCCCAGATCACGAAAGTATAGTCCCGTTCCGTCAAAGGTGATTTCGCAGTGTCGCCGGGATACGGTGGGATCGTTGATGCTGATGTCGCAACTCAGACTGCGGCCCAGGGTTACGGGCTGCTCTCCGACGGACCAACTGACGCCGCGCCGGGTGCCTGTTTTTGCTGTGATCTGCCACGTCATGTTAGATACCCCACCTGCCCGGCTGCCGATTTGGATGCCCTTGTTGTTGTGTTATTCCCCGGTTTGGAGATACGTCAGTACCTGACGACGTATGTGTATATTTCCGATATGCGGTGCTTGCTTCACCTGGAGAACGGGAGGGTTTGGCGAATCCCCGCGCGACGACAGGACGGATAGAAGTTCCACAGCCCATAAGGGCCACCAAGTACGAAGTACGGAACGGAAGTTGAGAGGGGCCAGCCAAAACAGGGAGCCCCGACATGAAAAAAACGATACGGTAGCCCCTGGGAGGCGGCCATACCGACGCCCCGACCTGCACGTCGCGTTCTGTACTCAATTCGAACATAACTGTCCTGATTCAGGACCGCCCGTCCACCCGCCAAACTTACCTGTCCCCTATTGTAGACCGCTGACGCCCAAGGTGCAAGTACTATCTCACTGACGGGGTAGCAAAGGGGCAGACGGCAGCTTGCGATGGGGGAGCGTGGAATTTCGGGGGCTACCCCTGGGAGTCCGGGCTCTGCCAACGCCGGGAGCCGGTACGTCGGATTCGGGAACTGGAAAGCAGGATGGCGAGGAGGAGCCCGTAAGCTATTAGCGTGGGCAGGTTTTGTGGGCCCCTGCCCAGGGCAGGCATCAGGCCCGCACCCTGAGCGGGCAGGACTTCGGGGGGCCTCAGGGAAATAGTTCCCCCATGGCGCACCTGGAACTGCGCATAGGCCTGTCCATCGCGATAGACAGTATCGATGACGTCACTCTGCAGCCAGCCCGTAACGTCGGGGCCGGGGTGCCAGGAGGCGGTCTCCGGGAGCCACAGCCAGGGGATGAGCGTGCCGGGGGAAAGGATATCTTCCCGGGGTATCAGCACGGTCCGGGTGGCCCCGTAGGGGCGCAAGGGGCGAAGCGCATAGGATGCTGCTGAGGGGTCGGTGAAGATGACCCGATTGGCTTCCTGCATGCTGGTTGTTTCGGGGGGGGCAGACCCTACGCTGGCATCGACGCGGAACGCGTATTCACGCGAATGGGCGGAGCTGCCATCCAATACCGGCGCACCGGCGGATGCAACGATTCCCTGACCTTCCCGCCAGGCTTCGTCGGGGGTGACAACAACCCAGCCGTCGTTCAGTCCGACGGCCTGCCAGTGGACCCGGTAGGGTTGCTCTGATTCGAGGGAAACGGTCGCCCAGGCCTGGGTGTAGTCAATCACGCCGATAGCCCGGACTCGGAGGGCAAGAACGGCTTCGGGCCCGATGTAGATCTCCCCATAATGGACGGGTTCGTTTGGCAATACGGAAACCGTAACCCCCCCGGATTTCACGACCCCTTCCTCCCCGCGGTAACCCTGGTCTGAGGCACTGAAATCACTCGTGCCGCAATCAAACACCGAGCGGACCCAATAGTAGTAGCGGGTTTCGCTGGTCGTGGGCGGGGGCGCGGGGCACCCCATCCCGGTAATGGTCTCGGGGGCCGCGGCGGTCGTATCGTCGAAACGCGTGGCACTGGTGCGCCCCAAGAGGCTGGCCCCACTACTCTGATTCCGCGTATTGCGATAAACTTCGTATTCCAGCGCGCCGCTTACCGCATTCCAGGAAACGGTGACCCTATCCGCCGGGACCATGTCGGTCGCCTGAACGCCCGTGGGCGGGATGGCATCGCATTCGCCCTCTCCTTCCCCTTCCCCTTCCCCCTCTCCTTCTCCTTCACTACTCCCCATTGTGACCGTTATCTGCCCAGCGTCAATTTGATGAATCACCGTGGCGTTCCCAGTGGCATCGGAGAGCCATGAAGCCGTGGCCACCAAGGTGCGATCGCCCAGGTCGGCCGCGTCGTCGATGGCGAAGACCAGGTTGGCGAGGGTGTTATTGGCCCCGAAATTCAGCCGACCGGAATAGGCGATAAAGCCTCCCATCGATTGGGAGCCAGACTCGAAGTCATAGCCGTCGACCACGAACCCACTCAGGCCCGCGCCCGGCGTCACGGATTCCAAGGTAAGGCCTTCTGGAAGGGGGAACTCGAAATGGAGGCCTCCGTAAGTAGACGTGGTTTCACCAATCGACAAGGGGACGGATACAGATTCACCGGCAGCAGCATCGACGGTGCCGAGCGAGAAGGGCACCTGGGCAAAAGAGGGCACCACGGCGAAAAGCAGCGCCGCGAAGAAAGTAAGGGCGAGGTGGTTCGCCAGCCGCCCCCGTTCATGTTGTGTCCTGTCATTTCGCCGGGTTTTCATGATGCGTTCCGTGACGGTGTTGTTGCGATGCGGTTTCCGTGTGAGCTTATCCCTTGGGTAGTGTGAGTCGTGCGCCGGACTCCGTTACGAGCACCAGTTTGCTGGGGGCACCGAGATCGGCCTGAACTTCCACCCGGGCGAAGCGTTCGCCATTTGCCGCCAGACCGGTAAGGCTCTTGGGCAGGGCCGCACGTTGTTCGGGTGTTGATTTCGCTTCTGTAACACCATTCACCGCCTGGGCAGTCAGGGTGCCCACGCCGGGCGGTACGGTCAGCGAAACGGTCGCCGTACTGGCGTCGAAGGTGCCCATGGCCGCCGCCGTCGCACTGGTGACGGCACCGAACTCCGGCCGTGCGAAAACGGTCACGATCGTGTCTGGCAACAAGTCCTGGCAGGAGACCACTACGGTCATGGGATTGGTTTCCGTAATTGGAAGCAGAATGTCCGGGCTGGCCAGGTCTCCTGTGGGGTTCGCGGGTGCCGCCATACCGGCTACACTGGTGATCGCCAAATCAGGTTGGAGGTTGTCGGGCAGCATGAGGATGCCGGCGCCTCCCGCTGTGGTGGCGGCACCGCTGATGGTGCCGGTAAATTCGGTCAGCCGTCCTTCCAGGCGTATGCGGCCTTGACCGCCCCCATTGCCAGCGTCGCCGCCGCTGCCGCCCAGGGCGGTTATGGTGCCTGTGCCGAAGATGTTGGGCGACGCGACCCGGAGTGCACCACCACTACCGCCGCCACTACGACCGCTGAAAGAGGGATTCGCACCGCTGCCGCCGCGGGCACTGAGGGTTCCATTCACGGTCACACTTTCATTGGCTGCGACAAAGAAGGCGCCACCGCCCCCGCCGCCACCGGCACCCTGCGTGCGGCCCCCGCCGCTACCGCCCGAGCCGCCAATGAGGGGCAATAGAAAGATGCTTCCATACGTGTTGCCAGGCGGGTGGTACGTCGAGGGGGAATTGGCTCCCCCGCCCGCTGTACCGTAAGAACCCCCGCCGCCCCGTTTGTCGTCTCCGGCAGAGACACCCGCACCGCCCGGTCCGAGGCCCGGCCCGGGGTCAGTATCCACGTCAAAGGGGGCGCCATCCCCCCCTTCAAAACCACCGGGACCACCGGCGCCGCCCTGGAAGTCAATAGAGCCGTTGGTCGGGGGGGCACTGCCATCCACGCTGACATTGCCGTCGATCAGGCAGGTGGACTGGACCAACCACGTGACCGGTGTATTCTCGGCGTTGGGAAGGAAGGTGATGGTCACACCCGCGGGGATGTTCACGCTGACATATTGGTAGACGCCATCCGGATGGTCGGCCATATCGATCAGCATGTCTGACACGGGGGCCAGAACCCCGTCGCTTCCGTCACTGCCAGCGTCAAATTGGGCGTTGGCGCTGATTGCCCCGCCGACGAGTAACGCGGTCAGCAGGGTGCACAGCACCGTACTTCGTTGTCGATTGATGGTTCGCATCGTTCTATCTCCCAAACGTGGTGTTTTCACCCAGGTTCGAATCGTGTGGTGCTGCCTGCCCGAGCGCGGGCCTGTTTTTCGGTTTCTATTCATACTGGTAGCTCAGCCCCTCGCTTAGTCCAAACAGGTCGCCGATGCCTGACTCGCCGGGTGCGTAGTAGTGATAACTCACCGGGGGCGAAAGCTGAAAGAGATCGGAATCCCCCTCCGAACCGCTGACAAAATACCGGTAGCTTACCGGGGGACTGAATCCGATTATTTGCGAGCCATCGGTTGACCCTGCCGCGAAGTAGCGATAGCTGACGGCGGGACTGATACCGAAGACGTCGGCACCACTCTCCGAGCCTGCCGCAAAATAGCGGTAGCTCACGGGCTCACTGTAGGTCGCTGTTGGTGCGCCGCCTTCGGCATCGGCCGAGAAGAAGCGGTAGCTCACCCCGCGGGATGCCGCCATGCCGACCGGTGCGATCTGGGCGTCCAGTGGATCCCCTCCGTTGTCCAATTCTTCGCCATCACCAAACCCATCGCCATCCGTGTCCGCGTTGAAGGGGTTCAGTCCCAGGGGGATTTCAGCCGCATCGCTGAGACCATCTTCGTCGCCGTCCTCCAGGCTGTCAGGTATTTCATCGCCATCACTATCGGCCAGGGTGGGATCAAAGCCGAGGACAAACTCGACCCAGTCGGGGACTTCGTCGCTGTCGCCATCTTCCTCGCCATCAGGTATTTCATCGCCATCGCTATCCGGATTGGTCGGGTCGAATCCGAGAAACAGTTCCACGCCATCAGGGACCCCATCCTCATCCAAATCTTCCAACGCGATGGGGCTGAGGATGATAATTCCGGCGTCTGTCGTAAAGCCGGGCAGGAGAGGAAGCTCCTGGACCGCCCCAATCAGGAGAATCCCCTGGGTGCTCTGTTTGTCTGGGCCGGAATCATTAAACCGCGCGGTCACGGTGATGGTGTCGGTGAGTGCCGTGGCCACGTCGGTGAAGCGGAACATACCATCTTCATCGGAAAGTACACTGCGACTTTGCTCGGGTAGGGTAACCGTCGCACCAACAACCGGGGAGCCGTCATCCCGCAGCGTCAGTCCTTCCACCGTGGTCAGCGGATCGCCGGGAGAAACGATAATGCGGGTGACCGACGCCGCACCTTCATTGGTGGCCGTGACAAAGGCCGAGCCCGCGCCGGTGGCAATAACCAACCCATCTTCCGTTACGGTTGCAATGTCTGTGTTGCTGCTGCGATAGGTGGTCCAGGCGATTTGGGGGGTGACATCCTGCTGACTGCCATTGGCGAGGGTTGCTGTAACGCGGACCTGCGTCGTGGCACCCAGCATGGTCAGGGTGGGCGTGTCCGGTAGGGCCTGTATTCGCACGGGCAGGGGTGGCGGCAGGGTTGTGAAGACAAGCGATTGGGGATCGATGAAGACCGTCTGGCCCTGAACGACGAGGAAAGGCTCACTGAACACGTACTCGGTCACATCGCCCACCATTCGAAAGCCGGTGAGGCGCGTGAAATCATCGCTGACGAAGTCAGGACGGGTTCCGGGCCCGCCCGGGCCAAAGCTATCGGGCGCGCTGATGTTCGTTATACGGAAAGAGCCGTCGGGATTGGGCACCACCGTTTGGCCACGCACGGTTATGGTCCAGGATTCATCCAATTGGGCCACCGCGCAGGGCGTGCAATACAGGAGCAATGCCAGGCACAGCAGGGGCAACACGAGCCGCCCCGTTCGGGTGCCCGTAAGGTGTCGCGTCCTATGTGGGTATTCAGGATGGTGCATTGTTTCCCGTTTGCTCAGCCGAGGTGTCGGTGGCGATGACGAGGTCGAGTTGCTTTTTCAAGGTGATCCACTCGGGATGGAGCGTCGTGCTCCCCCGATTTTTTAAGGCCTGGTCCATCCACATGGCCGCAACCCGGGGTTGGGGAGGGCGGTTTCCATGGAGGTCAAGGGCGTTTCCCTGGGCCATCATGTAGGCGACGACCATTTGGGCCCAGCCGGTATAGGGACTGGACGAGGACATGCGCGCCAGTTCCTGGAAGGCCCGAAAGTCTTTTTCTTGCGTGACGTGGGCCACTGCAGCCGGATGAGCGAGCAACCACGGCTTCTCCAGCCGTCGCAATTTTTGAAGGGCGGTGGAGCCGGGGCCACTGGCAGGTGAAATCGGGAGCGTAAGGGTGTTGCTGTTCCGGGTGTTTTCCCGGTCCAGTGGGGCTATCTCCGCGTCTTTGTCGGCCCAGCCACTGAAGCGGGCCTCCACGAGGAGTTGCTTCCCGGTGATAAGAGAGACCACCGCATCGGGCTTCCAGTCGTGGCTGAGGACAACGACTTCTTCCCAGGCATCACCGGCGGCCAGCACTAAGTCGGTGGGGGGCTCGGGGGGCAGGCCTTCCTTCCAGGGAGCAAAGTTGGGCACAACATACTGGAGGGGCCGCATGGACGCGGAATCAGTCCCCACATAGAGGTCGATGCTATGGTAGGGGTTGTCCCGCGTGCTGAGCGAAGGGGCAGGGATGGTGATAGCCGCGTCGCTTTTGTTGACCACGCTCACCTGGAGCAAAATGGGGATTTCGGGGTAATAGGGGGCGTCGGATAGGGGTGCCAGTTCCACGGTAATTCCCGCAGGGACCGTCCCCAGCGCGACGATCCCAGTGAGGGCAAGCGTGCAATACATACTCATCACGGCGTCTATTCTCCTCAATGGTCAGGATTTAGGACGGGTCAACTTACGTAGCTCGTCCAGGTGTCGATCGATAAACTTGGCATTGGCGGCATCGGGCGCCGACTGGGCGCTGGTATTCATGATGCCGTTCACATTCGGTTGATTCATGTTGTTTCCATGGTCCAGCCGCATGGCGTGGCCGACTTCGTGGGTGACCACGCGGTTTTCTACACCGGCCAGCATGCCATCTGCGGTAGGTCCCCGTTCCCGCAGGGTTTCCAGGTAAATCAACGAACCGCCCACGCCGGCTGTACTGCCCCCCGTGCCCCCTTCGGAGTCGGGATCCATATCCCGCTGCATCATCCGGAAGGAGTCCTGCAACGCGGAGAGCACATAGACCACCCAGAATCGGTTGGTGTTGTTGGCACGGGACTCCCACTTGTAGACGGCCGAACTCTCGGTGTTCAGGACCACGGGCACGGTATGTTTGTTGTTGGAAGCGGCCCCACCACCATCGAAAACGGGCCGGATATAGGCGGTCGCATAGGGATTCAAGGTGGGGTCGTCGGAGGCCTGCATGAAGTCGAAGCGGGAGTTTCGTGGCAGCACCCCGGCGCCATCGTCGTCGGCAATGCGGCACGGAATGGTCTTCAGGGGGTTCACCGTGACCTGATTGTTGTCCACATCCTGGGCGGAAATGGTAAAGGCGACCCCGGCGACCGTGAGGGTGCCGCCCGTGAATCCGCCTGTCATGGTGCCGTCGGTGACGTTGAGGGTAAAGACGGCTCCTGCCCAGCTGACAATCTGGCCGGACACCGTGGCAGGGGGTGGGGCCGGCAGGGCGGGCGGCACCGCGGTGAAGGGCAAGGTGAAGCCTTCATTTTTTTGAACAAAGTCGGCCCCATTCCCGAGGATGTCACTGCTCTCTACACCCGCACCCGCGCCAACAAATACAGACCCGTTCTCGAAGCGCCCATTACCCCCGGACATGTCGTTGGTATCGGCCATGCCATTGCCGGTGGTGTCCTGCCGGGGCAGAATGTTGCCGGTAAAATTCAGATGGGTGGCCACTCCACCGGTGCTGGCGATTTCATGGATCTGGACGATGACACTGTTGGCCTGGGCGGTCGGGGGGTTGGGAGGCGCCACCATGGAATCGACTTCTACATGCATGAAACGCCAGACAGTCAATAGGTTGGAGGCGTACATGGTCGCGTTGCGCACTTCCTTATCCGCTGGCGTGCCGGAGATGGCGGGGTCAATGATACGAAGTTTATCGACATTGGCAGCGCCCAGGGTACTGTCTTTGTTTTCGAGAATCTGGATGAAGTCCTTGTCGCCGTTTCCGGCAATCCGGAAGTTGTCGCCCGGCTGAATGGTGGTCTGAAATTCAACGCTTTCCATCTTGTTGGTGAAGGTATGCTCCAGGATGCCCGCCGCTTCCATTGTAAACTTCCCGGTCTGCGCCGGGTCCGTCCCGCGGTTGTCTTCATCTCTTGTATCGTCATCAATGTCGCCCATGGCAGCAGTGGGGTCGTCCACGTCAAAGGAATCGAAGTAGATTTTCAGGGCTTCGATAGGTTTCACACTGAGGATCACTTCGACATCTACCTTGTTGCGTGGCGTCGCTTCCAGGGTGCTGCCCACCACCCGCGCACCGGGGAATACCCGGAGGGCCGAAGGCAGCAGGCCCGATGGGTGGTTGGGTTCCGCGTCGAGGACGTTGGTATTGGTCAGGCTGTTCGATTTGCCTTTCCACTGAATGCTTTCAATGCCGACGACGGTGATGGCGACTTCGTCGTCTTTGCTGTCGATCTGGTCATAGGTAAACTTCAACACCGTACCCTGGGGACTGCTATGGGGTGCGATCCCTTCGACCCAACAGGAAGTCTCCCAGCCGTCTGCGGTCTCGGTGAAGCCGCCGGGGACGGGTACGTCGGTACCGGAGCTGTACTCTTCCTGCTTATTCGCTTTCGTCCAGATGCGCACATTCGCACCGCCGGAGGTGGCGGTGAGCCGGGCAACGCCGGGCTTAATCATCTTCCCCTTGAGTTTCAGGACGACTTTCACCAATTCGTCATCGGCCACGTCGATATCGCCAACGCCGAGATCAAAGTTTCCATCCCGGTCATCATTGTCGAGGTTCACAAAGGTCTGGGCGCCCAGGCTGCGTTCGACGGCGTCCGGTACCTGCGGCTCGGCGGGGTGGGTGACCTTGGGTTTGTGGAGATCCAGTTCCAAGTCCACCACATAGATGTCGGCACGGGGAAGGACGAGCTCGGGCGGTGGGCAATCCCGGTCGGCGTTGGCCTTGAATTCGACAGAGTACTTGCCCGGTGCGCTGGGGAAGTGGGTCGCGATGACGCCTTGACCAGAGGCCACGGCCCCGCCATCGTCCTGAAAAATCTGCCAGGTCAAGTCGGGGGTAACAGGCGGGATCAACATGGACTGGGCACTGATGATTTCCCCCTCTTCGTCGCGACAGACTTCGTCCATGACGCCGCCGTTGTCGACCACAGGAGAGACGAGGGACCAGGTAATGGCCTGGCCGATACAGACCACATCCTTATCCTGGAAGGGCATGATGGTGCCACCGCTGAGGCTTCCGGTCTCAACGCAGCTGGTGGTACATCCGGGCTCGCCTTCGCCCTCCCCTTCACCTTCCCCTTCACCCTCGCCTTCCCCTTCGCCCTCGGTACCACTTTCACAGTCGCCCGACACCGCGTAGGGGGGGCAATTGCAGCCCCAACCAGCCACGGACAACCCGGAACCCTGGTCACTCAAGATGGATAGTCCGTCTGCGGTGACACTTCCGGAAGAGACGATCTCAAAGGCCCCGGTGTCGTGGTTGAAACTCAAGAAGTAGGCAATGGCCCCCGCCGGGAGACCGGACATATTGGGATAGGTGATGGAGATCGGCGGATCAAAGGTGGCGCCGCTGGGCTGGAGGGTCCACGCAAAGGGCGGTGCCGCCCCATCGGGCATGGGCATGGGCACTTCGTCGTCATGGACCTGGTTGAGCGCGAGAATCGTGGGATTGCCGGGGCCGGGGACCGTGCCGTCGGCGAGTGTCATGGAGCCCGCCTGGATCAACATCTCGAGTCCATCGATTTCTTCGACGGTGAGGATAATATTTTCCGTATTGTCGAAGCTCCGCGCGTTGTTGGGATTGAGCGAAGGCAGCAAGACCGGCATAGGCAGCGCGTTTTCGGCATTGGGGACAAGGACGGGCTCAAAGGCCAGCGCGGGGAAGCTTCCCGGGGAAATGGGGACACCATTCACCGCCGTGGCGACGAGTCCGTCTATATGGAGGTGGGCCGCGCCGCTGGGTATATCGACAAAAGAGAATTGCCCGAGCTCGTCGCTGTGGGTTTCGAAGGAGTCATCCCGGATGTCCAATACGACATGGGCGCCTTCAATGGGTTGGCGGGCGTTGTCCAGCACGATGCCCATAAAGCGTGTGGGATTGGCGGGGTCCCGTTCCAGACCGCGCACGACAAAGGTGGCGGGAAGACCGGGGTTGCCCTCAAAATCGGCTTCAACGATGTTGTTCATCGTGAGGGGGCCCGGGATGAATTCCACCGACGCGTGGCCGGTCACACTGGAATCGATAGTGACGGACGACGCGCCATTGACGAGCCCGCCGCCTGCGACGACACGGAACGTGATGGGCACGTTGGGGATACCATTGCAGGAATCGTTGACCCACGCACGGAGGGGCTCTGGCGCGGGGCTTCCCACTTCGACCCGTTGATTGTTGCCCGAGCCCACATTGATCTGCGAACTGGGACCGGGCAAGGCAGAGGCGCAGAAGAACACCGTACCGTTTACATTCTTACCGGTCACCCGGAGTCGGTTGTTGCCACACCCGGCATCGCTACCCGTGGCCCAGAATACGGAGGCGACTCCGGTGCTGTCCGTGCGCACCTGGCGCATGAGGCCACCGCTGGTGCCTTTGGCATCGGTGTAGAGCCGACCATTACTGCGGGTTACTTCGAAGGTGATGAGCTTGTTGGGCAGGGGACGACCATCGTCCAGTGTCGCGCGGATAGCCACGGGCAGGGGAAGCATGGTGTCCACCATGCTTTCCTGACCATTTCCGAGGAAGGCGGCCATCTGGGGACCGGAAAGGGCCACCCGGGTGACCTGTATGGTGGCTGTCGCTTCATTACCGAGGACGTCCGTCGCGCGGACCGTGATCGTGTTTTCACCCAGCGCCAGGGGGACTGCACCCCGCTCGTAAGTGCCGTTGGTCCCAATGCCGACCGCCACGTTTCCGGGCGCGCCGTTCACCGTGACCTCGAGGCCCATGAAGCCACTCAGCATATCGCTGACGCGGCCGGCCACGTCGATGGTCTCGTTGGTGAGTTCGGCACCATCATCGGGGAAGTCGATAAATACGGAAGGGGGTTGGGCGTCGTGGATAATGAGCAGCGGCGAGGGCGCACTTTCGGGGCCGTTGGCACCCATAACACTGACGAAGAGGCGATTGAGCTGATTGGGTTTCAATTCCACCTCAATCTGGAAGTTTCCATTTGCATCGGCGACACCGGCAACGGTTTCCACGCCGCCGCGTATTTCTAACGCGCTCATGGGTGCCGCAGTACCGGTAACCGTGATGGTGGTGGCATTCGTCGGGGAAGTGAGCGGATCGACAAGCGGGGCGCTTACGGGAGCCAGCATGCGGGCGATGAATACGAGATCGGCCACATCCACCGCGCCGTCTTCATTGGCATCCGCATCGGTGAGGGCACTGCCCGTCAGGAGGGTTTCCTGTCGCAGGTGCGCGAAGAGTGCGTCGCGATCGGTGACCCCCACCATACCATCCGCATCGATGTCGCCGGGCCCGGCCACCGCGTTGCCCGTCAGCATCAGGAGCAGCATCCCTCCAAGAAGTCCTTGGAAAGTCGTCGTCCTGCGAGCTATGACACGCGAGAACACGAGACCTGCATCCCAATGCGTTGCACGGTCCTATCTCACCGATTGCCTGAGACAGGTACTGCCCAAGTAGTCATTAACCGAGTCGGGAAGAGACGGTCATTGTTCGTGTTGCACGAACCCAAGTAAAGTAATCGTAACAGGCATCGGGCTGTCTGTAAAGGAGTTTTAGGAGATTTGTAGCGTACTGGCAAAATAAAAACGCTCCCCGCTCCTCCGTACGAGCGCGTTGCGGAGGAACAGGTAGCGTTTTGTCGCGGGCCATTCACCCGGTCTTCGGATGATGCCGGGTCTACTGTGGTTTCAGACCCTAAAAGTTAGGGTGCCGGAATCCAGACTTCGCGGGTTTCGTAAACGGGTGCGATTTCACGTTGGCGGGTCTCATAGTGGCCTACCACCACTTCGCCCGTCGCCGGAATGGTGTACTGGGGAACCCACACACGATATTCCTCGGTGCGCCCTTCCTGGACGAGAATACGTTGCTGCTGGACATGGCCGCGGGGGGCAGCAGGCGCCTGTACGGCATGGACCCGTTGCTGTTGGTTGGTCGCAAGAATGCCCACCACGTTGACCACCGCATTGGCAATGGCTGCGTCCCGGTAGGCTTTTGCATGGGCCTTCTCGCCCGCATAGGGGTCGAAATTGCGTCCGCCACCATATTCGTTGTAGAGGTACTGCTCCAAGAGTCCGCCGAGGGGGCCACCGTTACCAATACCGTTACCGCCATAGCCCAGGCCACGGCGATTGCCATTGCCGATACCGGGGTAGTTACCGATTCGGTTGGCGCTCCGGGCACCGCCGAGGCTGCCATTGCGGTTGGCACTTCGGGCACCGCCGAGGCTGCCGTTGCGATTGGCACTCCGGGCACCTCCGATGCTGGCCGTTGTGCGTCGTGCACTGCTCATGCTGCGGGGTGCCCCGCGGAAGGAGCGGCTGGGTGATGCGATGGGTGCACGGGCCTTACTCACGTTGAGGTTGGGGCCGGTACGCCGGAACTTGGAGGCCCCCTGGGCTTCGGCATAGCCGAAGGACATAAGGGTCATACACATGGCTGCAATTAGAATCCGTTCTTTCATCATGGCACTAACTCCTGGGTTGTAACGCCTGCAACCAAGACGCAGCGGGGGGAAGGGTATTCACGAAGAATCGAGATATTACGATGTTTGCGGATATCCTTCGGCCTAAGTCGGGAACCCACAGAGGGATAGGACGGAGAAAAAAAGTTTACGGGGGTGTTCTGTTATGGCGCAGATCGCGCCCCATAAGGCGAAAAGTCGGCAAATACGTCCGGGCCTGTAACCTTCTCGGGCCTCGGTGTGTATCAGGGACAGCAACGGAGCGACGGGCTTTCAGTCCCGTTCGAAACCATCTTGGAGGAATTCCCTATGATTATGGCCGACGTTTTTAAAATACTGTTTCTCATCCTGGGCATGTTGCTCTGTACGGTAAGCTATTGGCTGATGTTCCAGGCGTTGTTCAGCGGGAGCGTGGAGCGGTGTCGTACGGCGTTGCTGGCCCGTCCCTATCGCGTCTTCATGACCGGGATGATGATTGGTGTGCCGATGTTTCTCTTTGGTGCGATTCTGTTATCCAATGGCGCGGGTCCCCTCAAGTTCATGGGCGGGGCCATACTGGTCGCCCAAACGACCCTGGCGCTCTTCGGCTCCACCGGGTTGATTCGCCATATTGGAGAGCAGTTGAGTGATCGGAGCATGCACGGAAGGCCCGGGCTGACGGTGTTACGGGGTGGAGCCGTGGTCTCCATCGCCTGCGTCTTGCCGGTCGTCGGCTGGTTTCTCCTGATTCCGGTGGTACTTATTGCCGGTTTTGGTGCGGGTATTCGCCTGCTTTGGACGCGGCGCGCCGTTCCGACGGCCCCGGCGGTGTCCCAGGCGGTTCAGGCATGAAGATCTCGCGCCGTCACTTTCTCGCCTCTTCCGGACTGGCGCTGGCCACCTTGGGTGGAAGCGCCCGGGCGGCCACCCCACCCCGCTGGGAGGCCACTCCGCCGCCTCTCGCGGAAATCCGTCACGTGCTGGATCGGGTCGCTTACGGACCACGACCGGGCGAGATGGCCCGCGTGGCTTCCATGGGAATCGATGCCTATCTGGAAGCCCAACTGGCTCCCCAGGAGTTGAACGATCATGCCTGCAACCAGCGTATCCGACGCCTGGAGACCTTGCGCTGTCCTACGGGAGAACTCTTTGAGTACAAGGAAGAATTGCTGTGGAAGGAACTGGCCACGGGAAAGCTGCTCCGAGCGACCTACAGCGAGCGGCAACTCTTCGAGGTGATGGTAGACTTCTGGACGGATCACTTTAACATTGACAGCTCCAAGGGGGACTGCCCCTGGCTTAAGACGGCCGATGACCGGGATGTGATTCGGGCCCACGCGTTGGGTACCTTTCCGGAGCTCCTGCGGGCATCGGCGCTGGGGCCGGCCATGTTGTGGTACCTCGATGGCCGGGTGAATCGTCGGGGGAATCCGGAGGAAGCGCCCAACGAGAATTATGCCCGGGAATTGCTGGAACTGCATACCCTCGGCGTTGAGGGGGGCTACAAACAAAAAGACGTTATGGAAGTGGCCCGCTGTCTGACGGGTTGGACGGTGCGGACAGACACCTGGTTTGGCAAAGGGCGCGTTGAGTTTATCCCCCATCTTCACGATGATGGGGCGAAACGGGTGCTGGGGGTGGAAATACCCGCTGGTAAAGGCGCTCGGGACGTCGATGCCGTGTTGGACGTGGTGGCGAATCACCCGGCGACCGGGCACTACCTGGCGACCAAGCTGTGCCGTCGCTTCATCGGCGAATCGGTGTCGCCCGAAACGGTGGATGCCGTTTCGAACGCCTTTCTTTCAAGTGGGGGGGACATTGCCGCCACCCTCCGTGCCATTTTTCAAAGCGCCGCGTTTCGTACGCCGGGTCCGACCAAGTTCAAGCGTCCCTTCCGCTTTCTCGTGACGTCCCTGCGTGCCTGTGAAGCGTACATCGCCCAGCCCGACGCATTGCTCGACTATCTGGCGCGCATGGGGCACAGCCCCTTTCAGTTCCCCACCCCCGACGGGTATCCCGACGAGCCGTCTCCCTGGATGGGTAGCCTGCTCTGGCGCTGGCATTTCGTGCATGCTTTGGCTCACGACCGTCTGCCGGGGGTGACGACCGACTGGAACGGTTTATCGGAGCGCGCAGGCGGTGGACTGGCCCTCGCGGAAGCCTTTCTGGGGCGGAAGCCGTCTCCGGCTGAAGTGCGACTCGTGCAAGGGGGGGCTACTCCCGGACTCATGTTGGCCGCACCGGCCTGGCAAGGAGCGTAAGATGACACAGCAAGGCCCACGCGTGACGATGCGCGAAGATGCAACCCATACCCTCGTGGTGGTGTTCCTCCGCGGGGGCGCCGATGGCCTCAATATGGTGGTCCCCACGGCGGACGATGACTATTATCGCGCCCGACCCCTCATTGGTGTGTCGGAAAAGGACACGACCCCATTGGACCATCTCTTCGGGCTGAACAATGCCCTGGCACCCCTGCACCGTGCCTACGATGACGGTGACTTGCTGGTTGTCCATGGCGCAGGTTCGGAAGAAGACAGTCGCTCTCACTTTGAGGCCCAGGATTATATGGAGCATGGGGGCTTGGGTGCGGGAGGCTGGCTCGGCCGTTATCTGCGCCAGAATCCCCGGGCGGCAAACAATCCACTGGCGGCGGTTGCGATGGGGAAGACCTCCCCGGAATCCCTCCGCTCGTCGCCCGCGACGGTCGTGATGGATTCTCTCGCGGAGCTTTCTCTGGGGGAGGATGCCGGTGGTTTTCTGGGGGAGCTGGAAGCGCTTTACGGCGAATCAACCCTTCCCTGGGGCGCTGCAGGCTCGGATTTGCTGGAGGCCATGGGGCGCATCGAGACCCTGCAAGCCAAGCCCGACGTGGCCCAAGGTGGCCACTACCCCGACGAGGCCTTCGCGCAACATCTCCGGCAGGTCGCCCAGCTTATCAAGGCGGGACTCGGTGTGGAAGCGGCCACCATTGATTTGGGTGGGTGGGACAGTCACGTGGTTTCTTCCACCCTCATGAATCCCCTGATGACCCGCCTTTCAGAAGGGCTGATGGCCTTCTACGATGACCTGGGCGAACGGCGTGAACAGACGACCGTGGTGGTTATGTCGGAATTCGGGCGGCGCGTGTACGAGAACGCCTCTCTCGGGACCGACCACGGGCGGGGGAGTGTCATGATGGTGTTGGGCGGCGGCGTGAAGGGCGGACGGGTGTTGGCCGACTGGCCGGGCCTTGCGGAGGAGAATCTGGAAGGTCCCGGTGATCTTCCTGTGCGCTTTAACTACCGGGATGTGTTGGCTTCCGTCTTCCAACGGCACGTGCCCCAACTTGAGTTGAACCAGATTTTTCCGGGGTATACACTCACTCCCATGGAGATCATGCTGTGACGGGTTGGTTTTTCAGAGGACAGTGCCCATGACGGACCGTGTTTTACCCTGGTGTGTTGGCGGGCGTGCCTGCCCGGCGATTCATAGCTGGTTTCCGCCGCAGGGCCCCGAGCTTTCCATGACGTCCGCCGTCTCGGAATCGAGCGCATCTGACGATGACGGGTGGGAGGCCGACTGCATCCGGGAGACCCAACAGGGACGTCCCGAAGCCTTCAATCCCCTGGTCAGCCGCTATGCCCCCCGAATTCGTGCCTATCTTTATCGCATGGTGCGGAATCAGGAGGAGGCGGAAGATCTGACGCAGGAGACATTTATTAAAGCCTTTAGGAATCTGTCTCGCTTTAATGCGGAGCGCCCCTTTCGCAGTTGGCTCTACACGATTGCGACCAACACGGGATTAAACGCCCTGCGGAGTCGGAAGCGGCGTGGCACGGCGGTGGAGTTGGATGCCGAGCGGGTGCCTTCCCCCGACAGTGTGAACGAGCGGCCCCGTTTGCACGGGATGGGGCGCGAAGAAGCGCTGGAGCGGGCCCTGGTGCAATTGAGCGAACGGGCCGCCCGCCTGATCGCCCTCCATTACCAGGAGGGCTTCAGCCTGGCCGAGGCCGGCACCATGATGGGGCTCAGCGAGAATGCCGCCAAGGTGGCCGTCTGTCGTGCCCGCAAGCAACTTCGGCAAATCATGTTGGAGGGTAAGCCCGATGAAATGTGACGCCGTACGCACTGCCCTGTCGGATAGTTTTGATACCGGCGAAGCACTGGAACGCGACGCGGAGGCCCACGTCGAGACCTGTGCCCAATGTGCCGCCTGGCAATCGGAGTTAGAGCGTCTGGATGAGATGTTGTGCCAAACCACACCCGTGGAAGATGATCCGGCGCTGGTGGCGCGTATTCAGGCTGCCGTCGCCCAATCCCGTCCGTGGGTGATGCCGCGCTGGTTGGGGGCGGCCGTTGCCGCCGCCCTGATCGTGCTCTCCATGGCGGGTGGCTGGGTGATTGATACCTATGGACAGGACCCGGCCCTTTCCTGGGCCGCAGTACTGCCCACGGAACCCCTGCTGCCCGACTGGGAGATGCTCCAGACGGAAATGGTGCTCTTGCCCATGCAGGTGGAGGCGGAGATGGCCGAGATGTCGGACGGTGTCGTGGGGGTCTGGTCGACGACAGCCACGTGGTTGTCTACCCATCTTCAGGGAAACAGCATCGTGCTGTGGGGTGCCTGCCTCCTGGGGCTGGCACTGGTCATTGTGATTAATCGTCATGAAGCGCATCGGCTCTCCTAGACCGCGCCGCGTTGAACAGAATGGAATAGATTCATGGAACGTCTTACCGCATTATCGCTCGCCACCATGGCGATAATCGCTTTTCTGTTGGTACTCAAGAGCAGTGTGATTGCCCTCTCGATTTGGCTTTGTACGACCTGGCCGGAGCGAAGCGAACACGTCGCGACGGCCTATCGGGAGCGGCCGTGGCGTTGTCTGCTGATTGGACTGGTGAATACGGTGGTACTGGTGCTTATCGGGCTCTTGCTCACCTCGGTTGAGCCCCTGGCATTGATTGGTTTGCTGCTTCTGGCTTTTGTGGCCTGTCTGCATTTGTGGGGCCGGAGTGCGGCCTACCGGCGGATGGCGACGAAGCTGGGCGAGCCGGAAGATGGTGGGTTGCCCCGGGCCCTGGTGCGGGGGGGCGTGGTCACGGAACTTACGTTTCTGCTGCCCGTGATTGGTCAGGTGCTCTATCTGGGTACGACCTTGCGTGGGATGGGGGCGGTGGTGGTGACTTTGGTTGCGCGGGGAACGGGAAGTGGGGAAGGGGTACCGCCCTTGCCCGTGCCGGGGGATGATGAGGCGTGGAAACCCGATAAGATTTCCGGGCCACGCGATCCGGATTGAACCGGTTTGTGAAAACAGGCATGAGCGTACCTGAACGGGAATCCAAATATGCAACCTAGCGGTGACGTCGGGTAACGGAGTTTATTCAGAAGGCGTTTTCACTACGCTCGCCCGAGAAACGGTCTTGAGAACCCAGGTGTGGTTGCCCTCCATGCACACGAACCGGCTCAGGCCGGATCGCGTGGCACGAATTGGTCGGGCATTGCCGAATTGGGTTAGTTGCTGACATTTATACACTGGGCGGTGTGTGCCATGTTCATTTTTTAGTCCCGTAGGGACGATATATCGTAGCCCGGGCGTGAGCGAAGCGAACCCTGGGATCGCTCGAATACAAGAGATGTTTAACTCCGAAGGAGTGGCATAGGAAAATCTGCGCACGTATCCAATGCCACTATGCCACCCCTTCGGGGTTCATCCCTTTGTGGCCCGGTCTACCCAGGGTTCCGCTCGTACCTCGCTTCACCGCTGGGCTACGATATGTCGTCCCTACGGGACTAACTGCTTTAGATTCGTAAATGAGTTGGACGAATCGCCCCCTCTTGGGGGACTTCCACATCCCCCTGGAGCTGTCGGTGCTTGCCTATGCTTATTGGAACGATTGGCCAGCGATTAGGATTCTGAATCGACGAGGTCATCGCCGAAGTCGAGGCCTTCTTCAAGGACGACTTCGTTGGTGTGCTCCGGTACCATATGCTCGGGCTCGATGAAACGGCGTGTTGGTCGTGCTCCTTTTTCTGCAACTTCCAGTGCGGCGTGTTCTATCGAATAGAAGGACTTTTGATTCGGACCTTCGTGGAGCCGTAATACCCCGTTTATGATTACCGCCTGGCTCAGGGGATCGGCTGTCGTGCTTTCTTCCATGTGGACTACCATGACGTCTCTTGTCGGGGGGCGACTGCAGAAGTAGCACTCGATGGGGAGGGGGAGGAGCATGAATTCGGTCATGTCCCGGAAGTCGTTTTCGGGTACCATGAATCCGACGACATTGACCTGCTTGTTATTCCACTTTTTTAATTCTTCGGAAAAGGTCGGTCCCTGCCGTAAATTGCCTGCCGTATCCCGCATATGGTGCCACTTGAGTACCTCCAGTCCCTCGCGCTGCCACTGGTCCTCAAACAATCGTCGGTCCGCGTCATAGCGCCGCGCGTCTTCCTTACGGCCCAAGTTGCTGTTCAGAAAGACGATAAGCGCCAAGACTATTGCGACGACGGCGATGGTTCGCAAGTCCCGTTTCGCACGTTGTCGCATGATGCTACCCCCCTAGTCTTGTCGTCCGACTCTCAGTTTGCACTTCATTGGTATCGAACCGGAAATTCTTCGGGCCGTATCATCTCCGTCGCTTCCCAAAAAAACAACGACAAGGGTCCGCCTACGAATCCGATTCGGGATCGATGAGGTCTTCACCGAAATCCATGGGTTCTTCGAGCACGACCTCGTTGGTATGCTGGGGGACCATGTGTTCCGGTGGAATGTAACGGCGCTGGAGGCGGGCACCCTTTTCGGCGGCTTCCAGGGCAGCGTGTTCGATGGAGTAGAAGGAAGTCTGGTTGGGCCCTTCGTGGAGCCGCAGTACGCCGTTAATCATCACCGCCTGCTCGTAGGGGTTGGTGGTGGTGCCTTCGGCCATGTGCACCACCATGACGTCTTTCACGGGGGGGCGGTTGCAGAAGTAGCATTCCAGGGGGAGGGGGAGGAGCATGAACTCCTTCATTTCCCGAAACTCGTTTTCCGGCACCATGAAGCCAATGACATTGACCTGCTTGTTGTTCCACTTTTTCAGGTCTTCCGAAAAGGTGGGGCCGCTCCGGAGGCTGCCTTCCGTGTCCCGCATGTGGTGCCACTTCAGGATTTCCATGCCCTCGCTCTGACGGGCATCTTCAAATCCCCGTCGCTCCAGATCCTTCTTCTTGGCGAGGGCGGTCCGGCCCACGTTGTAGTTCATGAAAATAATCAGCGCCAAGATGACGACGACGCCGGCGATGACGGTAAGATCTCGTTTTACTCGTTGTCTCATGATTGCTACTTCCTGAATCGTAGGGCTGCGTACTACTGTCGGTCGGCCAAATCGTGGGCCACGTCACTGTTATAGGCCTGCCAGGCCGGGAGGATACCCGCGACGAGCCCGACAAGGGCCACGGTGGCGAAGGCCCGTATTTCTTCCGAACTCAAGCCAAAGGGAGTTACGACCAGGCCATACTCTTGTGCGAGTTTCAGACCCAGTAAATAGGTTACCACATTGCCGAAAAGCCATCCGACGGCGATGCCCAGGGTGGTGACCCAGAAGGCCTCGATAAGGACGGCGCCAAAGATCTCATAGGACGATGCGCCCAGGGCCCGCATAATGGCCAGGTCCCGTTTTCGCTGCATGATGCTGAGGTAGAGTCCAATGAGAATGCTGATGGCCGAAATGACCACCACCAGGTAGCCCACCGCCATCATCAGCCCCTTAATGGGGTCGAGAAAATCACGGAAGAAGTCGCTGATTATCTGGATGGGCACGGCGGCCATGGCATCGGTCTGCTCGTTGATATAGCCTTCATACTCGAAGCGCTGGGTGGCGCTGTGCAATTGGACCAAGACCGAGCTGATACTGTTGGACCAGTCCAACTCTGCTTCGGTAGGGGCCTCCTCCTCGGCGTGGTCATCGTGAGCGCCATGATCGTCATGGTCATCGTGGGCGCCATGGTCGTCCTCTTCGCCGTGGCCGTGACCGTGGGCCTCCCAGATGGACTCAATGCTGCAATAGATGGCCCGGTCAAAGGGCGAGCCACTGGGCTCCAGGATACCGACGACCTTGTAGGGGTGGTCGGCATGATCGAATTCCCGGAGATCTTCGGAGATGGCGAAGGAGCCATGGACGCTTTCGAACTCGTCCCCGAGTTGGAGACCCAGTTTGCGGGCGGCTACGGCACCGACCACCGCTTCCTGGGAGGATTCGAATTTGCGCCCATCCGCCAGGGTGAAGGGTTTGCGCACCTCGCCGCTGAACCCCTTCCATTCGTGATCCAGCAACTCGGGGGTGGTGCCGACGATACGGTAGCCGTTGTAGGTGTCGCCCAGCCCAATGGGGAAGGCCGCCTTGACGAAGTCAGAATCTTTCTTTAGGTCTTCATAGACATGGAGGGGGGTGCGCCCAATCGCCGAGTCCATGAAGTAGACGCTGCCGAGCACGAGCTGAAGGGGGCTGCCCTTGGGGCCCACGACGAGGTCGAAGGCCTGCCCTTCTTCGGCGAAGCGCTGCTCGAGCTGTTGGCGGAGGCTCAACACCGATGAAATCAGTCCCACCGCCAGCGCGACGGAAATGATGGTCAGGCAGGTGGTGAGTTTACGGTTCCAAAGATACGACCATGCGATGTGCCAGAGACTCATGCGCCCTCCTCCGTGACGAGACCGACACAGTCAAACTGCTTGGGGAGCCGTTGGGCCAGGGCCTGGTCGTGGGTAACGAGTAACATGGTGACTTCTTCCTCGGTGCAGACTTCCAGAAAGAGGTCCATGATTTCCTTGGCGTTTTTCGGGTCCAGACTGCCGGTGGGCTCGTCGGCGATGATCAGGCGTTGTTTGTTGGCCAGGGCGCGGGCGATGGCCACGCGCTGCTGCTCACCCACGCTCAATGTGTTGGGCTTGGCGTGCAGGCGATGACTCAGGCCGACCCGCCCCAGAAGCATGGTGGCCCGGGATTTCCACTCGCCCGATGGCACCGTGTCACTGAAGCGCATGGCGAGCATGACATTCTGCAAGGCGGTGAAGGGGGCGAGAAGATTGAAGGTTTGAAAGACAAAGCCCAATCGTTCACCACGAAAGTGGTCCAGCTGTCCCTCGCTCATATCCTGAATCTCGACATCGTCGACGGTGATTTTTCCGCTGTCGAGGCGGAGGAGGCCGGAGACGAGATTCAGCATGGTGCTTTTTCCACAGCCGCTGGGGCCCCAGAGGGCGATGTGATCGCCCGCTTCCGCGTGGAAATGCTCGCAATAAAAGGTGGCCCCCGGGCCCAGTTTCCTTCGACACTGCTCTAAGGTAACCATGTAATACGAAATTCCTGGCCGGTTGTAGTTTGCCGCGGCTTACTACGCCTAATTCGTCAAGGGCGAAAAATGATAGCACGGGACCTGGAAAATTTTGTAGATTGTCTTGAAATCAGACACCATGGCCCTTGCTCAGCAGGGGATAGTATGCCCCACAAAGGAGCGCACGGTCCAATCGATGGCCTGTCCCCCGGCAACAGATCGGGCACAAAGAGGGAATTATGAGAAAAGTATGTATGGTGGCGAGGATGATATTTTTGCGCATCCGCTCCAAATGGGCTATAGTGTAGCAAGTAAGTGACTTGGTGGTAATGGCCGGGGTTCGCACAAGATGGGTACGGACACACGTATAACGCCGAAACTTTCCGGAATGGATGTGGTTAAGGCGATCATTGAAGAGCACTATGACTTAGGTGCCGTGCAGTTGCCGCGTCAACTGGAAACGACGCACCAACGCCGCCACCGCAAAATGGTGGTGGAGACCGAGCAGGGGGTATTCCTCGCTAAGACCTATCACCGCGATGCGGTGGTGTTGGACAATCTCCGCTTTCAACACAATCTTTCCTCCCACCTGCTGGAGAACGGGATTCCGGTTGCGGAGATAAAGCGGGCCCGGAACGGCAAAGGGATCGTGGAAGTCGATACTTGGGCGATGGAGTTGCAACACTTCGTGCCTGGCGAGCCCATGCAGGTAACTACGCCTTCGTTGGCCACATCGGCCGATGCCCTGGGCCGTTTTCACCATGTATGCCGGGGGGTGCCGGTGCCGCCCCGGGACGCGCGAAAGTGGCGTTTCAGCGAGGTGCCCCGGCAGGCCCTGCAAAAGCTTTTCCATGTGGCCCGCCAGATAGGCGGCGATCATCACCAGATTGATGCTTACTGCAATCAGATCGCCCTCTTTCTCCATGATTCCACGGAAGTGTTGAGTGCAGAGAAGCGTGAGGCCTTTGAGACTGGGCTAATCCATGGCGATTGGCACGGCGGGAACCTCCTGTTTCAGGGAGATACGCTGACGGCCATTCTGGATCTGGAGTTCGCGGGGGACGGGTGTTACCTGGAGGATATTGCGTATGCGGTATCCAACCTGTGTGTTCGGACCACCCTGAGTGCCGAGAAAATGCAACATCGGACCAATATACTGCTGGATCGTTACCAGGTTTACCGCACGCTCACCTACGCCGAACTGGTGGCGTTGTACTACGCGGTGGGGGTGAAGCACATCACCACGGTCTCGTACCAGGCACCACAGATGGGCGGTAAGGTGGCGGGGTATACCGCGTCGGAATGGTTGCAACGGCTGGCGGTGCAATGCCAATGGCTTGCCGAGCAGTCACGCAAGGCCCGATGGGGCGAGTAGACGAATTCCCTTCCCGTGTTTGGCGGAGCCCCCCCTGATCGTTATACTGGGCCTGCACGCAGGCGACCCATCCATGAATTCCGTTGCGCACTGATACCGTTGAGAGGACTGTCCATTCATGCCGTTTTTCCGCATTGCCGAATTACACCGCCCCTGGTCCGGGGTGCAGCTTCATATTCTGGCCGGATTGATTACCCTATCGCTTTTTCTTGCTCATTCCCCGTGGGCACAGGGGGAGACCGGAAAAGGGGTGGCTTCGTCGTCCGTCACCGAGGGTCTCAAGATCACCGAGATCATGTATAACCCGCCGACCGGGGGCGTGGACTTTATCGAGTTTCAAAACGTGGGTACGACGGCACTCGATGTGTCGGGTGTGACCTTCAGTGAAGGGCTGCTCTACACCTTCCCGGAAGGTACGGTATTGGCCGCCGGGGCGTTCTATGTGTTATCCGTCGATGAGGCGGCCTTTTCTGCACGGTATCCCGACGTGACCCTTGATGGGGTCTATCTGAATGGGCTGAACAACGACGAAGATCGCCTTACCCTGAATACGGCAACCGGTACGCCTTTTTTCTCGTTAAGATACGAAGATGAAACGCCCTGGCCACCGGCCGCCGATGGTCTGGGATTTTCCATTGTGCTCCGCGATGCCGCGGCGGCCGAGGATAATCCGGGCAACTGGCGGGCCAGCGGACAGGAGGGGGGCTCGCCCGGCGCGGTCGATGTGGCCGATCCCATCGCCCCCGTGCTCGTCAATGAGGCCCTGACCCATACGGATGCTCCCCAGGTGGATGGCATTGAGCTACACAATCCCACGACCGCCACGGTCGATTTGCGGGGGTGGTACCTCACCGATGACCGGAGTGTTCCGCAGAAAGCGCGAATTCCCGATTCGGCGGAGTACCTCCTGGGGCCAGGCGGCTACACGGTGATTAACGAAACCCTGTTTCGCGATGCGCCCGGCACGGCTGACGGAATGGCGCTGCCGGGCTTTGGCCTGAGCGCTTTCGGCGGCGAGGATGTGTACCTCTTTTCCGCCATCGGCTCCGAAGGGCGCCTTACCGGGTATGGTCACGGTTACGCCCTCGGTGGTGCGGAAAATGGCGTCACCTTCGGTCGCTACGTGGCCGGGGATGGCACCGAGCACTTTGTGGCACAGGCCCTGAATACCCTGGGGACGGCCAATAGCGCGCCCTTGGTCGGTCCGGTGGTCATCAGTGAGATTTATTACAGTCCCGTTGGTGCGGAGGTGGAATACCTGGAGCTGACCAACATCACGGATCGGACCGTCAATCTCTGGGACGACTCGACCGGTGGGAATCCCGATAACACCTGGCAGATTACCGGTATTGGATTTTCCTTTCCTGCATTGACCCAACTCAATGGGGGCGCACGGGTGTTGGTGGTCAACGGGGATCCGGCGGCGTTCCGCCTCCAATACGATGTGCCCCCTTCGGTGCTCGTTGTGGGGCCCTTCGGGACCGGGCTGGCGCTGAGTAATCAGGGTGAACGCATTGTTCTCCAACGTCCCGATACGCCGGATACGCTCAACAACGTGGCGCTCATTGAGGTGGATGGGGTTCGCTATGACGACAACAGCCCCTGGCCCGATGCCGATGGCAACGGATTGGCCCTGAGTCGGTTGGAGAACGACGTGTTCGGTAGTGACGCGACCAACTGGCGTGCCGCAGCGCCCCGCTTCGGTGCCGTGGAAGCGGCCGGTGAAGGTGAAGGTGAAGGTGAAGGTGAAGGTGAAGGCGAAGGCGAAGGCGAAGGCGAAGGCGAAGGCGAAGGCGAAGGCGAAGGCGAAGGCGAAGGCGAAGGCGAAGGCGAAGGCGAAGCGCCA
>JAXMOL010000028.1:0-92243 GCA_034669905.1 Candidatus Hydrogenedentota bacterium
GTTCATGGCGCACCCAAAATTCCCCAAGCCCTGGATGGGCGGCACCAACATCGCAGCCGGAGCTCTCGTGCCATGGCGCCAAGCTGCACGCAATTTCCGCATCCCTCAACCGCAACGAAATCCGGCCTGAAAGACCTCAAGAGGTGAGCCCAAGGCAACGCCTTGGGTTCATGGCGCACCCAAAATTCCCCATCGCTCAGGATGGGCAGGAAATCGTAGTTCTCTTCCTTGAAGAGGTCTTTCTCGGCAAAGGTATTCTCGCTCTTACAGGAACCGCACTGGAGAAAGTCGGTCTGGGTGCCCTTAACGACGTCGATAAGGCGGGTGCGGCTTTCGACCCAGAATCGCACGGCGTTGGCGGGTAACGTATTACAAATAAAAGAGCGCCCATGCCCCGTTGGCGACGCAAGCGGTCCTTGTCGTGTGTCGTCAGTAGGCACCCGTAAGCTCCCCCGCTGCGCTGCTCCGCGTAAGGGTGGCACCCTGGTGGATTGCTCTCGCACGCGGCACTGCAATCCCTTTCCCGGCAGTGCGTGTCAGGCGATAATATCGCGGATCACATGCCCGTGTACGTCCGTCAACCGGAAATCGCGGCCGGCGTAGCGGTAGGTGAATTGTTCGTGGTCGAAGCCCAGGAGATGCAGGATGGTGGCGTGGAGGTCGTGAACTTCCAACACGTTTTCCTGGGCCTTAAAGCCGAACTCATCCGTGGCGCCATAGGTCGTGCCACCCTTGATGCCGCCGCCGGCCATCCACATGGAAAAGCCGTAGGGGTTGTGGTCCCGGCCCTTGAGGGGTTCGCCGTTGGGCTGGAGTTCCACGGTAGGCGTGCGGCCAAACTCGCCGCCCCAGATGATGAGGGTGTCGTCAAGCATGCCCCGTTGTTTCAGGTCGCTGATGAGCGCCGCGATGGGTTGGTCGATTTCCTTCGCCAGCTTGGCGTGATTGTGGATGTCGCTGTGGTCGTCCCAGGGCTGTCCCGCACCATGCCAGAGCTGCACATAGCGCACGCCCCGCTCCAGCAGTCGCCGGGCGATGAGGGTCTGCCGTCCGTGGACCCCGTCGCCATACATCTCGCGAATATACTCCGGCTCCTGGGCCACTTCGAAGGCATCCGCCGCTTCCATCTGCATGCGGTAAGCCAACTCGAAGGATTGTATCTGGGCTTCGAGCGGCGCATCCCGATCCCGCTGTGCCGCATGCTCGTCGTTAAGAGCGTGGAGCAGGTCGAGCTGTTGCCGTTGTTCGGCTTTGTTGGTCACCTTGTTGCGAATATTCTCGATGAGCTTTTCGATTTGGGTGTGCTTCGAATCGATGAAGGTCCCCTGATAGATGCCGGGGAGGAATCCGGAACGCCAGTTCTCGGCTTCTTTCACCGGGTAGCCGCCGGGACACATGACCACGAAGCCGGGCAGGTTCTGGTTTTCCGAACCGAGGCCGTAGTTGAGCCAGGACCCCACGCTGGGGCGACTCATCACGCCGTCGCCACTGTTCATGAGCATGAGGGACGGCTCGTGGTTCGGCACCTTGGCCTTAAGGGAGCGGATGACGGCGATGTCGTCAATATGGGCGGCCGTCTTTTCAAAGAGCTCGCTCACGTGGATGCCGCTCTCGCCATATTGTTGGAATTTAAAGGGCGACGGGAAGGAGGTGCCGGTTTTACGCTCGGTGCGAAGGTACTCCATGGGCAGGGTCTTGCCGGCGTATTTTTCCAACGCGGGCTTGTAGTCGAAGGTATCCACCGCAGAGGGACCACCGTTGAGGAAGAAATGGATAACCCGTTTGGCCTTCCCGGGAAAGTGGGACGATTTTGGCGACAGGGGATTGGCCCCATAGGCCGGATTGCCCGAGAGCATGGTGCCGAGTGTCAGGGCACCCATCCCCATGCCCGTACGGCGCAGGAGCTCACGCCGGGAAAGGAGGGCGTCTTCGATACGGGGCTTATGGTGTGACATCGGTAATCCTCAGTTTGTAAGTAAACTCTATTCTAACCTCAAAGAACGCAGAGAGCACAAAAAAAGGAGCCCCTTAATAATGCGTTTCGCAATCAAATGGGCCGTTTCGAATAACGGATTCCTACACAGAACAAGAATCCTATACCTATTCCGGCCAACGCACAATGAATCAAGGGCACCGCAAATGCTTTCACTTTGAGTTCTTTGCGTTCTCTGTGGTTCATCATTCCGCAAAAAATCGGGTAACGCCGCCCCAAAGGACTAACGCTGGAGCAAGGAACAAGAATAAACACCAGGCCAATAAACCGACTTCCTTTGCAATGAGTTCACGTTGATCCTATTTTTGTTAAACCTCAAAGAACGCAGAGAGCACAAAAAAAGGAGCCCCTTAATAATGCGTTTCGCAATCAAATGGGCCGTCTCAAATAATGGCTTCCCATACAAAACAAAAAACCTATACCTATTCCAGCCAACTCACAATAAATCAAGGGCACCGCAAATGCGTTCACTTTGTGTTCTTTGCGTTCTCTGTGGTTCATCATTCCGCAAGAACACTATAACGTCTTCCCAAAGCGCTAACGTTGAAGTAAGGAACCCAACACCGTCCCCACCAGGAAGAAAACTGACAGCAGGCCCGTATACTGACCACCTCTATAATCAGGGTCCCAGACGTATTTCTTGATTTGAAATCTGTACGCACCGAAGTTGATCAACAACCCGTGCTTTTTACGCGCCGCCTTGAGGTAGCCCATCACTTGGGCCGTGTGCTCGGGCGCTATGTCTTTTGCAGTTTTGAGTTCCACAATCAGTTCGTTTTCAACCAACAGATCGGCCACATAGTCACCAATCACAGTACCGTCTTCATCGTAGATCGTAATCGGATATTGCTGTTCGATATGAAATCCCGCTTTGCGCAGGCGGTGAGCCAAGGCATTCTCGTAGGGCTTTTCCAGATGGCCGTGACCATGATAGGCGTGAATGTCGTAAGCAGTCTGCCGCACCGCATCGCACAGCGCTTTCATATCCCCGTCCATTTCAAGTGCCTCCCTTTCTTGCCGATTTCTTCCTTACCAATTGTTCAGCCCGATGCTTTTATCTAACCTCAAAGAACGCAGAGAGCACAAAAGAATTAGCCCATTGAAAACACGCTCTGTAATCAAATCACCTTTCTCAAATAACGGATTCTTACACGAAAGAAAAGCCTATGCTTATCCCAGCCAACTCACAATGAATCCAGGCCACTGCGATTCATTTCCCTTTGTGTTCTTTGCGTTCTCTGTGGTTAACAATTCTCAAAACCCGATGGGTCACAACGCGCCGATAGGCTATCAACTGGCCGAGTACTTCCTTACCAATAGTCCAGCTCGATGCTATCTTTATCTAACCTCAAAGAACGCAAAGAGCACAAAAGAAGAAGCCCTTTGAAAACACGCTCTGTAATTAAATCACCCGTCTCAACTAACGGATCCCTACACGAAAGAAAAACCTATACTTATCCCAGACAACTCACAATGAATCCAGGCCACTGCGATTCATTTCCCTTTGTGTTCTTTGCGTTCTCTGTGGTTAACAATTCTCAAAACCCGATGGGTCACAACGCGCCGACAGGCTATCAACTGGCCGAGTACTTCCTTACCAATAGTCCAGCTCGATGCTATCTTTATCTAACCTCAAAGAACGCAGAGAGCACAAAAGAAGAAGCCCTTTGAAAACACGCTCTGTAATTAAATCACCCGTCTCAACTAACGGATCCCTACACGAAAGAAAAACCTATGCTTATCCCAGACAACTCACAATGAATCCAGGCCACTGCGATTCATTTCCCTTTGTGTTCTTTGCGTTCTCTGTGGTTAAAACCCCACTCCATTTACTACGTCAATCCACAAACAAAAACTCATTGGATGCCAACAAGACCTGGGCATACTTTTCCCAGGGCATCATGGGTTCCGGCAAGACTTCGACGGTGGGCCCAAACTCCTTTTTCGCATCCCAAACCATCGCCACCGTCTCGCCCTCTGTCGGTGCGGCATGAGTCACCGTGGGTGCCCACAGAAACTGGTCGCTGTTCAGACCACCCTTAACATCCACCTCGAAATCAATCGTGTCCCCCGCTTCGACCACAATTCCGAAAAGATTGGCGTCCGCTTCACTCGCATGGAGAGCCCACGCACCGAGCAACCCGTGACGGCTGCTGATGACCCGTGCCATGATGCCATCGCCCGCTTCGGGTTCATGGGTTATCCGTCCCGCGATGTTGACCTTGCCCGAAACAGGCGCCGTCCACCGACGGACCACGGCGTGGTCGAGCGTATTGCCCGGGTGGCCTCCGTCGGCGGTCAACTGCGCCCAACCCAGGGCGGCATCGGGCCACTTCGCCCCCCCCTGATAGGCCGTTTCCGTGAAGTGGGGCAAGGGCGTAAAGTTTTCCACCAGACCCGAGGTCGTGTTCATTTTGCCGTAACCATAGGTCCAGGCACTCGGTTCTACGGGGGGAGCCGGGGGAGGCGCAATCGCCTCCGCCTGGTCGATAAAGGCCAGCGAACGTTCCAGTTGTTCCGCCGTGGCATCCCGTTGGTAGGCCTGCTGGTAGAGCCACTGAATACGTGCCTCGGACGAATCCGGCGCCGCTTCAATCGCCTTGGAGGCGAAGGCCTTTGCCTGGGTCTGGATGAAGTCGTTGTTCATCAGAAACAGGGCCTGCTGCGGAACCGTGGTCGTCAACCGCGTGGGGCTGTGCATGTCGGGACTCGGAAAATCAAAGGTCCGGAAAATAGTGGGCAGGAAACGCCGGTCCACCTTGCCATACAGGGTACGGCGCGTGGGATAGGGTGCGGCCACGAGATCCACGGGACGTCCCCCCACCGACATATCGAGTTCGCCCGAGGCATGGAGCAAGGCATCCCGCATGGTCTCAAAGCCCAGTCGATAGCGGTTGAAGTGCCAGAGCAAGCGATTTTCCGGGTCCACCGCCCGGGCAGCTTCCAGGCGGGCGGCATCTTCCGGCAAGTCGCTGGTCTGCTGGTAGGTCGCCGACAACACGATCTGTCGGTGTAGCCGCTTCAGCGACCAGCCGTTCTCCACAAAGTCGCGGGCCAGCCAATCGAGCAGTTCCGGGTGGCTGGGCAATTCGGAGCGGGTTCCAAAGTCACTGGGCGTCTTGACCAGGCCCGCCCCAAAATGCCAGTCCCATACACGGTTCACAAAGACCCGGGCGGTCAGGGGATTATTGGGGTCCGCGATGGCCTCGGCCATTTCACGTCGGCCACTCCCTTCCGAAAAGGGGTTACGCTCCGGGCCGCTGAGCAATTCCAGAAACTGACGGGGCACATAGTCCCCCGGACTGGCGGGATTGCCCCGGCGAAAAATACGGGGTGGGGTCGGGTCGGGTTTGTTGGCCAGGATAACCGCGAAGGGCGGGGCGACCTCGGCACCGATAATGGCCCGATCAATTTCCGCCTGGAGTTTCGCCAGCTCCACCCGGGTGGGCTCATGAAACATCCACTCCAAGTCCACGATGGCCCCTTCTGGCACACGGATGGGCGAGTCGGCGGCGAACATGACCTGACGAAGGGCTTCCTGCGCCGGGTCGGGCAAGGCCGTGGGGGCATCGATACCACTTTCCCCTGCTGCCGCTTCCAGGGAAAGCCAGGCATCATTGACCGATTTAAACAGGGTGGCATAACGGGCGGTCACCTCTTCGAATCTGGTGGGGGGCTCGGCGGCAAGGACTTCCAACACCGCCGTGTTAACCGCGGCAGCGGGTGCCGCCGCCAGGACCACATCACCCGCCTGGGGTGTGGCGCGTAGCCGGGCAATGACGGCAGGGGCTTCCGTAGCGAAGTCTTCTGGCACGAGTTCTGCCAGGCGATTCCACGGTCCAAAGACCGGGTGTTCAGGGCCACACCCTTCGATATAGGCCGCCCAACGACGGACGACGGTGGGGTTGATGTCGTCTTCGTTGGTGATTTCATAAAAATCTTCGGTGGGCAGGCTGTCCGCCGTGGGAACGGCCACGAGATAGCGGTCTACCTGACTGCGGAGACGGGCCTCCAGCACCGTGGTCTGGGTGGCAAAGGTTTCGTCCAACTTGGCCTGCCGTTGCTGCATCACCTCCGTAAAGGCCGCGAACTCCGGCTTCTCATGGTAGCCCGGGTCAATGGGAACCAGACGCTCGGAGCTGGCGGAAAAGACGCCATAGAGCGAGTAATAGTCCGCCGTGGGCACGGGGTCGAATTTGTGGTCGTGACAGCGGGCACAACTCACGGTCAGCCCCATGAGCCCCCGGGTGACCGTGTCAATGCGGTCGTCCACGATGTCAGGCCGTACGCCCAGGAAGCGCTGGCCCAGGGTCAGGACGCCCATGGCCGCCAGATCTTCCCGGCTGGAATCGTCCGTCAGGGTATCGGCGGCCAGCTGGAGCCGTATAAACTCGTCGTAGGGCATGTCTTCGTTGAGGGCCTGGACCACCCAATCGCGGTATACATAGCTGTGGGTGAAATTAAATTCTTCGCGGCCGTAGACATAGCCTTTCGTGTCGGCATAGCGGGCCACGTCGAGCCAGTGCCGGGCCCATTGCTCGCCATAATGGGGCGAGGCGAGATACCGCTCCACAACCTTTTCATAGGCATCGGGCGCCGCATCATTCACAAAGGCCGCGACTTCTTCGGGCGTGGGCGGCAAGCCCAACAGATCAAAGGAAAGGCGGCGAAGGAGGGTACGGCGATCCACCGCGGGTGCCGGCGTCAAACCGGCCCCTTCAAGGCCCGCCAGTATGAAGTGATCCACCTCGGTCACGGGCCAGGAAGTATCGTTCACCGCGGGTACGGCCTGGGGCTGGGGCGAATGGAAGGCCCAATGCTTTTTGGCATTGGCCATCAGATCCAGGGGAACATCGCTCTCCGGAAAAACGGCACCCTCACGAATCCAACGCTCAAAGTCGGCGACGACCGACTCGGGCAGGGCCTTCTTGGGGGGCATTTGGAAATCGCTGTTTTGATAACGGATCGCCTCCATAAGACGTGAGGCATCGGGGTCACCAGGAACAACGGCGGGAAGCCCCGACACGCCCCCCTTCAGGAGGCCCGCCGACGAATCCAGCAGCAATTCCCCTTTCAGGGCATCGGTGGCACTGCTGTGGCAGCCAAAGCACTGCTCCAGGAGAACGGGGCGTATTCGTGCCTCGAAAAAGTCATTGGGGCTCGCCGCCGTGGCGGTTGCCCCCCAGATCGATACGAAACACAGTAAGGATATTTTCAGATAGTGCATCAGGTTGGTCCCTTCGCCCCATACCATACGCCAAGCGCACCCGTATTTGTCCACCCATTGACCTAGTCTTTGAGCACGCCACGGAGGGCTTCCGCCAGTTTTTTTCGGGAAAAGGGCTTATTCAAAAGGGACTGAATTCCCAGCCGACGCAACTCAGCGGCTTCCCGGTCTTCAAGGCGGCCGCTCATAACGATGATTCCGATGTCGGGGAGCATCTGGCGCAGGGCCTGGGCCAACATGATCCCATCGACATTGGGCATGTGGATGTCGGTCAGCACGACCCGGATGCGATCCCGGTTTTCCGCAGCCCGTACCAATGCCTGGGTGCCATCTTCTGCGTCGATCACATCAAAATTCATCGCACGCAGCAGGCGGGATGCGGTATCCCGCACGGCAAACTCATCGTCCACAACGAGTATAAGCTCGCCGTTTCCTCGATAGCCATTTGAACCCGGAGCATCCGCGGAGGCCGCTTCAGTCTCGCCTTGGGCGACGCGCAGGAAAACAGAAAAAGTGGCCCCCCGATCCGGTCGGGACGAGACTTCCATAAAGCCCCCGTGACTCTTGACGATGCCCAATACGGTGGAGAGCCCCAGGCCCGTACCCTTATCGGGTTCTTTGGTACTGTAAAAGGGCTCAAACATCCGCGCCATCACCTCCGGGGCGATTCCCTGCCCGGTATCGGTCACCCGAATCAAGACGTGGGGTCCGATAGTCGCATCCGGTATGGAACTCGCATAGGCTTCATCCACATCGACATTTTCTGCAGAAAGCGTAAGTACCCCCCCCATGGACATCGCGTCGCGGGCATTCACACACAAGTTCAGCAAGACCTGGTGCAACTGGGTCGTATCCCCCAGGATGGGGTGCAGATCTTCGGTAAATTGTGGTTGGAGACGAATCGATTTGGGAAAGGTTCCAATAATGATACGTTCCATCTCCTGGAGCAACCGATAGGGCTTAATGACCGCACGCTCTCCATCGAGGCCCTTGGCAAAGGTGAGCAACTGGCGCACCATGGCGGCCCCGCGTTTCGCACCGTTCTCTATCACATCCACCAGTTCCACATCCTCGGGCCGCTCTTCCCGAAGGACTTCTGTGGCCATCAGAATGGGGGCCAAGGCGTTGTTCAGATCGTGGGCTACGCCCCCCGCAAGGGTGCCGATACTCTCCAGCCGCTGTGCACGCAGCGTGTGTTCATGTATTTGTTCCCGCTCTGTCACATCACGGACGGCGGCCGCCACCCAGGTGTTGCCATTTATCCGCAAGGGACTCAAGCTGATATCGACAGGAAAGGAGGTCCCGTCCTTTTTCAGGCCCTTCAGATTGCTTTGACCACCGCCCATCTTGCGGGGGACCGCGTTCGGATAGAACTCCTCACGCAACCCCACATGGGCGTGCCGTGATTCCATCGGAAGCAACACTTCCACCGGTTGGTGAAGCAATTCCGATCGGTGGTAGCCGAAGAGCTTTTCCGCCTGTTTATTCAGGAGTACGATGGTACCCTCCGAATCCGCCATAATAATCGCGTCGGGCGCAAACTCAAAAAGATCATGAAACTGTTTCTGGGTCTGGGTCACGGCCGTTTCCGCACGGGCCCGTTCAATGGTCGCCCAACAGCGCTCCACCACCTCCTGCACCAGAAAAATCTCGTTCTCTGTCCAGTGGCGTGGCCGGGTCTGATGGACTGCCATCATGGCACGAAGCCCGTCTTCTTTGACCAGCGGACAGCAGACTATCGCCTTGATGCCGATAGCGTTGAACATCTCCGATCCCGGGTCGCCACCGAATTCCACGTCCACATCGCGCACCACCAGAACACGATTATTCCGCATCTCTGCCGTGGCCCGCGCGCCGAAGACTTCTAGTGAATATTTCCCCACCGTCGACACACAGCCGTCGGTGTAATCATGAAGAATGACAAACTCGTTCTGGTCCGCGGCGACTTCGGCATAGGCGCACCGGGATGCCCGCAGGTGCTGACCCAACAAACGGGCGCTGGTCTCCATGATGGCTTCCGGACGACTGAGCTCGCGGGTCGCCTCACCAATCGCATTGAGCAACTGAAAGTGGTCACCCCGCACGCGGAGGGCTTCGGTCTTGTCGGACAGCGCTTCAAAAGAGGCATCCGTCGCCCACTCCACGTCCAGGTGGCGCATAATCTGGCGTGCAACTATCTGGAGCCCTTCTCGCTGCTGGTCGGTAAGCTTGCCGGGCTTGGTATCGCCCACGCAGACCAATCCGATGTAGTGCCCGTCGGCGGTGTCGAGGGTCGCCGCCCCGTAGAACACCAACCCGGGCTCGCCGGTCACCAGCGGACTTTCCGCGCAGGGTGATAACCGGGTATCTGGTATCTCCCAACAGCAAGGCCCGGGTTCCGGCGGCGTGATAAAGGCATCATCTGCGGGCAATTCCAGGGTGGTCAGCCCCACGGAGCCCACCACCCGCTGCTGGTCGCGGTCGAGAAAGACGATATAGCCAATGGGAACCCCACACAGACAGGCCGCAAGCCGGGCCGCATCGCAAAAGTCTTCTTGCTCCATCGAATCGGGAAGATCATAGCGTGCCAACGCGGCCAGCCGCTCGGCGTCTCCGACTCTCAGTGGGTGTTCAATCACGACGATAATTCCAGGGCCCTGCTCCACACCATGGGTGCGCACCCATATCAGGTCACGCATGCGCTCCGTATACTATGCACTTATCCACCATGTTGCATCAGTATATCATACAATTCTTCGTGCGCTGACGGAGGGCGTCCAAGGCCACCGCACGGCCCCCCCCCGCCTGTGCGCCCTCACCGATACGGTGTGTAGTCGAAGTCCGCCAGCTTACCTTCGAAAAAAATGAGCTTGCCCGTGACCGACGCGTTTTCGCCCGGCTCCAGATCGGGAAACCGGGGGTCGGCGTGAAAGCAGGGGTGATTGGGATTGCTCACCATGGACAGTGTATTTTTTCCCCACGTGAACGCCACGAGACGCTCCGCCTGATTAGACACCATGGCCACCAGGGGCACATCGGCGACCGGGTTCCCGCGCGTCCGCCAACCGACACGATAGGGCTGGTCGCCTTGCGGCAAGTCCCGGGCCGCTTCCATAGTCACCCAGCCTTTTTTCGCGGTGTGGATGAACTTGTTCTCCCGCGTGTAATCCGCAAACTCCTTGATCCCACGCAGGAAGGCACAGGTCTGAAGGGTAATGTCATTCAACGCTTCGCCCGAGCCATTATGTATGTGCAATTCGAGATCCACGGTGTGGTCGCTGCCTTTCTTGAGGCTGCCGCCGAAGGCGATCCGGCTGGGCAGCACCCGCTCGAACGAAATCCCATCCCCGGTCTCACTCCAGGCCACCGCTGGCAGGCTGTCGCCGTACACCGTATCAATGGGCGGGTTGATATGGCTCAGGTAAATGAGGCCCTGGCTCGTGAAGATGGCCTCGGGAAAATCCATCCAGAGGTAGTCCTGCGAGGGCCACGAGGGACTGACCCAGGCGATGTGCTCCCAGGGATAGTGGGGCCGCCAGTGGCCCGGCTTGATGCGAATGCCCGCGACGTGGTTTTCATACGTAGACCGGAGTTCGGTGCGTGCATGGAGCGGCGGTGATGCGAACATCGCGGCCGTAGTGCCTGCCGCAGCCAGAAAGTTCCGGCGGGAAAGTCTCGGATGTTTGACGGAAATCATGCGAATTTCCTTCTTCGAAAACGCGGTTTCATTGCGCATCTGGGGTTGACCGGTGCTCCGTCACCGGGCCTCCAGATAGTCTGGATCGCACGACGGCCTATTTGCAAAATTCGCCATTTCGCCGCATAATCACCTTACAGACATGCCGGGTGGGCAATGGCCCGTGAACAGGAGAGCACATGATCAACTCTTCCACACGGGCGAAGTGCCCCTCTTGACGGCGTCACTCTTCGACAGAATGGACAGCGATGAAAATGCGGCGCCTTCGCGCACCGAGCTGGAAGCCATCGTCAACCGTTCCGTCGGCTGTATGCCGAGCAGCAAATCTTCGGGCCTTCAGGCTCTGCGTGAAAGCCTCAGCGATTTATTCCTGCTCGGTTTTTCGCTTCTTATGCTGGTATCGCTGTCTCGCATTTGGAATCATTGAACATCTGATGGTCGATTTTCGTGCAGACAATACAGGCGGAAGAGGGCACAGGGGAGTAGAAGGCTGATTGATTGGTGCATGAGGCGTGTTTGCCTTGGGCCGAAACTGTTTGAGGAAATGCTGTCATGTCCAAAATCTATCGGCGCGTTGTCGCCCTTGTCTTTTCCCGCGTCCATGCCGCCGGGGCCATCGTGCTTGTGTTGGCGTCCCTGGCGCCTGCGGTATTCGCGGGTGAGGGGCCATCAGAAGATCTGGACTACGCCTTCTGCCTCGTCTCGGAAGAAATTCGGCCCGACGCACCCGATCCGGCCACGGAGACCTTGGGCAGGGGAACGCTTCACTACGAGGTGGAGACGGGCATGGCCACGATTCACGTGGAGCACGATGTAGAAAATCCGACGCTGGCCCGTATCGGCTTCGCGCCCTACAACAGTTACACCCAGGACAGCTTTATCGATCTGGATTCCGCCACCAGCCCTATCGACGTGACCGTCGCGCTGGATGGTCAAGCCCTCCAGAACAAGCTCTACTACATCGAAATCCTCTCCAGTGACTATCCCGGGGGCGAGATTCGGGCCCAGTTCGTCGACCGGCCGTGCGTCATTTTTGAAGACCCCGACCTGGAGGCGGCCGTGCGCCAGGAGTTGTTCCTGCCCGAGTTGCCCTATGCCGAGGACTTTGTGGGTAAAAACTTCACCCGGCTTCGTATATCCGGTAAGGAAATCGATAGTTTCACCGGACTTGAGTACGCGACGGACCTTACCGAGATAACGCTTTCCAATCAGAACCAGGTGACCGACCTGTCCCCCCTGGCGAATCTCACCAACCTGGAGATTCTTTTTCTGCAACTTGGCCAGGCGAGCGACATTTCCCCCCTCGCCAATCTCACCAACCTGCGCGAACTCAATCTCAACAGCCTCCCTATTACCGACCTGACCCCGCTGGAAAACCTCACCCATCTGGAAGAATTGGTGTTGCATGTTGTCCGCGCCTCCGATATCAGCGCCTTGGCAAACCTGACCAATCTGTCGGAACTCCAAATGTCCAACGCCCCCGTTTCGGACCTGACCGCACTGGCCAACCTGACGCAATTGACCCGGCTGGGTCTCAGCCGCACCAACGTCAGCGACCTGAGTCCCCTGGCTGGGATCACGGGGTTGCAGAGCCTCGATCTATCCTACAGCCCGGTGGCCGATCTGAGCCCCCTCGCCAGCATGACGAGCCTCCAGGGACTCACCATCGACGCGACGCTGGTTACCGATATCTCCCCCCTGGCCTCCATCGATGGCCTGACCGGTGTTACCTGTGATAAGACCCGTATCTCGGATATCTCCGCCTTGGCCAACCACAGCGGCCTGCGTGGGTTGCGCTTGGATGATTGCCGTATTTCAGACCTCTCACCCCTGGCCAACCTGACCGACATCACGTTTATCACCGCTCGCAACAACCCCTTGAGCGACCTTTCCCCCCTGGCGAACCTTACCGGCATTACCCAACTACTCCTGGGGGGCACCAATGTGACCGACGTGTCGCCTCTGGTGAATCTGAACGCCCTCACCTGGATTCAGCTCGATGACACCCCCATTGCCGATGTGTCTCCGCTGGCGGGGCTGGCGTCGCTCAACCAACTGGAGGCCGACGGTTCCCAAATCACCTCGGTACCACTGGCCGCCGGATTCGATGCACTCAGCACCCTCCGTCTCAACGATACGCCCGTGTCGGACCTGGGTTTCATGTCGGGCAACGACAGCGTGAGATTCCTCTACGTCGACCGCAGCCGTGTTACGGATCTTACACCCCTGGCGTCGGCCTCGGCCCTCCGCTCCATCAGCATGGTGGGCACGTCGGTCACCGATTTGTCGCCCCTCGCAGCACTCACCGGCCTGGAACGCCTCTATTGTGGCGAGACCTCCATCACCGACTTCAGCGTGGTGGCGAATTTCACGGGACTGACCCACTTTTATGCCGATAACACCGCCCTGACCACCCTTTCCTTTCTCGCCGAAAACACGACCCTGAGCTACCTGGATGTGGCCGGGACCACGGTGAACAATCTGGGTCCCCTATCCAACAATACAGCCCTGGAGTGGATAGACATCGCAAACACGGGCGTAACCGACCTTGCCCCCCTATCGGGACAGACGTCGCTACGGGTGGTCCGTCTGGACAACACCCCCGTTTCGGATCTAGCGCCTATTCTCACGGAAGGCCACACCTTTCTCCAATTGAATTTTCCCGGTACCAACGTCGATTCCCTCGAAGGCCTCGACGCCCTGAGCCAGATATCCAGCCTGAATTTCAGCAACACTTCCATCAGCAATATCGTGCCCCTCCGGGAAGGACCTTCAATCTCTACGTTCACAGCAGACAACACCCGGGTCCGCGACTTCTCCCCCCTGGCAGGGCAAGAGATATTCACCCTTTCCCTGCGGGACAACGAACTCGCCGACCTGGCCGGCGTGACGGGGCTCTCCCGACTCCAAAGCCTCTCCCTCGATGGCAACCCGTTGAACGGCCCGGAAGTCCTCAGCGGCCTCGGTGCGCGATATGTCCCCTTCCTTTCCCTGAGTAACACCGGGCTTACCGAGTTCCTCCCCATGCCGGGCTTCGACCGATTGCGGAATCTTACAATGGCGGATAGTGGCATTACGGACATCAGCTTCCTGCGTAATTTCCCCACTTTGCAAACACTAGAGATGGGCGGCAACGCCATCTCGGATATCTCGGTATTGGAAAGCCTCCCCCTGCTCGCCGCGGTCGATCTATCCAACAATACTGTCACCGACCTGACGCCCCTGCGTTTGAATCCCGCACTGGGCACGGAATCGGAGATTGATGTGCAGGGGAATAGCCTTTCGCAAGAAAGCCTCTGCACCCAGATCCCCGCCATAGAAATGTATGGTGCGCTGGTCAGCTACGACGGCGCCTGCGCCGTCGGTGAAGGCGAAGGCGAGGGAGAAGGTGAAGGTGAAGGCGAAGGGGAAGGTGAAGGTGAAGGCGAGGGAGAAGGAGAAGGCGAAGGTAGCCTGCAAGCCGTCGCCAGCGTGCTACAAAGCAACTTCGAGGCAGCCGACGCCAACGACGATGGGTTTCTTTCCGTGGAAGAAGCCCGCGCCATTATTCCCTTGCTCACGAATCAGCAGTTCGATGACCTCGATACCGACGGCGATTTCCTAATCTCCCCCGCCGAATTGGAAGCCGCCGCCACCCCGACCACCGGGTGCGCTCTCGGGGGAAGCAAAGCGCTGTCCGCCCAATCGTTGCGCAATGCGCTCAGCAACCTCTTTCTGTTTGGCACGCTACTTCTTGTGCTGACAGGGTTTTCGGCCTTTACCCGCCCAGACCACACCTGACGATACATAGAAAACCGGGATAGCCCCTCGTGAGGGGCTATCCCGGTTACGTGAACTTATCTGATGGGTACCGTTTCTGTACGGAGCCCCGGTCTATGCCAGGCTGGAAAGATAGTTCAGCTTACCATCGCTATCGCCCAGATTCTCCGTCGGGCAACCCACATACTCCAGCGTATTGAGGAAGAGGTTGGTCATCGGCGTGTCTTTCTCGTAGCGAATGTGGCGGCCCGGCGTCACATTGCCACTGGCCCGCCCGGCAATGAGCACCGGCAAGTCACTGTGACTGTGGCTGTTACCATCGCTGATGCCACTGCCGTAAACGATAAGGGAGTGATCGAGCAATGAGCCGTCGCCGTCTTCCGTGTTCTTCATCTTGTCGAGGAAGTAGGCGAACTGCTCCATGTGGTAGTGGTTGATGGTACGCAGGCTGGCAATCTTCTCTTCGTCGCCGAGGTGGTGGCTGAGCTGGTGGTGCCCCCCCTTCACGCCCACTTCACGGTAGGCACGTCCGCTGCCTTCCAGGCCCATCATGAAGGTGGAAACCCGGGTCTGGTCGGTCTGGTAGGCGAGAATCTGGAGGTCAAACATGAGCCGGGCATACTCGGCATAGTCTTTCGGAATGGCCTCCGGCACGTCCAGACCACCTGCATCCGCGGCTTGCCCTTCGTTCCAGGCAATTTGCTTTTCTACCAGGCGGATACCGTAGAGGTATTCTTCCAGTTTGCGCCGGTCGGTAGGTCCAAGTTTCCGTTGAAGTGCCTTGGTGTCGTCCATCACGAAGTCGAGGATACTCCCCCGATACTCCCGCCGACGGGCTTTGTCCCGCTCGCTGAGATTCTTCTCTTCGCCTCCGAAGAGACGCTCGAAGACGGCGCGGGGATTGCCCTCGGGCTGATTGGGCGTCGTTTCCGTTCGCCAGGAAATACTGTTGGAATAGGCGCAGCTATAGCCCGAGTCACAACTGCCCGCCAGCTTACCGGATTCTACCGTCAGCTCCAGGGAGGGGAAGCGGGAGTTCTTGCCCAGATGCTGGGCCGCAATCTGGTCCACCGATACGCCACTGCGAATGTCGGCACCCGCGGTCTTGTTGGGGTGCACGCCGGTGAGGAAAACCGACGAAGCGCGGGCGTGATCGCCCCCGCCATCGCCCAGGGCCCGGGCATTCAGTTGGGCCAGACCACTGGCCACGATCACCTCATCCCGGTGCGCCGCAATGGGCTTCAGGATTTGGGGCAACTCAAAGTCTTTTCCCTCGGCGGCCGGCGTCCAGTCGGGCATGATGATCCCGTTGGGCACATAGACGAAGCCGATGCGGGTAGGGGCAATATTCTTTTGTGGTGCGGCCTGGGCCACCGCAGGGACCATCGCGTCCAGGAAGGGCAGTGCCAGACCGGCCCCCACGCCCCGCAAGAAAGTACGGCGGTTCAGGTGTTTCTTCGTAACAATGGTTGTCATGACACTTCGACCTCGCCTCGTTGCTGCATAAAGGGTAGGCTGCGCACGATCTCATAGACCAACTCGGAAAAGCGGTGATCCTTGCGTGCCACAGCGGCGACTATTTCATTCAGTGCGGGCTCGTCGTATTCTTCAAGCCCTCTGCCTAAGGCATAGATTAACATTTTTTCGGCCAGACACCGGGTAAATTCGTCACTTCGGTCCACCAGCACTTTTTTCAATGCCGCTGGACCATCGAACTCACGGCCATCGGGCAGGATACCCGAGCTATCCACGGGCTTGCCGTTGTCTTCCGTGCGCCAGGCACCAATGGCGTCGTAATTCTCCAGGCCAAAACCCAGGGGATCGATCCGATCATGACAACTGGCACAACTGACGTTTTCCCGGTGCTTGGTCAGTTTCTCCCGCATGGTAGCGGAAGAATCAATCTCTACCGCATCCAGCGCGGGCACATCCGGCGGAGGGGGTGGCGGATGAGAAGCCAACAAGTTCTCCAATACCCACAGGCCGCGCAATACGGGCGAGGTGCGGGTGGGATAGGAACTGACAGTCAGGATGCTCGCCTGGCCCAACAGCCCCCCCCGTTGATTGGGGTCCACGTCCACACGCTGGAATTCCGGTCCGACAATCCCGTCGATACCGTAGTGCTTGGCCAGGGGTTCATTGACGAAGGTGAAATCCGCGTCCACGAAATCGAGGATGCTGCGATCTTCCGCCACGATAGCCGTGAAAAAGCGCATGGTCTCCTCGGCCATGGCATCGCGCAATTCGTCGGTGAAGGCGGGATACATATCCGGATCTGGATCCACAACGGCCAGGTTTCGGAACTGGAGCCACTGTCCCCCAAAGTTCTCCGCCAGCGCTTCGGCCCGGGGATCCCGCAACATGCGGCTCACCTGCTCCCGCAAGGTTCGGGGATTGCGCAATGAGCCCTGCTGCACGGTCTCCAGCAATTCATCGTCGGGCATGCTGCTCCACAAGAAATAGGAAAGCCGGGAGGCGTAGTGGTAGTCCGCGAGATAATGGTGCGCGTCCGGGTCGGTGGGCGCTGGACCTTCCTCGATGCGGAAGAGGAAATGGGGTGATACGAGGAGGGCCTGCAGGGCAAGCTCCAGCCCGTCGGAAAATGATTCCCCGTTGTCGATGGCGAGCTGGTAGAAGCCCTTGAGGCGACTGATTTCTTCGCTGCTCACCGGGCGCCGATACGCCCGGGGGGCCACGTGCCGAATCGCCCGATCGGCACACTCTGCGGTGTGCTCCGGGGTGCTGTGGTTACACGGCAATATCTTGCGGTGCACCGGCATGGTGTCCCGGTAGGTATCCAACTCATGCTGGACCGCTTCGGCTGCAACCTTCTCGGCAATATCGAGATATTTCTCGGCCAGGAGGGGTGACAGGGTCAACACATCGCCGATATTGTCAAAACCATAACCCGAGTCATCCGGTGGGAAGCTGTCCGCCGGCTGGGAAGACACTCCGAGCAAATCGCGCACCGTGTTGTTATATTCCGAGCGGTTCAAGCGCCGCACCGTGACCCGACCCGGGTCCGCCTCAACGGCAGCGAGTACGGCCTCTTTTTCGGCCTCAATGGCCGCCACGAAGCTGCTCCGCTCTTCCGGAGAGGGTTGGGGCTTGCGCTTGGGCGGCATTTCACCACCGGCAACGACGGCCAGGATATGACTCAGCAACTCCTGATCGCTGATCTTCCCCTCATTTGTGATGGGGGTTTCAAAATCGAGTCCGCCCTTTTGGCGTTTCATACCGTGGCAGTTGTAGCAGTGGGTTTCGAGAAAGCCGGCGATCTCCGCCCGCTTGGTCTCGTCCACGGCCACGACCTCGCCCTGAGAAGGGGTCATGCTCTTGCAGCCGCCAATGACAAACGCCGTACCTACGGCCCCAATCATACCCCAGTGTGCGAATCGGGGCAGGAAAGATACCGCCCCGTTTACTTTTTTAGATACATCTGTAAACATAGGATCACTATAGCAGGAATCAGGCCGTCTTTCCAGAAATCCACACCCCGTTGGCCCCTGAAAATCGGGGTATTGGATACCTGACCTGCCTTGCTGCCCACGGGCGACCACCCAAGCACGTTGCCCCCGGTAACCCGGCACGCTATAGTGTCCCCAACCCGGGAGGAAGGACTCACTATGGACACCCACGCCCCGTCGCGACCATCCCCGCTCACCCTTTCGTTCCTGCTGCTCGCGGGACTTATCATGGCCTATGGCTGGGGCTACCGCGGCATCGTCGGCCACGAGGGAGGCGCCATGGTGCCCGGGGCCCTCTTGGGCATGGCCCTCTGCCTCGCCTCGGGCCGGGAAGACTGGGTGCGCCGCACCGCCGTTGCGGGCCTCTTTGGTGCCGTCGGCTGGGCCTGGGGCGGCTCCATGAGCTACATGGAACAGACCATGTACGCCGTGAGTGATTCTTTTCCCGATGTGCTCTATGGCTATGCCGTGCTCTTCCTGATGGGGGGACTCTGGGCCGGCATCGGCGGGGCGACATTGGGCCTGGCCTTCACCTTGCCCCGCTCGGCCCTGCAACGATTGGCCGCGCCCTTCACCGCCATTGCCGCCGCCTTCTTTGTCGTCTACCTCTATCTCTTCTTCAATGCAGACGCCAAAGATCTCTATGAACGCTATGTGGCCCAGCACTTCCACGACGGGGACTTTTTCGCCACGGCCATCGCCTGCGGCGTATCGCTGGTCTATGCGGCCGTCCGAAAGCAAGAACGCCGGGAAGCCCTGCTCTTTGCGGGCATCTGTGCGGCCTGGTTTGTGGGCTACCTGGGCCTCACCAAGTTCGGTGGGCTTCAACTCGCGCCCCCCTATCGGAGTGAAAGCTGGGGCGGTGTCCTGGGGATTCTCGTGGCCCTTATCATCTACCTGGTACGCACGCGAAACCGGGCCTCCCTCCTCCTCGCATGCTACGGCGTCCTCGGGGGTGGCCTTGCCTTTTCGGTGGCCGTCTTCATTCGTCACCCCGTCCGCGTGGGTTGGGGACCCTTTGCCTCGTGGCATGGGATGATGCAATGGAAAATCGCCGAGGAAAGCTTTGGCCTCCTCATGGGTCTCGCCATCGCGCTGGGTGCCTTGCATCTCCTCCGGGGCGGCCTGGCCCCGGCGGCGGAAGACACCCCGCGGAAGCCACTGGACATCTATGCGGTTTTCGTCGTGCTCATTGCCTTGCTGTGGATGAATGCACGGCGCACGCCCATGCGTTGGATTCATCGTTATGATGCCCTCGCATCGGAACCGGTCGCCGGACTGGCACCGTGGGCCTGGTATGTGGTCTTTGGCGTGGTACTGAGCGCGCTGGGATGCTACGCCCTGCGGCTCTACGCACGGGACGCCCTCGCGATGGCGCCGTCAACGGCGTTGGGCAAAGGCACCTTTGTCTGCCTCTTTCTGCTTTGGGCCACGCTGGCCACGGGCTTTACCTTAGACCTCCCTGCCGCGCGGGGCCGAAGTCATCCCCTCGTGGAAGTCACCTTCATCCTGCTGGCCGGTGCGGCCACCGCCCTGATTTTGAAACGGGGAGAATCGTCCCCCCGTGCGCCTGGGCCGACGGCAACCCGCACGCCGTCAGACCGTGATTGGCGCCTCGGGAAAGGGTACTACGCCGCGTGTGCCGCCACGCCCGTGGTGCTGGTGACGATTACGCTCTTGAGTCTGGGGATGCAAGAGGGCCCCGCACCCGGTGCCCGCCTCCGCTTTGGCCCCGAGGCCTACTGGCGGGATGCCATGGCCGTCATGGGCCATTGGGACGTGATCGGCACGACCAGGCAACCCGGGGGAGAACCCGACGGCCCCGTACCCCAGGAAGTCGTGTCCATCGAATTTGCCCGGGACCGCTCCGCCATTCCGACCGACACCGACGGTAATCGCATCATGGATGCCCACCGCTGGTTCCACGCCGACTCCCGCATCCATCTCGATTGGTATGGCCGCAACCAGGAACACCCCGATGCCGCCACGGTCGTCATGCGGGTGGAAGACGACACACTCTACATCCCCTGGCCCCCCAGGGAGGATAGCGGTCAATACCTGGTGCTGGAGCGAACACCCTAGTCTCGTTTTCTAACTGCATTTTTGATAAGGTACGAAAAGATGTTGCCCGGCCCTCTTCGCATCGATACGCCACGATACACGCGATAGTGCCCGCTTTACATTTCTTCTTCGCGCCCTTCGTGGCAAATCCCTGTTTTCCACCACGGAAGGAGCGGCCTTGTCACCTGGAGTCCCACACTACAAAATTTTTGAACCACGAATGGACACCAATCAACACGAATAGAATACGTTTCGGTCGAGACCAAACAGGAGGCAACGCCTTAGCTTCCGTGTAATTCCCTACTACTATCCGACGTTTCTTCTCCTTTTGAGAACAAACCCACTTTCGAGCGTTCGCATCAGCTTTTCCTTCTTAAGGTTACACCCGTAAATCCAGGCAGGAGATATTCCGAATTTTGACCACGGAGTAGACGGATAATACGGATAGAAGCACATAGACTAGAATCAGGTTAGCTCAATGAATCCATCGTGCGTATGAATTGTACGAAGCCGAGTTAGCAGTTGGTATTCATTTCAATGCATCCGCGCTGTCGATTTTATCCGTGCTCCATCATGTTGATTGCTATCCAATGCTTTCTCACCACAGAGACACAGAGAACCAAAGGGCATATTTCCTCTCTGCGTTCCTTACGGCCAATAAAATTCGTGTGCATTCGTGGTTCAACGTTTTTTGGGTTGCGGCCAACGACTGCGCTAAGCTTCCCGTGGTAGACCCATTCACGGACGATGACCCACCTGAAAAAGCCGGATAACAGTACAAACAATAAATACGAACGCCAATCATCCCAACCAACAAGGAATTATCCCATGGTGCCTAAGAAACTTTTCCGGCATTGCACGAGTGGGGTAGCGATGCTGCTCCTCACGTTCGCGATGCTCATACCCGGGGCTAACGCCCTCGACCTCTCCAAGGCGACGGTAGTCGTCGCACCCGGCGAGCGTCCGCTGGTCGAACAGACTGCCGCCACCGTGCTGGTGGAAGAAGTAAAACAGCGCACAGGTATCGACCTTCCTGTTTCGACTACCTGGCCCGAAAATGGTCCCGCCATCGCACTGCTCTCGGGGGGAAGCCCCACCTTCTCCGGCAAGACGCTGCCGTCGGTCTTCTACGTCACGGAGTCGGAGGGCTATACCATCGCGACCGAAAACGACGCGCTCTGGATCGTCGGTGCCGATGCCCGTGGCGTCCTCTACGGCATGGGCCGTCTCCTCCGCCATCTCGACTGGGCCAAAGACACCCTCCGCCTCGTCACCCCCCTCAACGTCTCCACGGCGCCCGACGATTCCATTCGCGGACACCAGCTTGGCTACCGCACCACGGCCAACAGCTACGACGCCTGGACGCCGGAGATGTATGACCAATACATCCGCGAACTGGCCATCTTTGGCGTGAACGCCATTGAGAACATCCCCTTCCAGGATTCGGACAGCCCCCTCATGCCCGTGACGCGGGAGGTCATGAATCATCGTCTTGGTGAAATCTGTGAGAAATACGGCGTGGCCTATTGGGTGTGGACCCCGGCCACCGTCGACCTGACGGACCCCGAAAAGCGGGCCGCCCACCTGGCGGAACATGAAGCCTATTACAAGGAGTCCTCCAACCTGGACGCCGTCTTTTTCCCCGGGGGCGACCCGGGCCACAATCACCCCAAGGATGTGCTGCTCTTTCTCGAAGACATCTCCAAACTCCTGGCGAAGTACCACCCCGACACGGAAATCTGGATGTCTCTCCAGGGCTTTGACGAGGAACGGGTCGAATACTTCTTCGATTGGATCACCGAGCACAAACCCACGTGGTTTACCGGTGCCGTGGGCGGGCCCTCCAGTCCGCCCCTGCCCTACATGCGCGAACGTCTGCCCAGGGAATACCGTCTCCGCGACTACCCGGACATTACCCACACGGTGCGCTCTCAGTATGCCACCCAGTGGATTGACCCGGCCTATGCCTTCACCTCAGGCCGGGAAGGGGCCAACCCCGAGCCCGTCTACTACAGCACCATCTTCCGCGCCTTTGCCCGCTATACCGATGGCTTCATCACCTACTCCGACGGCATGCACGATGACGTGAACAAGACCGTGTGGAGCCTCCTCGGTTGGGATGTGGACTACAACGTCCGCGACGGCCTGATTGAGTACTGCCGCTTCTTCTTTGGCGATGATGTGGCCGTGCAGGCCGCCGATGGGCTCTATGCCCTGGAGCAAAACTGGGATGGCCCCATCGCCCTCAATGGTGGCGTGGAAGCCACCCTCGCCCTCTGGCAGGGCCTCGACCGCGCACACCCCGAACTCATGGAAAACTGGCGCTGGCAGCTCTGCCAACTCAAGGCCCACTACGACGCCTACATCCGCGCCCGCTTCATCCATGAAGACCAACTGGAAGCCGACGCCAACGCCGTCCTCGCCACGGCGAAGGAGATCGGTGTGGACAAGGCCATCGAGCAAGCCACCGCGATTTTCGCCAAGGCCGGCCCCGGATCGCCCCGCCAGGAGCTGCGCGCGGCCATCGAGCAAATCTGCGAGAAGATGTTCAAATCCATCGGCTATCAGACCAGCGTGCCTAAGTATGGCGCCAGCAATTCCCAACGCGGGGCCGTCCTCGATTTCGTGGACCATCCCCTCAACAACCGCTGGTGGTATGAAGACCAGTTCTCCGAGATTCGCGGCCTGAAAAGCGAGGAAGAACAACTCGCCCGCCTCAAGGTCCTCTACACCTGGGAGAACCCCGGTCCGGGCAGCTACTACGATGACATCGGCAACATTGCCCAATCGGACCACGTCTTGCGGGGCGAATCCCTCAGCACCGACCCCCTCATGCGACGCCACATGAATCCCGACTTCATGTGGTGGGACGGTGGCCTCACCCGCGTGCGTCAATCCTGGATCAGCAAAATGGACTGGCCCATGGGCCTCCGCTACGACGGCCTCGACACAGACGCCACCTACGTGCTCCGCACCACGGGCCTGAGCCAGTGCCTCCCCCGCATCAAGGGTGAACTGCTGAAGCCCACATTGGACGGTAAAGAAATCGGAGAGATTAAAGAGTTCCCCATCCCTAAATCGCTCTACGAAGACGGCACCATCATCGTCACCTTCGACGTGCCCCACGAACCCGGCATCAACTGGCGCCAGATGTCCCGCCTCACCGAGGTCTGGCTGATTAAGCAGTAAACCCGATTCAAAACGCCCCGGCAGGTAGCCTATCTGCCGGGGCTTTTAAATTCGCGTCATCAGCACTAAGTGGGGAGGATTTTCTCGAACATACAAGCACCGAAGCGGAGCGCTTGTTGAAATGGATTGTGGAACACACGTCACCACGCATTTTTTGCAAATAGAAATACGAGTCCTAGACGTGCCGCGCGATCCCGAGGTACGAGGGTTCGTGCGATGGGGCTGTGGAAGGTCATTGGGGGCGGTGTCGTTGTGGGAAGTTTCCAAGTGGTATGGGGAAAATGGCGCATTGTGCTTGGCTCGGGACCTCCATCGCGTGATCTCATGATATCTCCCAACCCGCGCACGAACCGGGAATACCGGATCGCGCGGCACGATTGCTGGATTGAGTTCGCTGGTGCAGAGGGAATTATTGTGGGTACCCACACATTGCCCATGAACCTTATATTTTCGCGCCCGTTGCCCCCTCACTCCCACGGCAAGGAATGCCAAATCCCCACGCGCCCATCCAGGCCCGCCGTCGCCAGGGTGCGGCCATCCGGGCTGAACAAGGCACGGGTTGCGCCGTGGGGCAGGCTGAAGAGCAACACCCCGCTCTGTACGTCGTAGACGACCGTCGCACGATCGGAGGCCACGAACGCGCTCTACTTCCAGGGCAGTGCGTGCCAGAGCGCGATCCGCCTGTCCATACCCAATGTAGCCAACACACTGCCGTCGGGACTGAAGCGGACTTTGGTGCCTCCCACGGGCAAGGTCACCAGTTTAACGCCAGAAGTCCGATCCCACAAGACCGTCTCCTCACTCGTTACGGCGACCAAACGCGTCCCATCGGGATTAAAAGCTACCGATAGAATATCGCCCCACGCGCCGTAAAATTCACGATGGAAGTCGCTTCCGACTTCCGTGCTTTGTATTGTCACATTATCGCTGTTGCTTCGCGCTATGTAGTGTCCCGTTGGATCGAAGACAAACTCCACCGCGTGTCTGCCATGGGCGTCCTTCAGTATATTTGCGAGTTTGCCGTTCTCGACATTCCATATCCGTATATTCGAGTCGCGACTACCCGTCGCCGCGTAGCGCCCGTCCGCCGTAAAGGAGAGGTGCGTAATCTCCCGTGTATGACCACTTAGACGCCAGCGCACGCTACCGGTTTCAGCATCCAGAAGAACCGCATCTCGCCCAAATTCGTCTCCATACCCGGATGCGAACAGGGTCCTCCCATCGGGATGGTAAGCAAGCACCCGAATTCCGTCGGGGTAGTCGGGAATGCGAAAAGCGCCCAAAACCGAGCCCGAATTTACATCCCGATGCTCTATACGCCCGCCGCCCGTGCTGATACTGACGAGCCGGCCCTCGGGATGAACCGCGATAGCGCTACTCCCCCCGGGCGCTGCGAGTCCGAGTTGCCTTGCGGTTACCGACTGGCGCATACGAACACGAGCTACGTCACAAAGGTGGGTGTGGATCCCTCGGCGCGGAACATGGGCGAATGAAGCTATCGGCCAGGAATACAGTCCCCCCTCTTCGGTCACCGCCAAGAGCTTTTGGCCACTCGGGTGAAACGATAAGTCGGCTGGCTCCCCGTCATCGCTCTCGAGGTATATCGGCCGGTGACCATCTTCCATATACCAGGTCTCGACCCGCCCGTTGCCACCCGTTCGATAGACCTCTGAACCATCTATAGAGTAGCGGGCCGAGGCCGCCGCCTGGGACCCTATATTCCTGAGAAAATCGTAATCGCGCTGGGCGTCCCAAAGGCGGGGTGCCCCGCCTGCGGAGACGGCGAGCAACGTGCTGCCATCGGGCGCGTAGTCCACACACCAAACTTTCGTGCGAAACTCTCGAAGTTCCCGGATCATCATGCCCGTCCTCCAATCCCAGATGACTATCCGCGTGTCCGCCCCCGATGAAGCCAGTGAGTTCGTTCCGGGACGAAAAGCCACACTCAGGGTCCCGGAGTAGGCCCCCCGATGGCCCGTTGCGTGCCCCATCTGGTTAAAAACGCGCTGGCCCGTCCCCCAATTCCAGACGTACACCATGCCCGCCGCGTCGCCACCCGCGAGAAAGGTGCCATCGGGCGAGAAACGGACCGCGTACATCTCCGCACCATCGCCATGCAGGTCCCCGTGGCGCGTCTGAGTCATCCAGTGCCACACGGAAACCGACTTGGCACCCGCCGCGAGCAAATAAGAGCCATCCGGCGAGAAGGTGAGTTCGCGTGCCACACCGCCTGGAAGGTACCAAGCGGCCACCGTGTCTCCCGAACCGATGTCATGAACTGCGATTTCGCCGCCAAGTGAGGAACTGGCGAGCACGTTGCCATCGGGATGGAGGGCGATATCGAGGACGTTGGTATCGTGAAGATGAAAGGTCTGTTCGGCGCGCCGCGCTTCAATATTCCAGATGGCAGCGCAGCCCGTGTAATCGGCCGTGGCCAGATGGGTTCCATCACGTGTCACCTCCACGTCCTCAAATGCGATCTCATGTTCGAACGAGTAGTCGCGCTGAGCACTGATCTGGAAGTAAAGATGGCCCCACTCCCAACCTTTCCGGCCATCTTCCGAGCTATAGAGGCTTTGCGCCATGGAGCTGTAATCCCGTTCTCTCATCTCCTGCTGGGCGATATTGAGACCCATGGCATAGACCGCCCGTTCCGCCTCGACACGCGCCTCACGCTCGGCGTCGGCTCGCTCATTCAAGGCAAGGAAGGCGTACACCACCACGACCATCAATACGAACAACCCCAAGACTGCCGTGGCCACCACGGGGCGATGTCGCGTCAGAAAGCGCCGCATCAATTCCACCCGCCCATAGTCATGGGCCGCCACCCGACCACCCGACTCATAGCGCTGGACCTCCGCCGCCAGTTCCCGGGCCGTCGAATAGCGTTGCGCGGGGTCTATTTCCATGGCGCGCCGGCAAATCGCGGCCAGGGCCGGGGGCACATCCGGTTCTACTTTATCCGGAGCCAAGGGCTCCGCCTGGAGCACTTGGCTGAGTACTCTCATGCGGGACAAGCCATCAAAGGGCCGTTCTCCCGTGAGAAGATGATAGAGCACGGCTCCAAGGGCATAGATATCGGAGCGCTCATCCAGTTCACGGAGTTTTCCCGCCGCCTGCTCGGGAGGCATATAGTGGGGCGTGCCCATTACCTCGCCCTCCGCGGTCAGGTTGTCGAGGTCGCCGTCTTCTTCTTCCGCTGTCCCGTCTCCATCCCCCTCGACCGCTTCGTCGCGCCCCATAAACTTCGCGAGTCCCCAGTCGATGAGGTACGTTTCACCAAATTCCCCAATCATCACATTGGCAGGCTTGAGGTCGCGGTGGATGACCCCCTGGCTGTGCGCGTAGGCCACGGCCTGACATAAGTCGATAATGTGGGGGAGTAATTCGAGACGGCCTGCGATATCACCCGCCGCCTGGATGGCCCGCTCGAGGGTCCTTCCCCGCACGAATTTCATGGTGTAATACACCGTGCCGTCGTCGCGACGGCCAATTTCATAGACGGGCACAATAGACGGATGCTGCAAGCGCCCGGTCACCTGGGCCTCGCGGAGGAATCGCCCCATCACCCGGCGCCGTTTTCCGTCGGAAGAGCCATTCCCCGAACCCGATTCCGTGTGGCGGGAAAGCAATTCCTTGCGGGCCACCTCCCGGTTCATCCGCCGGTCCCACACGGTGACGATGCGCCCCATGCCGCCCCGGTCGTGCTCTTGGAGGGAAAGATAGCGCTCTTCTTCCTGGAGCTGTAGGAACTCCAGGTCCAGCGCGACCGATTCCCCCGCGGCCAGGGACTCAGCCAGCAGCGTGCGCGCCTCAGGGTCGTAGAGCTTGTCCGTCAGTTGCCGCAGGATATCCTGCTCATAGGCATCCAAAGCCCCCTTGGCCACGAGCACATCGACAATACTGCTTTCCCCATCGCCCTGCGTCGCCTCCCGGGCTTCCCGAATCACCGCTGGAGCCACCCCAAAGAGTTGTTGACAGGCCTCTGCCAACAATGTGTCCCGATCTTTTCGCATGAATTTCGCCCCCATTGCCGTCTTGTGCGAATCACCTGCGGATAATTCCGATATTGAACCGTTCCCCCCCATAATATCAAACTCTCCCCGTCCGTGAAACTGGGTCGCGGGTCACTCCCACGGCAGGGCGTGCCACACCCCCACGCGCTCATCGGCACCGGCCGTGGCCAGGGTGAGCCCGTCAGGACTGAAGGCCACATCGTTGGCACCGTGGGGCAAACTCAGCAGCACAGCCCCGGTCGCCACCCCCCAGACTTTTACCGAACTGACATCACAGGCCGCAATGCGCCGTCCATCGGGACTGAAGCACACCTTACCGGCCCGCCCATGCAGCCCATGAAATTGCTGCACAATGGCACCGCTTTTCAAATCCCACAGCAGCACCAATGCCCGGTCGTGCGACGTGACCAGATACTGGCCATCGGGCGAGAAGGCGACCCCATAGACCCACCCATCCCCTTCCGTCAGACGATGTATCAGTCGGCCGCGGAGCACATCCCAGACATAGGCGCTTCCATCCCGGCACCCCGCCGCGAGGTAGCGTCCACCATTGCTGTATGCCACGGAATCGATGGTGTTGGTGGCACCGGAAAAACTACGCAACAACTGACCCGATTCGACCGACCATTCACGGAGCTTCGGAAGCGGGTCCCCGCCCCACCCCGCCGTGACGATTCGCGCCCCATCGGGGTGATAAACCAGGCACCGCACCCCGTTGGTATATTCCGGTATATGAAGGCGACGCGTCAGCGCACCGGACGCTACGTCCCAGGTAAGCACATAGCCCTTGTTGTCCCCCGCGCTCACTTCCTTCCCATCGGGGTGGAAGGCCAGGGGGTGGGTCCACCGTTGCCCCCCTTCCAATACGTGGTCCGGAGAGGCCTTCCCTCTTTCCAACGCCCGCCCAGGTTCCCAGAGCAACACCCGGCCGTCCCCTCCCTCTTTCCAGTGTCCCCCCGTAGAAGCCAACCACGTGCCGTCGGGACTGAAACGCACCCCATTAACCTCGGCACGGTGGCCTTCCAGATAACGACCTTCCAACTCCGGTGTCAGCCCCCAGCCCCGCACGTGTTCCGATCCGCCCACGGTAAGCAGCTGCGTTCCATCAGGCAGGTAACGGGATTGCTTGGTGATACCCTCGCCCTTGATCCAGGTAGGGCCCTCTTCGCCGGTTGCAAGGTCCCAGAACGACACCCGATCTCGGGTGGTTGTGGTCAGGGTCTTTCCATCGGGCGAAAAACGGGCCGACCAGACCCGGGTCAGGTAGTCGTCAAAGGTGTGATGCAGGCTTCCGCTCGTGCTCTCCCAGACCTTGGCCGTCGCATCCGTACCGCTGCTGGCCAGCCAACGGCTATCCGGGCTGAAGGACACGGACACTGTCCCTTGCACGCCCTGTTGCTGGGACTCGCTGTGACCGTCATGCTGCCATAGCGGGGTCGCCGTTTCCCAATCCCAGAGCCGCACCATGCCATGGTCATCGCCGACGGCGAGCCACGCACCATTGGGGGAAATCGCGAGACCATTAATGACGAAGGGCGCCGGAAACTTCCGAAGCACCGTGCCCGTGGCCAACTCCCATTGGGATATCCCGTCATCCGTTCCTGCCGAAAGCAGATAGGCCCCATCGGGCGTGTACGCCAAGGCAGACGCACTGCCGCCGGGAGCCTGATAGTCAGCGAGGAACGCTCCGGTCTCTACTCCCCAACGCCGGATTCGCCCATCCAATCCGGTGGTCGCAAATTCTTTCCCCTGGGGATGAAAGGCCACCGTCCACCCTTCGCTGTCCACGGTATACCTTCGTACCAGGCGCATTTCGGGCAGGGACCACAGCAACGCCGCACCGCTGAAATCCAGGGTCACCACGTGCTCTCCCGTGGGACTGAGGTCCATGGCAGCGAGGCGACCGGGGTGGCCCTCGTAACTCTGACGCCGCAGTTGGGAGAGATAGTGCAGGTGCCCCCATTCCCAACCGCGGTATTCCAAGGGACTTTCCTCGAGGATACGGTTCACCTCATCATATTGAAATTCCCCGAGGCTGCGCTGGGCCAGCGCGATTGAGAGGTCGTACCGTTCCTGGTCTGACTGAAGACGCAGGGCCCGCTCGGTTAAACGACCATCGCGCAGGGTGAGCATGGAATAGATCACCACGCAGACCAGGAGCACGGCCGCCACGGCGCCGGTCATCACGGCGGGGCGGTGTTTTTTCACAAACCGGAGCGCATGTTCGCGCAGGCCATAGTCGTGGGAGGCCACCACCGCACCGGACTGAAAGCGGAGCACCTCATCGGCCAATTCCCGCGCCGTGTGGTAGCGTGCCGACGGCTCGCGGGCCATCGCCCGCTTGCAGATGGTGGCCAGCGCCCCGGGTAGTTGGGGACACACCGTTTCAGGTGCTGCGGGTGACTCCTTCAACACCGCCCGGATAACCTCCAGGCGCGACAGGGATTCAAAGGGACGGTGGCCCGTCAGCAGTTGATACAACACGGCCCCCAGGGCATACACATCCGTACGGGCATCCAGGGCATGGTGCTGGCCCGCCGCCTGCTCCGGAGCCATGTAATGGGGCGTCCCGATGAGTTGGCCGTCCATCGTCAATCCCGGGCTATTGCGCTCCGATGTGACGACGGACCCCGCGCCGTTTTCTTCCATCTCCTCCCCACTGTCGGTCTCTTTGGCCAGGCCCCAATCAATGACCAGGGTCTCACCAAACTCGCCAATCATCACATTGCTCGGCTTGAGGTCCCGGTGAATGACCCCATGGGCATGGGCATAGGCCATGGCCTGGCACATGTCGACATAGTGGGGAAGCAGGTCCATTCGCTCTTCCAGCGTCTGCGCGTCCCGAATGGCCTGACGAAGGGTTTTCCCCCGGACGAATTTCATGGTGTAGTACAGGGTGCCATCGGCCCGCTCGCCGATTTCGTGCACGGGTATGATACCCGGATGCTGGAGACGCCCCGTAACCTGAGCCTCTTTCAGGAATCGGGCAATCACCCGCTGGCGCGCAACGCCCGTGTCGGGATCACTGCCGTGGCGGGCCACTGTGTCGGGCAGCAATTCCTTGAGGGCCACCTCCCGCGCCATGCGCCGGTCCCACACGGACCGCACCCGCCCCATGCCCCCGCGCCCCTGTTCCTTCAGGTGCTCATAGCGGAGATCGCCCTCTACGCCGAGTAAGCGCCAGGACGGTGGAAGGGCGCGAAACCCGTTGGGAGAATCGTTGGCCTTTGGGTCCATCGCGGCCGTCGGGTCATCGGCACCCCGGGGATGAAAGGCGGTAACGGTGGGGCTTTCCCGGTCAGCGAGCTTCCGGGACAGCTCCTCAAGAAAAGCGCACTCAAAATCTTCCAGAAAACCACGCTGGCTTAATTCCTGGATGAAGGAGCGCTCCGACCCCGACAGGGTAGCATCGCGGGCCTCGGCCACGCAGGCCTCCGGCACATGGAAGACCTCCACACTCAGCGTTGCAACGATATCGTCAACCATATACTGCAACGATGGACACCCTTCTGACACGGGACGACACTGCCCGAAAAACTTCGCACTCACCTTTGCGCTGTTCTTCTATAATACAATCTTGGCGCAGAAAGGTAAACCACCCACCGAGTTCGACGAGCCCAGGCGCTCAGCGGGGTGTCACGTCGATTTCGAACCAGACAATCTGCTGTCCATCGGGCTGGTGAATGACCACCTCATTGCGGCCCGCCTTGACCGAGTCCGGCAAACATGCAAAACGCAGGGCGCGAACGGCACCAGGAAACTGTCCCGGATTCTCCAGATCTTCGCCCGCGCCACATGGAACACCATTGATAGTGGCCCGGCAGGCCGCCTTCGCTACCCCCTCCTGCTTTCCAAGCCCAATCACCACCGAGACGGTCGCATCCTCGGGACGGGGCCCGATATTCATCTGGAAGCTCACTTCGGTCTCCGTCGCGGGCAGCACCGCGCCATTGGGAAACCCCGAAGGGACGGTGTCGCGAAAGGCCTGGATGTGGCGGCGCGGCGCGCTGGTCACGACGTCCAGGCCAAGGCCCTGCTCCACGAGTACCCGGTAGTTTGCCTCGGTAACGGGCCGGGTTTGGGAGTCCATGTAATTGAAAAGATAGATCTGGTCCGCGCCCCGGTGCCAGGCGCTGGCTGCAAAGCCCCGTGTGGCCGCCATGTCGTTCGCGATGGGTGCGCCTCCGGGATAGGCCCGCGTGTTGTGCTCAATGCCCGGTGCCAGCACGATACCTTCGGCATCCGCGCCCAGGCGCTCCCGCCAGAGTTCCACGGGAATGTCAAAATCCGTCGTGGTCCAGAAGGGACAGGGCACCAGCACATCCACCAGGCCTTCTTTCACCCACCGCACACCGTCCATGCCAAGGCCCCGCGCCGCATCGGGATGGGCCGGCACACGGGCCCCCAGCTTAATCGCATGGCCCCGCTTCTCCCCCCACGCCTTCGTCAACTGGCGGACTTCCCGCATGAATTGGGTCAGAATTTCCGCACCCGCCGCCTCTTCGCCCGCCCGGAAATGCCAGCCGAAACGCATCCAGTCCAACTCCAGGCCGTCGGGATCGTATCGCTCCAGGAGTTCCTTCACGAAGTCCATGTTGTGCTTTCGCACCGCTTCATGGCCGTAGTCCAGTGCCCGCGCGGTGTAGCCGCCGCTCGTATCATTCGGCACGCGCCACATTTCCGGGTGTTCCAACCAGAATGAACTGTGCATGTAGCTCTTCGTGTTCGGCACCTCATGGAGATCATTCATCCGCATGGAGAGCCACGGCGAAATCCCCTTCTCCCGACTCCGGGCTATCCAGATCGCATAGGGGTCAAGGCCCTTCTCGTGGAGGGTGAGCGCATTCTCCATCCAGGCCCTGCCGTTACCCGGTGGGGGCATTTCCTGATCACCGATTTCCCAGATGGCCTCCCGCGTATTGCTCTTAAAACTCGCTTTCATGGAGTTGACACTGAGAAACAAGTGGCTCACCCTGGTGTCCGCGTATTGGTCTACGAAGGCATGGAGGCCCTCCGTGGTCATCTCGCCGGCAGACCGGGTTGTATAGAAGTGGCTGTTGTCTTCGTTGATGATGAGGCCCGGTTGCTCGAGGGCGATTGCGGTGCTCGCGGCAAGCAGGGCGAGAAAAAGAAAAAGACGGCATTGATTCATAAGGTGCACTCCCGGCGTACGGTTCAGAAAAAGGGCGGACGTAGCGTACGACTACCATAGCGTTATACCCGGTGGGGCTGGAGATTGCAATGGGACCTCACGTAGGATCAGGCCATGCACATTCTCTTCTTCGGCAACGCCTCCACACGCATCGCGGCCATCCGCTATCGCATCGGCACCTTCGCCCGCATGCTCGAGGCCGATGGCCATACCACGACCATTTTCCTGCCCCTCACGATGGAAGAGGAACACCATTACTACGGCAAGGCTTCCAAGTGGGGCAAGGCCTGGCTCCTCACCCGGACCGCCCTCCGACGACTGGGCCAGTTGCGCCACGTCCGGCGTGCCGATGTCATCTATTTTCGCGGCAAGCTCTTCCCCTATGGCCCACCACTGCTGGAATACCTTGTCTGCTGGTTGAACCCACGGGTCATCTTCGATATCGATGACGCCATCTGGGAGCCTCCGGCCCACGTGAACAGCCGCTTCCTCTGGCTCGTCGACTACGGGTGGACCCGAAAGATGGCCCGGTGCTGTCGGCACGCCGTGGTGGGCAATGAGACCCTGGCGGAATACGTGCGCCCCCTTAATCCGAATATCACCGTCATCCCCACCTGCATCGACATGGAGCGCCACGGCGAAAAATCCTATGGGCCCGCAAACCCGGTCGTGTTGGGTTGGACGGGCCTGAAAGATAACCTGGGCTACCTCACCCCCATCGAGCCCGTGCTCCAGCGCTTGGCGAAGGCTCATGGTGTCACGCTCCACATCGCCACCGGGCGGGACTACACCCTGGAAGGCGTCACGGTCGAGAACACCCGCTGGCAACTCGACGAGGAAATTGCCTATCTGCAGCAGGCCGACATTGGACTCATGCCCCTCCACGACACCCCCCGTGCCCGTGGCAAGTGCGCCTTCAAGGCCCTCCAATACATGGCGGTGGGCACGCCGGTCGTCCTTTCGCCGGTAGGGATGAATGCCGACGTCGTGACCGATGGCGAGGATGGGTTCCTGGCCGACAGCCCCGAGGAATGGGAAGAAAAACTCACGCACCTCGTGAAGAACCCGGCCCTTCGGGAGTCCATGGGCCGGGCAGCACGTAATACGGTGGAGACACGCTATAGCCACGCGGTGTATTATCCCGTGCTCAAGGCCTGTCTGGAAAAAGTGGCGAATGAATCATGACCTTGCCACTCCATACGGCACCGCGACCGAAACAAATACGAAAGCACGTGTATTGATGCCCCTGATCCCCTCCAACGACCCGGATATCGCCCTCGCCGAAGAATGGCTGGCCGAACTGGAAGCCTGGGTACACACCCACGGCACCGTCGGCCCGGACCCCTTCGACGTAAAGGCCCATCCGTGGCTCCGTGCGCTCCAGGCCTACCCCCTGCTGCGCCGCACGAGTACCGTCCTCTGTGATGCCTTTCCCCATCTGAGTCGCCGTCTCCTCCGCATTGCACCCACCGAAAACCCCAAGACCCACGCGCTCCTGGCCATCGGCGATCTCCGCCTCTTCCAGCTCACCGGAGACGCCCCCTATCAGGCACAGGCCGAGGCCCATCTCCAGTGGCTCCACGCTCATGCCCACCCCGATTTTGACCATTTGTGCTGGGGCTATCCCTTCGGCATCAAGGCCCAGGGGCTGGAAACCACGCCCCACGCGCCCGTTTCGGTGGTTGGCGCCATCGCGGGCGAAGCCTTCCTATTGGCCTACGAGGTGCTCCAGCAACCCGCCTATCGCGAAGCCGCCATCTCCATCGCGCACCACTTCCTCGATGAAGTCCCCATCTACCCCGCCTCGGAATCGGCGTGTTGTTTCTGCTACGGCCCCGAAGATTACCGCCGGGTCCACAACGCCAACCTCCTCGTGGCCCAGCACCTCCTCGACGTGGCGGTCTTGACCGACGACACCCCCATGGCCCAAACGGCTATCCGGGCCGTCCAGTTCACCCTCGCTCACCAACGCCCCGATGGGGCCTTTCCCTATGGGCACCATCAATCCAGTGACCCCTACGAGGCCGGCCTGTTAAACGTGGTCGACCACCACCACACCGGCTTCGTGCTCCGCTCCCTGTCGGCCATCAATCGCCATGCCGATAACGCCGTGATTCGTGCCGCCCTGCGTCGGGGCTACACCTACTACAAGACCGCGCTTTACACAGCAGCAGGCATGCCCCGCACCGAATCCGCCCGTTACCCTGTCAACATCCACGCCTGCGCCGAGGCCATCCTTTGCCCCACCCTCCTCAGCAACGAGATGATGGGCGCAAAGAAACAGGCGGTGCTGGCCCTCCGCTGGACCTGGTCCGCCCTGCGCAACCCCCGCAACGGCGCCCCCTATTACCGCAAGTATTGGGGATTCACCAGTAAAATCACCTACCCCCGCTGGGGCGTCGCCTGGATGTACCGCAGTCTGGCCGAATACCTGTGGCGCTTTGGTTCACGCTGAGACCCACGCGTTGCATCCCCGGGAATGGGCACAGTACCATGGGCCCTCAGGGAAACGGGGACGAATCGCGAGGAGTTCAGGCATGCTGTACCAAACCATGAAACCCACGGAGGCGGCCCACCCCGTGAAAGCCCGTGAAAGTATCACCCGGTGAAAATCTGTCTCCTCGGTGTCTATCACGATGCCTTTGACAAGCGCATGTACCACAAGGTGGGCCGCAGTCTTATGAAGGCAGGGCACCTGGTCATTTCCATTTGTCCCGAAGGCGAGTTCACGGGCGAACTTCGCGATGGCATCCGCTTTCGCTACATCCCGCCGGCCCCGGGCCTCTTCCGCCGCTTTTGCGCTATCGGGCATCTGGTCCGTGCCGCCCACAAGGAAGCGGCCGATGTCTATGTGGCCCCCGAAGCGGAATCCTGGGTGGCCGCCCTCCTCATCAAACTCTTCTGGGGCGCCAAGGTCGTCTTTGACATGCACGAACATGTGCCCTCCAAGTTCTCCCACTACTTTCCCCCGGTCCTGCGCTCCTATGTGGTCGCCCTGACCCGATGGGTGATGCGCCGCATGGCCGACTACACCGACCACATCATCCTCACCCGAGACAGCTTTGAACCGGAGTGGAGCGGCCTGAAAACCCCGCGTACCGTGGTGATTAACGCCAACCATCTCCAGCCCGCCTGCACGGAGATTCCCGATACGGTACGTACCCGGATTGGCACCGGCCCCGTGGTGATTCACCAGGGCCTCTTCGGCGATGTTCGGGGTTCGTGGCAACTGCTGGATGCCATGAAGATTGTCGTGAAGAAAGTGCCCGATGTGCGTTGTGTGCTGCTCGGTGAATACGCCTATGGGGACTTCCAGGAATACCGGGAGGCCGTAGCGCGTGCGGGATTGGGAGATACCTTCGTCTTTCTCGACACCGTACCTTATGAAGAGGTGCCTGCCTACATTGCGGCATCCGATGTGGGCCTCATCCTCTTTCAACCGGGCCGGGTAAACCACACCCTCTCCATGCCCCACAAGCTCTTTGACTACATGCGCGAAGGCAAACCCGTGATCGCGCCCGATTTTGCCGTGGAAGTGGCCCACATCGTGGATCACAGCGAAGCCGGTGTCCTGGTGGAAATCACCCGCCCCAAGGCCATCGCCCTCGCCATTCGACGCCTCCTGCAGGAACCCGCCCTGGCCCGACGCCTGGGTGCCAACGGGCGGACCGCTATCGAGACACGCTACAACTGGGAGCAGGAAGAGAAAAAACTGCTGGCCGCCTTCGATGCACTGGAACCGAAAACCTGACGCCCCCCTCGCGCACCCGCCATGTTACGTCCCCGTTACATCCCCCGGGGCCGACTCTGATACACTCAGGCCATGGAACGCCTGCATTTCAGGCGATTGGGGAACCGATTCGCGTGGGCGAAATTCTGACAAACAACCGAATCTCCGTGGTGGTACCCGTCTACAATGAAGTGGACACTGCGGCAGCGATCATCGCGCAAATTCGTGCCGTCAATGATCTCGATATCGAGCTCATTGTCGTCGACGACGGATCTACCGACGGCACCCGCGAGGTGCTGGAAGGGCTGCGCGATGAGCTCGATCACCTAATCGTCCATCCACACAACCAGGGAAAAGGGGCGGCCCTGCGCAGTGGATTCCAACACGCAACCGGGGACATCGCCCTCGTGCAGGATGCCGATTTGGAATATGACCCCCGGGAATACCATCGCCTGGTGGCGCCCATTGTTGCGGGGCATGCCGACGTGGTCTACGGCTCGCGCTTCATGGGCGGCGATTCCCACCGGGTACTCTATTTCTGGCATTATGTCGCCAATCGCCTCCTGACCCTCCTCTCCAACATGTTGACCAACTTGAATCTTTCCGATATGGAAACCTGTTACAAAGTCTTCCGCCGGGAACTCATTCAATCCATCACAATCCAGGAACGGGGCTTTGGCGTCGAACCGGAATTGACCGCCAAGGTTGCCCGACGTAAGGCGCGCATCTACGAAGTAGGCATCTCCTACTACGGCCGCACCTATGAAGACGGCAAGAAGATTGGCCTGAAAGACGCCCTCTGGGCGGTGTATTGTATTGTCCGTTACAACCTCTTCCCATAAGAACCCCCACGCCGTGAAAAAACTGATTATCCAGATCCCCTGCTACAACGAAGAAGGCACCCTGCCCATTACCCTGCAGGAGCTGCCCCGTGAGGTGGAGGGATTCGACGTGGTGGAGTGGCTCGTCATTGACGACGGCTCCCGCGATGGCACCGTGCAGGTGGCCCGGGACTATGGCGTGGATCACATCGTGCGCCTTAACGTGCACCGGGGCCTGGCGCGGGCCTTTATGGCCGGGCTGAATTACTGCATCAAGGCCGGGGCCGACGTCATCGTCAACACCGACGCCGACAATCAATACAACGCCGAGGACATCCCCCGGCTGGTAGCGCCCATCCTTTCAGGACACGCCGAGTTCGTCGTGGGAGAACGCCCTATCAGCGACATCAAGCACTTCTCCCTCGCAAAGAAAGTGCTCCAACGGGTGGGCTCCTGGGTAGTCCGCCTGGCGAGCAACACAAGCATCCCCGATGCGCCCAGCGGCTTCCGGGCCATGACCCGCGATGTGGCCATGGGGCTCAATGTGTTCAGCTCCTATACCTATACGCTGGAAACGGTCATTCAGGCGGGGCGCAAAAACATGGCCATCACCTCCGTGCCCATCCGCACCAACCGGGACCTCCGTCCTTCGCGGCTGGTGAAGAGCTCGGCCTACTATATCCGCGTCTCCATCGTGACCACGGTGCGGATTTTCATGACCTACCGGCCCTTCCGATTTTTTGTCTTTCCCGGCATTGCCCTCTTCTTTCTGGCCCTCGTTCCCAGCATTCGCTACACGTGGTTTCATTTCACGGGCGGCGGCGGCGGCCATCTCCAGTCACTCATCCTCGCCGCGATTCTCTTCGGCGCGAGCTTTGTATTGATCGTGGCCGGATTCCTCGCCGAATTGATGGGCGTAAATCGCCAGCTGCTGGAAGAAATACGCTGGCGCATGCGTGAACATGAATACGAAGCGCAACAGCGCAAGGAAGAGTAGCCCGACGCCCACCGGCTACAGTACCAGCTTACCCACGGATACCGGCTCAGGCGATGTACCCCCACGGAAACACCAGGCCTCGCCCGTACCGCCCACGACAAATTCGCCGTCGACCACCGAGACATACATGCCCTCTGGCAAGGCCAGGACCACCGCGTCAGGGTTTCGAAGGCCAAACTCCTTCAGTCGCTGATCGCGGCTTTCACCCCCATGACCTGCCACCCGCCGTGCGGTGTAGTGGGGGTTAATCTGGAAGGGCACGAGCCCCAATCCATCGAAATTTTCCGGACACTCGATGGGCATATCGTTGGTGGTCTTGATGGTGGGGCCCGCAAGATTCGCCCCGGCGCTCCAGCCCACGTAGATGGCCCCATGCTTCACCGCCCGCCGCAGGGGCGACAGGAGGCCCTCTCGCTGACAGGCGCTCAACAGGGAGAAGGTGTTGCCGCCGCCCACGATGACACATTGGGCCGAGGCCAGGGCCCCTTCCGTGTCCGCCAGCGTATGAATCCCCACCACACGGGTTTCGCTCTCGGCAAGGGCTTCGGCCACCATGGCGGTATAGGTTTCATAGCCCATATCCACCGCCGCATAGGGCACAAACAGCGCCTCGTCCACCTCTTCCAGAACCGTTGCGATGTGGGGCCGGGCCCAACCGAGATAGGGCTCATCGGCCATGGTGGAATTACTCAGCAGTAACAAACGGGGAAACACCGGCGCCCGATTCAGCAGCGCCTGAATACACGTAAGGGCCTTGGAAACGGATGTGGCCACATCGTCCTCGCCAGGCAACACCAGGTCAGCCCGCCCCTTGCAGGGTTCCACATAGCGATCGTGCATGGGCAGAACCTGCTGCATGAACTGGATCACCACGCTTTCCACCGTCCGTCCACGCTCCGCCACATCCCGCCGTAGACGGCGCGCAAATCGGACATCGGCGGGCGTATCCACAAAAATGGTCAGCTCACAACAGGCGGCCAGTTCATCGTTGGCCAGGGTATTAATACCCTCGACAATAATTACCGGTCGGGGCGCAATGGTCCGCGTTTCCGAAGCGCGGGTGTGCTGGGTAAAATCGTACTGGGGTGCCACGATGGTCTCACCGGCGCGCAGGGCCTTCACGTGGGCAACAAGCAATTCGCTTTCCTGCGCATCGGGGTGGTCGTAGTTGACCTTCGCCCGCTCTGCCAGGGGCACATCCCGCTGGTCGCGGTAGTACCAATCGTGTTGGAGGACTACGGCGCGATCGCCCAGGCAGGCCAGCAGGGCTTCCGTGACCGTGGTCTTTCCCGAGCCGGTGCCGCCGGCCAGCCCCACAATCAGGGGTTGGCGCTCAGGCATCGCCCAGGGCCTCCGACAACAGCGCCTGAACCGGTTCCGAAAGTGTCAATTTCATCGCGTGTCGCTTCCCCTGCTCGGACATCTTACTCCAGGTTTTCCGGATAATACCGATCATTTTTTCATGTTCCGTTTTCGCCGCAAAGTCGGCAATATGAAACTCGAGGAACACCAGGCACGCCGCATCTTCCAAGGCCCGCGTATCCGGGTCGTTGTGGAGATTCTTCTTGTGCAACAGGAAAGACACCCGCTCGATCTCGGCTTCATCGGCCCCGTGAGCACGCATGATTTCCGCCACCTTCTCGGCATGGAAGTCATACAACCCACGACGCCATGTCAGGTAACCCTTACGATCCATGGGGTAGTCGCTGCGGGGATGCTCCCAACGGCAAATGTGTTGCCCCCGGGCGGCGATGCGCAGCGCGTCGTCGGCTTCAGGACACAACTCCATCAGCCACGTACTCATCCGCAGGCCATAGAGCAACTCCTTCGGATGGGCCACCCCGTTCCATTCTTCCTTGTTCGGGTCTGCGCTGTTGGCCGTGTCGATATCGGCCAGAATCGATATGCGTGTAACCTCGTCCATGCTGCTCCTTCCTTCAAGTTGGTGTGCCCATTGTACCCCGTATGAGAGCCACAGGGAAACGAAGACGAAGCGCTTCCCGCTCCATTGATAACATGCGTCGCCCTCGCCTACCATGGCGGGGTATACCGCGTGAATAACACCCCCTAAGAATGGAGACGTTTCATGACATCCAACCCGTCCTTCTCCCTCAATCGTCGCCAGCTCCTGATGGCTGCCGGTGGCGCGACGGCCGCCCTCCTCACCGGCATCCCCACCAACGCCGCGCCCATGCCCGACGTCCGGGCGCCACGGGCCACGTCGGGCGACACGCGTCATGAGCCCAATTGGGAAGAACGCCTCACCCTTACGGTGGGACCGGATAAGGCCGATATCGTGGGCACCAATGACAAGGCCATCCAGGCCGCCGTCGATTATATCGCCCGCCTCGGTGGGGGTACGGTGCAGGTTATGCCCGGCACCTACCGCCTGCGCAATTCCATCTTTCTCCGCAAAGGCGTCCGCCTCCGGGGCAGTGGCACCGACTCCATGCTCTTCAAGGAAGCTTCCCACGAAACGGTATTGGCCGCCGATTCGGATTGGTTCGACCAGGAAGTGACGCTGGAAAATGCCGACGGCTTCCAGGTGGGCGATGGCGTTATCCTGGAATCAAAGAACCCCCACACCGATGGCGTAGATATCTTATGCCGCACCCTCGTGGCCCGCAGTGGCAACCGCTTCAAACTGGACCGGGCGCTGCGGAAAAACTTCTGGACCATGATGACCCCCACGGTCTCGTCCCGCTTCGCCATGATTACCGCCGAAGAAACCTCGGGCTTTGCCGTCGAAAATATCGCCCTGGATGGCAACCGGGACAACAACACCAACATCAACGGCAACTATGCCGGTGCACTGTGGTTTCAGGATTGCACGGACATCGACCTCAAGGGACTGGATGTGCGCAACTACAACGGCGACGCCATCAGTTTTCAGATTTGCCACGATGTGTCCGTCGAAGGCTGCGAGATTCATAACAACGCCGACCTGGGCCTCCACCCGGGCTCCGGCTCCCAACGGCCCCGCATGGTGAACAACCGGGTGTCGGGCTCCAATATCGGCATCTTCTTCTGCTGGGGCGTCAAATATGGCCTGGCGGAAAACAACCACCTCTCCGAAAACAATTATGGCGTCTCCATCGGACACCACGACGACGAGAACCTGGTCATCGACAACGACATCCAACGCAGCCACATCAATGGCCTGGTCTTCCGTCCCGAACGGGGTGAAGGCTTCACGGCCAAGGGCAACCGCATCGAAAACAACCGCATCGTGGACACCGGTGGCGATGCGGGCATCGCGGTGGACGTGCAGGGCGTTACCGCCAACAACAGCCTCATACGGAATACGATTAAGGAGACCCGTGGCCCTGCCCAGCGCACGGGTATCAAGCTGGGTGAAGAGGTGGGCGCCATGGAGCTGGTGGAGAATGCGATAGAAGGTTTTGCCACGGACATCCGTGATCTGCGCAAGGCGTGAAGGGGGTTGTCAACCTCAAAGAAATTAGCGCAGCCGTTGGCCGCAACCCCAAAAAGCTGAACCACGAATAAACACGAATTCACACAAATTTTATTGGCCGCAGAAGAACGTAAGGAACGCAGAGACGAAGTATTCTCTACGGTTCGCTATGTCTTTGTGGTGAGAAAGCACTGGAGGGCAATCAACATGATTGACCACGGATAAAACGGATAGGACGGATGTGTTGAAATGAATACCTACCGCTACTCGGCTTCGCACAATTCATACTCACGATGGATTCGTTGAGCCAACGTGCTTTGAGTCTCTGTTCCTCTATCCGTACTATCCGATTAATCCGTGGTCAAAATTCGGAATTTTTCCCGCCCTGATTTAAGCTTCTAACCCTAGAAAAAGGTGATACGAACTCTCGTACTCTATTCTCTCGTCGAATGGATAAGATAACGCGGGAAAGTAGTGCAAAGAGCACAGAAACACGAAAAGCCCGTCAACTACGTGTGGAGGGTGTCCCCTTACGCGGAGGAGCGAAGCGGGGGAGCTTATGGGTGTTCCTATCTCTGCATAGATACAGGGTGCGGCTGGACAAACAAGAGAACGCAATATTGCGACCGTCATCCCCGCGAAGGCGGGGATCCAGTAGCGCAAACATAGGAAACGATGATACTCCCTGGATTCCCGCCTTTGCGGGAATGACGGCTTCCGCCCCTCTGAAGAACACCATGAACACACGCTACGTGACCTCGAAAACCAACGACCCGTGGATAGGATTCCCATGAACAAGCTACATCCCCCATTCCTTCTTGCTGTCCTCCTGCTATCGTTCCCCTTCACCGTGCACGCCGACTCCGCGGCCGCCCGGGCGGAACTCCTCGGACAATTTGGCGACACGGTCTACCAGGCCCCATCCGTCCACCGCGTGCCCGAAATGGACCAAGGGCCCATCCAGGCCATCTATTATGACGGACTCGATTACGAGGGCAAGCCCACCCGCGTCTTCGCCTATATCGGCATTCCCGAAGCCCCGGAAGGCAAGCAACTCCCGGGCATGGTGCTGGCCCACGGCGGCGGCGGCACGGCCTTTCCCCAGTGGGTCCAGGTCTGGTACGACCAGGGCTACGCCAGCATTTCCATGGACCTCACGGGACATCTCCCCTCGGAGGACGGCTGGAAACGGGGCAAACCCCACGAGCACGGCGGCCCCCACCACACCGGTATGTTTGACGACGTGGACAAGCCGCGCGATGCACAATGGATGTACCACGCCGTGGCCGACATCATGCTCGCCAACTCCCTCCTCCGCGCCAACGACACGGTCGACGCGGAACGCATTGGCCTCACGGGTATCAGTTGGGGCGGCGTGCTCAGCAGCCTGACCGCCGGGGTGGATGACCGCTTCGTATTCGCCGCGCCGGTCTATGGCTGTGGCTACCTTTACGATTCGAAAGGTCACTTTAACCGCATGGGCGCGACGGATGACACCGAATTGGAGAAGAAAAAGTACTGGGACCCGGCACGTTTCTTTACCGGTGCCCCAATGCCCATGGTCTGGGTGAATGGCGACAACGACCCCCACTTTTCCGCGGACGTGTTGACCCGCTCCCATATCAGCGCGGGCCCCGGGTCCACCCTCTCCATCCACCCCCGCATGCCCCACGGCCACGGCCCCGGCTGGGAGATAAAGTACGTCCCCGAAATCTATGCCACGGCCGACCACCTGCTGAAGGGCGAGGGTACGCCGCTGGCCCGCATTACGGAACAACCAGAAGTCGGCGACGCGGGCTCCGTCCGTCTCCGCTACGAAAGCGAACAGCCCATCACCGCCGCCACGCTTTACGCCATGGTTGGCCCCTACGAATATGCGACGCCCGAAGGCAAGCGTCACCTCGATCTCGTGAACCCCTTCGAGGCCCATGACGCAGCCCTCGACGCCGAAAACAAGACCGTCACCGCCACCCTGCCCGAAGGATGCACCTACTTCTACCTCAACCTCACAGATGACCGGGGCTGCATCGTGTCGTCCAACGTGATAAACGCCGAATAAATAGGATGGGGACCCGGCCAATTGACCGGGTCCCCGAGAATCTATCTTGAACGCCATCAGGGCTATGCCCAGGCGGAATACCTGTCCCTACTCCAGACCGGTGTACGTAATGGTGCTCGTCTCCAAAGACATTTTCTTTTCGGTTCGGGCCGCCTCGCGCACCTTCTGCACCGCAGGAAGCAAAAGGCCAATGCCTCCCTTTACCTGCTCCATCTCCTCGTCGGTCATTTCGATTTCATCGGACTTCGTGGCTTCGTTCAATTCGTTTACCTTGATGTCTTTCATCGCTCATTCCTCCAGTTTCTGATGCGAAACTTGTTCTATTTTCCCTGCAACCCTGGGCCGAGTCGCTGTCGTGCCCTGCGCACCGTGACGCATGGGAAGTTAGAGCGACTATCATGCCAAAACTGGATTAGTCTGTAATTCATTGCTATATACGCCCTTATCCACATACGCCACATTTCTGACAGCCCGGCATGGCTCTACAAAACGATACCCGATGGTTGCGAACCGATACCCCAACGGATCGAACAACGCAGGGTCACAACAAAATAGACGTATCCAGGCGCCTACCATTGAATTACTGATTCAAAGGGGTGTCTCCATCCAAGGAATGGTTGTCTATGGAGGGAGCTTTACTTGCGGCCAATTGCCACCCACCGCAAGGCACCCGCGATGCGTGAAAAAGAGCAGGTGGAACGGCGTGTCATCCGTCGCGAAATGACCGCCACGGCGGCTATCCCACAATCGTTCACCCGCCCGTGATGAATTCTACGGCGGTGCGGACCACCGCAGGATCTTTCAGTATCCGTCGATGACCAAGGCCTTCGGTGGCCATGTGCTCCCCACGGCGCAAACTCTCGTAGAGGGCATACCCTTCGCTATAGGGCACTTCCCGATCCCCCGTGTCGTGAATCACCAGCGTCGGGGGGTGGTGCTCCTTGTCATCTCCCAGAAAGGACACCGTCGTGGGGTCGCCGTCAAAGCGTCGGCCCAGATGTTTCAACGCACCGTTATAGATGCTCTCAGGCAACTGAAGGATCGACCGGAACCGGTGGAGCACGCTGGCCAGGCGGTCGGGCACACCGATGAGCACCACCCGGGCAGGGCGAAATCCAAGGCCCAGGGCATGTTGCGTTGCTGCCCCACCAAAGGAATGGGCCACCACCCCGTGGATGGGACCGTGGGCAGCCGCGATGGTCATCAACGACGTGGCGAAGTGGTGGCCATCGGTGCGCTTGCCGTCGGACTTACCATGGGCGGGCCCGTCATAGGCCACGACCGTGTAGCCTGCCGCCACAAGGGGGCGCACAAAGTGACCGAGTTGGGCACCGCGCCCTTCCCAGCCATGTATCAGCAGCACGGTCGGTCCACGACCCCAACGGTGACCATGGAGTGTCGCGCCTGCGTGGTTAAGGATAAGGGCCTCGCCTTCGGCCTTGATCTCGGCTTCGAAGCTTGGAGGGGTATAACGGCGGGGCGTGGTAAAGAGACGGCAGGCCAGGCGACCTCCCAATTCGGGGGCCACGAAGGACAACACACGAAATCCCGTACGAAAAACACGCAGCACGCGCCGTTCGCCGGGCCGCATGGGCAGGGCAACAGAGTGGGCATCAGACATAGCGCATTCACCTCGCCGTCAATTATACCTACCGTACGGTAGATCGTCAAGTAACCCCAAGTCCCGCCCCGATGAAGAGCAGGTCAGTCACTACGGGCGCCATACACGAGTACCCCGTCGCGCCCCGATTCCGCCAGGTAACCCCGTGCGGCAAAAACATAGCTTTCAGGACCCCTTACCGACACGACGGTATTAAACATGTACAAGGAGGTGGGCCCCCGTCGTTTCCATTCCCGGGCACCTGCGTCGTCGAGTTTTATCGCCACGGCCCGACTGCGCCCATAGCCCGCCCCTTCCGACCCGGAAAGGAGGTATCCCCCATCGGCCGTCGGCACCATGCGGTCATAGGAGGCCGTAAGGGTGTCGCCATCAACCGGCACCCGCGCCCGCTCGACTCCCTGCTGGTCGACGGTAATAAGGATGGACTCCTCAAACACGTCGCCTTCTTTTCCCAGCACGAAGAACTGACCATCCTCCCGCTCCCGAAAATCAGAGGCGGAAATACGGGCCGTGTTTTCAACAAATCGGGTGGGCCGGGCGAGGATGGTATGCCACCGAACCACCCCCTCGGGAGTCAATCGGGTCAGACTGGGTTCGGATTGCTGGGTGTTATAGACGCCGGGCCCATCCACTCCAAGGACCATCAAATCACCATTACGGTATTCCCGTATCCGAATCGCATCTTCAAATTGTGCCGTGCCGTAGGTTTGCGTCCACAGCACGTTGCCCGCACCATCCAGTTTCGCGAGGTAGCGATCGGAAACACCTTCCCCAAAGGATTCCGTGAAGCCCGCCAGCACATAGCCCCCATCCCGGGTCGCCACCACCGATCGGGCACCGTCGAAGTAGCGTCCACCAATGCGGGCGCTCCATTCCTCGGTGCCATCCGCCGCGGCCTTCATAATATACATATCGGTTCGCCCTGCGGAATCCGACCGCGATAACCCCGCAAGCACGAATCCCCCATCGCCCGACACAATCAATCCGCCCCCTTCTCCTGGCGCCGATTCGGCATAGGCCCGGGACCACCGCACCGTTCCCTGGCCATCCAGGCGATAGACGACAGGACTGGTGTTCTCCGAATTTTCGCCCACGCCCGTGCCCAACACCAGCACGTCCCCGTTGCTCCCGACGGCCATATCGGCCACGTCCATCATACCGGGACTGCTGATTCCTCCCATCCAGTCAAGGGTGAGTGAAGGGAGCAAGGCACCGGGACAGCCCACCAACCCCATCGCAGCAAGCACCCCTATCAGGCGACGGCCGTAGCCGTGAAACAAGACCTTCTGCACACGATTAATTGCCATCAGCGCTTACCTTTACCAGCAGGGCGGCGACGCCGGCGCCCGTTGCGGTCTCCCTGCTGAAATCGACACTCCTCCCCACCACCAGACCGGTGCCATCGTCGTTGGCGATGATTCCATAGCCGGATGCAACGGACTTGGGGGAATAAACCCGACTCCACAGCAATTCCCCGGCCCCATCCACCTTGGTTACAAACGCATAGCTACAGAAGGAATCGTAGGCCGCCCCCGTAAGCAGCACGTTTCCCTCCGGATCCATCGCGCCTCCACTCGGATAGAAATACCGATAGTACGGCTCGGGAGCAATCAATTTCTCCCACATCAGGCCACCCTGGGCATCTACCGCCACCACATAGTTCACATCCTCTGAGCTACCCGTGAGGAGATAACCGCCTGTCGGGAGGATGGAGAGGGACGCCGCAATGTTACTGCGCGAATACCCAAAGGTTTCCTCCCATTGTACGACGCCATCTTCATCCGTCTTAACGAGATAAAAATCGGTCACATTGTGGCCCATGGATTCGGAATCACCCAGCAGGATAAAGCCACCATCGTCGGTCATTGCCAAATCCGCCGCTATCTCATTGCCCGACCCGCCATAGGTCGCGGACCACTGCACATTGCCCGCGCTATCCAATCGGTGGAGCTGCATATCCGTGCCCCCGGACCCCGTGGAATCCGTCGTACCCAACACCATATAGCCGTCCGGCAGCACAACCATATCGGCCGCCACGTCCTTCCCCGTGCCACCAAATCGTTTTTCCCACTGCAAGGAACCCCGGGCCGATGTTGCCATGAGGAGGTAGTCCGTTTGCGCGCCATCGCGTGTGGCACCCACGTTGCCCAGTATCAGAAAGTTCTCCCCCACCTCCGCCACACGATGGCCCCGGGAAAGACCGGAAGCGGATTCAATGGAAGCCGTCCAGCGTTGGTTTCCCTGGTCATCGGTGCGCACAAGCAGAACATCGCCCAAGAAATTATAGCCGTCCGAAACGATGCCAACCAGCAACAGATCGTCATTGCGGAGCCTTGTAATGGAGAAGGCCTCGCTCGCCCGTTCCTGATGGGTATATTCGTGCTGAGAGACCGGCGTGTCGGGATTGGGATCGCAGCCATCGCGAATAATACATCCCGAGAGTGCACCGAACCCCGTGAGCACAGCCGCCAATCCAAGAAGTGTGCGCCCTGCGATGCCCATTAATTACCCTCCAATGGGCTGCCGCCCGAGTCATTGCGCTAGTACTGCGTGGCACCATTATAGGCCCTTTTCCAACAGCCGTTCAATCAGCGGCGAGGCACTTCGAGACACCCCACTATTGTGCGAGAGTCGGGAGGAAAGCCCCCAGGGTTCACCTACCGAAAAGACGTACGTCGGGTGCCACGGACACGGGGCGAAAGCCCTCGCCCGTGCGCAACATGCGACCTGCAACGCAGAACAAGGCCGGGACACTATCCCCGCCCGCCAGGGGAAAGCCCACCGGGCTTGTTCGGGACACCCAGACATCGTTCTTCGTTTCGCAGCGATAACTGCCACACCCGCCCTTCCGCCGCTCCCCGTCCGCCCGGGGATTGGCCCAACGTGGGCAGAATACGCTACACTGACCGGGAGGCACGTGGAATACATGAGGTAGAAACAAAACGATGCAGATTGACCAGGAGCACGCAGACGGCGTGAGCATACTTGCCCTGAAGGGGCGACTGGATGAATTGGCCACCACCGAGGTCGAGGCCGTTTTTACACGGACGCTTCATGACGAGGCGGGGGGCCTGATTCTGGACCTTTCCGGTGTCGAGTATGTGAGCAGCAGCGGCTTGCGCATTCTCCTCATGCTTTCCAAGGCCATGAAAAAACAACAACGGACCCTGAAACTATGTCATCTCAGCCCCTTTGTGGCCGAAGTCTTTGAGATAAGCAACTTTTCCGCTATGTTTGAAATCTACGACGACATAGCCATTGCGCGCCAGGAATTTGGCAGCGGCACGGCCTAGTCACCGCCTATGGAACCCCGTGACCCGGCAGTGAAACGCCCCTTGCTCCATTCCCGGCCCGAACTGTGGGATACGGTGATGGCTGACGAGGAAGAATCCGGCGATGACCGCCCAATCGCCCAGTCCACCTATCTGATCGAAAACGACGTGGTGGACATGGAAGAGCCCTGGCACGTGGGGTACCGCCTGGATGACCGCTACGAAATCACCGAAATCCGAGGGGGCAAAGGTGCCAGCGGCATGGGCATCGTCTATATCGTGGAGGACAACCACGGCCGCAAGAGCGCGGTCAAAACCCTCCAGCGCCGCTTCCGACAGGAACTCCAACTCCTCCAACGATTCGTCCGCGAAGCACGCACCTGGATGCTCATCGGCGCCCACCCCAACATCGTGTGTGCCCGTCGGCTCGACATCATTGAAGCCGTCCCCTGTCTCTTCATGGAATACGTGCCCTCCGACGAACAAGGCACCCATGCCCTGTCCCAACGGCTCAACCAGAGCCCCCTCTCCATCGAGGACACCCTCCAGCTGGCCCACCAGTTTTGCACGGGCATGATGCACGCCACCCAGGCAGTCCCGGGCCTGGTCCACCGCGACATTAAACCGGAGAACCTCCTGCTCAATAGCGAGGGCATCCTGAAAATTACCGACTTCGGGCTGGTGCGCACCAAGGCCATGTCCGACGACACCCTGGAAAAGCTCTCCCAGTCCGACCTCTTCGAAGATCTTCCGACCGATATCACCCGTATCGGCTCCATCTTCGGGACCCCGGCCTACATGGCCCCCGAGCAGTTCATGCGGGCCAGTGAAGTAACCTTCAGTGCCGACATCTACAGTCTCGGCTGCTGCCTCTTCGAGGCCTTGACCGGCATGCCGCCCTTTCTCATCCGGGGCGACAGCACGGTAGAGCGTCTGGTCAAGATAAAGCAGCAACACCTCACGGCACCGCCCCCATCCATTCGAGAAGCGATAGGCGACACCTGCCCCCTCGCCCTGGAAAAAATTGTGCGGCGCTGCCTGGCGAAACGCGCGCAGGAGCGGTGGGAAAGTTACGAAGACCTCGATATCGCCCTGCTGAGCGTTATGGATACCCTGAACATCACGCCCCGCGAATTGCCCTGCCCCAGTCCCACCCCACTGGAAGTCGTGGAGCAAATGCATTCCATCACGCTACTCGAGGGCTATGACCAGGCCATCCACATGCGCAAGCTCCGGGAAGGGCAGGAAGAAAGCCCCTATGCCTTCCACCTCGCCCTCGCTTCCTACTTCCATTGTGTCGACGACGACACGGAAGAAGAACGCCAGTTATCAAAGGCCCTGGCGCTCAAGGCCGATCAGGTGGGCTATGAGGCCGTGCGCCGTCTCTGCGACCTGTGGGTAAAGCAGGGCCACTACAGCCGGGCCGACGTGGTGCTCCGCGCCTATCTGGAGAAAACGCCCGATGCCTGGGAACAAATGCTGGAACCCCTCGTGCGGGTGTCCTGTGGCCTGGGCGATTTCGACCGGGCCCGGGAAGCCCTGGCCCTCTTCGGAGACACCCAACGCATCCGTCTCCTCCGGGCGGAAATTTATCGTGCGGAGGGCGACACCTGCGCCCTCGCCAACTTGCTGAAAAAAATGCATTCGTCCGTCCTCGAACGCCTCTCCGCGAAAGTGGCCGGACTTGATGCAAGCGACACGGTGGGATGGGCCCGTTCCGATGACCCCGTGTTACTGGAGACCGTGCTGGGCTCCCTCCTGCCCGACCTCGACCTCCAGCCCCTGAAAAAAGTATCCCACGCCATCTGGCCCAGTATCAGCGGCTACCCCGATTTCGCCCCCGATATGGCGTGGCTCTCCTACACGCTGGGGGAACTCGCCGCCATCGGCGCGGCCGCCACCCCCGAAGCCTCCAAAACCTTTGCCCAATTTGCCGAATTCCTGGGCTATCCCAGCCGCCTCGAAAAACACCTCGAGCGGGATGAATACTGGTTCTGGATGGCCGAAACCCAATCGGGAAAAAAGACCGACTGAGCATGAACAAGAATCTTCTGCAGGCCACCGAACAAGTCCTGATTGACCAATGGCAGGTCGCGCCGCTGGGCCTGTCGCCCTACGATCTCAACCGACAGTTGCTCCTCGAAGCCCTGTCGGAGCGCATCCTCTACCTGCTCCAATACCGCCCCCAGAAACTCCTGTCGGCCCTCTATATCCTCGACATCGGTGAGGATGCCTACGACCGCGCCATGGAGCAGGACACCATGCAGGACCGCGCCTGGGCCCTCGCCGAGGCCATCTACGATCGGGAAACCGAGAAGATTGAGCTCCGGCGCAAATACAGCGCAGACAGCGGGGAGAACCCCCGGTTGGAAGGGTGACACCATCGGGAAAATGGGGCTGTGCCGCGCTATCTTCGCACTACAAGTCTAAACGAGTTGCGCGAAGTTCGTGCGCGTGAAGCATTCGCAGCGTTGGTCTATCAAGAGAACACCACCGCGAGAATCCGAGTGTAATCGCCTGATTTCGAGAACGATGGCGGGTGCCACCCTCAAACGGAGGAGCGCAGCGGGGAAGTTTGTGGGTGCGTTGATTCAGGTGCTGCTCTACGATTGCCGTTGCGTGCGAACGTCAAAACCTCGGGTATACGCGGGGAGATGGGCCAGGCTATGGGATGGGCCGTTGGCCCACGCAATCGGGTATGTTCACGGACCGTTGGCCCTCCGGAAGGCCAGCGGGTGTCTTCCGTGCAGCGGTATAAGCGCCAACGGCGCGATAGCATAACAGCCCAGGCTCCAGGCCTGGGTAAATTCGGTATTTCTTTCTTCCCAGGGCCGAAAGTCCGCAACATATGCTCGCGACACGTCCGAAAATACCGTACCGTCGTATCGTCGGAAATCGGTAATAGGGGAGCTGCACCGGTTGATTTCCGTATCTCTACGCTTGAAAACGTGCTGTATATCGTTTTCCTGTTATCGTTGACAGCTGGCTCCGCTCCCGTGCGATCCCATCACCCACAAGCGCTGCGGCAGGGCCGCCCCGCTTGAGGGTGGCACCCGCAGTGCGCTTTCTTGAAACAAAACCGTCTTAGCTCACACCTTGATCCCGTCGCCCGGCTCTTGTAGCATAGGCGCTCTTCCCAATGCGTAAGCACACACCACACCCCATCAAAAAGGAATTATCCCCATGCCTATGCCCGTCACCCTGGAACCCACGCCTATCGACGGTCTGTTGATTGTAAAAACCGGGGTGTTCCACGACGATCGGGGCTACTTCTCGGAGTCTTACTCGGAGATGATGTGGCACGAGGCCGGCTTCGATATCCCCTTCAAGCAGGATAACCTGAGCAAATCGAAGAAAGGCACCTTGCGGGGCATGCACTACCAGATTGAGCCCGAAGGCATGGGCAAGCTCGTGCGGTGTGTGCAGGGCTCCGTCTTCGACGTGGCCGTCGATCTGCGAAAGGGTTCACCCACCTATGGGAAGTGGCATGGGCTGGAACTGAGCGGCGAAAACCACCTCGCATTCTGGGTCCCTGCCGGATTCGCCCATGGATTCGTGGCGCTGGAAGATGAAAGTCTGGTCCACTACAAGTGCACCACCCACCACGCCCCCGACTTCGAACGGGCACTGAATTACGCGTGCCCGGCGGTGGGGATACAATGGCCCATCGCCCCCACCATTATCACGCAAAAAGACAAAGATGCCCCGATGCTGAGTGAAGTGGACAGTAACTTCGAATTCCCCGGACGCTGAAAGGCGCCCTCCCCGAAAAGGCCCTATTCGGATTCGGTAGTGGCCGTATCGCTCGCTGCGGAAGCGGCATCTGCACCGTCGGCGTCCGCCGTCAAGCCCTGCTCGTCTTCCGTACCTTCCGCTGCTTTTTCCAGCTTCCGAAGCCGCTTTTCTTCTTTTTTCTTCTGCTTCGCGAGTTCACGCTGACGCTTCTCGAATTGGTGATTGGGTTTAGCCAAAAGACTTCCTTTCGTCCTGGGCCACCCAAGCAACATAGAAAAACTTGAGCAATCCAAAATAGTAATGGGGTGTAAAATCAGGTGCGGGCCGTGGTTACGGTGTCGGCCCCGGTCTCGTGGCGCCCTTTACTGGCGGCACGTTCGCACATCAAGATCCATTCGCTGTCACTGATGGAATCGAAAGCTCCGGTACGAAGGGCTTCGTTACAGAGGAATTGCTCCTCCTCACGAGGGGTCCGTTTGGCGGGGGAAGTCGCTAGCGATGCGTGAGAAATGGTCATAGGCCATTGTAGCATATAACAAGACCATCTGGGGGATTTATTTTCGGGACTCCACCGGGGGCGTGGAATGCTGCCCTACCACCACACCCAAGCCCTTCAATGTCACTTCTATACACTCCAGAAAAGCATCGGCTTTGTCATTCCGCGTATAGTGGGCCACCACATGATCCCGGCCGTTCTGAGCCAGCGTCGCTGCCGTGTCGGGATCCGTGGCCAGCCGCACGATCGCATCACGGTAGGCCGCCGCGTCTTCCGGCGCCACCGCAATCCCTGCCCGGGCCTCTTCCAACAGCCTGCGGGCCTGCCCCGTGGCACCGAGAATCATCGGACGGGCGCAGGCCATAATCTCAAACATCTTGGAGGGAATGTTGTAGCGGAACACATCCCGCTTTTTCAGGGGTACCAGGCACACATCGGCCGCCGCGTAAAAGGCCGGCATCCGCGCCTTCTCCTGGTACGGCAGAAAGGTCACGTTTTCCAGCGCCTGCGCCGCCGCCCCGTCCCGCAGCGAATCCCACTCGGCGCCACTGCCCACGAAGACAAATTGATAACGCCCATCATCCTGCAGCAATGCGGCGGTCTCCAGGATGGTTTCCAGCCCCTGGGAAAGGCCATGGGTGCCGATATAGAGCACTACAAATTTGTCCGACCAGCCATGCTCCGCCCGCAACCCGTTTTTTGCCAGGGGCACGAAAAATGATTCGTCAATGCCGTTGGTTACGGTGAAGAGTTTCGACGCAGGAATCCCCCGAGATTCAATGTGGGCGCGAGAGGCCTCCGCCACAGCAATGACCGCCTTGCTGCGGTGGTAGAGGAACATCTCGAGGCCTTTCAGGCCGCGAATCACCAGGGGATTGGTGATGGTGCCCAGGTCGATGATGTGTTTCGGCCACAGGTCGCGCACCTCCAGGATAAAGGGGCGGCGCTTAAAGCAGGATACGACGTAACCTCCGAGCGCGCAGAGCATCTGGGGCGTGGTGCCAATGACCACATCGCACTTTCCGGTGGACGTAATCCCAAAAAAAATGGCCGAGAGCATGAAGGACAGAAAGCTCAGGCAACGTTTGAAAACGCCCCGGTTGGGTGCCACAAAAAAGCGACAGCGCAACACGTGAATCCCGTCGATCTCTTCCCGGTAGAGCCACTTCCCCCGATAGGCTTCGGGAACGATGCCATAGGGATGGTTGGGCACACCGCAAATCACCGTGACGTCGTGGCCCTGGGCTACCCAATGGCGGGCATGCTCATGGGTACGGGCCGCCGGGGCACCCATCTCCGGGGTGAAATACTGGCAGAAAAAGAGTATCCGCACGATTAACCAGACTCCTCCACGGATACAGTGCGACCAGATTATTGGGGCGGGACAACAAAAGGGCCACGCTCCCCACGTGGCGATCCTAGGGCATCCCCGCCCAAAGATCAAACTGCGAATATTGAATCTCTTGACAGGCCGCCCTCCCGACCTCTAGCATCAGGCTAATCCGAGCAGGATCCATCGACCAACACCTTCTCCTTCGACAGGGAATGAGCCACGCCACCACCCATGATCGTTCCGGGTCCCGACAACCCCTATTTCAAACTCCTACGCGGTGTTTTTTATACCTGGGTCGTGGGGCTCATCCTCGCGCTCTACCCCTATGCCGAGGATCCGGCCACCCCCATAAAAATGTTGCTGAGCGCGGCGGCCCTGCTGGCCCTCACTGGTATCGGTGCCGTGGGCATACTCCGACGCGCTATCGCCCTTCGCCCCGTGTCCCCACCGGTCTATCTCCTCTTCGTATGGCTGGCCCTCCTCTCCCTTTCTGCCGTCGTTGCGGAACACCCGGCACGCAGTCTCCACGCGCTCTTGCCCTGGGTGCTCTTCGGAACCCTGGCCCTGTTCGCCCACCAACTCTTTTCCCACGCCCGCCACGTGCGCACCCTCTTTCGTGTCATCGTCGGCGCTACGGTCCTTTCCAGCCTCTACGGATTCCTCCAATACGCGGGCCTTGACCCCTTCCCCTGGGCACAGGTGAACGTGGAAGAATACCGGGGCCTCCCCGCTACCTTTGGCAACCCCAACTTTGCAGGCCACACCCTGATCATCGCCATCGTGCTGGCCGGGGGCCTCGTCGTCGATGGCTGGCACCGCGCACAACGGCGGCGCGCCATACTGTTCCCCGCAGTGGCCCTGCTGATTCTCCCCACCCACCTATATCTCACCCACATGCGCGCGGGGCTCCTGGCCCTGCTCCTCGGGGGACTGGCCGTTATTCTCATGCTGGTGCTGCGGTCCCGAAAACATACGGCCCGCTTCGGCTGGTCCGTGGGCGTGGCGGCCGTCGGCGGGCTACTCCTCATCGCAGCCCTGGTCGCGGCCACCTTCACCGCCCAGCTCCCCCTGGACACGTCGCTCCAGCTTCGGCTCCATGGATACTACGGGGCCGCCCAACTCTTCCTCGACCATCCAGGCTTCGGCGTTGGGCCCGGTGAATACGCCTACCACAATATCCCCTACTGGACGAACTTTGAGTCCCTGTGGTTCGCCCTCGAAGGCAAGCGCAATCTCCATGTGCACAATGAGTGGCTCGAAGTGGCCCTCGAAGGTGGTCTCCCGGCCCTCTTTCTGCTGGTCCTCCTCTTTCTCCATGGCCTCATCGCACCCTTCCGCCGTCCTTCCCGGCCATCGCCCCCGCGATTCACCCTGCCCGTCGTACTGCTGGTGGTCGCCGTCGACGCCTGCTTCGGATTCAACCTCCACGTGCCGGTAAGTGCCGCCCTCGTCTTTGTATTGCTCCTGCTACAACCCGATGGCACCGAACGGTGGTCCCTTCCCCAGGCCCGGGCCCGATGGGCCATTCCCCTCGTCCTTGTGCCCCTGGCGGTCGTGTATTTCCTCCAGGCCTTCTGGCTCTTTCAGGGCGCACAACACTATCAGCGGGGACAAGGCGCCCTCGCGTGGTTACGCACCCACCCCGCCGACACGCCCACGGGCGACGACGCGGTACGGGCGGCGGCGCGCAATGCCTTTCAGCAGGCCCATGCCCTCCAACCCTGGGAACACCGCCCCCTCCAGGCCCTCGCCCAGTTGTCCCAGGAAGAAGGCAGGCTGGACGACGCCGTGGCCCTGTTGGAAAAGGCCCGAAGCCAGCACCCCCACCTCCCCCAACTGAACCTGGCGCTGACCCGCGTGTACTTGGAGAAAGCGCAAGGGGCATCGGGCGCAGCGCGAAGGGCCCTGCTGGACCGGGCCCAAGGCCTCGCGCAGCAAACGGCGACCCAGTGCCCGGCCCTCGGAGAGGCCCACGCCCTCCTCGGCTGGACCTACTGGCTGGCTGACACATCCCCCACCGGAGCGAACGACGAGGCCATCGCCGCCTTTGAAACGGCCCGTCAACACGGTGTCCCTGCCAACCCATCGCTGGAGCACGCCCTCGCCCTCGCCTATGGGGCACGGGGTCAATGGGCCAAAGCGGTCGCGGCCCGTCGGCGAAGCCTGACCCTCGCCCCCGCCGAAAGCACCTATTGGGACGCCTATGCCGCCCTCGTCGAAGCAGCCCCGGAACAGGCGACAACCTATCGCCAACGGCTCCGTCACGTGCTGAGTTCGGAGACGGCCCTGGACGAAGTCCTCCGCGCCCACCTGGCCCAACGCCTCGCGGCGGCTTCTACCCAATCGCTGGAACAGGAAATTTCACGGCGCAGCCTTCGGCAGGTGGCCAACCGGAATCCCGACGACATCCGGCTATGGAACGCGTGGTTCCAGCTGGTGCCCAAGGAAAAACGGGAGGCCGCATTGCGGGAGATTGGCGTAACGGTAGGCCTTTCCGAAAACCTGGCCCCCCTGCTGCTCCCTATGGTCCACGCCGTACAGGCGCGCCCCGGTGACCATAGTGCCCTCGCGGAACTTACCCACCGTTGCGCCCAAATGCCGGGGCGACACACCCCCGAGTACAATCGCAAGACCATGGGCGCCCTCCTTCAGTTCGTGTTGGAGACCTCGAACAACAGCCCACACACCTCGAGCTATCGCGGGCAACTCGCTTTCTTGCTCGGGGACTATGGGACGGCCGTGTCATTGCTGCAACAGGCCGCAAAGGAAGCACCCGCGGACGCCCAGGGTGAAACGACGTACTATCTCTCCCAGGCACTCGCCCATCACGGTAAGCCCGCAGCCGCCCTTGCCCTGGCACGGGAAGCCCTCCAGTCCGACCCCGCCTCGGTCGCCTGCCAATGGAACTTTGCCTTGCGCCTGGTGGAATCGGGTGAAACGGCGGCCGCTCAATTTCAATTGGAGGCACTCCTGCCCCAGTTGAAGCGATCTCCGGAGGATTACGCGGCGATCGTGGGCCATCTTGAAGCCCTCCGAAGTGGGGCCACGCCATGAAGCCACTTTCCAAGCGACACCGCTACGTCTTTCCTGCTATCGCCGGAACCATCACCCTGATGATGCTCGCCGGGGCCCATGGGTATCGCCTTCGGGGGGAAGCCCCCCTGCAGGCCGCCACGGCTCAATTGGGCACCGTCTTCCTCGCACAAGCCGCGCGTTTTGAAGCCGCAGGGGAGTTGGAGAGCGCGCTGGATTACTACGAGCGGGCACTGACGGGCGGCCTCGCAGGAGAGCAAGACCGTGTCCAGGCCCATAAGCGCTGCGGCGTCATTCGCTGGAAGCAGGGCAATTATGCCGCCGCCCTGCCCCACCTCCGGGCGGCACAAGCCAGCCCCCTGCGCAGTCTGAATGGCTACCGCCCCCTGGTAGAATCCTTGACAGCGGAAGGAAACATTGCCGAAGCAGAAACCTTCGCGGCGCGCTGGCGCGAAGAAGCCAGCGGCGATGTTGCCCAAACGGCCGATGCCCACCATGCCCAAGGCAGGCTCGCCCTCCATCGGGATGACCGCGCGGCCGCCATCGCCCATTTCGAGGCCGCGATCGAGCGGGTGCCCACGCACCGGGCCCACATCGATCTCGCACGAATCCACTTGGAGCAGGACGCACCCGAAAAGGCCCGCGACCTGTTGATACGCTTCCTGAGCACCAGCGCCCCGGGGGCCGCAGCCAACGAGGCACGGGCGTTGTTACGCCAACCGATTCCGGTGAATCCATCCTGATGAATCAATGACTCGCTGAGATAAACTTATCCCCCCCAGAACCCCCCCTCCTGGGAGGGGCAGGGGTGGGTTAAGTTCCGAAGAGTACCGCAGGAGGGCGATGTCGAGCTATTTGAAATACACCATCAGCGTCTTAATTTCAAAGGGTGCCATCGCAATCGTCACATCATCGTTGCGGATCTTGAGGGCTTCGGCTTCCTCTTCCATGAGGTTGCAGGAATAGACCTTCTTAATCGGACGTCCGAAACTGACCTTCACATTACCCCGGCTGTTTTCGGCTTCATAGAGCCGCACAATCATGGCGTCGTCGGCTTCCGCCTTCTTCACCGCCTCCACGATCACGTTGGGCGCACTCACCTGGCAACAGTCCAGCGCACGCAAGGTCCCCGAGCCGCCCTCCAGTTTCTCGCTCCGAAGCGGTACGTTCAGCCCATAGGCTTCTCGCGTCACCGTTTCAGCGGAGAAGGCCCCCTCGTGGGGGAAGAGCGCATAGGTGAAGCGGTGCTCGCCGAGATCCGCTTTTTCGTCGGGACAGCGGGGTGACTTCATGAGCGTCAGGGACAACTGATCGTCCAGGGTGTCGTAACCGTATTTACAATCGTTGAGCAGGGAAACACCATAGTTCCCCTCAGAGAGATCCACCCACTTGTGGGCGCACGATTCAAACTGGGCCCGGTCCCACGAGGTGTTCTCATGGGTATTCCGCAGCACGTGTCCAAACTGAATCTCGCTCCGAATCTGGGCCGTGTGCACATCCAGGCCAAAGCCCACTTTCAGTAGGGTCCGCTCTTCCTGCCAATCGAGGTGGGTCGAGAAATCGATGCGCCGCGTATGGGCATAGACCACCATATCCTGCGTCAGGGTCGAGGCGCGCCCCACCTGCCACGTGCTGCGAATGGAAAGAAACAGGGGCCCGTCGGCTACGAGCTCCCGGGAACTCATGGCGCCCACAGGCGTCACATGGTCGCGGTAGTAGCGGTCAATATCCCAGGCATCCCAGAAGAGGGGCATGTCCTCCGCCGTATACAACTGATTCAAGACCTTGCCCGATGCGACCACTTCCCGCTGGGCTTCCTTGTCGAAGAGCCGGTTGATCGTGCCGTTCTTGTCGAAGGTGATGGTGTAAAACGGTGTCTCCAGGCCCTTGCCCGAATAACTGAAGGGCGACGCCACTTCGGCCCCATCACTGCGCACGGCGATGGGCGTCACGCTCAGACTACCCGTCTGGGCCAACACTGCGAGGCCCCCTTCCGTCTCCTGACAGGGCAGAGCCCGGCCCTCGTTGTCGCAGGCCCCATTCCCATCCACGTCGGGCAACAGCACCACGTCTTCCCGGGCCCACGAAAGGGCGTTGGCCACCAGGTACCCCCGGTTTTCGCTGTCCGGATGCAATTGCTGCCCCAGCACCGTAAGAGCTTCCCGCCGTGCTTCCAACAGGTCGGCTTCCATGGCCGCATATTCTGCTTCGGCCACTTCATAGACCCGACGGATGCTCGTGCCCGGAATGATGTCATGAAACTGATTGGTCAACAGGGTCCGCCAGTGCCCTTCGAGGCGGGCCGCCGGATAGGCCATTCCATAGGCCATGGCCATGGCGGAGTAAAGCTCCACTTCCCGGAGCAGCAACTCCAGCTTGCGGTTGTACCGCTTGGTGCGACTCTGGGTCGTGTAGGTGCCCCGGTGGTATTCCAGGTAGAGTTCGCCCACCCACGTCGGACGGGTCACCTCCTCTTCTCGAAGTTTCTCCAGAAACTTCGATACATTCACCCACTCCGTCTTGGGGCACCCTTCGAGATCTTTCATGCGCACGGCGTTTTCGCACATCTCCCGGCTGGGCCCACCACCCCCATCGCCCCAACCCACGGAGCTCAGGGTCGCATCCTGAATTTCCTTGTACTGGACGCGGCTCCACACGTGCTGGGAAGCCTCGGGCAACACGGGCGCGTTGTAGCCCATGAATTCGCCCATCATGTTGATGTAGTGGGTAAAAATGCGGCTGCCGTCGATGCCTTCCCAGTGAAAGGTGTCGTAGGGGAATCGGTTGGTATCGCCCCAGTTGATCTTGCTGGTCACAAAGTTCTTGATGCCGCTCTTCTGCAGGATCTGGGGCAGGGCCGCGCTGTACCCAAACACGTCGGGCAGCCACAGCGTGTCCCCCGTATAGCCAAAGAGGGCCCGGGTCTTCTTGCGCCCTTCCAGAAACTGACGCACCAGGGATTCGCCGCCCGTTACGTTACAATCGGCTTCTACCCACATGCCGCCATTGGGTTCCCAACGGCCTTCCTTCACCCGCTTCTTAATCTTGGTGAGCAGTTCCGGGTAGTGGGTTTCGATGACATCGTAAAGCCACGGTTGGGACTGTTGGAAGCGGAATTCCGGGTAGTCTTCCATGAGATTAAGAATGGTGGAAAAGGACTTGGCCGCCTTGCGGATGGATTCCTTCACGGGCCAGAGCCAACCGATATCGATGTGGCAGTGGCCCACAATACCCACGGTGGGTGTGGTGGGACCATTCTTCGTGGCCAGCTCCGGGGCCAGTCGCTTTCGGGCGAGGGCCGCCGCCGACTCGAGCTCCGCCTCCTCCTTCCACGCCATGGGCACGTGGTTCAACGCTTCGTTGAGGGCCGCCAGCAGACGGGCCCTTCGGAGGCTGCTTTCATCGAGCATAATCGCCGTGCGGTAGAGCACGTCGGCATCGTAGTACAGGGCCGCGGCATGCTCCCGCTCATACATCAACACACTCGACTCCAGGGGCAAAGGAGGTTCCACACCCGGGTCCCGCTCGGTGAACTGGTGGGTGTACATCACGTCCTGGAAGGGGTCCATCCCCGGCATGAGATGGCCCGTATAGGCCTCCACATAGATCTCGTGGGACTCGCCGCCCCGGGCGTTGCGGTGCAGCAGAACTTCCTCGTGGCCATGGTTCATTCCGGCGAAGGCTTCCCCATCGAGCCAGAGCAACTTATCCGTGTGGCTGCCGTGCCGATAAAAAACCCGCTTTCCCTTGCAGGAGCGGGGCACATCGATATGCCCGCGAAACCACGTGGTGCCCCAATGTTCGCCCCAGGTGCACCCCACCGGTGCGGGCACATACTGCAACGACACGGGCGGCACCCGAAAATGCTCCATGGTCGCGGCCATTTCCAGGGGCACTTCCGCCACATGGACATAGCGCCACTGTTTCAACTTCTCAATACGACGGCCGAGTTTTTCAACGATTTTTGGGGGAAGCATGGGAGTCCTCTATGAATTATCGGCGCAGCGCACCGAAGATAACGAAAATGATGGGGAATTTTAGCACAGCGGAACGAAATAGACGTAAGCTATGGACACCACATCTCGGGTTGGGGCCCCATGGATTCCAAAACGACTGAAAGGGTGCCACCCGTACAGACACGAGGCACGAGTGGCTTTACGGGTGTTTCGGTCCAGTAGCCTCACCCACAAACTTCCCCCGAGCCATCGCGATATAGAGCACAGCCGACTCCATCGAAATTCCGTGCCGCGCGATCGTTACCTGGCGAGTTTCAACGAGTTTGGTGACGTTCGTGCGCATGGAGCGTCCGTGTCGCCGGAACACAGAGACTGCCCCGCGTGGGCGTCCGATCGACTCACGACTTCCCTTCTATGTCGTAGGACGCTCGCGGGAGTACTGGACGCTTACTCACCATCATGAAGGCTCCATGCGCACGAACCCGTCAGGTCTCGTTGAAACTCGCCTTTTGGGGATCGCGCGGCACGACCAGGTATTTCTTCCTCGAGATTGGACGAGCCCTAGTGCTATCTACAACCCTTCTTATCCTTGTGCGTCTCCAAGGCCATTGCTATACTGTGGCCAACACCCAACCATCAAAAGGATTAGCCCATGGCCAAGAGTGGCGGAAAAATACTGTTCGGATTTCTTTTCTTCGTGGTACTCACCGGTGCCCTCGCGGGCGGGGGGGCCTGGTACCTCACCGAATCCCGCGCCGACGGCTATCGCGCTACCGCGACCCTGTTGGTCACCCCCGGCGATAGCAACCTCGGCGCGTCTGCCCAATCGGGGGACGTCTCGGCTCCGGCCAGCCTCCACAACGCCCTCGGCATTACCCCCCGCGCCACAGCCATTGCCCCGCCGGACTACGCCACCCTCTTTACAACGGATGAGATGGCGAATGCCTTGCGGGAGCGCCTCGGCGTGGAAATGCCCCTCGAGGCAGTGCGCGCGGCCATGAATGCAGAAACCCAAGTCGCCCTGCAAACCCGTAACAACGTGGTCTATCGCCGCACGATTTCCCTTCATTTCACGGCTGATACCCCCGAGCTCGCCGAAAAAGGGGCCAATGGCTGGGCCGCCATCGCGCAGGAACAGGCCGTGGAATGGCAGGCCAAAGACCAGGAACGCCGTGCATTCACCTTGCAACAGCGCCTGGAAACCTTGCGTAGCGAACGGGATAGCGCCCAAGACGTCGAGGACACCCTGCTCCAGGGAGCTCCGGTAGAGAGTCTGGAGGCTGCGGCCCAGAAAGAGCGCGCCGCCGCCCAGCAGATGAAGGAGGAGCTCCGCGCCATGGAACAAGCCCTGGCACGGGATGAGGCCACCCTTGCGACCCTGAAGAGCTACATCTCCAAGGCCCCCGTCGCGGTCGTATTGGAACTCTCCGTCAAAGAAGCCGATCTGGAAGCCACCCTCGCCGGCACCCGCGCGGAGCGGGATTACCTCGCAGCCCAGGTCGCCGCATTGGCGCCGGAGAATACGGAGGGCCACAACACGAGGGCCGAAACCCGTCGCCAACTGGAAACAACCCGAGCCACCATTGCCCGCCTCACGCCCCAGATTCGCACCGTAGAAAACGCTCTCTCTGCCCTGTCCAATCCCGAACCCGCAATCCAGATCGCCGCACTGGCCGTGGCCCCCGAAACCCCCATCGGTCCACACCGCTATGTGTTGGTCGGTGGTGCGGCCGCCTTGGGAGCCATCCTCGGCATGATTCTTTACTTTGGCCTCTTGACGTTGCGGGTCTATGCCCGGGACCTGGATCGCCCGTGACGGGCGCAGTACCCTCGTTGTGAAGCACCGACTGCGCGTGGGTAGCCTCTACTCGCTGGGCGCCGTGGCCTACACCACGGTGGCCCTCCTCGCCCTCGGAAAACTCCTCACCAATACGCTCACACCCCACGCCGTGGGCCAGGTGGCCCTTACCCTGCTGGTGGCCGAATCCCTCGGCATGGCCGCCGGTATGGGCCTCCCGGCCGCCTTGCCCAAACTCCTCGCAGGCCTCGACGCGCCCCGCCTGTCGGCCCTGACCCGACGCCTCGGCACCATCCAGTTTATGGCCGCAAGCCATGCCGCCGTGCTGGGGCTGGTCACCCTGTTGCTGCGGCCCTGGTGGCCCACCTCGGCGCAGGATATCTTGCCCGAATCCCTGGGGCTCCTTTTCGTTTTACCGCTCCTCGTTCTCATGGTGGCTCACCGTGATTTCCTGCTGGCCGCCACGGCCGGTCGCCAGGCCTACCGTGCCCGGGCAGGGGCCATGGTCTTACTTGCCACCCTCATGGTGCTCCAATTCGCCCTCCTCTATGCCGGGGACATCCAACAGCCCACCGCCTTTCTCGGGGCCCATGTCCTCGCCGGTTTCGTGGCGATCCTCAGATTACGCCGGGTTATCCCAAAGCCCACCCGCGAGGAAACGAATTCCGCTACAGACAACAAACAGGCCACCCAAAAGGCCCTCCGCTTCGCCGCCCCCCTCTATGTGAACAACCTCATGAATTTCGTCTACCAACGGTGCGACACCCTAATTATCGTCCTGTGGCTTGACCTGGGCACGGCCGCCATCGTGGAAATGGCCAAACGCCTCCCGACCCTCCTCTCCCGACTCCTCGGCGCGGGCCTCGTTCCCTACCTGCCCACCCTCTCGGCCTGCCTCCGCGAAAACGACACCGTCCAGGCCCGCCACCTCATCGTCCAGACCACCACCGTGGTGGCCTTCTGCGGCTATGCCGTCACCCTCTTCCTCACCGCCACGGCAACGCCCCTGCTGGCACTCCTCTTTACCGCCGACTATGCGGACGGCGCGGCCGTACTCGGGCTCCTGCTTATTGCCACCTGCCTCGCCGTACAAGCCGGCGTCATGGGGCAGGCCCTCATCGCCCGGGACCGCCCCAAAACCGTTATGCTTATCAACCTGGCCCTGGGGGCCCTCAGCCTCGGATTAAACCTCCTCCTCGTGCCCCGCTTCGGCATGGTGGGTGCCGGGTGGAGCGCCATCACTGCTGCGGGTGCGAGTCTCCTCTTGCAATTCAACGCGGTTCGCCGTGCCGGATTGATTTCCCGTCCCCCGGCCCTCGGCCTCCATGGCCTCTTTATCCTATGCCTCATCGGCTTTCAGATCACCGGGGAGGCCATCGCACCGCGCCTCCTGATGGGTACCGCATTCGTGGTGCTCGCCTTCTTCACAGGCAGTGTCTCGACCCGCATACTCCGCCGGGAGGATACCCCATGATTCTGGGAATCGATGGACGCCTCGCCAACGCCGACCAGCCCGCCGGAGCCGGCCACTACTGCCGGGAAGTACTGCGAGCGCTCCAGGCCTTGCCCGACGGCCCCACCGTGCGAATCTATCTCGACCGTGAAGCCCGCCCCTTTTTCGAGGAATGGGAAGATATTCGGGTGCTTCCAGCACAACCATTCTGGACCCACCGCGCCCTGGCCGACGAACTGCACCGGGATCCCCCCGATGTGTTTTTCACGCCCGTAACCCAGCTACCCTGGCGTTGCCCTTGCCCGACCCTGGTGTCGGTGCTGGATCTGGCGGTGCGCCGTTATCCCCGTTGCTTCCCCTGGCGCAAGCGCATGGGCATGGCCCTGAAGACCCGCCATGCCGTGCATCACGGGGATCACTTCATCGCCATCAGCGAAGCCACGGCCACGGACCTCCGGCACTTCTATGGTGTGCAGGCTTCCCGCGTCACCGTGGCGCCCCTCGGCGCTTCCGAGGCCTATCACGAAGCTGGAATCCGGGAACTGCCCCGCCCCTCATGCCTGTCGGAAATACCCGACGCCTACATCCTCTATGTGGGCCAAATACAGCCCCGAAAGAATCTCGTGCGGCTGATCAACGCCTTTGAAAAACTCTGCGAGGCCCACCCCGAACGGCCCCACCACCTCGTGCTGGCCGGTGCGGACGGGTGGCAACCCGAAGCGACCCATCGCGTCGCGGCAACCTCCCCCGTAGCCCATCGGATTCACCTCCTCGGCTACATCCCGGAAGCCGAGCTCCCCGCGCTCATGGCCCACGCCGACGTGCTCACCCTCCTGTCCTTTGGAGAAGGTTTTGGGCTACCCGTGGTCGAAGCCATGGCCGCAGGCACCGCCGTCCTCGCCGCCGACAGCGCCTCCCTCCCCGAAATCCTCGGCGACGCCGGCATCCTGGTGAACCCCACCGACACCGCCGCCATCACCGAAAGCCTGGCCAGCCTACTGAGCGACCCGACACTACGGGCCACCTGCGAAGCACGGGGCAAAGACCGGGCAGCCCAATTCACCTGGGCGCACTGCGCCGACACCATCGCGCGGGCTGCGAGCGCATTGACGAGCGGAGACTAGCAATTCGCGCCGACGGATACCCTCGCATGCTATTCCGCAGGAGCGGAACGACAGGCATTACGACGGAGGACCGTCGTAACGAGCGCAAATAGGAGTTTCTATGGTCGTGCCGCGCGATCTTCGGCATACGAGTCTAAACGAGTATGGTGAAGTTCGTGCGCGTGGAGCGTACGCATCGTGGAGGCATCAAGCGAGTTCCCGAGGCGAGCGTCCGGCCGCGCACTGCAGGTTTCTCACGGTTGAGATGAGACTACGCACGAACCGGGGTACCGGATCGCGCGGCACGACCGGGCGTTACTTGCTCGAAATTTGCCTCGTTCCTACGGTCCCCGTAGGAATGCCTACCTTGCCGCTCCTGCGGCAACGCCGAAGGCGCTAACCCACGCCCCCTCACTCCCGCACTTCAAACTTCTCGGGGCTCAACTGGAGCGCTACGGCACGGTCGGGCAGGCCCACGGCCAGGGTGGTCACGTCGCCCTTCCGCTCATACTGGTGGGTTACGTCCGAATCGCCAAAGCTCATCAAGGTAATGAACTCCTGCTTCGCAGCCTTCTCCGTCGTCGCCGCCGTCAGATGCACTTCATCCAAGTCCACCTTGGCCCATTCGTGGGGCGGCGTATCGTATTCCTTCTTCTGCGACAAGGTGAGCTTGGGCGGATACACAAATTCCACATCCACGCTTCCCGGCGCCCCTTCCCAGAAAGCCCCATTGGCATCCAACTCGAAGCGGCCCGTGGCATGCAGCAGCCACGCGTAGTCCGACGCCTCCGGCGCTTCCAACACATCGTGAATCACAATGGCATAGGGCTTAAGGAAAAAGACCCGCCGGGTCCAGCGCTCCAGATTGTCATACGAATCGCCCGCTTCGCCCACCAGCACATCTAACTTGTCCGACGTCTGGAAGTGGGTGATACGGCCCGTCGCCGACTTGCTGTGGGGCGCCTGGCCCTTGCCGTTCACCAGGATGGCGTTGTCCGACTTGGTTTCCCACATCCACTCCACATGGTGGGGGCTGCCATAGACATCGCGCTTCCCGGTCTTACGGAAAACCCGCTCGCCCCCCATGCTGAGCAAGAAGGCGTTGTTGGCATTGTAACCGTGGCTCTGGCGTCCAAAAGGACTGCTCTTCAGTTGGAACTGGATGTTCTGGGTACCGTCCAACAAGTCCGTGTTCAGCACACCCAGCCCCGCCGCCGGAAAGACCTGGGAACTCGGCAGGGTCGTGGGTACCCGCGCCTCCATCGTACCACTCCGGAAGGACTGTATAATTCCCATGTAGCCACCCGGAGGGGTCGCACCGCTCTTGAGGGCATACCACTGCCAATGGGGGTTTTGCGCACCAGCCGCAAAAGTCTGCATGAGATTGGCAATCTTCTCCGCACTCATCCGTTGGGCCTGGTCACCCCAGGACCCTTCTTTCGTTCCGGGCGGCATGGAATAGAGGGCATAGTAGCCAGTCGCCGCAAAGAAGGGCTTGTCGAAGGGGTCGATATCAAAGGCCGCCTGCGATGCAAAGACCCAATACATGAAACGGCCCATATAGCTCGACCAATAGGCCATCCCCTCATGCCATCCCCCATCGTCACCACCCCACACCGGATAGCAGGTGTAAAAGATCGTCATCGCATAGTCGGCCCACGCATCGGCTTCGGGTATTTCCCCCTGAAAGGCAATCGCCACTTCACCGAGGAAGTGCCACGCCCGGTTGGAGTGACTGTTATAGGGTCGCCACAGATGCTTCCCCTTACGCAGGTAGTTAAAACAATCCCCACCACGGATAGTCATCACGTCAATCATCTTCTGACGTTCTTCCGGCGTGAAGCGATCGTGGGCCCAGCTGTAGGCGCGGGAGGGATAATAGAGCAGGGGCATTCCCGCTTCGTCATTGTACCGGTACCCCGTGGCACCCCGGGGATCCCATTCGCAAAAGGCGAGCAAGAGCTCCTTGGCGGCGTCTCCATAACGCACGTCACCCGTCAGTTGATAGGCGAAGGCCAGCTCGGCGGCGCTATTGCCTACCGCTACGGACCGGGTCCGGTTTCCCCACCAGATGGTCTTCCACTCCTTGCTCTTCCGCACCGTGCCTTCGGGATACTTGGGCGGCTCGGTGGTATCCGGCGGGGATACCAGCAATTTCTCTGCCCGGGCAATCAGGCCTTCCCGTGCGACTTTCAGGGGACCTTCGGCAGCTTCCCGCATGGCATCCATCTCTTCCGGGCGCACAAACAAACGGGGGTGACGGTCGGGAATGCGTTTCACCAGGGTGGCCTTATCCGGTTTGGGAAAGACCATGGCGTCGCCCGCCACCGTAAAGGTCCGGACCTGACTCCAATTACTCTGTTCGCCCGAGGCATCGAGGGCCGCGTAGCGCCAATACCACTCACCCGGGTCCAGCGTGACATCGGGCGCATACGACGACCAGGCCAGCTCCGACCACCGGCGCACGCCCTCCGTAAAGGCCCCATCCCGCGCGACTTCCACCACATAGGCTGCTGCATCGGGAACGGGGCGCCACACGAAGGCGGGCGGGTTGGTCTGCACGGTGCTGGCATCGGCAGGACGATAGCCCCACTCACCGGGAATGGCGGGGGCCTCATCCAGCGTCAGCGCACCGGCGGTCAATAGCTGCGAAATACTTAAGAGCAAGGAAAGGGGGGACATGATCAGGAACTCCAACGGGAATCGACGGTGTAAATCGGATAACGGAATTTAAGCACGCCCAAAACCTCCGGCGCGCCACGAGTACCACCATCTTAGTCCATTCAGGGGGCGTATTTCAGGTATACTGGGGCATTCCAACCGATGTACCAGGCCACAAGGAGTGACCCCTTGGAAATTTTATCCTTTGAAATGACACCCTTCATGATGAATTGCTACGTGCTGAAAGATGGCGGCGAAACCATCGTCATCGATCCCGGGGAAGCCACGGCGGAACTTAAGGACTGCGTGGCGGATGATAAGGTGACCATGATCTTCAACACCCATTGCCATATCGATCACAGCGCGGGCAACGCCGGCATGGTGGCCGCCACCGGTGCGCCCCTCGTATGCCATGAAGACGACCTCCCCCTGCTCCAGGGCCTCGCCCAACAGGGGCAGATGTTTGGCTACCCCTGCGAAGCCTCCCCCGACCCCGACCGCTTCATCAAAGAAGGCGATACCGTGACCGTCGGCTCTGTGACCCTGGATGTACTCCACACCCCCGGCCATGCACCCGGCCACGTGGTCCTCGTGGGCGATGGTTTTGTCATTGGCGGCGACGTCCTCTTTAATGGCTCCATCGGACGCACCGATTTACCCGGCGGCAACCACGAGCAATTGCTGGAATCCATCAAGACCAAGCTCTGGCCCCTGCCCGACGAAACCGTGGTCTACTGCGGCCACGGCCCCTCCACCACCATCGGCAAAGAGCGGGCGACGAACCCCTTCCTGAGGGGCCTATGAGCTCCCTGGCCGTCATAGGGCTCTGTCTTCTGGGCGCCTTTGAAATCACCGTATCGCCCGACCAGCCCCTCCCCTACAGCTACACCGACGATCCCCTGATCGTCGAGCTGCGCAGTGACCAGGAGGGAACGGCTGACGTCCACATTACGGCGACCCCCACCGGCAACCACGAGCCGGTGGAAGCGACCTTTGAAGCCCTTCCCCTCGGCCCCCAGCTCAACCGCTGGTGCGCCCTCAAGGAAATCGGTACGGTGCGCGGACCCTGGACCCTTTCCATCCAGATCACGACAAACGGCGTGGAAGAAACTCTCACCGATACGGCCTATCGTATCGATCGGCCCCATGACACCTTCCGCCACTCCCTCTATGCCTACGGGGACTCCTTCGACCGCAACACCCTTCTCGCGCTTCGTAGCGTCGCCATTGATACCATCCAACTCCCCCTGTCCCACCCGGATTTAAGGACCACCCTCGATACCTTGCGCGCCCTGGAGATGAAGGCCATTCTCCTCGTCAGCCGCCGCAATGAAGACGTGGAACAAATCCAGGCCATCGCCGGGGAATACTGTGATGTGCTCGCCGGATGGCAGGTCAGTTTCTCCCGGTTCCAGAACGCCCACCCCGCCTTTACGGCCACCCTCGAAACCCTCCGGGGATTGGCCTGTCAACGCCCGGTTCACGTGCGGATTTCGGACAAGAGCCTGACGGAGAGCGATCGTGCCATGCTGGCATCCGCCCAACGCCTCGTGGTGGAATATGACGCCGACTCCTACGTGCCCCTGCGGGAATCCCTGGCCACCCAGGGCATTGGGGTCCTGCCCATCGATACCGTTATTCCAGGCGACACCATCAACCAACCCGACACCTTTCTCCCCCAACTATTCGAAGCCAACGCCCGGGGTGCCGAGGCGGCCGCCTTTCCTGTGGAACTGGTCTACGCCGATGGCGCCCTCCAGCCCGGGCTCTCGCGGCTAAATGCCATGGCCCAACGGGTGGCGCCAGGGGCCTACGCCGGGCGCATCCCCCAACCGGGCACAACCCGTCTGCAGGTCTTCTCCGTGGGCGACCACTGGCGGGCCACCACCTGGCGCACCGATGACAGCTCCACCATTGAGTTGCCCTACTCACCGGCACACCCCTTTTCCCTTATGGATGAATGGGGCAACGGCATCAAGAGCGAACCCGGCGAAAAAACCTGGACCCACCCCCTCTCCACCAATTTTCTCTACATCACGGGACTCGGCGGCCCGGTCTTACGCACGGCGCTGATCAACCGCGCACGGCTGGAAGCAAAACGTGCGCTGGACGATGACGCCCTTGCCCCGGCATGGAACGACGCCCTCCGCGCCACGTTGACGACCATTGCCAACGACCCCGCCGATGTATCGAGCCGGGTACAATTCTTTGGCCTGCTGCGGGCCTTCCCCGAGATTGAAGAACGCTGGCATGCCGGCCTTCTCACCCGCCCGGTGGCCACCGAAGCCCTGGCCCGGGCCGCCACACTCGCCCGCACCCTTTGTCGCCTCGAATCGGCCCTGGGAGCGAGTTTCCTCGAACCCCTCCAGGATACCCTGGCGCGCTGTGAGGCCTTTCAGAGCGCCTATCTCACCGGCGCCACCACCACGCCCCTGGCACGCCAGCGCGGCGATTGGATCGTATCGGAAGTGCGCCGGCTCATGGACGAGGCCGAAGCCCTCGGCAACTTTGACCGCCGCATCGAAGCCGATGCCGTGGCCGCCCTCGCCGAATGGCGGGCACGGGCCCTCGAGCACGCCGTAAAAGCCGGCCCCCTCAGCAACCAACTCACGCTGCCCACAGCGAAAATCGAAGAAAAAGAAGCCGAAGAAGAAGCACCCAAAAAAACCACCAGGAAGAAAAAATGAACCGTATCGGGGTACTGACCAGTGGGGGCGATTCGCCCGGGATGAATGCAGCCGTCCGCGCCGTGGTGCGCGCAGGCATTGAAAAAGGGCTCGAGGTCGTCGGGATTCACCGGGGCTATCAGGGCATGATCAATGGGGAGATGGAACTCCTCGCCGCACGCTCCGTGAGTGGCATCATCAACCGGGGCGGCACTATCCTCCACTCCGCACGGTGCATGGAATTCATGCACCCCGAAGGCCGCGCCCGGGCCGCCGAAAAACTACGGGAGTGGGATATCGAAGGCATCGTCGTCATTGGCGGGGATGGCTCCTACCGCGGTGCCCACGCCCTCTACACCGAACACGGCATCACCTGCATCGGATTGCCCGGCACCATCGACAACGACATCGGTGGCACGGAGTACACCATTGGCTTCGACACGGCCATCAACACGGCCATGGACGCTATCGACCGGGTGCGCGATACCGCCGCCTCCCACGACCGCATTTTCTTTGTGGAGGTCATGGGACGCAACAGTGGCTATATCTCCATGATCACCGCCCTCGCCGGGGGAGCCGAAGAAGTGCTGGTGCCCGAACGGCCCACCGACATTCCCCGGCTGATCGAAACCCTGCGCGCCGGACAGCGGGGCGGCAAGACCTCCATGATTGTGGTGGTCGCCGAAGGGGACGATGCCGGCAATGCCCTCGAAATCGCCCAGAAAGTGGCCGACACCTCCGAATTCAAGAACACCCGCGTCACCATCATTGGACACCTCCAGCGGGGGGGCAGCCCTACCGCCTTTGACCGCGTACTCGCCAGCCGCATGGGTGTCCACGCCGTCACGGCCCTCCTCGAAGGCGAAAGCGGCAAAATGGTCGGCATCCGCAATCAAGCCATGGTGCTCTGCCCCCTGAGTGAAGCCTGGGAAAACCGCACCATGTTCCAGCCCGAGTTGCTCGAAGTATTGCGCGTACTCGGGACCTGAGGAAAAGACTTCGCACTGCCCGCCGGCTCCACAAAACCCGAAAAACACCGTGGGGTGCCCCGGTCAAGGGCCGAAAGCCCTTGCCCGTGCACTCGCCTCGGCGATCTTGATCTCTGGCGATGGAATTACAACGGCCGTTAAACTGTGGCTTCGAACAACAAGGTAGACAAATTTTCTGCGCTGAGGCATACTTTATACACCAAAGTACTGTGAAGTAACTGCAAGCCGATGGGGCATCTATATGGACAGAAGTAGAAAACGTTACCTCGTGCCTATCGCAATGCTTCTATTTGCTGTCACACCTTGGACATTGCGCCAATGCCTGACCATCTACTACGACGCGACGAACCCGATTCAGATTGCTGTTTCCAAACTCCGGCAGCCCGATGTTTATGAACACGCTGCCATGGAACTCGTGCGGTACTGTAGGTCCCGACCACTTCGCGCTCTGGCTGGAGAAGGGGACGTGTTTCGACTGGGAATCTCGAACCGACGAGGATACGGCGACACTCTCGGTCCCGCCTGGATTCCGGAACCCCTACTGAGCAACATCCTTCCCCCGCTCCGCAGCGCTTGGAGTGGTAGCCGTTCGCCCGCGCCGTGGGGTCACATACGATTTACGCAGACGGGCTGCAGAATGGAGTTGCCGGGAAATATCGGCTACGAGGTAGTCTCTCCCAACCCGACTAAAACTCCCTCCACAGGGTGGGAGGTATATCTCGTTCACCAAGGCAAACGTGACTTTATCGCACAGATTGACGATACCCAAGAAACCGCACTAACTCGCTCGGAAGCACTGGAACGGGTGCGCCAGGGGCTCGGGACAATCAATGAAACTTGGGGCTTGCGAAGAGATTTTGAGATGGATGAAGATTCCTTGACACTATTTCTAAGCTCGCGCGAAGAAGCACGCGCAGCGTGTCGAAGATTGCTGGCGGCCACTCCCGACAACGGTAGCGTTGTCGTGCTCAACGCGTTGCTTCGGGCGGAGGAACAGTCCCCGGAAGAGGGAGCCCTTTTAGTCCAGGAGTGGCACGACCGGAAGCCTTCATCCGAACGCAACGCCGTCCTTGCCAACTTCTATTACCTGCTGGGCGATTCAGAGCGCGTGGCAAATTCAATGCGGGACTTTGGGAGCAATAGCTGGAACGAATCCGCCTCGCATGAATCCTTCATTCGCGCAACCACGCTGGCACTTGGCATGTACGTATGGAGAGAAGGTTACCCTGTAGCGGGTCGCGACGCTGTCCTCTTCAGCCTTGAAGCCCGCCCCGGAATGGAGTATCCGCAGTGGTGGATTGCCATACAGAGCGCATTGGGAAAGGCGGGGTCGGTACAAACGCCCGAAGACCTATTGAGTTTGGTTCGCAACCATACCGACGACGAAGTAGTCCTGAATCCCATCTCGATGAGATGTTACGGGGTGGACGACCCGAGAGCCCTGGCTTTTGCGGACTTTCTCGACCACATTTGTACCGTCCGTTCCTCGCTGCTGACCGTACCGTCCCTGATGACGTATTGACCACCGAAAGCCAGCGCATGGGTGTCCACGCCGTCACCGCCCTCCTCGAAGGCGAAAGCGGCAAAATGGTCGGTATCCGCAATCAAGCCATGGTGCTCTGCCCCCTGAGTGAAGCCTGGGAAAACCGCACCATGTTCCAGCCCGAGTTGCTCGAAGTATTGCGCGTACTCGGGACCTGACGCCCCGTAGTCCTGTTGCCTTCACGCGGACCGACGGTGCACTGCCGTCTCCGTTATTGGGGACAAGTGGGACTTGTGTGACCGGTGGGACGTTGGCCGGTGGGAGCCCCCCGTCTGTCTTGCCCGTCCCACGGGTCCCCTTTGTCTCACGGGTCCCACGGGCGTCACCACAGACGATTCGCTTTACCGTGGCCCATCACAGCAACCGTCGAAATCCCGTGTGGGCCTCCGGGCCTTCCAGGGCAGCGGTGACCCTGTCCTGTTTCAAGGCGCTCGCCATCATTCCAAACACCTCGTTCACCGCCTCCCCATAGGTCGCCACATGGGCATCCGTGTGGGCCAGCGTCGGATAGATGACTGTGCTCGCCAGAAAACCCCGCTTGAGCATCTCCTGCACATACAGGGTTTTCAGCAGGTTGGCCTGGGGGTGGTCAAAGGCAAAGTGGGCGAAACAGGGATAGCCATCGTCCACCGTCACGGGAATGCCGTGGGCCGCCGCGGCGTCGCGCCAGAGCGTCTGGACCGCCGTGCCAATGCGCGCCACGTGACCCACCACGTCTTCCTCCGCCATCACCTCCAACACCGCCAGCGCCGCGACCGGGCCGACGGATTCGGTCCAATAGGTGCTGCTGACAAAGGAGCCGTGGGCACCGGCCATGGCCGCTTCCGTGCCGATGACGGCACTGATGGGGTGGCCATTGCCCAGGGCCTTGGCGAAGATGGCCAGGTCGGGATCGATGCCCAGTTCCAGGTGGGCGCCGCCAAAACACAGGCGCCAGCCGATGGTGATCTCGTCGAATACGAGCAAGGCACCATGACGGGTGCAACCACCGCGAACCGCCTCCAGAAAACCCGGCGCGGGGTCCTGATAGCGGCAGGGCTCCATGACAACCGCAGCAAGCCGGTCGCCATACTCAGATAACATTTCTTCAAAGGCCGTAAAATCGTTGGCGGTGAAGGCCACCGTCGTTCCCCGAAGCGCGCTGGGCACGCCTTCCGGTGAAAGTCCCGGCAGCAGATGCCCCTTCAGCGCGTCGCTTTCACCCAGGTTCGCCGCAAGATACCAATCCTGCCAACCGTGATAGCCACAGATGGCAATCACATCACGCCCCGTCGTCGCCCGTGCAATACGGGCGGCCATGGCACAGGCCTCGCCACCGGTCCGGGCGAAACGGGCCTGCTCCGCCCAGGGGTGAATTTCACAGAGGCGGTCGGCGAGCTCCACTTCTTCGGGGGCGTTGAGGCTGCACATGCTCCCCGCAGCGACCCGCCGCGTAACGGCTTCCGTCACCTTGGGATGGGCGAAGCCCAACAGACAGGCGCCGATGCCATTAAAGGCCATGTCGGTGTATTCCCGATCATCCAGGTCCCACGCCGTCGCACCCTGGGCCCGTTTAAAATACGCAGGCCACTGATCGGGCGCAAACATCTCGGGCCGCTTGCTCAAGAGCTGGGTACCGCCGGGGATGCGCGTCTTGGCGTGTTGGTAAAGATCCTGGGTCTTGGACATGGAAACACTCCGGGTTATAACCGTGGTTTTTGTGGACTTGGTGGACGTTGTGGACAAGGTGGACACGCCCTACTTTTTCAGTTCCACTCCGTCCACTCAGTCCACAACGTCCACCTCGTCCACAGAATCACCTGCCTTGTCGTCGATCAGAGTGGTCTATTTCGCCAGCGCGTAGTCCGCGCGCAGTGTCGGGTCAGGCTGACAGTGAACCCCACGAAAAACCATGAGAAGTCCACAACGGGAGGCGTCACTGGTGTTGGGCGCGCTATAGTGAATCGTATTGCAATGATGAATCAGGGCATCGCCCGGCTTCAGCAACACCGTCCAGCCTTCGTCCTTGTCCACCGCTTCCGCCAGGCCCATGGAATTACCGGCCACGCCTGATTGCACATGGGGCCGGGCGCCATCCAGATGGCTGCCCCGCACATAAGAGATGGGGCCATTCGCTTCGGTCACCTCATCGATAGCCACCCAGACCGTGAGCGCATCCGGCGGCGTAAGGCAAAAATAAGCGTTGTCCTGGTGGGGCGGCACGGCGGACCCGACGCGGGCGGGTTTGTTGAAGGATTCCACCCCCATGACGACCGACTCACCACCGACCAGATGGGTGACGAGGGCCTGGAGGGCCTCCCCCTTTGTCAGGTTGGCGAACCAGGGGTCGTGCACCTCCATCCGCCAGCAGTTGCGCACCGACACCCCATCGGCCTCCATAACAATGTCGTTGGGCGGCAATCCTGGCACGACTTCATCGGCATAGCGCTGCAGTGCCTCGCGAATTTCTTCAATCTCGACCAGGGAAAAGAGCTGCTCCACGTGGATAACCCCCTCTTCCCCATACTGCTTCGCCAATGCCGGGATGTTCATCTCAACGCGCTCCCACCGGTTGCCAGGTCTGGGTTTCGGCGGATTTCAGGGCCGCCAGATTAACGTGCAAGGTTTGAATGCCCTCTTCCAGGGTGCAGCGGGCAGGGGCAATCCCCGCGATGGCATCCAGAATCGCTTCTGCATTCAGCGTATACCATGAGTCCCGCTCCGGCAAGTCAAAGGCCTCATCGATCCAGGGCCCTTCGATTTCGTTCATACAGCGCCAACGCCTCTCGTGCACTTCCAGGCGCAGGGTCCCTTTTTCACACACGATGGTGATGGTGGATTCGTTGTTGGACTGGTAGAGATTCGTGGCGTAGCTGGCGAGCACGTCGCCGTGGCGCGCAATAGCGTGCACCGTGTCTTCCACCTCTACCCCTTCCAGCAGTTGGTGCGCTGCGTCCACCGCGATGCGATCCATGGGCCCGAGAAACCACTCGCAGACATTCCAGATATGGGTGATGGAATCCTGGATGGCCCCACCACCCTGGGCGCGATCGGCAAAGTAGATGTCCCGATAGGCCGGACGGTATTTCGGGAAGTGCTGCCCAATCATGGCGTAGAGCTGAAGGGGCTTGCCCAACTGCCCACTATCCAATTTGGCTTTCATGGCCACCACACCGGGGTGCGCCCGGTAGTTGTAGCTCACCACGGCCGTCAGTTTTTTCTCGGCGACAATCTGCTGCAATTCATCCAGGCCATCCAGCGAAGTCGACAGGGGCTTCTCGATAATGAGATGGAGCCCTGCCTTCGCCACGGTGATGGCTATCGGAATGTGGGTGTGGGCCGGCGTGGCAATCAGCGCACCATCCCACCCCGCCGCCAATGCGGTGTCGAAGTCATCAAACGATTCGGTAATGCCATAGCGCTCCGCGATGGTGTTTCGCAGTTCAGCGTTAAGCTCGCAGATTCCGATGTCCGTCCGCCCCGTGGCCAGGTAACACCGCACGTGCCGCTCCCCGATGGAGCCCACGCCAATGACGAGGATGCGAAGTTTCTTGGTGCTCATAATTACCTCTCGTTGCTACGGTCCCCCGTAGCAATGCCTACCGTTCCGCTCCTGCGGAATAACTTTGTCAGCAGCTATGCCCGCAATATCAGAGGACTGCGAGAATGGAACAACCTTTTTTCTTACCCGTCTTACGCAGGAGCGTAAGGGTATGCGTGACCACGGGGGACCGTGGTCACGAGCGTGATAAACCTTACAACTCCTGCCATTCCCCGGTCTCGGCCGACGTATACGCCGCATCCAACTGGCGCTGCAATTCGGCCGCACCTTGAATCGTCAAATGGGCTTCTTCCTTACCCCCCACGGCCGCCAGGAAATTATAAAGACAGGCCACGTGGGAGCGGAGCCAGCCGATGTTGCAAGCCGGTGCCGGGAACATCCCCCCCGGCGCGGCATAGCGACTCACCGTCTCAATCTTCTTGAAGCCACGCTCACCACCAAAGTCACCGCCCTTGTCGCGGGCATCGAAAACCTCCACCCAATTGGGGTCCATGAGGTTAAAGCGAATCGCGCCCTTCTCCCCATGAATCTCTACGCGCAGCTCGTCGTTGGTGCCCGTCGCAATCTTGGTTGCTTCCACGCTGCCCAGGGCACCGCAGGCGGTCCGCACCAGCATGAGCGCCAGGTCGTCGGTCTCCACCTTGGTCATTTCGCCCGTTTCCGGGTGCTTGCGCTGGGCCACGGCCGTGTGGGTTTCACAAAAGATCTTGGCGGGCTTGCCCAGGAGATAGTTGATCAGATCAAGGACGTGGCTGCCCAAATCATAGAGCACCCCACCCCCACCTTTTTCCTTGTCCAACTTCCACTTCAGCGGCTTGTTGGGGTCCGCAGAACTGGCGTGAAGGTAACTCGCCCGGAAGCTGTAGACCTTGCCCAGGAAATCTTCGTCCATAAGCTGCTTGGCCTTGAGCGTACAGGGGTAGAAACGATACTGGAGCGCCACCTGGGTCACGATATCGGGCGAACTGTTTACCAGCGCGGCCACCATATCCTGACACTCGGCATAGCTGCTGCCCAGGGGCTTGTCACAGTAAATGTGCTTGCCCGCTTCCGCCGCCGCCACCACCTGGTCGCGGTGGAGGTTGTTGGGCGTGCACACGTGGATGATGTCGATATCGTCCCGGTCGAGCAGGTCCTGGAAATTCGTCGTACCAAACTCAAACTTGCCTTCGGCCACGGCCGCGTCGAGGGTTTCCGGACGACGGACGCACACGCCTTTCAGGGCAAATTTAATGGGCAACTCGCTGTAGAAGAAGGGAATGGTGTGGTAGCCAAAGGTATGGGTCTTGCCCATGAAGCCATAGCCCACTACACCAACACCGTAGACTTTTTCACTCATCCCATCAATTCCTTCTGGGTTTCGCCGATGGCTTCGTCGATCATGTCGAGGCCCTTGAGCAAGGTCTCTTCATTCATCACGATGGGCGGGCTCATCCGCAGGATATGGCCGGCGGGAATCCAGGCCAGGCCCTTGGCGAAGGCTTTCTTATAAACCAGCTCGCCGGCCTCATTGAAGGGCGTCTTCGCCGCACGGTCTTTCACCAGCTCAATGCCCATGAGACAACCCTTGGCACGCACGTCACCAATGATCGAATGCTCCGCCTTCATTTTTTCCATACGCGCCTGGGCAATGTTCCCCAGGTGCTCGGCGTGTTCGTTGAGCTGCTCTTCTTCGATGACTTCCGTCGAGGCGAGGGCCGCGGCGCAGGCCATGGGATTGCCGCCGTAGCTGCTGGAGGCGGAAATGGATTCAAAGGCTTCCTTGTAAGGCTCGCGCACGGCCACACAGGTCACGGGGAAACCGTTACCAAAGCCCTTACCAATGGTGACGATATCGGGCACCGTGTCGTAGTGCTCCATGCAGAGGAACTTCCCGGTCCGACCCCAGCTCGTGAGCACTTCGTCGGCCATCAGCAGAATGCCGAGTTCATCACAAAGCTTCCGAACTTTGGGGAAGAAATCGTCGGGGGGCATAATCGTGCCACCCCAGCCCTGAATCGGTTCGAGCACAAATCCGGACACATCGTGGACCGTGCCTTTGTCGATGTATTCGCGGTAGAAACTGATATAGGCATCCGTGTCGATGCTGCCGTCTGCTTTGGTCCACATGGGACGATACATATCGGGGCGGGGCAGCATGTGGGCGCCCGGCGCACGAACCGCACCATAGACCGACGAACGAATGTGTCCGTGGGAAACCGCGCCATAGGTCTTACCATGGTAATCGTAGAAACAGGACAGGGTTTCGTTCTTCCCGGTCGCCGCACGGAGCACGCGGATACCCGCTTCAACCGCCGTGGTGCCGGAATCGTAAAACTGAAAGCCATTCAAATCACCGGGAAGGATCTCAGCGAGCTTCTCCACCAACTGGGTCTTAATCGGCGTGGTGAAGTCGTGGGCATTCATTAGATTCTTGGCGTGCCTGGCGATTTCCTCGCTGATCTTCGGGTGACAGTGACCGAGCGTGGTCACATAGATGCCGGAAGAAAAGTCGATGTATTCGTTGCCGTCCACGTCACGGAGCAGGCAGCCTTCGCCCGACTCAAAGGTCACGGGGAAAAGCTTCACCTGGCCGCTCAGGCCCTTGAAATATTTCGAGCAGCGCGTGTGGTAGTCATTGGATTTGGGGCCCGGCGCGGGCACCACCATATTGGGAAGATTCGCGGTATGGGCGTTGGCCCATTCGATAGATGATGTCGTCATGATTGTGACTCCTTGTATGTTTAGCGGCACGGAACGATGGGCCGCTGTGTTTCCTCTCGGTTTATTCGGTCTGCTAATGAGGTGTCGTTTTCGCGGGCTTCGCGCACTATATCCACCAACGGAAGACCAACCGTCATTCCCACGAAGGTGGGAATCCAGTGCGTTTCATTCGGGTCTTCTGTTTCACTTCTAATTCCTCGTGAACGAAGGAGAACGGCAAAGAGCGGCCTATCGGACACTCCTTGTTCTAGTACCCCTTGTCCCAGCGGGGCTCAATCGTTTCGGCAATACTCTCGGTCATCCACACATCGGTCTTCAGCAACTGGTGAATCGACGTGGGCAATTTCGGCGTCACGGGGCCATGCAAACACAGGCGCGACATGGTGCGCTGCCAGGAAGCACCCGATCCATCCACCGTGATGCCGTGCATGTCGATACGATTCTTCGCACCAATCACTTCCGCCGGCCCGATGGTCGCGGCCTTTGGCGGTACGGCCGTGAGGTCGCCACTGAATCCAAAGCTGCCGTGAAGCGAGTTCTGCGCGATGGTGAAAGGACTCAGCGTACAAATCCGCGGACCCATTTCTTTCCACTCTTCCAGCGGCGCATCAAACTCGGGGCAGTCGGGCTCCACAAAGGCGAGGTGCCCCGTCCAACCCGGACCGCTGTAGCAATAGTCCGCACCGCCCATATCGGCGAGCATCTTGCCATAGTCGTTAATGTTGGCCGTCGTCGGCCCCTTCAACTGCTCCACCGGCGGGCGCAGTTCCGGGTCGATGTTGGCGTAGAAATGCTTCATCATGGAATACATGAAGCCATACTTCCACGTGTCCGGCGGCGTGTTCCCATTCTCGTCGGCATACTCATCCATGTTAAAGGTATGGAGGTGGCTGCAGTCGAGGCGGTTGATATTAATCATGTCCGCCACCCACTTGTAACCCGGCCAGGGCTGGGGCGTAATCAACACGCAGGTGCGATTTTCATCCTTCGCCTGCTTAATCTGGGCATAGATATGAAGCAGCCACTTGAGCTGCAACTCCGCATCGGGAATAACCTGAATCTTCAGGTCCGGATTACTGTGTTTCGTAATGTCTTCCCGCGTAATCGCCCGCACACGGGCCACCGCTTCTTTGTCGCGGAACGGCACGCACTCGGCCGCACTGAATTCGAACTCGGACATAACGTCCCTCTCTTGTTTAACCAACTCTATGAAAATTCTTTTCCGTGTACTTCCGTGCCTTCCGTGGTAGCCGAACGTTACTGCTACCACGGAAAACACGGAATGACACGGAAGCAGAAACGACTTCGGTCTCCGCACCCGAACACAGGTTCAGTCTGCGCCGAAAACCTTTCGACCATTGACCCAAGTGGCAGCAGCTGTCAGGTCTTCACCATCGGCCCAGAGGACCACGTCGGCCGCCATACCCGCCACCAAGTGACCCCGGCCCGCAAAACGCAGGACCTTCGCCGGGCTCCGGGTGCCCATAGACCACACCTGCTCTTCGGGCAGATCGAGCCAGCGCAGCAAGTTCGCCATGCCCCGGTTCATGGTAAGGGCACTGCCGGCGAGGGCACCAAAATATACGTGTTCCGGGTCCGCAATACGCGGCGCATTGCCGGGCTTCACTTCCACGGGATATCCCCAGGGCGTTTCATAGGTGCCCGGTGCCATCCCGGCGCCAAACGACGCGTCGGTTATCAACGACACGCCCTCTACGCCTTTCGCCGCCAACGCCGCCTTCACCGCCATGGGGTCCACGTGAATCCCATCGCAAATAAAATCGCACGTCACCTGGGGATTGGCCAGAATCGTTTCCACCGCACCCACCGGGCGTACGCCCAAATCCTTTTCTTCCGGCACGGGAAACACATCGTAAAAATGCGTTGCATGACAGGCACCCGCATCAATCGCCGCCTGCGTCTCCGCCACACTCGCACGGGTATGGGTAATAAAGGGCCGTATACGCTCCGAGACCAGGTGCTCAATGACCGGGATAATGTTTTTCACTTCCGGCGCGATAGACATCACCGAAACGTGTCCATCGCAGGCGGCAATCAATTCTTGCAGCAGCCCTACGTCACCATCGCGCGTTTCACAGGCGGCACCCGTGATAGCGACAAAGGGACCTTCCAGGTGCAAGCCGGGAATATGGACATCCGTAATCGTTGGCAGCGCCGCCGCCAATTCAGGAAGCACGCGCCACATCGTATCGTCTAGTTGCGGCACCACCGTCGGCACCACCGTGGTGGTGCCATATTGCCCCAACAACGCCACCGCCGCGCGCAATTCTTCCGCGCCCCGGTCGTAGTTGTAGGGCCCCATGCCATGGGTGTGCACATCAATCAGTCCGGGAGTCAGCCGACGTCCCGCACCATCGACTCGTTCGCCGGAAAGACCTTCGGGCACGGCCCCTTCGCCCAACTCGGCGATACGGCCATACGAAATACGGAGCCATCCGGTGCAGATTTTCTTACCGGGATGGACGAGGCGCACATTATGAAGTACATAGTCAGCCATTGCGCTTCGCAATCAATCCACGGGCTTTCAGGTCGATCGTCGTTTCAAACCGAAATACGTCGTGGCGGTAGTGGGTCACGAAAAGACCCGCCGGAATTCCGCCGACCACCGTGACCACATTGGTCTCTTTCAACACGAAATCACCGGCCTTTATGTTCAAATAGTCGCTGACCGGCTTGGTCGCCACGGTCGCCTCGATGGACTGGGTACAATAGTCCAGCTCGATACGCTGTTTGCGTGCCCACAGGGACAAAAAGTTCATTTCACCAAAATGGGCCATGTCCAGCCGATCGGCATATTGCTCCACCACCCGCACCGTATCCGTCGCAATAGGCTCACCCCGCAGGCGATCCACCCGCACCGCTTCCAGCACCGTCTCCCCCGCTTGCATCTGAAGCAACCGCGCCGTATCCTCATCCGCATCCGCCGTGCGCAAATACTCAAGGTTCCGCGTCAGATCGGGCGCGTGGGTCTGGATACTGCCAAAATAATCGGTGGTCAGCAGCGGAATCTTGCGCGCCGGGTTGGACTTGATAAAGGTGCCCACCCCCTGGTGGCGCTCCACCAACTGCTCTTCCTCCAGGATCTGGAGGGCACGGCGCACCGTAATGCGCGAGGTCTGAAAGCGTTCGCAGAGCTCCCGTTCCGTGGGAAGCTGGTGACTTCCCTCCCAGGAACCAGCGAGAATCTGGTCTCGGAGTGCGGCCGCGACGCGGTTGTAAGCGGTGGCTGACATGGTAAGAAAGGCGGATCCTTTTCCCGCAGGAAATACCGTTGCAAAGTAGCGATACAAAAAGTATAATTGGTTATAACAACTTATGCAAGTTATTTTCGCGTTAGGACAGGCTACCGCCCACCCCGCGCGACGAAAGGATTCATGTGTCTCACCCTTATCTGGCCGGGGCGGCCGCTGTCGATATTACGCCCGACCGCTCCCTCCATCTCTTTGGTTATCCCCACGTCGCACGCATGAGCACGGGCACCCACGACCCCCTGCTGAGTTCGGCCCTCTATCTCCGTGAGGGCGACCAACACCAGCTCTATGTGGGCAATGACATCATCTTCGTGCCCAAGCCCCTGGCGGCACGGGCGCGCAAACGGATTGCCGAAGCGACCGGGGTACCGGAGGCCGCCATCTGCCTTTCCGCCACCCACACCCACTCCGGGCCCGACACCGTATTATACGCCAGCAACGTGACGGACAAGACCGTCCCCCCGTTGGACGAGGCCTACCTCCAGACCCTGGAAGATGGCATCGTCGCCGCGGCCACCCAGGCCGTGGAGAAGGCCGTACCGGCTGAAATCGTCTTTGCCGAGGCCGATGGCGCCTGTGTGGGGGGCAACCGCCGTGACCCCAGCGGCCCGTCCATCCCCGAAGTACCCGTTTGGCTTGTCCGCAACCTGGAAAGCCAGCGCGCCCTGGGCATCATGCTGATTTGCTCCATGCACCCCACCGTGCTCCACGAAGATTCCACGGTCTACAGCGGCGACTTCCCCGGATTCACCCGTAAACACCTGCAGGACAACCTCTTAGGGGGCGGATGCCCCGTGGTTTACCACACGGGCGCCTGTGGCAACCAAAGCCCCCGCCACGTGGTCACCGGTAACACCCTCCAGGAAGCGGAGCGCCTTGGGGTCGCCCTGGCCGAATCGGTCATGGAGGCTGTAAAAGGCGGCACCGCCCTGGGCGCCCTGAAGCTCGGGCACAGCAGCACCAGCGACGACCTCCCCCTCCGTCAGTTTCCAAACGAAGCCGCCGCCTCCCTGGCCCTCGATGCGGCCACGGCCCGCTTTGAAAAACTCCAGGCCAGCGACCCGAAAAGCCCCGAGACACGGACCGCCGAGTGCGATGTGTTCGGTGCCCAGGAGACCCTGACCCTCTCCGGCATGGCCCGAAAAGGACGGCTCAAAGAGTTTGTGGCGGCCTGCATGCCCGCCGAAGTGCAGTGCTTCCGCGTCGGCGATCAGCGTATCGTCGCCCTGCCCGGCGAAATCTTTGTCGAGTTTATCCACGACCTCCAGGCCGAATTCCCCCACATCCACGTGATTACCATGGCCAACGGCGAACTGCAGGGCTATCTCGTTACCGAAGAAGCCCTGGAAGAAGGGGGCTACGAAGCCTCCAACGCCCTCTTCAAAAGTCCCGACGGCGCCGAACTCCTCATGGACATGGCCGCCGAAATCCTCTGCGACCCCGCCGTGGAAGCGAACTAGGATGAATCGGAGCGCCCCAAGACACCACCAACCGTGCCGCGCGATCCGGTACTCCGGTTCGTGCGAAAGGACATCCAGAACACCATACGGCCAAACTCAAGGTGCCGCCAGTATACGTCGGGGTGCCACCCTTACGCGGGGGCGGTACGTGCGCCGTGGTGGAAGCAAAGCGGGGGAGCTTACGGGTGCAGTCCCCCAAAGGAGACTTTCCCCTATTCAATCTAAACCGGGGCCTTCTCCCCTACCCATACCCGTAAAGCCACTCGTGCCTCCCGTCTGTAAGGGTAGCACCCCCTATGGTCTCTCTCGCGGGCCTGGCGGTATGTTGCTATGACCCCGCCAACCGGCAACATCCTCGTCTTCGACCTGGGAACCTCCTATTTCAAGGGCACCCTCTTTGACCAGAGGGGACAACTTCTGGCCCTGGCCCGAACGCCCACACCCTTTACGCGATCCAGCGGCGACTACAGCGAAGTAGCCATACCCGCATTCGACGACGCGCTCCTGGCACTCACCCAAGACCTGCGCAACTCGGCACCCGAAGCTTACGCCGCCGTGACGGCGGTGACCTTCTCCACCCAGACCAACAGCTTCGTCTTGCTCGATGCGGACAACGCACCCCTGACCCCCATCGTCATCTGGAATGACCGGCGGGCCAAAGGAATCACGGCGCCCCTCGAAGACTTGCAGGCCCTTCCCAATTTCTACGCCACCACCGGCATCCCCGGACTGGGCCCCGAGTTTATGGTAGCCAAGCTCCAGTGGTACCAGATTGAAACCCCCGAGCTCTGGGAACGGGTCGCCCGCATCGCCCTCATCAGCGACTACCTCACCGAAGGCTTCACCGGTCGCTTCGTCACGGAAGCCGGTGCGGCGGGCCTGACCGGACTCGTTAAGATTCAATCCCTCGAATGGTGGCCCGAAGCCCTGGCCATAGCCCATATGGACCGGGACAGCCTTCCCGACATCGTCCGGGCAGGCACCAAACTGGGCCCCATTACGGCCGACGCCGCCGCCCGCTTTGGACTTTCCCACGACGCACAATTCATTGTGGGCTGCCTCGACCAATATGCGGGCGCCATTGGCGCGGCCAACCTCCTGCCGGGCGGCATCTCAGAAACCACAGGCACCGTACTCGCCACCGTCCGCAGTGCGAGCGACTTCAGCCCGACCGCAGACAGCCCCGTCTTCTGGGGCCCCGGCACCACGAAAGACCACTATTACCAAATGGTCTTCGGCGATGTTTCCGCCAATCTCCTGGAAGCCTTCCGCAACGCCCTGCCCGAGCCCACAGACTTCGACACCCTCGGCGAACTGGCCGCAGCCGCCACCGGCGACCAACTTACCCTGCCCCGCGAATGGGACACCCCGGAACTCCTGGACCACGTCCGCCACTGGGCAAAAACGGAAGACACCGGCGAGGCCGTCCGTGCTATCCTCGAAGGCGTGGCCCAGGCGCTCGACCAACAGATCAAACAACTCTGTGGCACGGAGCGCCCCCCGGCCATTCACAGCGTAGGTGGCGCCGCAAAAAGCACCCCCTGGATGCAGATAAAAGCAAACACGGTGGGCGTGCCTTTCCGCGCCGTCGCCTGTGAAGAACCCACCAGCCTCGGTGCGGCCCTGCTGGCCGTGCACGGGTTGACCGACGAAGCGCTGCACAAGATCGCAACCGACTGCGTCCAGCTGAAGACAACGATAACGCCCAATAGGTGACGCTTTAGATTTCGTAACAACGCGGACTAGCACCCGTCCGTATTTTTCTTTTTTACTAATTTTTAGCTGCGAACCCATACCTATCTATACGGAATAGCGTGTTAACATCGTCATCCCCGCGAAGGCGGGGATCCACCATTCCGGAGACGCGCGCGTTGAAAAGTTCTGGAGCCCCGCCTTCGCGGGGATGACGGAACCGTAGATTTCGGTTGCGGCCACCAGCTGCACTACGATTATTTGTGGTTACGCACATTCAAACAGGAAACAGATCAATGGCCAACGTACACAAAGATTTCCATGGTGCCTTCAGCTATGGCATTCAGTTCATCATGCAAAACTACGGCATGGACGGTCTCAAGGCCTATCTGGAAAAACTCGCCGACACGGTCTACACCCCGCTGGTGAAGGGACTCCGCGACGAAGGACTCACCTCCCTCCGCGCCCATTGGGACAAGATTTTCACGTTGGAAGGCGGGAAGTTTGAACAACGCGAAGAAGACGGCGTTCTCATCCTCGAAGTACACGAATGCCCCGCCATCACCCACATGAAAAAGCAGGGCTATACCATCGATCCCAATTTCTGCGAGCACACCCGCATCCTCAACGCCGCCATCTGCAGCCGCGCCGGCTACGAAAGCAGCGTCGACTACGATCAGGAGGCCGGCCGCTGTACCCAGAAATTTTGGAAACAGGGGACTGCCTCGACATCGCAAACCAAAAATTGAAAAACTGAACCCGCTGGCCCAAAACGCCACCACGGCTAAGTCACAATAAATCAGACAGTCGGTGCAGTCCCCGGGGACTGCCTCGACATCATAAACCACCATTGAACACGACACGCCGCGTGGCCAACAACGGCACCACGCGGCAAGCACGACAAGTCAGACAGTCGAGGCTGTCCCCCTCTTAGTAGCATCGACACGCCCAAGAGGGGGACAGCCCCGACTAAGACGAAAGCTGCGCCGAGCAAAACAAATCGGTTCGACAGAATGTGATGTACCCAAAGACAACGTATTCTATGTCGGTGCAGTCCCCGGGGACTGCCTCGACATCATAAACCACAATTGAACACGACACGCCGCGTGGCCAACAACGGCACCACGCAGCAAGCACGACAAATAAGACAGTCGGGGCTGTCCCCCTCTTCATCACGTAGAGAGGCCGCCCCCGGAAAGGAAAAACCATGGTTTCCTGTACCGAATTTATCTGGTGTTACAGCGAGATGTTCCGCTTTCTCGAAGAGAAAGACGGCGAAGAAAAAGTTATCGAATTCTGGAAAGGCATCTCCGACAACTTTCTCGGCAACCTGCGGGAGTACATCGAAAAAGATGGCCTCGAAGGGATGCACAAATACTGGACCCACACCCTCACCGAAGAGGGGGGCCGCCACCACCTCTCCCTCTATGACGATATGTTTATCATTGACATGCAGGACTGCCCCTCGGCGCGCCTCGTCCACCAGTCGGGCCGCATCGAGCCCTATGATAAATACTGCGACCACTGTGGCCACCTCTACCCGCCCATCATCAAGGAATACGGCTACGAAGTGGACTACGACGTCATCAGCTGTGAAAAAGGTCGTTGCCGATTGACCGTCACCAAGCCCGAAGGCATGGAAAAATAGGCGACACGTAGTTGTCCATTAAGTCCTTTCCATCCTTTAGGCCCTTCCAACGCCAAGACAGGAAACCCCATGCGCACCATCACCCTGACCGACGATGATCGCTCGATCTACCGCACCGAGATCGAACCGTGGCTCTCCGCGCGGCTCTTCGACGCCCACTCCCACATGTTCATCAACGACTGCCACCCCAATTTGGAGGAGTCCATTTTCCTCGGTGATGACCCGCTCATGACCGATGTGGATCTCCCCTGGCTCCAGCAATGGTGGAACACCCTGATCCCCAATCGGGACATTCGCGGCATGGTCATGGGCTACCCCCACGTCGACACCCAGGTGCCCGAAGAAAACCGCATCGTCGCGGCGCAGTGCGCGCCCGAGCGCTACCCCTTCGCCTGGCTCGTAAAACCCCAGGATGACCTCGGTCAACTCGAAGCCGACATCCAGCAATACAAGCCCGCCGTGCTCAAGCCCTACATGTGCTGGGTAACCGGCAAGCCCATGAACGATTCCAGCGTCACCGACCTCATTCCCGAAGGCCAACTCGCCCTCGCCGACAAATATGGCCTGGCCGTCATGCTCCACGTGGCCAAGCCCCAGGGCATGGGTGATGCCGACAACCTCGCGGACATCAATCGCCTCGCGGCGAAGTATCCCAAGTGCCAGTTCATCCTGGCCCACTGCGGACGCTGCTTTATCACCCCCAACGCCGAGCTGATGGTGGAGACCCTCAACCGGGCCGACAACATCTGGATGGACACCTCGGCCGTCTGCGACGCAGGCGTGTTCCTCACTGTCTTGAAGCACTACGACCGCAAGAAAATCCTCTTCGGCACCGACCTCGTCTCCCCCGTGGCCTTCCGTGGCAACTACGTCCGCATGGGCAATAGCTGGCACGTGTGCACCGACGAAATGGTCGCCCGTCAGGGGGGCACGGCCCGCCGGAGCACCTTCGCCCTCTATGAAGGCATGGCCGCACTCTGTTTCGCCTTACGCTTCCTCGAGGTCCCCGAAGAAGAACGCAACGACATTTTTTACCGCAATGGCGAAGGCCTCTTTCAACGATTTCTGGAGCCCAACACCCCATGAGCCTTGTACCCAATCCCGACAACATCCGTCTCGCCATGCTCGGCATGGTCGACGGCAACGGACACCCCTACAGCTGGTCGGCCATCATCAATGGCCGTTACGACGCCGACGTCATGGCCGAATGCGGGTACCCCGTCATCCCCCAATACCTCGGTGCCGCCCCCGAAGGCGCCCTCGGCATCCCCGGCGCCGAAGTCACCCACATCTGGTGTGACGACCCCATCGATACCGACAAGGTGGCCCGCGCCGCCCTCATCCCCAATCAAGTTGCGAAGGCCGAAGACGTCATCGGACACGTGGATGCCGTCGTCGTCGCCACCGACCGGGGTTATGAACACGTGGACCGCTGCCGCCCCTTCATCGATGCGGGCCTGCCCATCTTCATCGACAAGCCCATGACCGACAACACCACCGACCTGAAACAATTCATCGCGTGGCACGAGGCGGGCAAGCCCTTTATGTCCACCAGCGCCCTGGGCTACAGTAAAGAGTTCCGCGCCCTCGACACCCAGTTTGATGCCGTGGGCGAGCCACGACTCATCACCATCACCATGGCCAAAACCTGGGAGCGCTACGGCATCCACGCCCTCGAAGCCATCTACCCCATGCTGGCTGCCGGTGGCTACACCACCATATCCCACCGCGGCACCGAGGCGCGCAACCATATGCACCTGACCCATGAATCCGGCGTCGACGTCATGCTCCACGTAATCGACGACCTCTATGGCGCTTTCGGCCACGTGAGTGTCTTCGGCACCCAGGGCAGCCTCACGGCCAAATTCGAAGATACCTTTTACGCCTTCAAAACCCAACTCGAAGGCTACGTCGACTACCTGCGCACCGGCACCTCCCCCGTCCCCTTTTCGGAAACCGTCGAGTTGATGAAGATTATCATCGCCGGACTGGAGAGCCGGGCGGCAGGCGGTATTGCGGTGGACATAGTGGACTAGGTGGACATAGTGGACAATATCGACCGTCCACACCGTCCACACCGTCCACACCGTCCACACCGTCCACACAATCCACACCGTCCACACCGTCCACACCGTCCCTGATTCCCCTCCTGGGAGGGGCCAGGGGTGGGTTACTGCCCGAAAGCATTCCCGACCCAGTTTTACCAAACTCTTCACCAAAGGAAAATCCCCATGTCCCTCAAAATGCGGCCCAGCCGTCTGCTGCGCAAACTCCGCGCCGGACAAATCGCCCATAGCGTCAAACTGAACTTCACCGATCCCCGTGCCGCCGAAATTGCCGGCCGCTGTGGTGCCGACGCCGTCTGGCTCGATCTCGAACACGTGCCCAACACCCTCCACGACGTGGAAAATCAGGTCCGTGCCGCGAAAATGCACGACTGTGATTCCATCGTACGCGTCGAACGAGGCAGCTACAGCGACCTCATCCGCCCCCTCGAGATGGATGCCACCGCCCTCATGGTGCCCCACGTCATGAGTGAAGCCGACGCCAAAGAAATCGCCTGGCGCACCCGCTTTCACCCCATCGGTCGCCGCCCCCTCGATGGCGGCAACGCCGATGGCGCCTATTGCGGCATCCCCCTGAAAGAATACATCGAACAGGCCAACCGTGAGCGCATGATCATCGTCCAGATCGAAGACCCCGAGGCCATGGACGAACTCGAAGGCATCTCCGCCGTCGAAGGCATCGACATGATCTTCTTCGGCCCAGGCGACTACAGCCACGCCATCGGCGACCCCGGCAACCTCAGCCACCCCGAAGTACAAGCCGCCTACAAGCGCGTCGCCGAAGTGGCCCTGAAACACGGCAAGTTCGCCGGTACCGTGGGTCCCGCCGCCATGCTCCAGTCTTTCGTGGACATGGGCTACCGTTACTTCAACACCGGCGCCGACGTGACCGCCGTCGCCGCCAGCTTCAAAGACGCCGTGGCCCTGGCGGAGAATCTGACTATCTAGTGGTGTGAATTAGAATTTCGGACATTTAAGTTTGCTTGAGCCTGTGGGGATATTGGGAATAAATTCCCCTCCTGGGAGGGTCGCAGATGCGCCGTGGCGGATTTCGTCTTCTTTCGGGTATTGACCCACCCCCGGCCCCTCCAAGGAGGGGAGTAGTCCTCAGTTAATTAGGTATTTCAAGTTGCCGTAATAATGGCCCATCTGCTTGAATCAAACCACTAGCAGGCTGGCCCTCAAAGAAATCCGTTGGAAAAAGTCTGGAGCTGTTTATGGTACTCAATCCATTTGATGTCAGGCGTGCCACGCGATCCCGAGGTACGAGGGTTCGTGCGCTTGGAATCTGCGCGTCAGCGGCTGCCGTCACGGTGCAAACCATTTCGGTGTTGCCCTGACGCCACCTTCATTCAAAGGCCAACGGCCTGTCAACATACCAGCATGGGGCGAAGCCCCATGTTTCCAGACAGAATCAAACGATAGAGGGCTGTAGGCCCGCTCCAGAAATATTCGCAACAACGCCTATCGGAACCCAATAGCCAACAATTCCATCAACCTTGGAGATACCATCCATGAGCATTCTCGACACCTTTTCCCTCGACGGTAAAACCGCCCTCATCACCGGTGGCGCGGGCATCGTCGGCAAGCAGATTGTCCGTGCCCTCGTCGAAGCCGGTGCCCACACCTATGTGGCCTCCCGCAACCTCGCCTCCCTCGAAGAGCTGGCCCAGGAATTCGCCAAAGAAGGCCTCACCATCCACCCCCGCCAACTCGATCAGGCCGACGAAGGCTCCATCCACATCCTCCGCGATGCCATCGTCGCCGAGCAGGGCACCTTGGAAGTCCTGGTCAACAACGCCGTGCTTCGCCCCATGAAAGACGGCTACCAGGATACGGCCGAAAGTTTCGACGCGAGCATGAAGGTAAACGCCACCGGCCTCTTCCTCCTCACCCGCGCCATGGGCGACGTCATGGCCCAGCACGGCGACGGCTCCATCATCAACGTGGGCTCCATGATGGGCATGATCGGCCCCGAGCCCGCCAACTATGCGAACACCGACATGAGCGGCTGGTATCCCGACTACTTTTTCCACAAAGGCGGCATGATCAACTTCACCCGTTTCATCGCCAGCTACTACGGCGACAAAAACATCCGCTGCAATTGCCTCTCCCCCGGCGGCTTCCAGACCGACAACCACCCCGAAGTTTTCGTGCGCCAATACAACGAACGCACCTGCCTCGGCCGCATGGCGAACGCCTCCGACATGATGGGCAGCGTGGTCTTCCTCGCAAGCGACGCCTCCCGCTATCTCACCGGAACCAACATCCCCGTCGACGGCGGCTACACGGCAAAATAGCAACACGGGGACTGCACCGACATCGCAAACCCTACCCCACAAACACCAACCCCGTGGCCCACAAAGTCACCACGCAGGAAGCACGACCAATAAGACAGTCGGGGCCGTCCCGGGGACTGCACCGACGTCGCCAAATACACCCCACAAACACCGGTCCCGTGGCCCACAATTTCACCACGCAGTAAGCACGACAAATCTGCCAGTCGGGGCTGTCCCCCTCCCAAGAGAGGGGGACAGCCCCGACTAACACGTGTTCTACCCATACTCACCAACCACCATCTCGCCAAGACGGGCACTACACCACCTCAAAAACAAGACGTCGGGGCACTCCCCGGGGGAC